>JAUQWW010000064.1 GCA_030834965.1 Gallionellaceae bacterium | reverse complement strand
GTGGCGCCTGGACCTACACCGGCAACGGCGCGCACGACGAACTCACCGCCGGCCAGCAAGTGCAGGACACCTTCACCGTACACAGCCAGGACGGCACGGCCAGCGGCACAGTCACCGTGACCATCACCGGCACCAACGACGTGCCAACGATTTCCTTCGCATCTACTGCAGGGAGCGTATTTGAAGCTGGGTTGGCGCAGGGAAGCCAGGTTGGAAATACGACGAAGACAGTGTCGGGTTACTTCAATGTGAGTGATGTTGATCAAGGCGACAGCCTGAACGTGACGGCCGGTGCAGCGAGCTACGGCACTGTGGATGTGGCGTTTGATGCTGATGCGAATCAGTGGAAGTGGACCTACACGCTGACAAGTGCTGTAGATAATGATGCATCCGGGGCGAATATCGAGCCGGGAGCAGATTCGTTTGTGCTCACGGTGCAGGATGGGCACGTTAGTATAAAGACAGTACCCGTGAAGATCAGTATTGTTGACGATGCCCCCGTTCTTGCCAGCATCGAAAGCCTGGTTGTGGGTAATGCCGTTGCGTCGACTACGGGCAACATCACTGGCTTGTCGTTAGGAGCTGATGGTGGTGCATTGACGCTGACAGGCTGGCCTGACCTGGCGGGTATTACGCATAACCTGTCTGCAGACGGCAAGACATTGACTGCCACCATCAACGGCGACAATAACGCTTACGACGGTAGCGATGCGGTTTTCTACTCAGTGGCGTTGAACAATAACGGCACCTACGTCTTTGATCTGGTCACGCCGCAGCCGACCAAATTGATACCGCTCAACTTTGGTCAAGTTTCTGCTGGTGGCCCCCAAGAGACTGTCACTTTGACTACCGGCGCCAACTCCGTGACGTTTAACGGCTTGCAGTTTGACACTACTACATTTGCACCGATCGATTCGACGGGCAGCGGTGTCGATGACATCAACCCGAACAGCGGTGGTTTCGGGGTGGGAAATGGCAACATGGAGGACAACGAAGGCTTTGTCGCCTCGGTGATTGCGCCTGTCGATGGCATGCAGTTCACAGTGGCCGCACAGGGGGGCGGCGTCGATGCCACAACGATTTACTGGAAGGCATACGACGCGAGCGGCAGCAATGTGGTGGATTCAGGCTCGGTCAGCCTGACTGGGTTGCAGAGTGTGGCGCCATCCCAAGTGGTGAATATCCAGTCGGATGCGGAATTTTCCAGCATCCAGGTGCGCTTCGATTCTCCCGATTCCAATGATGCGGTGCGCATTCAGGATTTCAGCCTGATAGACAAGATCGTGCCGTCCGAATTGACCTTGAATTTTACGGCCACTGCTACCGACGGTGACGGGGATGCTGTCCCAGCCAGCTTCTCTGTCAAAGTGGACAGCGTGCCCACAGCGGTGGATGACAATGCTTATGTGACGGAGGGCCAGGTTGGAGCCACGAATCTGATGCTGACCATTGATGTTTCACAAAGCATGACGGATACCGTGACATACAACGGATCGAGCATGAGCCGTTTGGAGGCAACGAAACTTGCAGTCACAGACTTGCTGGATAGTTACGGAAGCTTGAGCCCGACGCTGGTGCGTGTGGTGCAATTCAGTGGCGATGATGATGGTACTGATGCAGGGGATGCAAAGGCTCTTGGCACGGGGTGGGTCGATATCGCGACGGCCAAGGCCCTGGTGAATGGTTTGCAGGCTGGCAGCAGTTCCGGCACCGGCAGTTACACCAATTATGATGCGGCGCTTTCAGTGGCGCAGACCGCATTCGCCACCTCCGGCAAGATTGTCGGAGGCCAAAATGTGTCTTACTTCCTGTCGGATGGCGAACCGACCACGGGCAGCGGCGGAAATGGCATCAATTCCACGGAAGAGGCCGCATGGAAAACCTTCCTTAATACCAATGACATCGTTTCCTATGCCATTGGCGTCGGCAGTGGCGTCACCCAAAGCGCCCTGGATCCGGTGGCATGGAACGGCAAGACCGAGACGCAACTGAATGGCATTGTGGTCACGAATGAAGCTGACTTGTCGAGCACTCTGCAAACCACAATTGTTGTCCCCACAATCAGCGGTAACGTATTGGACAACGATGCGGCAGGCAGTGATGGCTGGGACGATCCTGCGCTGGTCTCTGTTACTTACGGCGCAAGTACATACACCTTCGCGACGACGTCCACTACCCATACGCTGAATCTGGGTACGGCCGGCACCGTCGCCATCAAGGGTGATGGCAGCTATGTGTACACCCCTGACGTTGTGGACATCAATGATCCGCTGGTCGTCGATCTTGCCTACACCGTGCAGGATGCCGATGGTTCGACCAGCAACGCCGTGCTGCGTCTGGGTATTACTGACCGTAGCGAGGTTGCCGCCAGCGATGATACAGGCACGGCAACTGAAGGTTATTGGCAGACCAGCGGCACTGTTACCGAATCTGGTACGGTTTCCATTCCGGCAAGCTGGAGTGCGTCAGCGTCCAGCATGGCTGTGATGGGTTACTGGGCGGCCGATCCTACTGATACTTCACCCAGCCCTGCTGTTACCAAGGATACCGCAAAATTTACCCTGTCCGCAGATGCCGACCATCCGGCAAGTGTTTCGGTAACCGTGGATCTGACCAACTATAAGAGTGGCGATTCGCTGACGGTGGTTCTCTACGATAATGCCGGCAACATGGTTGGCTCAGCGCAGTCATTCACTGCGGACGGGACAGCAACTTTCGGTGGTATTACCCAAAGCGGCCAATATTTTGTAAGGATGGTTGCCGATGACAATACGTCTACCGGCAATTTCTCGGTGACGCTCAAGAATTTGAGCTATACGGCCTACACTTACACGCCGGCAACGACGCAGACATTCAACGTTACTGCCCCCAACCTTGCCTGGGTTGCAGGCCTGGCGGCAAGCGGCAATGTCATGAGCAACGACGCTCCGGGTAGCGAAGGGGCTGTGGTCGCAGATGTGAATGGCACGACGGTTCTCTCTTCAGGCGCCACTGACATTGCAGGTATTTATGGCACGCTACATATGTCTGCCAGCGGTGCCTACACCTACACGCCAGACACAACCGATATTACGGCAGGCGCGACAGACACGTTTACTTACATGCTGAAGCAGCCCGACGGGGATACGGCCACGGCTACCCTGACCGTAAGCATTGCTGATCACGACTACAGTTCCACTTCAAACAACAACGCCAATTTTGTCGGTGGAGAAGATGGCAATGACACGCTCTCCGGCCAGGGAGGCAACGACATTGTTTATGGCGGAGCCGGCAATGACACGTTGAACGGCAATGCTGGAAATGACCATCTGCTTGGCGGTGCAGGCAATGACATAATGAACGGCGGAGCCGGAACCGATATCCTCGAAGGGGGTACGGGTGATGACACGCTGAATGGCGGAACGGGCAACGACATACTGAGTGGAGGCACGGGCGCCGATACCTTCGTCTGGACATTCGCAGATGTCCCGGCGGGCACAGCAATGGACAAGGTGACGGATTTCAGCAGTGCGGACAAGCTCGACTTGAGCGATCTCGTCACGAATCATTCTGCGAGCATCGAGTTCTCCGCGTATGATTCGAGCACGAATGCGATTACTGTTACCGCAACCGCTGGCACAAACGTTCAGTTAATTGAGGTGGTATTTGACGCGAGTGTCGCCAACCCTAATCTGGTTGTTGAGGGTACTGGTGTTGTGAAAATCGGCTGATTGTCTGTATGGGCTTTCTTTTTACCCGGCCATTGCAAACAATGACCGGGTAAATCGCAGCTGGATATCTGCATATCACACTTGGGCTTTCCGGTTTGCCGAGGGGAATGCTATCGAGCCCGAGGGATATGGTTTATGATTTACCATAACAATCCGGTTATTAGGGTTAAAATTAACAGTACGCAATAATAGGGAAGATACCAAATGCTGCCAATTTTTAGAAAGTCAGCCATAGCTATGCTTATTGGCTCAGCTGTCTCGGGGGTTCAAGCCGCTCCGGTAACACTTAACGAAATTGCCAGCAAGGCTGTCCAGACAAATCCGGAAGTAGTTGCAAAGTGGCATGAGTTCAAGGCCAGCGGCTTTGAGCGGGATGTCACGTGGGGTCGCAATCTGCCCTCATTGGATGTCTTGTATGGCACAGCCTACCAGGAGCGCGAATCTCCTCTTTATACGCCACCAGGCAGCGAGCGCAAATACAACTTCCAGAATGGAAAGGTGACGCTGCGCCAGAATCTTTTTGAGGGCTTTGCCACGCTCAATGACACCAAGCGGCTTGAGCATTCAACCATAGTGCGCTTCTATGAAATGCTCGATGCCTCCGAAACTGCTGCGTTCGAAGCAAGCAAGGCTTACATTGATGTCTGGCGCCACCGCAAGCTGGTCGAGTTTGCCGAAGAAAATTACGTTACCCATCGCCTCGCTCATACAAAAGTCAAAGAGCGCGCCCAGTCCGGCGTAGGGCGTCAGGTCGATATGGAAACCGCTGCCGGACGCTTGGCCCTGGCCGAATCCAACCTGTTGACAGAAACTGCCAACCTGCATGATGTCAGCGCGCGTTACCAGCGCATTGTTGGCGAACTTCCCAAAGACGAAATGGCGCCGCCGCCATCGGTTCTTTCCAAGGATCTGCCCAAGCAGCGTGCTGAAAGCATCAATACGGGTTTCGAAAAATCACCCAGGCTCAAGGCTGCTTTCGAGAATATCCTTTCTGCCAAGCGCAACGTTGAGGTACAGAAATCCGGATATTACCCGCGGGTAGATGCCTACCTCGAAAAGGTCCATGATGTGAACGCTAGCGGCTATAACGGCAACACTAACGAGTCAACTGCCGGCCTCACAGTATCGTGGAACCTCTTCCGCGGTAACCAGGATACTTCCAAGAAGCTCAAAGCTGCCGAAGAGCTCAATATCGCCAAGGATCTGCGCGAAAAGGTCTGCCGCGAAGTGCGCCAGAATCTCTCCATGTCGTTCAACGACCACCTTCGTCTGACTGAGCAGATACAGTACATTGATCAGCATCAGCTGAGTATCGACAAGGTGCGCGAAGCCTTTCGCAACCAGTTTGATATCGGCCAGCGCACGCTGCTTGACGTTCTTGACTCCGAAAACGAGTATTACACGGCCAGGCGCGATTATGTGAACGCAGAAATGGATCTGATGATCGCTGATGCCAAATACCAGGCGACGTCCGGCAATCTGCTCAATACCCTCAACCTCAAGAATCTCGACATGACGCCTCCAAAGCCGGAAACCGCTCCGGATGAGGATATGTTCACCACCTGTCCTGCAGAACCGGTCGGCGTTGCGCTGATCGACAAGGACGCCATATTTAATCTCGCCTTGGAAAAGGATAGGTTGACCCGTGTAAAGGCTGCGCCTCCTGCACCTCCCGTTGTGGCTCTTACCCCCAGGCAGATCATCAAGACTGCCAAACCTGTAGTCATTACGGGCGCGAACTTCGATCTCGATTCTGCCAAGCTGAAACCCGGCGCCGAAGCCAGGCTGAAACCTGTCGTTGAGTTTGCCAGGCAGTACCCTGAAGCTGACATGGAGGTTGTCGGCCATACCGATGATCTTGCCAGCGAAACCTACAACTTGAAGCTGTCGGAAAAACGTGCTGCAGCGGTAAAAGATTGGCTGGAGAGGAATGGTGTGAATGCCAATCGCATTACTGCCAAGGGAATGGGAAAAGCACAGCCGATAGCCGGTAACAATACCGAAGAAGGCCGTGCACAGAACCGCCGCGTGGAAGTTCACTACACGGTTCATGAAGAGAAGTAAACGACGCCTGATTTCTTAACGGGCAACTTGATGTTATTTTGAAAAAGCCCTGCATCGGTACAAAGCCACAGTACTTATGCAGGGCTTCCTTTTACCTGCGCGGCTCACCAACTAATTGTGATGCAGGTTAATTGCGGACAAGTCTCTGTTGAAAAAAATACAATATCGTTACGCATTATTGCTGGGTTGCCTCTGCTTGCATGGCGTCGTGCTACTGGCTGGAGCGGTTGAGGGTTTCCGGCTGGAGCGCGTTATTCAGGCAGTCCAGCAGCGCTACGGCAGCAACGCTGTGGCTGCAGCCAGGGATTGGAACGATGCACTGACCGTATTTCAGGGTGAGACGGAGCAGAAAAAGCTGAAGGATATAAATGAGTACTTCAATCGCAAGCTGCGCTTCGAAACTGATTGGAAAGTCAGGGGGCAAGAAGATTACTGGGCGACGCCTATCGAGGCGCTGATAAAGGGAAGCGGCGACTGCGAGGATTACGCCATTGCCAAGTATTTTTCACTGAAATTTTCGGGCGTACCGATATCCAAATTGCGGATCACCTATGTCAAGGCGCGGATTGGCGGGGCGGATAGCAACGTCACCCAGGCGCACATGGTGCTGACCTACTATTCCACGCCGGATGCAGAACCGCTGGTGCTAGACAATCTGGTCAGCGAAATCCGTCCCTCATCACGGCGTGCTGATCTTGTTCCGATTTTCAGTTTCAACTCGGAAGGTGTCTGGGCGGCGGGGGGCAGCACACCTCAGCCGGGGGGCGGGAGCCGCCTGTCGAAGTGGACTGACCTGGTCGAGAAAATGAAGGGTGAAGGTTTTGAATGAAATGAGGTGTATATGTCATTGATGCGTCAGTTATGGCTGGCAGTTATTGTATCTACTGTCATCGCTTTTGCGGGGAGTCTGCTTGTCAGTATCTGGTCGGCTCAGGGGTATCTTACACAGCAGCTCGAGCGTAAGAATGGCGACGTCGCCAACTCGCTGGCGCTCTCCATGACCCAGCAGGAAAAGGACCCGGTAACGATCGAGCTGCAAGTGACGGCCTTGTTCGATACGGGTTATTACCAGATGATCTCAGTGGCCGATCCATTTGGTAAAGTGATTTCCCAGCGCATCCAAGACAAAGCGGAAGCGAATGTGCCATCGTGGTTCGTCAAATCGTTTCCGATCAAGTCCAAGCCTGGGCTGGCACAAATCAGCGATGGCTGGAAACAGTATGGGACCGTGACGGTGATAAGCCATACTCAGTTTGCCTATCAGGTTTTATGGGAGCAAGCGGGTAAGCTGCTGCTCTGGTTTTGTCTGGGTGGGGGCAGTGTGGGCCTTCTCGGAATGTTGGCACTGCGCGCCATCGGTCGTTCGCTCAACGATGTGGTCAATCAGGCCGGCGCAATCGGCGAACGGCGTTTTATTACAATTGCCGAACCCCAGACGCCGGAACTGCGCGCTCTTGCCCGTGCAATGAACGGCATGGTGGAGAGATTAAGGCAGATGTACAGCGAGGCAGCGGCGCGCCTTGAGGAGTTGCTGCGTCGCGTGAATTACGATCAGCTGACCGGGCTGCCGAATCGTGATTATTTCATGGCATATTTCAACGAGCAGCTCGGGGGACAGGAGTCGGCCCGGAACGGTGTCCTGGTAGTGATGCGTTTGCCTGACCTGAATATGGTGAACGATGCATTTGGGCGTGTCGGCACGGATAAGCTGCTCAAGGAGATTGGACAGATTTTTACGGATTTTTCCAGGCAGCATGAGGGAGCTTTGTCAGGAAGGATTAAGGCAGGTGATATCGCTGTGATTCTGCCGGGCGAGAGTGACCCCCATGAGGTGTCTCAGCGGCTGGAGAAGATATTTGGTGAGCAGTTGGTGACGAAATGGCATGGGCTGACCGATATTTATCACTTGGGTGCGGTTTGTTTTGAGCGTGGCCGCAGCTTTGCCGATACTCTTTCCCGGGTTGACTATGCTCTTGCGCTGGCTGAGGGGAAAGGTGCCAATGCCCGTCACGCGATCGGGAGCGAAACGCAGCTGAATGTCATTCCGGGCGAGCGGTGGCGCACACTGTTAACGGAGGCCGTGAATGCGGGTAAGGTGGCGCTGGAGTTTTACCCTGTTATCAGACAGGAAGGTGTGATGCTGCACCAGGAAGGGATGGCTCGTCTGCAACTCGAACCGGGCAAGCACGTGATGATGGCCGCTGATTTTATGCCGATAGCAGCGCATGTCAATTTGGCTGCACTGATCGATCTGGAAGTGACCCGTCTGGCTATCCGGCATTTGTCCACCATTGCGGACGATGTGGCGGTGAATCTTTCAGCGGAAACCATCGATAACTGGACATTCCGCACCGATCTCTTGAGACTGTTGCACAACAACAAGGAGAATTGCTCGCGCTTGTGGTTTGAAGTAAGCGAATATGGCGCTTTCAAGCATTTTGATGCGTTCAAGGACATTTGCCTGGTGCTCAAGGAATTTGGCTGTCATGTCGGCATTGAGCAATTCGGGCAGCGGCTGTCGGAGAGCCAAAGGCTGATCGAACTCGGGCTAGATTACGTCAAGATACATCCTGGTCTGGTTCGCGGTATTGAGGAAAATGCGGGCAATCAGGAGTTTCTGAATCGCTTTTGCAGCATGGCCCATGCCGTTGGTGTTATCGTCGTTGCCGTAGGCGTGCGAAACGAAACTGAATTGACGATGCTGAAATCGCTCGGGATCGACGGCGCAACCGGGCCGGCGATCAGCAAATAGGCAGGAGCTCAAACGAAGTTGGATACCTGCTTCAATTAATTTCATTTTGGAAGCGGCTGGGGCTTGTCACAACAGAGCTGGTCACGTATGATGCGCCCCGTTGAGGTTATTGGAGTGGTAGTTCAGTTGGTTAGAATACCGGCCTGTCACGCCGGGGGTCGCGGGTTCGAGTCCCGTCCACTCCGCCAGATTAAGGCGAACGCAAGTTCGCCTTTTTTCATGTTGTTTATAAAATTTCATCGGGTAGGCCGCTATGTTCGACTTTGTGCGTGAGAAAAAACGGTTAGTGCAATTCGTGTTGCTGCTCATCATTCTTCCGTTCGCATTTTGGGGCGTGGACTCATATAACAAGAGCGGGAGTGGAGGTGAATCGCTGGCTACAGTGGATGGTGAAAAAATCCGCCAGCAGGAATTTGATAACGCTTTGCGCCAGCAGCAGGACAGGCTGCGCGAATCGATGGGCGAACAATTTGACCCGGCAGTGCTGGACAAGCCTGAAATCAAACATTCGATTCTGGAAAACCTGGTCGGTCAACATTTGTTGACGTCACAAGCGCGCGCTGTTGGATTGGCGGTAAGCGACGAGCAACTGGCACAGGTAATCGCGGGTATTGAGGCTTTTCAGAAAGATGGAAAATTCGACAAACAGACTTATGAAACGGCTCTGCGCACCCAGAACATGACGCCGCTTATATTTGAGGCGCGCCTGAAACAGGAGTTGGGTTTGCGCCAACTGGCCGATGCTTACACCCAGAACGGCTATGCTTCAAAAACGGCGACGGATAACCTGATTCGCCTGAATGAGCAGCAGCGTGTCATCAGTGTGACACAGATCCCGGTTGCTCCATTTCTTAAGCAGGCGGCAGTGGATGAACCTGCGATCAAGAGTTATTACGAAAAAAATCAGAAGGAGTTCCAGACTCCTGAGCAGATGCGCGTGGAGTATGTAACATTCTCCGCCGAAGAGCTGCAAGCGCAGGTGACTGCAAGCGACGATGAAATCAAGAAATATTACGAGGAGCACCAGTCAGAGTTCGGCACACAAGAGCAACGGCAGGCAGCACACATCCTGATTTCGGTGGCGGCACAGGCGTCCGACGCGGACAAGCAGGCCGCCAAGGCCAAGGCGGAGCAGGTGTTGCAGCAGGTCAGGCAGGCACCGGCCAAATTCGCTGAACTGGCCAAGCAATATTCGCAGGATCCGGGTTCTGCTACCAATGGCGGCGACCTGGGTATGTTTGGTCGGGGCATGATGGTCAAGGCGTTTGATGAATCTGTGTTCCAGCTCAAGCCGGGCGAAATAAGCGATTTGGTGCAATCCGAATTCGGTTTCCATATCATCAGGCTGGTGGCGGTGAAGCCTGCGAAAATACAGGCACTGGACGAGGCCAAGAGCATCATCGCTCAGAAGTTGATGCTGCAAAAGGCGAATGATAAATTTGCTGAACTGGCAGAGAAATTCAGCAACATGGTGTATGAACAGAGCGATACCCTCAAGCCAGCAGCAGAGCTGGTGAAAATGCCGGTGCAGCAAAGTGCGTGGTTGATCAAAGGGCAGGCTGGAGCCACGCCCTGGACGGATAAAGCATTGCAGGCCGTGTTTGCCGAGGATGTGGTAAAGAATAAGCGCAACAGCGCCGCTGTCGAGATTGCGCCCAATACCCTGCTTGCTGCGCGGGTGCTGGAATACAAGCCGGCCAGTACGCGCCCCATGGCTGAGGTGAGTGATTCCATTCGTCAGAAGTTGCTGCAACAGCAGGCGCTGGAATTGGCGCTCAAACAGGGCCAGTCTGTATTGGCGCAGTTGCAGAAAGGAGAAAAACCAAGCGTGGAATGGAAACCCGTGCGGACAATTTCGCGTGGGCAGCATGAAGGACTGGACAACGAGCTGGTTCGGAAAGTGTTCCAGCTGAAAACGGACAGTCTGCCTGCCTATGTCGGAGCGAGCGATGGGCAGGTCGGCTATACATTGGTGCGTGTGGATGCGGTCAAGGAGACTGATGCGATTGACGAAGACAAGCGCGCACGTTATATGCAGCAACTACGCCAGCTGGTCGGCAGCGAATTGTTTCAGGCTTATCTGGCAGATGCCAAGAAGCATGCCGACATCAATATAAAGGCATTTGCTGCAGAGGATAAAAAGTAATAAGCGCCAGGCATTAAATACAAACGAAAACGCCACCTTTAAGGTGGCGTTCTAATTTCCAAGAGGCTGTAGTGGCTAGGGCTCGGTGGTACCTAGTGCAGTGGTGTTGAAGCCACCGTCTACGTAGGTAATTTCTCCGGTGATACCACTCGCCAAGTCGCTGCATAGAAATGCGACAGCATTGCCCACTTCCTCAATAGTGACATTGCGCTTAAGCGGTGCATGCTTGGCGTTATAGCCCAGCAGTTTGCTGAAGTCGCCAATACCCGCCGCAGCGAGAGTCCGGATCGGTCCGGCGGAAATGCCATTGACACGGATGCCCTTGTGGCCGAGGTTCATGGCCAGATAGCGCACGCTGGCTTCGAGGCTGGCCTTGGCCATGCCCATCACGTTGTAATGCGGCATGGTGCGCACTGCGCCGAGATAGCTCAGGGTCAGTAGCGCGGCGTTGCGTCCTTCCAGCATCGGCAACGCAGCCTTGGCCATTGCCGGGAAACTGTAAGCGCTGATGTCATGCGCGATATGGAACGCCTCGCGGGTGAGGCCTTCTAAAAATTCTCCTGATAGTGCTTCGCGGGGGGCAAAGGCGATGGAGTGCACAAAACCGTCAAATTTGTCCCAGTGTTTGCCGAGGCTGACAAATAACTGTTCAATTTCCGCATCGCTGGCTACATCGCAGGGGAATACCAACTCACTGCCAAATTCCTGGGCCAGTTCGCTTACCCGGTCGCGTATGCGTTCGCCCTGATAGGTAAAGGCCAGTTCCGCGCCTTCCCGATGCATGGCTTGGGCGGCGCCGTAAGCAATGGAGCGGTTACTGATCATGCCAGTGATCAGGATGCGTTTGTTAGCCAGAAATCCCATAATGTCCCTTAGTTAAGATTATTTAGAACGTGCGGATTATAACCCTACAATCCAATACTGCGCACTGCGCTGATGCAATCGTATATAATTTGCGGCTGTTTGATTTTACCGGAACCGACTACGTAATGCTGGAACCTCGCAATGCTGGAAATTAGCAAACTTGCCTGTGCCCGCGGGGATCATCAGCTGTTTTCCGATTTAAGTTTTTCTTTGTCTGCTGGGGAACTGCTGCAGGTGCAGGGCGCAAACGGAAGCGGCAAGACCACGCTGTTGCGCACTTTGTGCGGTTTCATGATGCCTGTAGCGGGCGAGATTCGTTGGCGCGGGGAGAATATCCGCAATCTGGATGACGAATATTTTGCCGAGATTATTTATCTCGGTCATTTGAACGCCATCAAGGATGAATTAAATGCACTGGAGAATTTGCGCATCAGTGTCGGGCTTGCGGGCTGCGCGGTAGATGACAGGCAAGTTGTTGCGGCGTTGCGCCGCATGGGATTGCGCGGACGTGAAACTTTACCAGTAAAAGTGTTGTCCCAAGGGCAGCGTCGGCGTGTGGCACTGGCTAGACTGCTGCTTGGTCATTTTCCCTTGTGGATATTGGACGAGCCGCTTACAGCATTGGATGTCGGTGCAGTTGGGTTGATGCAGGAATTGATAGGCGAGCATTTGGCGAATAACGGCATGGTAATCTACACTACACACCAGCCGCTGCAAGTGTCTGGTGTGACAACACGAGTGCTGTCCCTGTCATGAGCCCGATGTCTGTAAGCCTGATTTCTGGCAACAAGAATGGGCTGTCGCTGTTTGGTTTGTTAAGCTTGGTGATTCGTCGTGATATGGTGCTGGCCATGCGCCGCCGAGCCGATGTGCTGACTACGCTGATATTTTTCGTCATGGTGGTGAGCTTGTTTCCGCTGGGTGTAGGGCCGGAGCTTGATATGCTGCGCAAGATGGCACCCGGAGTGGTGTGGGTGGCAGCGCTGCTCGCGTCCATGCTGTCACTGGGGCGCTTGTTTTCGGCAGATTATCTGGACGGCACCCTGGAACAGATGATGCTGGCCCCGCAATCCCTGTCGGTTCTGGTGCTGGGCAAGATACTGGCACACTGGATGGTGTCAGGCTTGCCGCTGGTGTTGATGGCACCGGTGCTGGGTTTGCAGTTTGATATGTCGGCACAGGCATTGTGGGTATTGATTGCCGGCCTGTTGCTGGGCACGCCGATACTCAGCATGATAGGTGCGGTCGGTGCAGCGCTGACGCTGGGTTTGCGCGGCGGCGGGGTGCTGGTGTCATTACTGGTGCTGCCGTTGTGCATTCCGGTGCTGATTTTTGGGGCGGGTGCGGTAGAGGCTGTTTCAACCGGTATGAGCGTGGCGTCGCAACTGTCGTTGCTGGGGGCACTGCTGGTCTTGGCAATGGTGTTTACACCTTGGGTTACCGCCCAGGCACTACGTATTTCGATGGAGTAAAGTTTGGCTATAAACTGGTTTAAATATTCCGCACCCAGCACTTTTTATGGTCTGGCTGGCAAGATGGTGCCATGGTTCGCATGGTTGTCCGCAGTTCTGTTTGCAGTGGGCTTGTATATCAGCTTCTTTGTGGCGCCAATGGATGCACAACAGAGCGAGGCATACCGCATCATGTTTATTCATGTCCCTGCTTCCATCCTGTCCATGTTCATCTACCTGATCATGGCAGGCTATGCTGCGCTGGGGCTGATTTTTAATACACGCTTGTCGTCCATGATGGCTTCTGCGCTGGCACCCACCGGTGCACTGTTTGCCTTTTTATCGTTGTGGACCGGCGCATTGTGGGGCAAGCCGATGTGGGGCGCATGGTGGGTATGGGACGCGCGCCTGACTTCCGAGCTTATCCTGCTGTTCCTGTATCTGGGCTTCATCGCCTTGCATGCCTCGATTGATGACCCGCGCCGGGCTGATCGTGCTGCGGCGCTGCTTGCCATCGTGGGTTCGGTCAATGTGCCCATCATTTATTTTTCAGTGAAGTGGTGGAATACCTTGCACCAAGGTTCAACCATCAAATTTACCGGTACCAGCATGCACGTGGCGATGCAGCAAGGTATGTACACGATGTTGCTGGCGTGCTGGCTGTACGCGATTGCCGTAACACTGACACGTGTGCGCAGCATTATTCTTGAGCGCGAACGTAATGCTCAGTGGGTGCTCGAACTGTCGGAGGCAAAATAATGAACTGGGGTGAGTTTTTTGCCATGAAAGGCTATGGACTCTATGTATGGGGCTCGTTCGGAGTGGCACTACTGATATTTATCGTTGAAATTGCGCTGGTGCGCCACAGAAGAGCGATTGCATTGCAGCAGCTGCGCTTGCTGCGCGATGCAGGAGAAGAGGAGTAGTATGAAACCGCGTCAGAAAAAATTTGTATTCATCATCATTGCACTCGTTGCCTTGGGTGCTGCCGTGGGATTGGTGCTGTATGCGCTGAAAAATAATGTCAGCCTGTATTTCACTCCGACTCAGGTCCATAACAAGGAAGCGCCGCAAGGCCGCAACTTCCGTATAGGCGGTCTGGTGGGGGAGGGCAGCGTAAAGCGCCAGAATGACGGTTTGACCGTACACTTCACTGTAACCGATAACGTCCACAGCATGCCGGTGGCATACAAAGGTATCCTCCCCGACCTGTTCAAGGAAGGCAAGGGCGTGGTGGTGCATGGCAAGCTGGAAGGCGGACAGTTCCAAGCCGACGAAGTGCTGGCCAAGCATGATGAGAACTACATGCCGCCGGAAGCTGCCGATGCATTGGAGAAGGCTGCCAAGGCGCAGTCTGGAGTGAACGCCGCATTGCCTATGGCTGCTCCTGCGGCCGCCGGCAACAAATAACCGGAGGAACAGCATGATTCCAGAGATTGGTCACTTTGCATTAATCGTTGCGTTGTTGCTGGCAGCTGTTCAAGGTGTGCTGCCCATCTACGGCGCGGCACGCGGCAATAACGTGCTGATGGGGCTGTCACGGCCTGTCGCAGCGGGTCAATTCGTATTTGTCGCGCTTGCCTTTTGCTGCCTGGCGCAGGCTTTCCTGACCAACGATTTTTCTGTGCTGTATGTGGCACAGCATTCCAATTCGCAATTGCCCGAGCACTATCGCTTTGCCGCAATCTGGGGCGGGCACGAAGGCTCGCTGCTGCTGTGGGCATTCATCCTGACCATGTGGACGCTTGCAGTCGCGCAGTTCAGCAAGCATTTGCCGGAAGAAATGGTGGCACGCGTGGTTGGTATCATGGGGCTGGTTTCTGTCGGTTTCCTGCTGTTCATGCTGTTTACCTCCAACCCTTTCGACCGGCTGCTGCCCGCTGCCGCTGACGGGCGAGACCTGAACCCGCTGTTGCAGGATCCGGGC
>JAUQWW010000063.1 GCA_030834965.1 Gallionellaceae bacterium | reverse complement strand
GCGCGTGCTGTTGCAGAGATGTTGCCCTGATATTCCTGCAAGACACGCTGGATGTGCTCCCACTCCAGTCGTTCCACCGTCTGGAGCTGAGCGTTGAGGGGTACGTCGGGGCTGGCAACGTGACCAAATGCAGCCACGATTTCATCGGCATTCGCCGGTTTGGAAAGATATTGGGTGGCACCCAGCTTGATGGCTTCCACTGCGGTGGCGATGCTGGCATATCCGGTCAACACTACGATGCGCGTAGCCGGGTCAAGTTCGTGCAAAGTTTCAACCAGCACCAGGCCGGATGCGCCATTCATTTTCAAGTCTATTACTGCGTACTCCGGCGGGTTGTTTTTTGCCAACGGCATGGCATCTTCCACGCTGTGCGCAACTGTTACCGCGAAACCACGCTTCTCCAGTGCCCTGCACAGCACCTTACAAAAGATGGCATCGTCATCCACCAGAAACAGCGATGTCTGTTCATTTAAGTTTGAATTCATGAAATTGACGACTGCAACAGCAGCAGACAAATCAGCTGCCGATCAGCACGTCACGCCAACCTGGCCTTGCAACAATTCCAGCAATGGGTAGCCTTTCCTTTTTACAGAGGGGCGCACTGTCACAACACCATCCGACACATTAAATTCAAGTTTGCTGCCTACCGTAATGCGCAGCTTTTCAAGTACCTCTGCCGGGATGGTCACGATGGCTGCCCCAGCTTGCTTGCGTACCGTTACGTTTATCATGACAGGCTCCTTTCTCAGGTTTAGTTTGTTGTGCGGCCAAGCTGCCAACAGAGCTGAGCATCGGCATCGCGTATGCTCGCTTCTGCTCGCATGGCCAAACGAACTTTATAGCCGGCGAAATGATTTGGGAATGTGACATGATGTCGCGCGACAATTTGTCGCAGTGCGGAAATGCACTGCGACAAATTGCGGCGAAGGCTTATATTGAGCGTAGCGAAATGTTATGTCGTAGCCGAAAATGTCGCACCCGAGGTGCGGCATTTTGCAGTGGAGGCTAATCATCCGGCTGCGCCGGATGTTATGCCGGAACTACAATTTTCCGCAGCATCAAATGCTGCTGCGCCTTACGCGATGAGATTTATCGGCGTTCTGAACTGACGCCCTTGAAAGATCATAGGCGAGAGTTGGGGGATGGCTGGAAGCCGAACGGCGATCAACAGCAGCACCGTCATTACCCATTGCCATTACTTGGGCTTCTTGTTCTCGCGCAGCCAACGCTCGATCTGTACACGTTCAAGCTTGCCGCTCACTGCGACTGCATTTCCTCGCGCATCATAAAAATAGGTGCGCGGCAATTCTCCGTACCATTGGGGATCCACTTCGTAGCGCAGGCGCTCTACAAAGCCGTCGGCAAACACCCACGATTCTGTGCGCTCTAGGCGATAGCGTTGCAAGGTGTGCGCAAGCTCCCGCTTTTGCTCCGGCGTATCGGTGGCGACCAGCACCAAATCCAGGTCGCGGTATTTTTTCGCCAGCTTGCCGAACATTGCCAGATCGTCAATGCAATTCGTGCAGGTGAGCGACCAGAATCCGATGATGAAAGGCTTGCCCGCGCGCGCGGAGACAATTTCCTGATAGCTGCCCCGCACGAAGTGTTTAGTCTCCTGTGCGGCAGAAGCGCAAGCTGCACTTAAACACAACAACAGGGAAATAATCCATTTCATACTGATCTCACTGCGCACCGTCCGGCAACGCAATCAGGCGGAAGCCCTCTTTAGCGGCATTCCAGGAGAGATAGGCATTCTTGCCATCGCCGATCAGAAACGGATGATCCGATGTGTCGTTAGTGGATGCAATTTTGGTGGACGCAGACCATTGCTTGCCTCCGTCGCCGGAATGTATCAGGAAGATGCTGGTGGCCTCGCCATCAAATTCCTTCCAGGCGATATAAACGCGCTTGCCCAGACTTAATACATGCGGGTGGGAGGATTGTGCCTTGAAATTCCCGAAGTTCAACGGTGTGGAAAAACTCTTTCCCTGATCTGAAGAATGTGCGTAGAACAGGCCTTTCCGCTCAGGTGCGTTGTCGAACCAGACAAAATGGTAAACACCATCGCTGCCAATGGAAGCTGCCGGGCCGTGGTGCGGACAAGCATCGATTTCCCAGTTGTCATGGCTCAGGCGGATAGGCTGCGATTTGCCGTCCAGCCGCAGCATGGCGTGGTCGCGGACATTCTTGCCAAAAATACTCCGCCAGGCAATTACTGGTGTGCCGTCTGTGTCTATCGCCATCGCCACGCGGCAGCATTCGCAGGAATGATCGGCAGCCTTGATGTCGGCATGGAAGCTCTTACCTTCATCATCAGAAATAGCGTAATAAACCGTAATGCCGCTGTATTTCTCGCCTCTCTTATTCGCGTCTGAAGCATCGCGCTTGTCCAGCCAGGCAATGTATATCTGACCGCGCTCATTAATCCCCATGGAATCGAAGCGGTGGGTAAAGAGCTCAAGATTGTCATTTACAGTGAACGGCACCGAAAAGCTCTTCCCCCCGTCCACCGAGCGGCTGAAGCGAACATTGCCAGCAAAAGGCGTCTCCAGGCTCTGCGTGTAGGAAACATAAATATTGCCATTGCCAGCTACCAATATTTTCGGGCGGTTCTCACCGTCTGCGGCAATGAATTCGAATTCCGGATTAACCGCAACCGGCGTGCTAAGAGTTTTGCCTTGGTCATCAGAATGGCTCACCATGACACGTCCGTCTTTCACTGATGCCAGCCACAGTCTGCCATTCGCATCAAACGTGGCGGTAACTGCAAGTGGTATTCGGGCAAGGGACGCTTGCCATCTCTTTGCCATGTCCTGAGATTTTGCCGAGGCAGGCTGCGATGCAGCCTGAGCCGGCCCAAAACTGATTGCGGCAAGAAACAGGGCGAGCGATATTTTTTTCATTTTGCCACTTCCTTCAGGTCTAACAAGTATGTACCAGCCAAGTGCATCTTATGTAATCACCAACCATTCGATTAATGAAACAAGTAACCATTCCGGGCAGGTTGAGAAAAGTCAGACAGGCGGCAGCCGAAAGGCTGCCACCGCCATTACTATTTGCCCGCGAAGGTGTAGGTTAGCCCAACCATAAAACTGCGAGGCGCACCCACGGTGTACTGATTCTGTGTGTTGGGCGTATATGCACCCGAGCCGGAATAGGAACTCGACGCAGAATCGGAATAATGCTTATCGCCCAGATTGCGACCTTGCAGCCAAGCTTCCCAACCACCTGTGAACTGATAATTGCCGCGCAGATTAAACAAGGCATGACCGGGGTAGCGCACGGTATTCGCGTTATTCATCCAATATTCTCCTTGATTGACCACTTCCAGCGCCACCCGCGCACCTTGCACCGGCTTGTAGCCAACTTCCGCGGTGGTAATATTGCTGGGTGCTTGCGGCATTTCCTTGCCGCTATAATCAAGCGCCCCGGATGCCCTATATTGCACAAAACGGTGGCTCGATATGGTGGTACCCAAACGCGCATCAAACGCACCACTTTCCCAGCCTAATCCTAATTCCAGGCCGGCGCTGCGTGTACGCCCGGCATTGCGGTTTTCACTGTTACCCGGTGCAATAGTGTAACTGACAATTGTGTCGCGCCCATCCAGACGATACAACGCAGAATCCAGCTTGAGCGCGCCATCGAGGAATGCCATGCGCAACCCGATCTCGTAGTTGTTGTAAGTGGATGGCATAAGATTCGGCACGGCAGACTTGCCATATAAGGCACTTACTTCAGGCGGGGTAAAACCCTCACTGACATTGGCATATATACTGCTATTATTGCTCATTGCATATGTAGCGCCCACCTTGGGACTAAAGTGCGAGAAGCTGCGTGATTCAGAAGCCGCACCATAATTTGCACCCGGGGTCAGATTGTTTTTATAGTCGTAATCGATTGTGTCAGAGCGCCCGCCGACGACCACGCGCACTTTCTCCATCGGTGACAATTCCCACTGAGCAAACAACGCCGTATTTTTGATATCAGTCTCATAATTGCGTACCCCAGTCGGTACTGCTGCGCTCGAAATGGTATAGCTGATGTATCTGCCAGACGCTACGTCCCTTACGATACTCAGATTGTCACTGACATACGGATTGGAAGTTTGGTCGAAATATGCCCCTGCGATCAGGCGCGAACGCATCCAGTCAAAATCTTGCTGGTGCTTCACATCAAAGCCTAACGAACTGACATGGTTATTGTTGATCGTACCTTTGCAGGCTGCCCCGGCACAACCGGTGATGGTGTAGCTCGGTATCTGTCCATGGTCATTCTTGCGTGAAAAGACAGTAGCAGTGGTTTGACCATTGTGAGTGGTTTCCCCTTCCCAAGCGATATTCACCCGAGTCGTTTTATCCTTGCGATATGTGAATGAGTTGTAGCTAAAACCCGGGCGAGTTTGGTAATCATTTTCAAATATACTGCCTGTCATTTCGCTATCGAGATTATTGTGCGTCAACGTCGCATAACCGAGTGACGAGGCGCTCAAGGCATAATCGCCGCGCAACGTGAAAGAATCTTTGTCGCCTCCGCTGTAATTCTGCCAATTGTTAGAATCTCGGCGCGAACTGTAATGAGAAAAACGCATGCCGAAATTTCCCCAGGAATTGCTGGCCCCGGTATCAAGGCGGCTAAAACCTGCTGTATCGTCATGCCGCAGGCCAACATTGGCATATGGCATAAGCGAAGGTCGCGCAGTCATAAAATTCACCGCACCACCCACCGCGTTACTACCATACAAGGATGATGCTGCGCCCTTTACCACTTCCACGCTTTCAGTCCCTGCCAGATTCATTTCATTCAACGAATTATGGTTGAATACACCCAACGGACGAATGGGGATGCCATCCTCCAGATATTGATACACTGCATTGGTATTGTTCGGCTGGCGAATACCCATGCTGTGCTGCTCGTTGCCGAGATCGTTCCAGCTTACCCCGGCAATGCGATTAATTACCTCGCCCATAGTTTTCGGCTTGTCGCGCTTCAGCGTCTTGTTATTCACAACACCGATTGCCACCGGCGTTTCTGACAACTTTGTAGCAGCGCGCGATCCGCTCACCACCACCTCTTCCATCACCTGCGCATCTTCCGCCGCGTATGCTGCCTGGCTTAAAGCTGCCGTTAACAGACTCAATGTAAAGCATCCCAGAACATTGCTGCGTGTCTTCATTCCTCTCCCCCTGAATGATGAATAATTATTTTAAAAAGCATGCGATTATCAGGGATGATTTGCACTAATGAGGTGCGACATATTGTCGCACCGCCTCGCCGGCAAGATGAAATCAGGCTACAGATTGGCTCCAGACATGAATCTGGCGGGGTGCAAGCTGGCGCCAGACTGGAAAACAGGGATGCGCCCTGAGGCCGCAAAATTTTTTGGACAACTACATCGCTGATCATGCCGCCCCGCCATCGCGGAAACTTTCTTCCTCTGCTCGTTTCACCCAAGGAATCGTGCCACTTGATTTGACAAAAATTGAAGGAAAACGCGGGATGAGCCCAATTCTTGACCCCCTCCATTTATCTGATTTACCGCTCATCCGGCGAATCAGACCACTCGTCCCATAAGCATTGACCCTATTCAGCGCCCTCCATAACCTGCATGAACTTGGCAAACCTGCTAACAAGGCAAGGGCGCAAAGTTACCGGCCATAAGGGTAACTATGGTGGTGTGTCTACGACACAGATGATCATCTGTGCGCGTAACCACTCCACTCCAAAAATAATAATTCAAATTTCTCCTAATGGATTACCCGGGATTAACCTGACTTTATAAAAAGCTATACGTGTCTCCTCCGTAAAAAAAGAATTTGTTCCTGAAAATACGGCCATTCATGTACCGATGCTCTGTATTGTGCACAAGGGAAATTTGTAATGACATTTGAAGTCATTGAGCAAAATTTGGGGGATGCCGTACCGACCGTTGTGGTCATCGATGATGAGTTCACCAGCAGAACCATACTGGACAGGGTCGTACGGAGTATCCAGGAAAACATCATCGTAAGGTCCTTTGCCAGCCCCATAGAGGCGATGGCATGGATCAGGATGAATCACCCGGACCTGATCCTGGTTGACTACATGATGAGCGGCATGACCGGCCTGGAAGTCGTCCAGCAAATTCGGAACATATCATTTCTCGATGGGGTGCCCATAGTCGTCATCACATCCATGGAAGAGCGCAATATCCGGTACAAGGTGCTGGATGCGGGCGCATCCGATTTCATCAATAAACCCATCGATCCTTACGAATGCAGGGCACGATGCCGCAACATGATTACGCTGCGCATGCAGCAGAAAATCATTCTGGGCCGGTCGCTATCTCTGCAAAAAGAGGTTGCCAATGCAACAGAGCAGATCACAGAAAGAGAAAAGGAAACTCTGCTGACGCTGGCAAAAGCAGGGGAGCACCGCGATGCGGATACCGGAAACCATATTTTTCGCATGGCCAGATATTCGCGCCTGATCGCAGAAACGCTCGGGCTGCCACAGGAGAGATGCGACCTGATCGAGACTGCGGCCCCCATGCATGACATCGGCAAAATCGGCATTCCCGACCACATTCTCCTCAAGCAATCGAGGCTGACCGCAGAAGAATTTGCCATCATGAAAAATCACGCCACGATAGGCTTCCGGATTCTTCAACATAGGCCCAGCCCCTCAAAGTACCTGAGTCTGGGCGCGGAAATCGCGTTGAGGCATCATGAAAAATTTGATGGCAGCGGCTATCCGGGCGGATTAAAGGGGAAGACGATCCCATTGGAGGCGCGCATCGTCGCCGTTGCCGATGTCTATGATGCACTCACCTCGACTCGCCCCTACAAGAAAGCCTGGTCAAACGAAGATGCAGAGCTATTCCTGACCGCAAATAAAGGCGCTCATTTCGACCCCGAGTGTGTCGATGCATTTATTTCCCAGCGTAGCCAGGCGGCTCTCATACAACTGCAGCTTCTTGACCCGCCCAATCCGCAATCCAGATAAAGGTCCGCCATGTTTCAAAAATTAGGGTCTCTATCTCAGCAGTTCCAAAAAATTAACAGCGAGCAAGAGCAGGCTTTGCTCCGAGTTGCCTTTGCACTGATAATTCTCGTTTACTTTCTGAGTACCTTTTATACAGACTTAAACCATCAGGCTCATAAGTCCGCCCTCATCTTTTCCAGCGGGTTTTTGGCTTTTTCTGCCCTGTTGGCACATGCTATTTTCCGCAACAATCAACCTTCCAAAAATAGACTATTGCTGGCGATGGTCGCCGACCTGGGTGCAGTTACATCGGTCATGATCATAACCGGGGAAACGGGTACGCTCCTCTTTGGTATTTACCTTTGGGTCATTGTAGGAAACGGCATTCGATATGGCACCCAGTCGCTCATCCGATCGCAAATATTAAGCGTGCTTGGATTCAGTGGGGTAATCCTGCTAAATGATTACTGGTCGGCACATACTACCCAGGCAATAGGATTGATGCTCACCCTGGTGCTGATCCCCCTTTACATATATAGGTTATTGGAACGCCTGAATCAGGCGGTCATACATGCTGAAGAGGCCAACAAGGCAAAAAGTCAGTTTCTTGCCAACATGAGCCACGAAATGCGCACCCCATTAAACGGCGTAATCGGGGCAAGCGACTTGATTCTTGAAACC
This sequence comes from Gallionellaceae bacterium, assembly GCA_030834965.1. GTDB lineage: Bacteria > Pseudomonadota > Gammaproteobacteria > Burkholderiales > Gallionellaceae > JAUQWW01. The sequence continues at coordinate 36,831 of JAUQWW010000063.1, read as the reverse complement.
CCATTAAATAAAGAACAACAAGATCTGATCCATACGTTGAGAAACTCAGGACAGATGCTGCTCAAACTCATCGAGAATGTGCTGGACCTTTCTAAAATAGAAAGTGGAAAGCTCGTTGCCGAAACGGTGGATTTCGATTTGCACAGCCTGATCAACAGCACGGTGGATATGTTTTCACCGCAAGCAGAAAAAAAGGGGCTGCGCCTGGTTGCCCATTTTTCGCCTGAAACCTGTTTCCAGCTGTGTGGGGATGCTTTGCACCTGCGGCAAATCGTCATCAATCTGGTCGGTAATGCAATCAAGTTCACCGACAAAGGCATGGTGGAATTGCGCGTGAGCACACTCAACCAAGGCAAGACAAACACACTCCTCAAGTTTGAAGTCATCGACACCGGCATCGGCATTGCGCCCGAATCGCAGCAGGCAATTTTTGAAAGCTTTGCACAGGCAAACGCATCCATTTCGAGCAAATATGGCGGAACAGGCCTGGGCACCACCATTTCCAAACAGCTCGTCGAATTTATGGGCGGCCGGATGGGCTTATACAGCGGAGTGGGCATCGGAAGTGTCTTCTGGTTTGAGCTTCCATTTGAAATACAGCCTGAAAGCCATATTGCTGACGCCATGCCTGCGCTTGAACAGATGCAAGTGATGGGGATAGGCATAGATTCCGCAGAAAGAATCACCCTCGCTTATCATCTGGCCGGATGGGGGATCGGGTTCGAGCATGCCACATCATTGGCCCAATTTTTTTCGCGTCTTGTCCAAATGCAATCTACTCAGCAACATGCCCTTACCGTTCTGTGCACCCCGCAGACGATAGGTGTGGATGCAAAGGAATTTGCCACCCATGTATGGAAGGAATTTTCTCAAAATAATGTCTCGCTGATCCTGATTGACCCTGACCTTCAAAAAAACACCAAAGAAGAACTGCTCGAAATGGGGTACTCCTGTCTACTGCAAACTCCGGTGGACAAGACGCTGCTGTTCAATGCGCTCCACGGAGTCATGGCGACACGACCGGCAGCCGATGTCATTTCTTTGAGGGAACACTATGAACGCCGCAACCAGGAAAGGCGCATGCTCGACATTCTGGTCGCCGACGATAATGGAACGAATCGCAAGATCATCTCAAAAATACTGGAGCGTGGCGGACATCGGGTTGATTTGGTGGAAAATGGTGAGCAGGCACTGGATCACTTGGAAAACCAGCAATATGACCTGGCGATTCTTGACATGTATATGCCCAACCTGGGTGGCCTGGAAGCCACAAAAATCTACCGCGTAATGGCTGGCCATGAACCCCGCATGCCGATCATTATTTTGACAGCCAACGCAACAACTGAAGCGCGGCGCGAGTGCGAAGAAGCGGGAATCGATGCCTTTCTTACCAAGCCCATTGATGCAATCTCATTGCTCGATACCGTTGCGCAACTTACCGCAGGCCACAAGAAAGCAAATTCACCAGAGACTGCAAATTTCTCCTCGGCGGCAAAGGTCGGCGATACGGCGTTGCTCAATGAGAACACCTTGCGTCGCCTGGAATCACTGGGCGGCGGAAGCGATTTTGTAGGAACCGTCATACAAGGTTTTATCTCGGAGAGTGAGCCCCTTCTTGAAACCATGAGGACAGCACTGCTCAACCACGAATACAGTACATTCAAGGAACTTGCCCACACCCTGAAGGGGAGTGCAGGCAATGTGGGTGCAGATGCGCTGTTCCAGATATGCCGTGAAATATTACAGCTTGACGATGCCGGTCTTCAGGATTCTGCCAGCAGCCTATTGAACAAGGCGGCGGACAGTTTCAAATCCAGCCGCCTTGCATTAGTCAGCTATCTGGAATCACCTCGAAAGACCTTGGCACAGCAATGAACGCCATCGTTAACTCAGGCGTGGTGGACCCGGGGGACTTTCCTTCTTTCAGGTCCACCCCAATACATGCGCGGCCCCTCTAATTCCTGCAATATTGGGTTGGATGGCTGTCCTTGATTGTTATCATTGTGCCCAAACAGCTTCTGCTGCGAGCGTACGAAGCGATCCATGACCTTGAGATCTTTCTCCCCGAGCTGCAACGCTGCATCGACCCAGATGGTCGTGATATCCATTAATTCCTGGTATGTGACCGGGTTAAACCGCTGCCGTGCCCTCTGTACGGCCAGATACCCATTGGCATACCGAGCTTTCCTTCTGACGTAGTCGTATACCGCACTCTCCCCTTCGCCATCTTCCACGAGCACATCAACCACCCCAAGCTCATGAAGAGATTTTGCACTATAGATATTCCCGTTGAGGATCATCTTCTCGGCCTGAGCAGAACCGATTTTCCTGGCCAGCAAGCTGTAAGCGCCCATGCCGGGAAACAGATTGAACAGAATTTCCGGGAACCCCATTTTACTGCTGCGCTCGGCGATAATGATATCGCTGGTTAATGCCGCTTCGAACCCGCCGCCCAACGCATCACCCTGAACCAGGGAAATTGTCGTCAGCGGCAGATCGCAATGTCTGATTCTGGATGCCATTGCATCAATGCACATTGTTGCGTAATGCATCAAAGATTTACGGTTTCCGCTTCTGATCAACTCTCTGAACAATGCCAGTTGTCCACCCAGATTAAAAACGCCGGGGATTTCAGAAGCAAGAACTGTGTAGCGAATTGGGTGCAAATTGCCAGCAGCCCATATTTTTCCTTTACAGTCCTCGATAGACTGATGGTATTGCCGCAATTCACTCAACAATTCCTGGTTAAAGCAGGGTATTGCCTGCGGATTCATCCGTACCCAAGAGATACCTTGTTCCGGATCAAAGCGCGTGTTTAATTGTGAGTATTCGAGTTCCAACGGATTCGGCATGCTGGACACAATTTCAATTATTCCCATTTCTCCTCCCGGTTGGTGCGCTTATATTGGATAAACAAACCGTGCAACCCTGACTTAGATTTTTTTCCATCAAACAATCTGGAAAAGTGACCAACAGTAGCGACTTTACCCCTTGCTCAAATCATGATTAGAGGCGGAAAAATGCGTCAATTCGCCAATTTGGGTACTTTCCCCGACCTTGGCAACAGCGGGGCGACATACGATGGCACGCTGATTTACACTAACAAAACAACTTGTTATCAATAGACCTTGTAAATCCGCTTGCATACTGCGCAGCAAACCAATCCGTCACGTCCGTTATAATGCAGCGCTGCTTATTCATCATCGCCATTCATGCCCACCATCCAGCTTCTGCCTGACCTGCTCATCAACCAGATCGCCGCTGGCGAGGTCATCGAACGTCCTGCTTCCGCGCTTAAAGAACTGATGGAAAACAGCCTGGATGCAGGCGCGACCGAGATTGCGGTACTACTGGAAGGCGGCGGGACAAAACTGCTGCGCGTGCGCGACAACGGTGGCGGCATTGCACAGAACGAGTTGGCATTCGCGCTGATGCGCCACGCTACCAGCAAGATAGCCTCGCTGAATGACTTGCAGCGCGTCTCCAGCATGGGATTTCGCGGCGAAGCGCTGGCCAGCATGGCAGCCGTCGCACAAGTTACGCTGACGAGCCGTACCGCGGGAGACGCCCATGCCTGGCAGATTCAGGCTGTAGATGGCACGCAGAGCGATGCCGCCCCTGCCGCCCACGTGCACGGCACCAGCGTGGAAATGCGCGAGTTGTATTTCAATACCCCGGCACGGCGCAAGTTCCTCAAGTCCGAAGCGACCGAATTTGCCTACTGCGAGGAAGCCTTCAAGCGCATCGCGCTGTCGCGCCCGGACGTTGCATTTTCGCTGCAGCATAACAACCGCATGGTGTGGCAGTTGCCTGCGCACACCCTGCAACAGCGCATTGCCGCCCTGCTCGGTGACGAATTCGCGCAAGGCGCCGTCAGCGTAGATCGGCAAGCCGCAAACCTGCACCTGTACGGCATGGCCTCGCAACCCGCCTACTCGCGCGCCTCGCGTGATGCGCAATATTTTTTCGTGAATGGCCGCTTCGTGCGCGACAAGGTCCTGGCGCATGCGCTGCGCCAGGCGTACCAAGATATCCTGCATCACCAGCGCCATCCGGCCTTCGTGCTGTTCCTCGAACTGCCGCCCGAGCAGGTCGACATGAACGTGCATCCAGCCAAGAGCGAAGTGCGCTTCAGGGAAAGCCAGGCTATTCACCAGTTCGTGTTTCATACCTTGCAGCAGGCATTGAGCGCGCCGCTGGCGGAAAACAGTGCGGCAATTCCGGCATCTCCACAAACAGCTGAGAGAAGTTTCACCGGAAATGCCCCGGCTCCCCGCTTCCAGCAACAAAACATGCCCCTTGGCGCCGCGCAACAGCAGGCAGCCTACCGCCTGTGGGAAGCGCAAACCGGGCAGCCAGGATCAAGCATTGAGGATCAGGGCGCGCGATGCGAGGAAGAAACCATCAATCCTTTGGGCTATTCCCTCGCCCAACTCTCCGGCATCTACATTCTTGCGCAGAACGAACAGGGCCTGATCGTGGTGGACATGCATGCCGCGCATGAGCGCATCGTGTATGAGAAGCTCAAAGCCGCTCTCGATGAGCAGCAGTTGCCCATCCAGCCGCTGCTGATTCCGGTGAGCTTCACCGCCGATGCGCTGGACATTGCCACCGCAGAAGAAGCACAGGAAGCGCTGGCGCGGCTCGGCTTCGATATCGCCCCCCTTTCACCCACCACGCTTGCAGTGCGTGCCATGCCGTCCATGCTCAGGCAAGCACACGCCGAAGCGGCCGCGCGCGACGTGCTGCACGAACTGCGCGAGTTCGGCGCCACCCGCGCGCTGACCGAACGGCGCAACGAATTGCTCGCGACACTGGCCTGCCATTCCGCAGTGCGCGCCAACCAGCAACTGACGATTCCTGAAATGAACGGCATCCTGCGCGAGATGGAACGTACCGAGCGCGCCGGCCAATGCAACCACGGCCGCCCGACGTGGTTCCAAATCACTTTAAATGAGCTAGACGCGATGTTCATGCGTGGAAAATAGACTGCCGCATGACACCCTCCACCGCGCGCATTGCCTTCGCCAGTTTCATCGGTACGGCCATCGAGTTTTACGATTTCTACATCTACGGCCTCGCCGTGGCGATGGTAATCGGCCCGGTCTTCTTCCCCGGCAGCGATCCTGAGGCGCAGGCATTGAATGCGTTTCTCACCTTTGGCATCGCTTTCCTTGCGCGCCCACTCGGCGCCCTGCTGTTCGGCCACTTCGGCGACCGCATCGGCAGGAAAACAACGCTGGTGGCTTCGCTGCTGGTGATGGGCGTCTCCACCACGCTGATCGGCGTGCTCCCCGGCCATGACCTGATCGGCTGGGCCGCGCCCGCCCTGCTCTGCCTGCTGCGCTTCGGCCAGGGGATCGGCCTTGGCGGAGAATGGGGCGGCGCAGCCTTGCTGGCTGCGGAATATGCGCCTGCCGGCAAGCGCGGCTGGTTTGGCATGTTCCCGCAACTGGGGCCGCCCGTCGGCTTTTTGTGCGCCACCGGCAGTTTTCTGTTGCTGTCGCAACTGCTGGACGATGCACAATTCCGCGCATGGGGCTGGCGCATCCCATTCCTTGCCAGTGCGGCGTTGGTCATTGTCGGTCTTTACGTACGGCTCAAGCTCACGGAGACGCCGGTGTTCGCCAAAGCCATGCAGTCACAGCAGCCGGCCCGGCTGCCGCTTGCGCAACTGTTGGCTCATCATGCCGCGCCCTTGCTGCTGGGTGCACTGGCCATGGTCGTGTGCTATGCGCTGTTCTACATTTCCACGGTGTTTTCGCTGAGCTACGGCGTTGCCACGCTGGGAATTCCACGCCCGCAATTTCTGGCCATGCTGTGCGTGGCGGTCGTCTTCATGGCTGCTGCTACGCCGCTTTCCGCCTGGGCGGGCGACCGTTACGGCCGCCGCCCGGTGCTGCTCATCGCGGGCAGCGCGGCATTCCTGTCCGGCTTCCTGCTGGCGCCGATGTTGGGCAGCGGCTCGCCGTGGCAGATCACCGCGTTCCTTTCCATCGAACTGTTCCTGATGGGCGCCTCCTTCGCACCGATGGGTGCATTGCTGCCAGAACTGTTCCCGACTGCTGTGCGCTACACTGGCGCGGGCGCAGCCTACAATCTGGGCGGAATACTCGGCGCCTCGCTTGCGCCTTTCATCGCGCAAAAACTGGTGCTGCACGGTGGCCTCGCATGGGTGGGTGGCTATATTTCCGCCGCTGCGGCCATCAGTTTGCTGGCCGTTCTCATCATGCGCGAAACACGCGACCGGGAACTGGCATGACGAATTTTCCTCCTGCCATTTTCCTGATGGGCCCCACCGCCAGCGGCAAGACCAACGTCGCGGTGGAACTGGTGCAGCAGCTGCCGGTGGAAATTATCAGTGTGGACTCGGCGCTTGTGTACCGAAGCATGGACATCGGCACGGCCAAGCCGGACGCCGCCACCCTCGCCCGCGCGCCGCACCACCTCATCGATATTCTCGACCCGACCGAAGCCTATTCCGCAGCCGCCTTCCGCCACGACGCGCTGCGCCTGATGCACGACATCACGCAACGCGGCAAAATTCCACTGCTGGTCGGCGGCACCATGCTGTATTTCAAGGCACTGCGCGAAGGCCTCAGCGATCTGCCGCAGGCCGACCCCGAAGTGCGCGCCGCGCTCGATGCCGAGATCGCGCTGCACGGCATCGAACATCTGCACCGGCAGCTCGCCCTGGTGGACGCCGAAACCGCCGCGCGCCTGAAACCCACCGATACGCAGCGCATCCAGCGCGCAATGGAAATCTACCGCATCACCGGCCAGTCTATGTCTGCGCTGCTTGCCAGACAGGAAAGTGCCGAACTGCCCTTCCGCATTATTCCCATCGCCCTCGTCCCCTCCGATCGCGCGCAACTCCACGCCCGCATCGCCACGCGCTTCAAGGCCATGCTTGAACTCGGCCTGCTGGATGAACTGCGCGCGCTCCGCAAAAAATATCCGCTGCACCCCGACCTTCCTTCCATGCGGTGCGTCGGCTACCGCCAGGCATGGCAACATCTCGAAGGCGAAACCAACGAAATGGAATTACTGAACAAAGGCATCGCCGCCACACGCCAGCTGGCCAAGCGCCAGCTCACATGGCTGCGCGGCATGCCGGGCAATCTCGAATTTGACTGCCTGGCTCATGATCTGGCACAACAGATTTTTGCCGCCGTGCGCCCGGCCACTGACGCAACCCATCCATCTGCGGCATAATGCGCCGCTTAAATCAGGAGTTAAGGCAACATGAAAATCACTGTAATCGGTTCCGGCTACGTAGGTCTGGTCTCCGGCGCATGCCTGGCCGAACTGGGCAACAACGTGCTGTGTGTTGACGTAGATGCCCGCAAAATTGGCATCCTGCAACAGGGCGGCGTACCCATCTACGAACCCGGCCTGAAGGAGCTGATCGGAGCCAACGTTGCCAGCGGCCGCCTGCGCTTCACCACCGATGTCGCCGAAAGCGTGGCGCACGGCATGGTACAGATGATCGCGGTAGGCACACCTTCCGGTGAGGATGGCTCGGCGGACCTGCAATATGTGATCGCCGCCGCACGCGCCATAGGCCGCGCCATGACGGAATACAAGGTCATCGTGGACAAGTCTACCGTGCCGGTAGGCACGGCGGACAAGGTAAGGCAGGCCGTACAGGAAGAGCTGGACAGGCGCGGCGTAAAGATCGAGTTCAGTGTGGTCTCCAACCCGGAATTCCTCAAGGAAGGCGCGGCGATCGACGACTTCAACCGCCCGGACCGCATTGTGGTCGGCGCGGAAGACGAGCGCGCGATCAAGGTGATGCGCGACATGTACGCCCCCTTCCAGCGCAACCACGACCGGCTGATGGTGATGGACATCAAGTCGGCAGAGCTGACCAAATATGCTGCCAATGCCATGCTCGCCACACGCATCTCATTCATGAACGAACTGGCCAATCTCGCGGAGAAGGTCGGCGCCGACATCGAGCACGTGCGCAAGGGCATCGGCTCAGACCAGCGCATCGGCTACCACTTCCTGTATTCCGGCTGCGGCTATGGCGGTTCCTGTTTCCCCAAGGACATCCGCGCGCTGCAGCGCACCGGCGAAGAATACGGCCTGCCGCTGAAAATCTTGCAGGCCGTAGAGGATGTCAACCATGCGCAGAAGAACGTGCTGTTGCAGAAGATCACCGCCCGCTTCGGCAACGATCTCAAGGGCAAGCACTTTGCACTGTGGGGCCTGGCCTTCAAGCCGAAGACAGACGACATGCGCGAAGCGCCCAGCCGGGTGGTGATGGAAGGGCTGTGGGCAAGGGGTGCGACTGTCACCGCACATGATCCGGCGGCAATGGACGAAACGCGCCACATTTACGGCGAGCGTGCCGGGCTGCGCTATGCGGATACGCCGCTGGATGCCTTGGCGGGAGCGGATGCGCTGATCATCGTCACCGAGTGGAAAGCCTTCAAGAGCCCGGATTTCGAGGCAGTGAAATCACGCTTGAAACAGCCTGTCATCTTCGATGGCCGCAACCTGTTCGAACCAGCCAGCGTAACCGGGCAAGGCATCGAGTATCACGGGATTGGGCGGGAGAGCTAGGCGTTACTCCAGAAATCTTATGGAAAATCTCAGTCGCAACGATTCGTGTCCATGTGGCAGCGGCAAGAAATATAAGCGGTGTTGCCTGCAGCGTGACGAAGCGCTTGCGGCAAGCAAGCGCGCTGAAGCAGCAGCCATTCGCAAGCATATCCAGGCCGCATTGGAGCACCATCAGGCCGGACGCATTCCCCAAGCGGAAGCGCTCTATCAACAGGTTCTCCGAATCGATCAAAACAACCCTGATGCATTGCACCTGATGGGGGTGATTGCCCACCAGGCGGGGAATTATGACATGGCAATCGAACTCATCAATCGCGCCATCCAAATCAAGCCCTCCGACCCGGTTTATTACAACAACCTTGGCCCAGCCTACAAGGCATTGAGCAGACCAGAAGAAGCCATTGCCAGCTACCAGCATGCCATCGCGATCAAGCCGGATTATGCTGACGCTTACAGCAACATGGGGAACGTTCTCAGGGACCAGAACCGGTTCGACGAGGCACTTGCCTGCTACCACAAGGCCATCGGAATCAAGCCGAAATTTGTCGAAGCGCACTTCAATCTGGGGAATATCCTCAAAGACCAAGGCAAGCTTGATGAAGCCGTTGCCAGCTATCAAAAAGCCCTCGCCATCAAACCCGATTTTGCTGACGCATACTGCAATCTCGCGGTTGTGCTTGACGGGCTGGGAAAAACTGATGCGGCTATAGCCAGTTGCCAAAAAGCCCTGGCACTTAAACCGGATTTTGCCGAAGCGTACAACAACCTGGGCGGGCTGCTCAAAGACCAGCACAAGCTTGATGAGGCGATCCTCTGTTTCCAGAAAGCACTCGCGATCAAGCCGGATTACGCCGAAGCATACAACAATCTGGGAGACGCGCTAAAAAACCGGAGTGAGTTGCAGGAAGCCATCGCCTGCTGCCAGAAGGCACTGTTATTGGACCCCAATGGCTTGCCTGGCCTGGATTCAGCGGTAAGGCTGGCAACCCTGTACTACCTGCAGGGCGACCTGCCGCAGGCGGCCAGAATGATAGAGCTTGCCAGGCCGATTCTTGAAAAAACCGGGTCCAAATTTCGGGCGGCCCAAGCCTACTGCAGATACATCGACATGCTATTGTCCTGGTGGCAGCAAGCCGGCCCTGCTTTACAGTCCCTGGAGGGCGCAGAAACAATTTATGTGATCGGTGACAGCCACATACTTTCTGCCCACAACGTCCATATCCTGAAAGCAGGCAAACCATTCCTCTGTCAGGGAAGGTGGATTGAAGGATGCAAGCAGTGGCACCTTGGAAATGAGGACGGCAATCCCTACAAGGATCAATTCCAGTCGATAATCCAGTCCATCCCCCATTACGCCACCATTTTGATGAGCATAGGCGAAATTGACTGCCGCCCCGATGAAGGCATCATCAAGGCATGGAAAAAACATCCGGAAAAAACTATTGAAGGCATCGCACATGCAACGGCAGCCGCCTACCTGAAATATGTCTCGCAGATTGCCGCCCCACGAAGCCAGAAGATCATCATCAGCGGTGTTCCCGCAACAAACCTGTCATTGGAGAATATCGCGGGAGATGAGCTTAAGCAGTTTGTCGGGCTGCTGGATATTTTCAACAGTATGCTAAGGGAATATTCCCTGAAAGCAGGGATGGACTTCCTTGACGTATTTACCATGACCAATTCAGGAAATGGGATATCAAATGGGCAATGGCATCTCGATTCTACCCATTTGCGCCCTGACGCAGTAGTTGAAGCTTTTGAAAAGCATTATCTAAGCGCCACAGCCAGATAATTAGCGTATCGATAGGTGCGCGCAAGAGGCTTTCGCCCATCTTCGATGGCCACAATTCCGCGATTGGAAAATTAGGAATGCGGTTTAGTGAGATCGCACAGGTTTCCCTCTTCGACACCGATCATCGCCATCACATCATCCGGCTTCAATTTCAGAAACTCGCCGATCGCCTTGTAATCATCGGGAAGGGCGGCATCATCCCAGCCATTGGCAGAGTGGCGCGCCAGATTGACTGCAAGGATGACGTTGCGCACGCGGGGGTGGTTTACGCTGTTGCCATCCATCAGTGTCAGCAGCAGTTTTGGCAGTCCCCATTCGCGCGCCAGCACGTCCTGCAAATCCTCCAGCGCAAAGCCCAGCACCTGCTCCTGTGCAGCATGGCTACGCAAGGTCTTGTCCTGATGCTGCAACGCATGGATTTTCAGCATGTCTTCAGGTGCAAAGCACCACATGAGCATTTCAGTGAAATCGTGCAGCAGCGCAGCAATGCGCACTTCTTCAAAGTGCAGGTCACGCAGGTGTACCGCAAAATCCAGGGCATAGGAAGATGCACGATGTGAGCGGTGTACAACACGCAGGAGGCAACCCAACGCCCCCCTTTGCTCGTGCAGCATTTCATCCATCAGCGGCTGGGGCGGCACTTTGTCCAAAAACACTTCCACCCCCAGCATCAGCAGCGCCTGCTCAATTTGCACAACCTCTGTAATCTGGGTGCGATGCTTGTGCTGTTGCAGGTAACGCAGCAGCTTGATGGTCATCATCGGATCGCGGTCTATGATCTCGGTGACACTGCGCGCACAAAGCAGTTCCGGATCCTCACGCAATGCAGCCAGGTCACGCGCGGTCTTGCTCAGCACCGGGATCTCGGCGTGACCTAGGAAGGCAACCCACCTTTCCAGCCCTTTATTTTCCAGTTGCATCGCGCCGTCCCTCCATTACCTGCTAAATGGTTTTTCGGCAAATTACAGGAAATCTTTAGCCCTGTACTGCCAGTGTACCGACCCGGCCATCCACCTCGCTCATTACCACTTCGTGCCGCGGCAGGCTGCTTTTAAGGTTTTCGAGGTATTGCCGCAGCGACACCAATTCGTAGCCCTGCTCTTTCCAGCCAGCAAGCAATTGCTCGAACACCGGCATCCACTTGCCGCCCTCCAGTTCGGCATGCAGCGTGAATACATGGCCGGTAGCAGTTGGATGGGCCGTCAGTTGCAGCACATGTTGCACCACGTTTTCCAATGTAACGCCGTTGCGATTGATGATTTCATCCAGCGTCGGCAAGGTGGTCGGCAATTGCGGACATGCCACAATCTCGGCATTCCAGGTCGGTATGAAGGGATGAGTGCCACGTGTATCGGAGCTGTAATCCAGGCCAAGCTGCTGCGTCAGGCGCAAGGCATGGCGGTTCGTCTGCCAGCCAGCCGCTGCGTGAGCCTTGGGCGCTTCACCGAAAATCTCGGTGAACCTGTCCACCGCGCGCTCCATCTCGAGGCGCGTCCATTCGGCGTCCTTGCCTGCGACATGGTCCTGCCAGCGGATATGGTCGTAGCAATGAATGCCGACTTCAAACCCTGCATCGCGCACCGCGCGCATGATGTCTGCACAGTTGCGCCCGATGTCAGGCCCCGGCAACAACGTGCCATACAGCAGCGTCTTGATGCCGTAATGTTCCACTACCGAGGTGCGTGAGACCTTGCCCAGAAACCCGGGGCGGAATACACGCCAGATGGCACGCCCGGTATGGTCCGGCCCCAGAGAGAAGAAAAAGCTGGCTTGCGCGTTATGGCGCTGGAGCGTTTCCATCAGGCGCGGCACACCTTCGCGTGTGCCGCGATAGGTGTCCACGTCAATCTTGAGAGCGAGTTGCTTCATTCAGGATTCAGAATTCAGAATTCAGGATTCAGGATTCAGGATTCGGACGCGGATGTGGGACCAGACTGGCTGAATCCTGAATCCCGCATCCTGGGTCCTGTTTGCTAATCCATCAGTTGCCGCGCAGCGGCAACGTCGCCGCGGTAGGCCTCGAAGATACCGCGCAAGGCGGCCTCGAATGTGACTTTGGGCGCCCAGTCGAGATCAGCCATGGTATTGGATATCTTTGGAACGCGGTGCTGGGTGTCCTGGTAGCCTTTGCCGTAGTACTCGCTCGAGGTCGTTTCGAGCACCTTGACCTTGGCCACGCTCGCCGCGTATTCCGGATACTGCTTCGCCAAGTCGAGCATCAGCGCGGCAAGCTCGCGGATCGAGTAGTTGTTTTTCGGATTGCCGATGTTGTATATCTTGCCACTTGCAACATTGTTCTTGTTATCGATGATCTTCATCAGGGCGTCGATACCATCCGAAACGTAAGTAAAAGAGCGCTTCTGGGCGCCGCCGTCGACGAGCTTGATCGGCTCGCCGCGCACGATGTGGCCGAGGAACTGTGTGATGACGCGCGACGATCCTTCCTTCGGTGTGTGGATCGAGTCGAGCCCCGGGCCGATCCAGTTGAATGGGCGGAACAGCGTGTATTCCAGGCCTTCCTGCTGGCCATAGGCGGCGATGACGCGATCCATCATTTGCTTGGCGCACGAATAAATCCAGCGCGGCTTGTTGATCGGGCCCAGGATCAGTTCGGAATTTTCCGGGTCGAACTCGGCGTCCTTGCACATGCCATAGACCTCGGAGGTCGAGGGGAAGATCACGCGCTTCTTGTACTTCACCGCCTGGCGGATAATCGGCAGGTTCGCCTCAAAGTCGAGTTCGAACACGCGCAGCGGCTCCTTGACGTAGGTCGCTGGCGTGGCAATCGCCACCAGCGGCAGGATCACGTCGCACTTGCGCACGTGATACTCGATCCATTCCTTGTTGATCATGATGTCACCCTCGAAGAAGTGGAAGCGAGGGTTGGCCATCAGGTCAGCGACACGCTCGGAGTTCATGTCCATGCCGTACACCTCCCAGTCGGTGGTGTCCATGATGCGCTGGGAGAGGTGGTGGCCGATGAAGCCATTTACCCCGAGTATCAGTACTTTTTTCATTTTTGTTTCCTTAACAATTAAATTCCAATCTTGCTGTGCCGTGCTGCGCCGCGAATTCTTCCGCGCTCGTTTCCGTGCCATCCAGCTCGAAACGCACTACGCGCAGAACACCTTGCCCACAGTCCGCATAAGCCTTGCCGTCCTTTACATAGAAGGACGGGGCAGCCCCCGACGCTACGCAATCCGCGACCAGCGTCTGCAAAATGCGCATGGTCTTACCCATCAGCCGCGTGCTCGCACCCGGATAGGGCGGCGCCACAGCACGTACCAGATTGTGTATCTCCTGCGCCGGCTTGGACCAGTCGATCACGCCGTCTTCCGGCTTGCGTCCGCCGTAATATGCGCCTTGGCTCAGATCCTGCGGAACGGCTTGCGCCTTGCCTGCAAGCAGGTCCGGCAGGCAGGCATGCAGCGCCATCTCTGCCGCAACAGTGACTTTCTGAAATACCTGCAGCGCAGTATCGTCCGGCAGGATCGGGACCGCCTGCTGCGCCACGATGTCGCCGTTGTCCGGCTTTTCCGTCATGTAATGCAGCGTCGCGCCCGTTTCTGTCTCGCCCTTTATTATCGCCCAGTTCACCGGCACCCGGCCACGGTATTTGGGCAGCAGCGAACCGTGCATATTAAGCGCGCCTTGCCGCGGCAGGGCCAGCAGTTCGCGCTTGAGCATCTCGCGATAATAAAACGAGAAGAAGAAATCCGGCTGCAATGCGCGGATTCGCTCCACGACCTCGGGCGTATTTGGATTGTCCGGGGTAATCACCGGAATGTCGTGCAGGGCCGCCAGTTCTGCCACGCTGTCGAACCAGATCGTTTCCTTGGGATTGTCGCGATGTGTGACGACCAGTGCGACATCCAAACCATGTGCCAGCAAGACCGACAAGCAGCGCACGCCCACATTGTGGTAGGCAAAAACTACCGCGCGTGTCATTCGGTTTTGTCCAATACGGCTTGAATCAGGTAGCGCGGACGGTGGCGCACCTGCTGATAAATGCGCCCGATATATTCACCCAGCAAGCCGATGCCGAAAAGGGTAATGCCAATCAGGAAGAAAGCGATGGCGAACAAAGTAAACAGACCTTCCGCTTCCGGGCCGATAATCAAGCGGCGCACCAGCAGGAACACCACAAAGAATGCGGACAACAGGGAAATCGCAATACCCGCCATGGAGAACCATTGCAGCGGGATGACCGAGAACCCGGTCATCAGGTCGAAGTTGAGGCGAATCAGGCTATACAGCGAATACTTGGATTCACCCTGCGCGCGCTCCTCGTGCTCCACCACTACCTCGCCAGGATTGCGCGCAAAAGTGTAAGCCAGCGCCGGTACGAAGGTGTTGACCTCCTTGCAGCCATTGATGGCGTCAATGATGTTGCGGTCGTAGGCGCGCAACATGCAGCCCTGGTCGGTCATCTTGATGCGCGTGATGCGTTCGCGCAGGCCGTTCATCGCACGCGACGCAATATGCCGCCACCAGCTGTCGCTGCGCTTTTTGCGGATCGAGCCGACGTAGTCAAATCCTTCGTCCATCTTCGCGAGCAGCGTGGCGATTTCCTCCGGCGGATTCTGCAAGTCCGCATCCAGCGTCACCACGCGCTGGCCGCGCGTATGCTCGAACCCCGCCATGATCGCCATGTGCTGGCCAAAATTGCCGTTGAACAATATCACCCGCGTCACGTCGGGACGAAGCTGGAACTGTTCGCGCAGTATTGCGGCAGAACTGTCGCGGCTGCCGTCGTTGATAAACACGACTTCATACTTGATGCCGAGCTTGTCCAGCGCCGGATACAGCCGTCCGAACAAGGTGGGCAAACCTTCTTCTTCGTTGTAAACGGGTATGACGACTGAAAGTTGGGGAATACTCATGGGGCGGCATTCTACCAGCTGAGAGGAGGGTTAGCGAAATCCGGCAACTGCCGCCATGCCTGCCTTGCTCGCCCGCCACAAGCAAGGTTATGTGCCGCCTGGTGTATCGGCTGGGAAACTCACGTCAATCCTGCTTCGTTGAAAGGTTTATTCGAAAGGGTGCAACCCTTACGCGATGTTCGTTCGCCTGAAGATTCAGCGGGAACGTCCCATCAGGAACGGATGCAGGGATGGAAAGGCGCAGCTTGCCCTTTTGTGCTCTGTAATTATCCGTGTGGGAGCCCAAGGTAGTTGGGTCAAAGATAACAACCATCCCCTCCGGGAGGGTGGTCCAGGTAAGCGTCAGCGGCCCGAAATAACCTCGCATGCACCAATTCACGCGCCTCGTAACGGCGAAGTCTATCGTGACCTCGCTAGAGGCACCCTGCACTCTTTGAACGTGCAGGTCCAGACTCTTGGGTTCCGGTTGGCCGTTCAGGGATGAGATGGCCACATCTGAAGCCGGAATGTCTGCATCGCATTCATCCGAGTAAGCACTTCGGGAAGCGCAAGACAACGCCAAAGTAAAAAGCATAACGCCGATGGGGAGTGCCGAAAATCTGATGCGCATGGCTAAGTGTCCTGACATTTGATTACACGCCTGTCCTCACACAGGCACATTCGGAGTTTGACCCATATTCCAATCATTCCTTGTAACGCTCAATGAACTGTTCATAGGCCGCGACCGCCTGTCGATACCCGGCCTCGTTTCCTGTGCTCAAGGTAAAGATCAAATAGAACCCGCCTTCTTCGCCATAGGACACCCTGTCCCAGCCTCCATGACTGGGCGAATGGAATGTGAACGACTTGAGCCGCTTTCCGTCCGTTGTCGTGAGCGGCCGAACTTCTTTTACAACAGTGTTCGGATCTGACGCGAGAAATTTCTGCCGGTCGCTATCGATAACCATTTCCAGCGTCGTCAAATTCGGAACGCCCGGTTTGTACAGCGCCTTGGCATATATGACAGTCTCGGCGTTTTCAAACGTAGATCCATCCGGCGCTTGAGCGTTATAGCTATATTTCAGGCTGTGTTCGCGATCATGATGCCAACCCTCTATGGCAGGCAGTTTTGGCCACCAGTGGAAGCATATCTTTTCCTCGCACGGAACAATTGTTTTCTCCATCTCGGCGTGGCTCGTCCCTGACAGGCACACCAGCAGCATCAATAACCAGTAACGTTTATCCATAAAAATCCTGACGGTTATTAAACGATTCCTATGGCTTGATGCGATAAAACCGCGTCGCCAGGGTTTGTCCCTTGATACCATCGAAGCGATCGCTCATGCTCCCTCCCAGCTTTTCCAGACGGTCATCGGGGTGCGGGTGTGTCTTGAACAGCAGCGCCACGCTACCGTCATCTTTTGCGAAATGGCCGATCTGCTGCAGCACTTCGGGCAAGGCAAACGCATCATAACCGGAGCGTGTGGCCAGCACCACGGCAATGCGGTCGGCCTCGAATTCCGCATTCTTGTCGAGCGAGCGCGCCACCACTTCCGCACCGCTGCCGATCAGTTGCTGCACCTTGTCGCTGCCCCCAACCTGCTTGGCGAGCAATTTTCCGCCGAGATCCACGAGGCGGCTTTGCTGCAGGATTTTCAAGTGATGCTGGCGGATGACATGACCGATTTCATGCCCCAGCACACCAGCCAGCTCCGCTTCGTTCCGCAACAGGCGATACAGCCCGCGCGTCAGGAAAATATAGCCGCCAGGCGCAGCAAAGGCATTGACGTCGTTTGATTCGATCACGCCGAAGTGCCAGGGCAGATCGGGACGCTCGCTCTGGCTCGCCACCCAGCGCCCCACATTGTTGACGTATTTCTGCAGGCGCGCATCCTTGACCAGCGCTGAAGCCCCGAGCAGGTTGCCGGCTATCTGGCGGCCGATGGCGATTTCATCTTCCTGCGAGGTACTGCCGAGTCCCGGCAACGCGCTGCGCGATGAACCACCGGTCGTGGCCTCGATTTGCTGTTGCACCCCCTCCTTGACAGCCTTCTTGAGCTCTTCTCCCAGGTCCAGGCTGCTGGCCGTCCCGCAGCCCAACGCCAGTCCCGCAGCCAGCAAGAATTTTATGATTGTGTTCATGTCGTCTCCCTATTCCGGCGCAGAAAGGTAGTCGAATTTGCGCGCCACCAGCTTGCCTTGGGCAGCAAATTTCTGCGCCTCTGGCTTGCCCGTGGCATACGATTCAGCAAGCTGCAACTCGGTGGCGTTGAACTGGGCAGATTTCAATTCTTCCTCGTTGAGCCCGCGAATGCCGGTGGTGGCGACCACCTTGCCGGTTCCCGCGCGCCCCGACGCCATTCCCAGCAGCCCCGCGGCATAACCCGTTCCCTTGCGCGCCTCGCCCTTGCGCACGCTCAACATGCGCACCCAGCCTTTGCCTTTTGCACTCTTTACTTGCAGCCAGCCTCCATTCTTTTTGACGATTTCCACTTTGTCCCCGGCTGCCAGCGTGGCTACCGTCCTCGCGTCATTGAACGGCTCGGCCTTGATGGCATCGGCCTTGAGCGCGGTACCGGTCTCTGCCGCATGCGCCGGTATCGCCATCAGCGCGCCCAGCATAAACCCCAATCTGATCAATTTCATGATGTCTTTCCCTGTTGTTTGTCCCAACCCAGCAACGCTTCGGCGTACATCACGCGCCAGCTTGCGCGCGCCGCTTCGCCTCCGGAGACTCGCCCCCGGTGCACGAACCAGGTGGCCGCATTATCGGCATGAGCGAGGTGTTTGCGCAACACCGACGGCACGGCGGCAATCACCGCCTCGATATCTTTTGTCACGCGTTCAGCGCTGGCGCTATCTTCGGTAACCGCTACCCAGGAAATCGCAAAGGTATTTTCGAACAACCCCCACAAGCCTTTCTGCACACCTTTGAGCACCTCCACGCTCTTGGGTTCACTTCCCGCTTTTTCCAGGCCGTAGCGAATTTCTTCCCGCACCGCATCGGTCAGTATGTTTTGCGTGGCATCGAGGCGGATCAACAACAATGCCGCATTGAATTCGCCTTCATGCTCTGCTGCAACGCGCACCATGCTCTGTTCCAGCGCCTTGCCGGTGGCAGCGGCATAAATGCGTGCGATGGTGAAATAAGCCATGCCCACCGTCACCGGTCCGGTAAGGTTGATGTAAGTATTGCTGAGGTTGATGCTGGCATAGGAAATGCCGACCAGAATGAATTGCGACGCGCCGAACAAACGGTCAATCTTGCCGCGCCCGGTGTTGCGGTAAAAGCCCCAGGCGGTCGCCCAGATGATGCATAGCGTGAGCAACAGATAAGGGATGCGCGCTTCGGGAAAGCGCAGGTAGTCGCCGTGCTTGAGGTTGTCTATCGCGGTCGCAAGAATTTCCACACCGGGGTGCATCTGGCTCATCGGCGTAGGCTTGATGTCGAACAGGCTGGGTGCGGTGGAGCCGATCACGACGATCTTGTTCCTGAACTCATCCTGAGGGCGTTTTTTTTCCTTGCTGCCCATGTCGGTGAATACATCGCTGAAGCTGACATAGCGGTAGGAAAAAGGCCTGCCGCGCCAGTTGAGCAACACGTTCTGCGCCTTCGGCTCGGGCCAGCCCAGTTCCTTCGCCACCCGTGCAGGCAGCGAAGGCAGCTTCCACCCGTAATTGTTATTAAAGATCAGATACTGGCGCGCGACGCCATCCGCGTCGGGATAGATGTTGTGCAGCCCGAGGCGTCCGCTTTGCAGCGCCGCCGGGAAGTGCGGCAGCACCACTGCCACCGTGGCATCCGGCAGCGCATTCTCGGACATGCGCTCGACGCCGGGAATCATCGCGGGCTTGACCTCGCTCAGCGCGTCGCTCTCCGGATCGAGGCGCAGCATCGGGAAGAAAGTGTTATTGGTAGCGGCGATGGCAGCATCGAAATAGGCATCGCTATCGGGGTTGTAGACATCGGCATCGCTGAACAGGATGTCGAATACGACCGCTTTGGGCTGCTGCTTTTCGATCTGTTCGAGAAACTCGCCCATCACTTGGCGCGGCCACGGCCAGCGTCCGTAGTCTTTGGCCATCGCAGCCAGACTGGCCTCGTCGATGTCCACGATGACGATGTCTTTATCTGGCTGAGGCGCCACGATACGGTAGCGCACCATCGCGTCGAAAGCCGCCTGGCGCATATTCGCGGTGACATGCAGCACTGCGCTGTCGAGGATGGCAAACAGCGTGAACAGCACCGCAAGATAAAGATAGAAGCCGTTTTTCCAGTGTCGCGCGAGCAGTGCGGAGAATCTGGCTGCTGCCAGACGCAGCCGGTTAATGAAGAAAATACTGCGGCTCATGGCATCACCCCAAGCATAGCCATCATCATGCCTGCAGAGAGTTGAGCATCACAAGAAATTATGGGCGCATCCACAAGGCAGATCAGCATGGGTAGATCAACATGGATGAAATTGAATTGCGAAGCGGAACAACCTGCTACCACCCGCCTCGCGCGCCTTTCCCTTTTCTACTTCTGGAAATTGACGGGGAATTAATGGTGAACTAGTGAATGCTTATTTTTTCGCGCACTTCATACTCTGTGTCATCATCCTCATCGTCATCCTCATCATGCCAATCTTCGACTAATAGCGGCTCGCCGGCCAGGTCCCATGCCATGGTATGTATTTCAATATCAAACCACTCACGGAACATATTCAGCGTGCGGTCCTGCGGCCATCCTGTTTCGTCCAGCATCCATTCGGCCAGCATATGCTCAAACAGGATGCTCCAGCGCTTTTCCACCCACTGTATGGATTCCTGCTCATCGTTTAATTGTGGAATGAGGAACACCTCGTTATCTTCGGACAAGTCTTCCAAAGTCAGCGCCATTTCATCAGGATCGGCATCGTTCACCCATTCGAGGAAGGGTCGCTTGGGGACCAGCATTACAACCGTCCGGTTGAGCGTGAATCGAGGAAAATTGTTCATAAAAATCCCTCCGGGAAATTATAATCGCCAAATTCAAAGGTGCAGCATAACTCGCATATGAGTCGGGGGCAAAATAAAAATGCATAGTCGGTGGGAAGACAGTGGGGCATCAGCCTGTGGCAGCGAACTCGAACTGCGTGTGTACACCTCGCGCCTGCTCGGACAGGACAAGTCGCTGGTATTGCATGGCGGCGGCAACACCTCGGTCAAGCTTGTCGAGAAGGATATATTCGGGGAAGAAGAACCAATACTCTACGTCAAGGGCAGCGGTTGGGACTTGGAGACTATCGCCGCAGCTGGATTCACGCCAGTGCGCCTGGAACATCTGAAAGCACTGGCGAAGCTGCCCATACTGGCCGACCCGGAAATGGTCAATCAGCTGGTCACCCACCAGACCCGCGCCGCCGTGCCCGTTCCTTCAGTGGAAGCGATCCTGCATGCCATCCTGCCTTACCCATACGTGGATCACACCCACGCCGACGCGATCATTGCGATCACCAATACGGCGGATGGCGAGGCAAGGGTCCGCGACATATACGGCGATACGGTGGTAGTCATTCCCTACGTCATGCCGGGCTTCGACCTTGCGCGCCTGTGTGCCGAACGCTTCGCTGCCGAGGCGGGGCCCAACACGATAGGCATGGTGCTGCTGAACCACGGCATCTTCTCCTTCGGACAGAACGCAAAGGAGTCCTACGAGCGGATGATAGAACTGGTGGGCCGCGCTGAGGATTACCTCAAGCGGCACAGCGCCTGGGATGTCGCGCCATCCGCCGTGACTGCCGCGCATGGCATGGAACTGGCGCGCGAATTGGCAAAATTGCGTTCGGACATTTCGAAGGCGGCAGGCTTTCCGGTTATCGTCGCGCGTCATGCGGATAACAAGAGCCTGTCCTTCGCGCGGCGCGCAGATATTTCCACCATCGCGCAGCAAGGCCCGGCCACACCCGACCATGTGATCCGCACCAAACGCCTGCCCATGCTGGGTCGCGACGTGGCCGCCTATGTCGAGGGCTACAGAAGATATTTCGAGACATACGAGCCGCAGGCAAAGGAGCGCAAGACCATGCTGGACGCGGCCCCGCGCGTGGTGCTCGATGCCAGCCTTGGCTTGTGTGCGGTAGGAAGGAGCGCGCAGGAGGCAGGCATCGTCGCCGACATTTACGACCACACCATGGACATCATCCTGCGCGCCACCGCGCTGGGGGGCTACCGCGCGCTGCCCGCCAAGGACATCTTCGATGTCGAATACTGGGATCTGGAACAGGCCAAGCTGCGCAAGGGCGGCAAGCCATTGGCATTCAGCGGAGAAGTGGCGCTGGTCACCGGTGCAGCTTCCGGCATCGGCAAGGCCTGCGTCGAATCCCTGCTGGCGCGCGGTGCGGCGGTGGTGGCGCTCGATCTCGATGCCAAGGTCACGGCGATGAAAAACGGCGCGAATTTCCTCGGCCTGCAATGCGACCTTACTTCTGAAGCGCAATTCAAGCAGGCGCTGGAGCAGGCTGTCGCTTCCTTCGGTGGCCTGGACATGCTGGTGCTGAATGCCGGCATTTTCCCCGGCGGCTGCCGCATCGAGTCGCTCCAGACCGAGGAATGGCAAAAGGTGATGCGCATCAACCTCGATGCCAACCTGATGCTGATGCGCGAATGCCACCCCTTCCTCAAGCTCGCGCCGCGCGGCGGCCGGGTGGTGGTGATCGGCTCCAAGAACGTGCCCGCGCCCGGCCCCGGCGCCGCGGCCTACTCGGCCTCCAAGGCTGCCCTCAACCAGCTCGCGCGCGTCGCCGCGCTCGAATGGGGCAGCGACAATATCCGCATCAACTCGCTGCATCCGAATGCCGTGTTCGATACCGGCTTGTGGACGGAAGAAGTGCTGGCTGCACGGGCAAAACACTATGGACTGACTGTGGATGAATACAAGAAGAACAACGTGCTGAAGACCGAAGTGACCAGCCGCGACGTGGCGGAACTCGCAGCGGAAATGTGCGGGTCTTTGTTCGCCAAGACCACGGGCGCGTGGCTGCCGGTGGACGGCGGGAATGATCGGGTGATTTAGAGTTCGCAGCCCGTAGCGGGTAGCTCGTAGCGACACTGTATTGTGCTGCAAGCGACGAGCTACCCGCTACGGGCTCGTTGAAGGATGGCATCAACCATGGGACCCCAAGAATGACAAAACAAAACTCCATACTCGGCATCATCGGCGGCAGCGGCGTATATGACATCGACGGCCTTACCAACAAGCACTGGAAAAAAGTCTCCTCACCCTTCGGGGAGCCTTCCGACGAGCTGCTGTTCGGTGAGCTGAACGGGCAGCAACTGGTTTTCCTGCCGCGTCACGGGCGCGGGCACAAGATACCGCCGTCTGAAATCAACTTCCGCGCGAATATCGACGCGTTGAAACGTGTGGGCGTGACGGACGTCATATCCGTGAGTGCGGTGGGTTCGCTGCGCGAGCATCTGACGCCAGGCACGTTTGTGATTGTCGATCAGTTTATCGACCGCACCTTTGCCCGCAACAAATCTTTCTTCGGAACAGGACTAGTCGCGCATGTTTCCATGGCGCATCCCGTATGCAAACGCCTGGGCGATCACATCGAGCTGGCCGCTAAGGAAGCGGGAATCTCAGCGCTGCGCGGCGGAACCTATCTGGTGATGGAAGGTCCGCAGTTTTCCAGCCTGGCCGAGTCCGAGCTTTATCGCTCCTGGGGCTGTGACGTGATCGGCATGACCAACATGCCGGAAGCCAAGCTCGCACGCGAGGCCGAGCTATGCTACGCCACGGTAGCGATGGTGACGGACTACGACTGCTGGCACCCGGACCATGACGACGTAACGGTCGAGCAGATCATCAAGGTCCTGCTCGCAAACGCGGACAAGGCACGTGCGCTGGTGAAACATGTCGCGCCCCGAGCGGGAGCAGATCACAAGGCATCCGCCTGTTCCTGCCGCAGCGCGCTGGAATATGCGCTCATCACCGCCCCGGAGGCGCGTGATTCCGGAATGATCGCACGGCTGGATGCAGTTGCCGGGCGTGTGCTGAACAAGTAAATCCACTCATCGACGAGAGAAAAAATGGCCATCAAATCCAAAATCCGCACCGTCCCGCACTATCCCAAGCAGGGCATCATGTTCCGCGACATTACTACACTGCTCAAGGACCCTGCCGGTTTTCGCACCACCGTGGACGAACTGGCACAGCGTTATGCCGGCGTGAAAATCGACAAGATTGCGGGCATTGAGTCGCGCGGCTTCATCCTTGGCGCGCCGCTGGCCTATGTCATGAACAAGGGGTTCATCCCGATCCGCAAGAAAGGCAAGTTGCCCGCCGAAACCATAGGCCACGACTATGAACTCGAATACGGCACCGACCGCATCGAAATCCACACCGACGCAATCCAGAAAGGTGAGAAGGTGTTGCTGGTGGACGACCTCATCGCCACCGGAGGCACGGCGGAAGCGGCCTGCAAGCTGATCGAAAAGATGGGCGGCGAAATCGTTGAATGCTGCTTCATCATCGACCTGCCCGATATTGGCGGACATAAGCGCCTGGAGAAACTCGACCACAAGGTGTTTGCGCTGTGCGAATTCGAGGGTGACTGAGCCATGAAAATCGAGACCCTGCGCTGGGCCAACAACCATCTGGAAATGATAGACCAGCGCATCCTGCCGGCCTCATTTGAATATCTCGCTTACGATTCTGCCGCTTCGGTTGCCGAGGGCATACGCAGCATGGTCGTGCGCGGCGCGCCAGCGATCGGCGTGGCGGCGGCGTATGGCGTGGCGCTGGAGGCGTTGCGGTTGTCTGGGCTCCTTCCCCCTGCAAGGGGGAAGGCTGGGATGGGGGTGGGAGATACCGCCTCTACCCCCTCCCCAGCCCTCCCCCTGCAAGGTGGAGGGAACAGTGCGGCGGATTTCAATGCAGGCATGGAAGCGGGCTTCACCGTGCTCGCGCAAAGCCGTCCGACGGCCGTCAACCTATTCTGGGCGCTGAAGCGGATGCGTGCCGTGTGGGAGAGTGTGAAGGATCAAGGCAACGCCGCAGTAGCGCAACGCTTGCTGGCAGAAGCGCATGAAGTGCTGGCCGAAGATATCCGCATCAATCGCGCGATGGGAAAGTTCGGCGCGGAGTTGCTGCCCGATGGCGCACGTGTGCTGACCCACTGCAACGCCGGTGCACTGGCGACGGCGGGCTGGGGCACGGCGCTCGGCGTATTCCGCTCGGCGCTGGAAGCCGGAAAGAAAATTTCCGTCATCGCCGATGAGACCCGCCCCTTCCTGCAGGGCGCACGCCTGACCGCATGGGAGATGGTGCAGGAGAACATTCCGGTGACGCTGATCACCGACAACATGGCAGGCTTCATGATGAGCCGCGGCGAAGTGGATGCTGTCGTGGTAGGCACGGATCGCGTGGCAGGGAACGGCGACGTGGCAAACAAGATCGGCACCTACATGGTGGCGGTGCTGGCGCGGCGCCACAACCTTCCGTTCTACGTTGCCTGCCCGCTCTCCACGATAGACATGACCATCAACAGCGGCGCGGACATTCCGATCGAGGAACGCTCCGTCGATGAAGTCAAAGGCTTTCGCGATTATCACTGGGCGGCGGAAGGGGTGCGGATACGCAACCCTGCGTTCGACGTGACACCCGCGGAGCTGGTGACCGCGCTCATCACGGAAAAAGGCGTGATACGTGAGCCGGACCGGAACAAGCTGCAAGCCTTGTTTTAATTCCCCGCATGAACGAACAAAGAGGCTTGCATTTCTGCAAGCCTCTTTGGTTCGATACCACACCTCGCTCTAACGTCCTGCGCGCAATGCCTCGATGCGCTCATCCAGCGGCGGATGGGTCATGAACAGGCGCATCATTCCCTTGCCGCCTGAGATGCCAAAGGCAGCAATCTTTTCCGGCAGGACAGTCTGCTCATGGTTGATTTTCAGCTTCTCCAGCGCGGCAATCATCTTGTTGCGCCCGGCCAGGCTGGCGCCGCCGGCATCCGCACGGAATTCGCGATGGCGCGAAAACCACATGACGATCATGCTGGCCAATACGCCCAGCACCAGTTGCGCCGCGATCTCGGCGGCAAACGCGCCGATGCCGGGGCCGTGGCGTCCGTCATTCTTGAGCAGCACGCGATCCACCAGAATGCCGAACAGCTTGGCGAAAAAGATCACGAATGTATTCACCACGCCCTGAATCAGCGCCAGCGTGACCATGTCACCGTTGGCGACGTGGCTGATCTCATGGCCGAGCACGGCTTCCGCCTCGTCACGGCTCATGTTGTGCAGCAGGCCGGTGCTCACTGCCACCAGCGCGGCATTGCGATTCCAACCGGTGGCAAATGCGTTCACGTCCGGCGCATCGTAAATAGCCACTTCCGGCATGCCGATGCCGGCCGCCTGTGCCTGCCTGCGCACGGTCTCCACCAGCCAGCGTTCGGTCGGATCTATCGGGTCGGTGATGACTTGCGCGCCCACCATCCGTTTGGCCGACCACTTCGACATCAGCAGCGAAATGATGGAGCCGGAGAAACCTATCACCGCCGACATGATCAGCAGCGCGTCAAAGTTGATGGTGCCGCTCTGGTCGATTACCCGGTCCACACCGAGCAGGCGCAGGGTGATGTTGATGACAAACACAACCGCCAGGTTGGTCAGCACAAACAGAAATATTCGTTTCATTGATTACCTCTCCATCAAACAAAAAAGCGCGTGGCAAACTAAAAAGTGAGCGGCAGTTTGCCATCTCCTTCTCTCACGTAACCCAATGTGGGGGTTGCCGTGAAAATTTCAAGAGGCCGCACGCCGGTGGTAAACTCGTGCGGCAGTTTGAATATATTAAGGAGAAAAAGTTGCAGGAATGGCTGAATCACCCCGCTGTGCAAGGCGGCCTCGCCCCCTTCGTAGCCGCACTGGTAACGGCTGAATTATTCCAGCGGCTGCGTCTGAGCGGCTTGGCGATCATTGCCGGATTTGCCGTAACGGTTTATCTGGCGAGCGATTTTTCCATTGATCCGTTGACCGCCTCGCGCAAGATCATATGGCTGGGAATCGCCTCCGGCCTGCTCGGGGCCGCGCTGAGCGTATTCAATTGGTCGCTGTGGCGCCCCATCCTCAGTGTGGCAGCCGCCTGCGCCGCCGTCTGGGTCGGCTTGCGCGTGTTGCAGCAACGCCCATTTGGTGAAGCCATGCAGTGGGGAGCCGGTTGCGCACTGTTTGTCGGTTGGCTGGTATTCTGGATGGATGATCTGCATGATGCCTCGGTACGGGCAGGCAGCGCCGGCATGGCCCTGGGGCTGGGTTGCGGCGGCGCTGCCCTGCTCGGGGCTTCCGCCCTGCTTGGCCAATTCGGCCTGGCACTGGGCGCGGCAGCGAGTGCCTATCTGCTGATTCAGATGATCAGCAACAGCCCGCTGCCATGCGGCCGCAGCTATACCCTGCCGCTGTCGCTCATCGCAGGACTGACCGGCTGTCTTGCGGTGCTGACCGCACGCTTGCCATGGTACGCATTGCTGCTGTTAGCTGCGATTCCACTGGCTGCCAAAACCCCGGTTTCCGAAAAATGGGCGTTGTGGTTACAATCACTGCTGCTGTCAGTTGTAACGCTGGTGTGCGCAGCGGGTGCTGTATATTTAACCTGGCGTGTAGCCGGTGCGCCACCGCTCTAACCATAAAGGAGAACCCCATGCTGAAACGTAATGCCGTTGCTGTGCTGTTGCTTGCAGGCCTGCCGCTGGCCGTCCATGCCGCAGATTCTTACACCATTGACCCGCAACATACCTATACGCATTTCAGCGTCAGCCATCTGGGCTTTTCCACCATGCAGGGGCGTTTCGACAAGAGCAGCGGAAAAGTCACACTGGATCGCTCCGCCAAGAATGGTTCGGTGAACCTCGAAATCGAATCCACATCAATCAGCACCGGCTTTGCCAAACGCGATGACCACCTGCGCTCGCCGGATTTTTTTAACACTGCCGAATTTCCCAAGATCAGCTACAAGTCGAACACCATCAAATTCAATGGTGATACCCCTTCCAGTGTGGAAGGAAGCCTCACCATGATCGGCGTGACCAAGCCGGTAACGCTCACCATTGATGCCTTCAAGTGCGGCACCAATCCGATGAACAAAAAGGAATTATGCGGCGCGGCTGCGAGCGCACAAATCAAACGCTCCGACTTCGGCATGAAATATGGCCTGCCCGGCGTAGGCGATGACATCAAACTGGTATTTGAAGTAGAGGCATACAAAGACTGATGCTCAGGCGGTGCAGCAAAAAGGGCAAGCGTTGCGCTTGCCCTTTCGTTTTGAAGCTTCAGATTATAGGCCTGACTTACTTGATGCCATGACGGCTCATCAGATCGTAAAGTGTGGGGCGGCTGATACCTAGCAACTCGGCCGCTTTGGCAACATTGCCGTCCACTCTTGCCAGCGCTTTGACCATGGCCTTATATTCAGCTTCATCACGTACCTGGCGCAGATTAATGCGCTCCTCCGTTCCAGCAGGAACCGACAATCCCAGATCTTCAGGAGTAATCTGCGGGCCATCGGCCATGATGACGGCCCGCTTGATGCAGTTTTCCATTTCGCGCACATTGCCCGGCCAAGGATATCCTTCTATCAGGGCCAGTGCTTCCTGGCTGAAATTCAGCGAGGAACGCCCCTCCTTGGCGCTGAACTTGTTCTTGAAGTGGTGAGCCAGCAGCGCGGCATCGCCCAACCGCTCGCGCAACGGGGGAATCGTAACGACGATTTCGCTTAACCGGTAATAAAGGTCTTCCCGGAAACGTCCCGCTTTGGTCAATTCCTTAAGATTCTGATGCGTTGCGCAGACGATGCGCACATCGACGGAAATTTCTTCGCGCCCCCCGATTCTCTCAATCACCCTTTCCTGCAGGAAACGCAGGAGTTTCGCCTGCAAGGGCATGGGCAGATCTCCCACCTCATCGAGAAAAAAAGTGCCGCCATTGGCAAGCTCAATCTTACCCAGCGTCTGCTTAATCGCCCCGGTAAAAGCACCTTTCTCATAGCCAAACAATTCACTTTCCAAAAGGTTTTCCGGAATCGCCGCACAGTTGATTGCCATGAAGCGTTTTTCATGACGCGGACTCAGCTGGTGCAGCGCTTTTGCCAACAACTCCTTGCCGGTTCCGCTATCACCCAGCAGCATGACCGTGGCGGATGAAGGCGCCACCTTCTCTACGCCGCGGCACACCTTCAACATGGCGGGATCGCGGCTGATAATGCCTGACATAGGAGAATCCGCCTGAGTCTGCTGCATCCTGCGGTTCTCCTGCTGCAACGCATACAGATAGAAAGCCCGTTTGACTACCAAACCCAATATCTCGGGATCAAACGGTTTTTGATGGAAGTCATAGGCGCCCATGCCGATCGCTTTCACCGCATTGGCATGCTCCTGATTCCCCGTCAGAACAATCACTTTGGTGTCCGGAGCAAGCGCAAGGATTTGTTGCAGGGTGGCCAACCCCTCCGAGGCGCCATCCGGATCCGGGGGGAGCCCAAGATCCATGGTGACAACGGCTGGCTCGTGCCTTCGAACCTGTGTAAGCGCACTTTCACGGTCTCCTGCCACCAGGACTTCATATTCATCAAAGCTCCAGCGCAACTGTTTTTGCAGGCCGGGGTCGTCTTCGATAATAAGGAGGTATTTTTTTTGACTCACTGTGTTCCTCTTGCCGTTATGCGACTTGCTCGACAATATGGCGTTTTCAAGTTCCAAGTGCAACAGGGCAAATGGGAAGCATTGGCATACTACTTACTTTGCGAACATGAACAATTGGACTTTAGTACAGGTAAAGATAAGGGGCGGTTAAGTAGCTCAGATGTTAACGCAGCTTGCCACATAAATTCACTTGCAAAAGTTCACTTCAGAGCTGAATCTGCCTACGCTTGAAATTATGGAGCGGCAATATTACCCGGAAAGTCGTGCCGATTGACAGGCGACTGGTGACCTCTATGCTGCCTCCAAGTTCATGGACATATTCGCGGCTCTCGAATACGCCAATGCCCATACCCGCCGATTTGGTGGACTCGAAGGGCTTGAACAGCCGTTCGCGAATGAACTCCTCGCTCATGCCTTGCCCGGTATCTGTTATTTCAACGACCACAGATTCCTCACGCCTGGCAGTCTGGATTACCACCTTTCCATCCCTGGGTGTAGCTTCAATCGCGTTCTGGATAATGTGGCCGAGTACCCTCTCAAGCCGAGCTTCATTGGCCAACACGATCAGGTCTGCATCCAGCATTTCAAGGATCGGCTTCGGTTCGAACGCAGATTTTGACGCGATTGCCTGCTGCAACAGCGGGCCCATGGAAATCGGGGCGGTACTCTCCACGGAAATTCCTCGGGCCAATTTATGCAGCAGCAGCTTCATCTTTTGGACAGAGAGATCCACCGTTTCCAACATGTCCTTCTGGAATTCTGGATTGTCCTTATGTTTTTCTGCATTCAACAGCAGCAGCGATAACTGGGAAATAAGGTTTTTCAGGTCATGCACTACAAAGGTGGACATGCGGTTAAAGGATTCAAACTGGCGTGCAACCATGAGTGCATTGGCCGATTCCTGCTGGGCAAGATAACTTGCTGCCTGGCTGCCCGCAATTTTCAGCAGGTCAATCACCTCCCAGTTTAGTTTGACTCTGCTTCTGGGTTGAGCCAACACCACAAAACCGAACAGACGCCCGTGTAAAATCAGTGGAACCACCAGCCACGCTTGCGGAATGGTTTGCAGCCACTGAGGGATGGAGATTGCTCCGTATCTTTCCGGATTTGCGGTATATTCCTGCAGATCTACCACCCATTGCTTATGCTCCAGGAACTGGCAAAAGGAACCCTTCAGCGGTTCTGACTCGCTCTTCAAGGGCATGTTCCAGCGGGCGGCCGGTTCGCAACTACCGGAATCCCTGCTTATGTACAAAGCGCCACCGGGGCTTTCCACTAGTTCTGCCACAGCCTGGACGGCTCGTTCACCGAGCCCATGGCTATCCTCGGAAAGAATGCGGGTAAAGCGTAACCACTCTTCCCGATAGTCGTAGTTGTAATTATAGAAATTCTTGCTGATGAATACCTTGAGCCATGAACGAAACGCCCCGGAAAATAATACTCCCACGAGCAGAATCACGGCCCCAAACAAGAAAGCCGCCTGCATGACCATTCCCCAACTCCCACCGACAAAGCGCAGGTAGTAGCCGGCGGCAGCCATGGCCAGCAGGTAGATGGCAGATCCGAACAGTGCAGCAGAATGAAACAGGACGCGGCGCGATACCGAAATACTCAGCGACCATTGCGGATTGCGTGCAGCCGATACCGCAATCAGGGGAACCGCCAGCGCATTGATAACGCCGCGGGCAGCCCATATCTCTGTATTTACATGCCTGAACAGCATTGCATCGCTATACAAGTAAAAATCGTAAGCGAATATGCCACCAATTCCCAGGCAGGCGAACTTGATTCCCCACCGCTCTTTGGCAAGCGTATTTCTGTAAAGCTGCTCCACCAGAAGCATCCCTATGACCGCCAGCGCCACACGCCCAACAATGCCTGTAATAAGGCTCGTACCGCCCAGTGGGGATCCGAGCTTCCCGAAGTTGAAGACGGACAACAACAGGAACAAAACGTAAAAGGCCGCGATGGCTGCTACAGCGGGCTTGAGCCTGACCTTGGAAGAACTGCTTGTCGTCTGGAAAGGCCCCAGCAGCAACAGTAGAAAGACAGACCAGGCTGCATTCCGAAGAATTTCAAAGAGTTCCGCCGCCAGCGAGAAGGGGTTCCCCCATGCGGCCTGATAGGCAACTGTCGACGCCCAAAGCGCTGTCAGCAAGCATGCAGCTGTCAGCACCATCCCGTGCAGGCGGCCACGCCAACTGGTCAACAAAAGCACTGACAGGGAAAGAAATGCCACGGCGGCGATGGAATAGCTGAATGCCGCGATGCTTGTCAACATCTGATTCCAATTCTTGGTAGAAGCAATGATATTTTGTTATTCCCGCACGTTGACAAGTTAGGGGAAGCCAATCATGTCAACAAGCGGCGACTACATTGCTGCTTTAATGCAACTTTGCGTTACTTGCCCAGGTCACCTGCCGCCCTTGCCAAACAAGACGACCTGAACAGTTTCGATCAGTATGAGTACATCCAGAAACAAACTATTATTCTTGACGTAGTATAAGTCATATTGGAGCTTCTGAATCGCATCATCGACAGATGATCCATACTGGTAGCGCACTTGCGCCAGGCCGGTTATCCCCGGCTTAATGCTGTGCCTCACATTGTAATAGGGGATTTCTTCGCTGAGCTGCTTAACAAAATAGGGACGTTCCGGACGTGGCCCAACAAAACTCATTTCCCCCTTGAGAACATTCAGAATTTGTGGGAGTTCGTCGATTCTCAACTTGCGAATGATGCGTCCCACCTTCGTCGTGCGCGGATCGTCTGCAGCCGCCCATTGCGGTTTCCCAGCTTTCTCGGCATCGTTTCGCATACTGCGAAACTTCAGCACCATGAAAGTTTGTCCATCCTTGCCGACTCTTTCCTGTTGATAAAAAATCGGCGCCCGGTCTTCAATAAAAATACAGAGCGCCGTAACCAGCATGACAGGAAGCGTGGCAACAAAAAGAATTGCACTGGTAAACAAATCAAAAATTCTCTTGATGGAGGTCCGCAGGAAACTCTGATCAAACCCACCGCCAAAAACCAGCCAGCCGGGCTGCAGAGAGTCCACCTTGATCTGACATGCCTCACGCTCAAAAAAAGTCTCTGCGCCGGTCACCTTGACTCCATTCAGCTTGCATTCCAGCAATTCCTGAATTGGAAACGTCCCGCCCCGGCGGTTCTGCACCGAGACTACAATTTCACTTGCATTGTATTTGCTTGCCATGGACGCCAATGACCCATTGGCGGGCAACAAGGCCGAGGACGGCACGGCGCATTCTTCACCCGGCATCGGAATAAAACCAACAATATCGTATTTATGGTACCCCATATTGGCCATGACCATCTCTCTGCATTCCCTGGCCAGCGACCCTCCACCCAGAAACATGATCCGTGATTCGAGAAATTTGGATTTGGCCGATTTGAAAAAAAGCGCTCTTGCCAGCAGCGTTCCAAAGGCAGCGATGATGATTACGAAACCCAGGATGCCACGACCAAAGTAGAGATCCGGAACCAAATAGAAAACCAGAGTTATGATGCCGAATCCCAATGCGAAGGAAGGCATCAGGCGAAGAAGCGTGTTCCTCAAATCCTCCACAAAATTATTCTGGTACATACCCAGAGCGCTCATGCTGAAGACCATCACCAACGCAAAAACGCATGCCGACAGAAAGAAATGATCAAACTGCTGAGATTCCGGATAGAACCTGATGGTTGCCCCAAGGTAGACTGAAGCTACCAGGATAGAGATTTCGACGAGAAGCAGAATGAATACTGTTCGCGAAACGTAGTGATTGGAAATTTTGAACATCTTCTTATCCCTTAGCCATATCGATTCACTCGGGTATGTTGAATGATGAATAAATCATATCGGCTTCGGCAACGAGCACAATTGGACTTTGGTACACCCTTATTGAAGTGAAACAGCTATTTTTCTGAATTATTCAGGGCAGAAATAATGCTTGGGCAGGCTCTGACAAGCCATACTCAATCTTATGCAACCAGCCATGCAGGGGCAATAAGGAAAATCCTTAATTAGGATCTGGGCTCAAAACATTGCGCGAGAGGTCGTGCGAACAGGCTCTGCGGGAATTATCTGCTTAGATTATAACGAGGATAAATAATGATCGTGGTGCGATTCACATCTGCTCATGCGCCCCAGTCGAATTATTCACGATCAGCGCTAGTTTGAGCCGATCAGCAACATCCAGTTTACGAAAAATCTCCGTCAAGTGCGCTTTCACTGTGCGTTCGGTAATGGACAGGCGTTGCGCAATCTGTTTGTTGCTCTCGCCATTCCCAACAAGCGTGGCAATTTCATGTTCGCGCTGAGTAAGATTCACAAGCAAGTTGCTGGCAGCCTGCTTTATCTGATTTTTCTCACGTATGATTAACCCGAGCTCATCCAGAAGGCGGCAGGTTAGCGTCCTCCGTATCCACAGCTCTCCTTGCTGCACAGCCATGACAACGCTTTTAAGTTGTTTGGGTTCGATATCTCTGGGGCAACACCCCCTCACGCCCGCCTTGAACAAACCCCATTCAGCTTCATCAGAAAGAGCACCGCTCAAAATAACAATTTTGGTTTCCGGGCTCAGTTTCATCAAATCGGAAACGACTGAAGGGCCATCCAGTCCGGGCAGGTCGTGATCGAGCAGGAGAATCTGCGGTTTTACCCGCGCGAACTCATCCTTGAGCAGGTCCAGTTTGGTTATGCAATGCACAGGTGCAAAGTCGGATACTCCACGCTTCCAGCAGACGAACGCTTCCTCTGATGAACTAGCAAGCAGAATCAAGACGAACCTCCGCTGCTGAACTTTCATGGCCCCAATGCAACACTTCATCCATAATTTTACCGAGCATTCTGCGAGGAACCCATGCCTCACCGCGGTCTACCACATGCACGGCTTTTGAGAGGAAAGAAAGTGCCGATTCACCGCTCAGGCAGCCGCGTGCACCGCTTGCCAAGGCTTGGATAATCTGATCTTCCCGAACTACTTCATC
Organism: Gallionellaceae bacterium; assembly: GCA_030834965.1. Lineage (GTDB taxonomy): Bacteria > Pseudomonadota > Gammaproteobacteria > Burkholderiales > Gallionellaceae > JAUQWW01. The sequence continues at coordinate 2,959 of JAUQWW010000063.1, read as the reverse complement.
GGCCAACAGCACCACAAGCGTCTCTGGACACTCTCGGCGCAACGAGACCAGCATGGCGCAATCGGCATCCATACACTGATTCAGGTTGGCTAACAGAACACGAGGATTGAGGCGACGAACCCTGGCCACTACATCTTCAATCGCAGAAATGCTCGTGCGTGGCTTAAGCCGACGATTTCTGGCCATATCATTTTTGCTCGACGCAACATTCGTGAGCACCCTGATGCCTTGTTCAGACTGCAGAGAGTGTTCGAATTTTGTTTGCCTTCCCCGGTCAGCGTCGGCTATTGCCACGGTAATCGGTTGCATATCCTCTCCTTGGTGCATCCCTGGTTTAATTGCCAGAGGCAACTGTTCGTCTCATCTTCAATATTTCTGCCATTGCATACCCAGCACCAATAAGCTGGGGCAGGCCTTTGTTTGCATAAATCATTCTGCAGTGACGATACCGCATATCACACCTGAGGCACGAGCCATCTCGCCCCCAGCAATATACAGCAGCATTACCATTCCCTGTAGAACACTTGCCCATTTTGATGGAAATGGTTAATTGACACAATAGGTAAGGTAATTCCCTTAACCCATTATTCATGTCTATTTGCTCTGCAATAGGTCTCGAATATAGTTACCCGGAATCGCATAAGTAATGCCGCTCGGCTGACTCAGCGCGGCTTCTTTCAGCCCTTTTATGAATACCATGTTGATAATCCCGTAAACGACACCTGTTTCACGGTCATATAACGGGCTGCCACTGCTCCCCGGGTAGGCTGTTCCATCCAGCTGAAACACGGTGTAGGCCGATTTTTGAAGCTGTACAAGCATTTTTACGTCCAGCTTCCTGGAGTTCAGTGCCGGCATAACGACGGGAGTAATCGAGGAAATCATGCCACGATGCGTCACGGGGTGAAATCCAAGAACCATGCCGATGGGAAATCCTGTAAACGCAAGCGACTGCCCCTCCAGAACCGTGCCAGAGTCTCCAAGCTTCATGGCCGGCAGGGGGGGTCCGCTGATTTTTAGATGGGCAAGGTCGTGCTCCTTGTCAATAGCCACCAGAGCAGCCGTCCTGAATTCCGTCGCATCTCCCTTGCCGGTAATGATGCCCAGTGATTCCTTTTTTTCGGTGTCCATTTCATTGGGAATCACATGAGCATTCGTAATTACGCTCAGGCCGTCGCCCACCACAAAGCCCGTGCCGATGAAACTGACTGGAGGGCTACGGGTTTTTTGGAAAGTTCCGATTCCAACAACTGATGGTTTGATGTTTTCAATCGTACGAGAAAGTTCGCCACTCCAAAGCGGGTTGGCAATCAAACATCCCAGGCAAAAAGCGAGAATAACCTTTGCATGGGGGATGATATTCACCATGAAGTCACAAAAAACATGCAACAACATCCTGAAATTCATAAAAACCTCCTTAAATGCAATCTGCTTTTATTATTATCAGACACCCGAGATCAAACAATCTCTGCGGAAGCATCCTGCACCCCTTGAGCAAAATTAGCAATTGTCACCAGGCACGCACGATACAAGCGGGTAAGATTGAAGCTTTCCGGCATATCTGATAGATTGAAAAAATTACTTAAATAAAAAAGCGAGATTTACCATGAATGTAGTTGCCGTGGTTGGACTGGGGTATGTGGGTTTGCCTCTTGCTGTCGAGTTTGGAAAAAAGCAGCGAACCATCGGGTTCGATCTCTCCACCAGCAAGATAGAAAGCTATAAGCGGTGGATCGACCCGACCGGAGAAGTGTCAACCGAAGACCTGCGTGCGGCAAGTCATCTCACAGTCAGCACAGACCCCGCTGAATTGTCGCAGGCCGACCATATCGTCATTGCCGTTCCAACACCGGTAGACATTGCCCATCAGCCTGACTTCACCCCCCTCGTTGGCGCCAGCGAAACCGTCGGAAAACATATGAAGCGTGGCGCCATTGTCACCTACGAATCCACGGTTTACCCCGGTGCCACTGAGGAGATATGCATTCCGATTCTGGAGAAACACTCCGGCATGAAATGGAAAAAGGATTTTCACGTTGGCTACTCTCCGGAAAGAATCAATCCGGGCGATAAAGAGCGCACGCTGACCACCATAGTCAAGGTCGTCTCCGGCGATGACGAGGCCACGCTGGAAAAAGTCGCTCAGCTTTACGGATCCATTGTCAAAGCTGGCGTACATCGCGCGTCCAGCATCAAGGTCGCAGAAGCCGCGAAGGTCATCGAGAACACGCAGCGCGACCTGAATATCGCGTTGATGAACGAACTCGCCATCATTTTCGACAAATTGGGCATTGACACATTGGAAGTCCTGCAGTCCGCCGGCACCAAATGGAATTTTCTTCCTTTTCGCCCGGGCATGGTCGGCGGGCACTGTATCGGCGTAGACCCCTACTACCTCACCCACAAGGCCGAGATGATCGGTTATCACCCCCAAGTCATATTGGCGGGGCGCCGGATTAACGATGGAATGGCAAAGTTCATCGCGGAAAAAACCGTAAAGGAAATGATCAAGGCCGGCTTTCATGTCAAGGGCGCAAAGGTAAACGTGCTTGGCTTGACCTTCAAGGAGAATTGTCCTGATCTGAGAAATTCGAAGGTTGCAGACTTGATTCATGAACTCCAGTCCTACGGACTGGAAGTGCATGTACATGACCCTGTGGCGGACCCCAAAGATGCGCTGCACGAATACGGACTGAAGCTTGAACCCTGGGAAGAGCTGCCGCGCGCAGATGCAATTATTGCGGCAGTTTCCCACCACGAATTCCTTGCCAAGCCTTTCGCTGATTTTCAGCCCAAGGTCGTCGAGAAGGGTTGCTTTATTGATGTGAAATCCCAATTTGATCAGACGGCGCTACGTGCGGCGGGACTCAACGTCTGGAGACTGTAAATGGAAGGGTTAGCCGACGGCAAGCATATGACAAAATTTCAGGATGTTCAGCAGCACTTAAAAGATCATCAA
>JAUQWW010000062.1 GCA_030834965.1 Gallionellaceae bacterium | reverse complement strand
GCACGCTTGATGATCTTGTCGTCGATGTCGGTGATGTTGCGTACATAGGTCACATCGAAACCGGAAGCCTTGAGCCAGCGATACGCCATGTCGAACACGACCATCACGCGCGCATGACCGAGATGGCAGTAGTCATACACCGTCATGCCGCACACATACATGCGTACCTTGTTTGGCTCGATAGGAATGAAGTCCTGCTTGTCGCGGGTGAGGGTATTGTAGATTTTCAGCATGATTTTCAGGCAGGCATGGGCTTGCCATCGTTCAGATAGAGCCAGCCCTTGATGATGCGATAAATGATCCAGCAGAAATTGGCGAACAACACGGCAAAGCCGACCAGAATGAAGGCCGTCAAAGCGCCGATCACCGCCCATAACAACCCGAACCAGAAGGTGCGTATCTGCCAGCTAAAATGGCTTTCCAGCCATGTTCCCGCCACTTCCTCCCGCTTCACGTAATTGATGATGATGCCGATAATTGCGGTGACGCCGGCGAAATACGAGAGCGCATAAAGGATATAGACAGCCAGTGTCAGCGTCTTCAGCGACTTCATTTTTTCTTCATTCTGGCCGACTATTTCTTCGCTCATGGCTGCTCCTTGGTCCAGGAATCCTTCAGCGCCACGGTACGGTTGAACACCAGCTTTACACCAGGCTGATGCTCGCGGCGATCCGTGCAGAAATAGCCCAGACGCTCAAACTGGTAGCGCGTTTCGGCTTGCGCATCGCGCACGGCCGGTTCGACCCAACTCTGCACCGCGGTGAGTGAATCGGGGTTGATGAATTCAAGGAAATTGCGCTCCTTGTCCGCATCCGGCTCGGGCACGGTGAACAGCCGGTCATACAAACGAATTTCCGCAGGCAGCGCATGTTCGCACGACAGCCAGTGGATCACGCCTTTGACCTTGCGTCCCACCGGATTCTTGCCCAGCGTGTCGTGATCGATCGAGCAGCGCAGTTCAATGGCATTTCCCGCGCTATCCTTCACCACCTCGTCACAGCGCATCACGTAGGAATAGCGCAGCCGCACTTCGCCGCCCGGCGTCAGGCGTTGCCAGCCCTCCGGCGGCACTTCGGCGAAGTCGTCTTGCTCGATCCAAATTTCCCTGCCGAACGGCACCACGCGGCTGCCGAATTCCGGATGGCTGGGGTGGAAGCCGGCTTCACGCGACTGCGCACCATCGGCATTGGTGATGGTTACTTTGAGCGGCCGGATCACGGCCATCACGCGCGGCGCCCGCGCCTCCAGGTCCTCGCGGATGCAGGCTTCCAGTTCTGACATGTCCACGACATTCGGGCTCTTGGAAATCCCGATGCGGCGCGCAAATTCGCGTATGCCTTCCGGCGAGTAGCCGCGCCGGCGCATGCCCTGGATGGTCGGCATGCGCGGATCGTCCCAGCCGCTTACATGCTTTTCGGTCACCAATTGCAGCAGCTTGCGCTTGCTGGTGATGGTGTAATGCAGCTCCAGACGCGAGAATTCGATCTGCTGGGGATGGCAGCCGATGGTGATGTTGTCCAGCACCCAGTCATACAGCGGACGGTGATCCTCGAACTCCAGCGTGCACAGCGAATGGGTAATGCCTTCCAGCGCATCGGAAATGCAATGCGTATAGTCATACATGGGATAGATGCACCACGCATCGCCCGTGCGAATGTGATGGGCGCGGCGGATGCGATAGATTACCGGGTCGCGCATGTTGATATTGCCGGAAGCCATGTCGATCTTGACGCGCAGAACCTTGGCGCCATCGGCAAACTCGCCCGCGCGCATGCGCTGAAACAGGTCGAGGTTCTCGGTCACAGCGCGCTCGCGGTAGGGGCTATTCCTGCCGGGCTGGGTCAGGGTGCCGCGATACTCGCGCATTTCGTCAGCGGTCAGGTCATCCACATAGGCCTTGCCCTGTCTGATCAGTTCCACTGCATATGCATACAGTTGCTCGAAGTAATCCGATGCCCAGCGCACCTCACCCTGCCACTGGAAGCCCAGCCATTGCACGTCTTCCTGAATCGAACGCGCATATTCCTCGCTTTCCTTTTCCGGGTTGGTATCATCAAAGCGCAGGTTGCACTGGCCGTGGAAATCGAGCGCCAGGCCAAAATTCAGGCAGATGGATTTGGCATGGCCGACATGCAGGTAGCCGTTGGGCTCGGGAGGAAAACGAGTGACGATACTCCGGTGTTTGCCGCTCGCCAGATCAGCGTCGATGATGCTGCGGATGAAGTGAGGAATGGTTGCTTGCGCGTTACTGCTCATTGGTTTTCAGCAATTCTTTTAGGTAAATATCGTGAGGGTACGGATTTTACCTGAAAACCCAGGTTTCGAAGTGAGTGAAGCATGACATGCGATGCTTACCGTTCAAGCCTGTAAAATTGCCGTACATACCAATGCAGTATTGCGATATGGATACGGCCTGATTACAATATTTCTGTGAAACAAACCGGCTTCTTTGGTAGAATCCGGCATATTTTGGATAACCTCCGTAATAACTTTTGCGGTAAATTCTGTCGCCAATCATTATCTGGGAAACACAACAAGATGAACATACTCGACCATTTCTGCCAACGCGCCTCACTGTGTGGGAGCGCACTGCTGCTATGTTTCAGCCTGACTGCAAACGCCGATGAAATACAGGACATCAACAAGCTGTTCAAGCAGGGCAAGCAAGCGCAGGCATTGGAGCGAGTCGACACCTACCTTGCTTCCAAGCCCAAGGATACACAGGCGCGCTTTCTGAAAGGGCTGATACTGACTGAGCAGGGCAAGAATGATGAGGCCATCAAGGTCTTCTCCTCGCTGACCGAGGATTATCCGGAACTGCCAGAGCCCTACAACAACCTCGCCGTGCTTTATGCGGGCCAGGGCCAATATGACAAGGCCAAGATTGCACTGGAGATGGCGATCCGCACCCACCCCAGCTATGCCACCGCGCATGAAAATCTGGGTGACATCTATGCAAAAATGGCCAGCCAGGCGTATGACCGCGCACTGCAACTGGACAAAAGCAACACTGCCACACAAACCAAGCTGGCACTGATCAAAGACCTGTTCGCCAACTCCTCCAAGAGCAGCAAACCCAGCAAGGCCACACGCAGCGCCGCTACCGAAGCGCCAGCACAACCTGCCCCAACTGCTGTGGCAGCGGCCGCAGCTCCAGCCGCCGCAGTTGCCCCACCCGCTGCAATGTATCAACCCAACCCAAGCAGCCCGACTGCCTATATTGAAAAAACGGTATTACAGTCTGTAAATGAGTGGGCAGCGGCATGGTCGTCCAAAAACGTCAAGGGCTATCTCGCTTATTACGCCCCTGATTTCAAGACGCCAAACGGTGAAAGCCGCAGCGACTGGGAAGCCGTACGCAATGAGCGTATCAGCAAGCCAAAATCCATTCATGTGGGCATCAGTGGCGCCAAGGTGCAGCTTGTTGATGACAACCACGCCACCGTAACTTTCAAACAGATTTATAAATCCAGCACCCTGAATGACTCCGGCAACAAAACGCTGATGATGGTTAAATCGGGCGACAAGTGGTTAATTCAGGAAGAACGTTCTGAAAAATAAGGGAAACATGCGCATCAATCTGATTGCCGCCCTCATGTTGTTGTCCGGCCTACCGCTAAATTCGGCTCATGCCGATGCGCGCAATGCCTCGCCCTCTTCGAGCGACATGGAATCGCGACTGGTAGGAAGCCTGTTGTCCGTCACCAATAACAGGCTGGACCTGGCATTGAACGAAGTTGATTCCCTGCTCAAAATCAATCCCAATTTCAAGCTTGCTCAACTGGTGCGGGGCGATCTGCTGCTGGCTCGGGCGAAGCCGATCAGCAACTTCGGTAACGTGCCCAACGCAGAAAATCGGATGGAAGATTTTCGCGATGAAGCACGCGTGCGCCTGCTCCGTGTCCAGGAACAGCCACCCATTTCCCAGGTGCCTAAATTCCTGTGGAAGCTCGATGCACAACAGCGTCATGCGATTGTAGTGGACACCAGCAAGGCCACTCTGTACCTGTATGAGAACGTCGATGGCGAACCGCGTTATGTAGCGAATTACTACATCAGCAGCGGCAAAAAAGGCGCCGAAAAATCCGTGGAGGGCGACCAGCGCACGCCGCTTGGTGTCTATTATGTCCAGAACAACCTGCCCAAAAGCAAACTCACCGATTTTTACGGCAGCGGCGCCTATCCGCTGAACTACCCTAACGAATGGGACCGCAAGCAAGGCCGCAATGGCCATGGCATCTGGCTGCACGGCACGCCCAGCGACACCTACAGCCGCCCGCCTCGTGCAAGCAATGGCTGCGTGGTGCTGTCCAATGAAGACCTGGATCGCCTCGGCAAGGTGTTACAGGTTGGCGTCACCCCGGTAATTATTACCAATCAGATGGACTGGAGTAACGAGCAGGACCAGGCCGAGCGCGCTGAATTGCTGGAGGCAATCGAAAAATGGCGCGCCGATTGGGCCAGCCTCAACACCGACGCCTATCTCACCCACTATGCACGGGATTTTTCCACTAACGGCGCCGATTTCTCTGCCTGGTCACAGCAGAAAAAGCAGGTAAATGCTGGCAAGGCATGGGTCAAGGTCAATCTTTCCAATTTCAGCATATTTACTTATCCCAACGAATCCAATCTGGTGGTCGTCAATTTCGATCAGGACTATTCCAGCAGCAACCTTTCCGACCGCATGAAAAAACGCCAGTACTGGATCAAGCGCGATAACCGTTGGCAGATTGTTTATGAGGGCGCAGCATAACCGGTATTGCCGGCCGGCTATCGCTTCCGGTTGCTACGCATGCTGCAACCTATTTTTCAAACCATCTCATAAAAAGGTAATGACTGCATGACTCTCCTGAAAAGCATTTCCGTGCTCTTGCTCGGCTGGTTGCTATGCTTTAACGCACAAGCCGCAACTGATTCCCAACCCTCCGCAAAAAAAGGAAAACACAGCATGGTCAAACTGAGCACCAACCACGGCGACATCACTCTCGAACTGGACGCCGAGAAAGCTCCTGCCACAGTCAAGAACTTCCTCGACTACGTCAGCAGCGGCTTTTATAACGGCACCATTTTTCACCGCGTCATAGATGGATTCATGATCCAGGGCGGAGGCTTTGAATCCGGATTGAAACAGAAGCCGACCAAAGCACCTATTCAAAACGAAGCGGCGAATGGCCTCGGAAACGACAGATACACCATCGCCATGGCGCGCACGTCCGATCCTCATTCCGCCACAGCGCAATTTTTCATTAACGTAAGCGACAACCACAACCTCAACTACACTGCGCCCACTATCCAAGGGTATGGATACTGCGTATTCGGCAAGGTCGTGGAGGGCAAGGAAGTCGTGGATGCCATCCGCAAGGTCAGAGCCGGCAATCGTGGCGGCCATCAGAATGTGCCGCTGGAAGATGTCGTCATCACCAGGGCCGAGGTGATTCAGTAACAGAAACGGCGCCTTAGGCGCCGTTTCTGTTTGTAGCCATGCCGCATAGCCTGTTTATTTCCGACCTGCATCTTTGCGCAGAACATCCGCACAGTCTGCAAGCATTCCTCAACTTCATCCAACACCGTGTGCCCAAGGCGGAAGCGCTGTACATTCTCGGGGACCTGTTTGAATACTGGGCAGGAGATGACGACCTGGGCGATCCGTTCCATCAGCGTGTCATCCACGCTTTGCAGACGCTGAGCCGCGGGGGCACCCGCGTTTACCTGATGCATGGCAACCGCGACCTGCTGATGGGCCGGGCACTGGAACAGGCCAGTGGCGCCACGCTGCTGCCCGACCCCACGCTGCTGGAACTGTATGGCACCCCGACGCTGCTCACCCATGGCGACACCCTGTGCACCGACGACATCGCCTACCAGACTTACCGCAGCCAGGTGCATGATCCCGTTTGGCAGCAGCAATTCCTTGCCCAACCGCTGGCCCAACGCAAAATCTTCATCGAACAACTGCGCGCGCGCAGCGAAAGCGAAAAACAAACCAAGAGCAGCGATATCATGGACGTGAACGATGCCGCGGTCGCCGACCTGCTGCGCACGCACAACTACCCGCGCCTGATCCATGGCCACACCCACCGTACCCGGCGCCACCTGCATACGGTAGACGGCCATCACTGCGAACGTTGGGTATTGGGCGACTGGGATACTGCAGGAAATGCCTTGCGTTGCGATGGATCGGGGTGCGACTGGGAAACGGTGCAAGCGCTGTCATGAGAGTTGCGTAACCCGGCGGCGACAAGAGCAGAAACGATTTCAGCTTACGGGTGCGCCTTCTTCCAGTCACTCGCCCGTTGCTGCGCCTCGGCAATTTGCGCGGGTGTCATGCCCTTCTCTACCCAGCCTTCTTGCAGAACGGCAAGCAGTCCCTCTGCGCCAGAAATGGATAACCACTTATAGGCTTCAACAAAGTCCTGCGCAACGCCCAGGCCGCTCGTGTACATGAGCCCCAGATTGTACTGCGCCTGTGCGAATCCCTGTTCCGCGGCCTTGCGATACCATTTCACCGCTTCTGCATTGTCCAGCGGCACGCCCTGTCCTCGTTCGTGCATGTACCCCAGCAACGTTTGCCCTTCCGCAAATCCCTGCGCCGCTGCCTTGCGGTACCAGGACACAGCCGTCTCATGGTTACGCGCAACCCCCCGGCCCTTTTCGTACATGATCCCCGTCTTGCATTGTGCCTTTGCATTTCCCTGCTCGGCAGCCTTGCGATACCAGGTTGCAGCCTGCCGGTAATCCTGTGTCACGCCCTGTCCGTTGTCATACATGCTTCCCAAATACAGCTGTGCCTCGGCTACGCCCTGCTCGGCAGCCTTCCTGAAAAATTGCACCGCACTGGCGAAGTCGCCGCTGCGAAAAGACGTCATCCCATCTTCAAGGTCTCCCGCAAAAACCGGAGTCGCCAGCAATGACAGTACCAGCACTGCAATTCTTAAGGTCCGCATCATTCTCTCTCTGTTATTTTCGAAATTACCAGGCAGCTATTGCTTGGGAGCGCACAAATTCTCGCAAGGCACCCCGTCACCGTTACTGTCCAAAGATTTCACGCCGCAGCGGCTGAGAAAAAACCGTGCTTCGTCGCAAGAACGCATCTGAGCACAACGATGCTTGCTGCCGCAGGCATCGTCCCGCGCCGCAACCGGCAGCAGCGGATTCATCGCCACATGAATTTTACGCCACTCCCATGGCGGCGTGGGGCTGGCCTGCGCCCATAGACCGCGCCGCGCCGCTCGGGCTTCACCCTGTAAAGTGACGAGCATTTTGTCGCTATGGAAGTGCGAATGCTGCCATGCCATGCCGCGCCTCACCTGCTCCTCGTTCACGCTGCGCCCGTCCACTTTCAGCTCCGCGACAACACGGCCATAATCGTCTGTCGCCCGGCTATTCACGCGCACCTGTTTCTTTAGCACCATATTGAGCAGCGCCTGGCGCGACTCACTGCCAAAATCCTGTCCTTTTTGCGAGTTGGGCGGCTGGCCGCCCATCCCTGCATGACCCACTTCCGGCGCATCGATATTGGCAAGGCGGATTTTGACTTTCTGCGTCCCCCTTAGCGCCAGCACAGTATCCCCATCCATCACGGCGATGACCTTGGCATTGAACTCCTCGGCGTGGGCAGCGCTGAATGTGCAGAGCAGCCACAGCGCCACCAGCCATATTTTCACGGCAACACGCTCTTCAGCAGCGCCAGGCACAGCAGCGTATAGCCCGCCGCCAGGATGTCGTCGAACATGACACCCAAGCCGCCGTGCCAGTTCTTGTCGAAGTGGCGTATGGGCGGTGGCTTGACGATATCGAAGAAGCGGAACAGCGAGAAGGCGAGCAGCTTCCAGACAAAACCTTCCGGTGTAAAAAACAGCACTAGCAGGAAAGCCACGATCTCGTCCCATACGATGCCGCCATAATCGGCCACGCCCAGCGCACGGCCGGTCTTGTCGCACACCCACACCCCGATGGCAAACGCCCATATCAGCACCAGGATGAACAGCGCATCGGTGAGGCGCGGCGCAAGATACCAGTAGATCGGAAAGGCGACCAGCGTACCGGCCGTACCGGGCGAGCCGCGCACCAGACCGCTGCCGAAACCGAAGGATAGGAAATGTGCAGGGTGGCTTAGAATGAAGCGCCACGAAGGCCGCACACGCAAATCAGCGGAAGTGGTCATAGCCTTGTTCCTCCATTGTCATGACGCTGCCATCTGCCGCGCGCACCGTACATCTCTTCCCTGCGATAATCGTCCCAATACGCGTCAGCGGCAAGTCAAGCTGTGCGGAAATTTTTTCTATCCCGTTACGCTGCGCAACGGATGCGGTAAAACACAATTCATAATCGTCGCCCCCGGCCAGTACACAGCGCCTGCCCAGCGGGTGCTCAACATAAGATTGCATGGTGCGCGAAACCGGTAGTGCAGAAAACGCAATTTCAGCACCGGCATTCGAGCATTCCAGTATGTGACCGAGATCGGCCAGCAGTCCGTCTGAGACATCGATCGCGCTGTGCGCCACGCCGCGCAGCGCCATACCCAGCGCGACGCGCGGCACAGGCTGGTGCAAAAACGGTGCGCAGGCGGCAAAATCCTCCGCAGCCAACTGCACATTTCCCTGCAGGTGCGCCAATGCCAGCGCAGCATTGCCCAGGCTGCCGGATATCCAGATGTCATCCCCCACCTGCGCGCCGGAACGGCGCAATGCTGCACCTTGAGGCACCTCGCCCATGATGGTGATGCACAGATCGAGCGGCCCGCGCGTTGTATCGCCACCGACAAGCTCCACCCCGTGCTGTCCGGCCAGCCTGAAAAAACCCTCGCTGAATTTTTGCAGCCACGCCTCATCGGCATCCGGCAGCGAGAGAGCCAGCGTTGCCCAGCGGGGTTGCGCACCCATCGCCGCCATGTCGGAAAGATTCACCGCGAGCGCCTTATGCCCGAGCATGAAGGGATCGGCATTCGGAAGAAAGTGTGTGCCGCTCACCAGCATGTCCGTGGAGACGGCCACCTCCATCCCGCTGGACACACGCAGCAGCGCGGCATCGTCACCCACGCCCAACACCGCACCGGGAGTGGCACGTGTGAAGTAGCGCGCAATCAGGTCAAATTCTGACATAGGCCAAAACCTTTACCGCAGAGAGAACATGTAGGAAAAATCCTGCTCTTTGTGGCTCTACTCTCTGTCTCTGTGGTGAAACGGAAGGAAGTTATTTTGCTGCGACTTCGACGGCGCGTACTTGCGCGGCCAGCTTGTCCAGCACGCCATTGACGAACTTGTGCCCGTCCGTGCCACCGAAAGTCTTGGCCAATTCCACCGCTTCGTTGATGACCACGCGATAGGGGATCTCGGGGTGACGGATCAGCTCATATGCGCCCAGCAGCAGCACAGAAAATTCCACCGGGCTCAGCTCATCAGGCGCCCGGTCGAGGTGCGGAGTAAACGCAGCTTCGAGGTCAGCGCACTCGGCCATGGCGCCGCGCAGCAGATTGCTGAAGAATTCCGCGTCAAAGCGGCCCGCGCCCTTTTCCTCGCGCATCTGTTTCTCTATCTGCGCTTCGTCATCACCCGTCAGCCGCCATTGGTAAATGCCTTGCAACGCCAGCTCACGAGCACGGCGGCGCGAGCTTTTGGCAGGCGATTTTGCCTTGATGGCCTGTTCACTCATGCCAGATCCTTCAACAAATTTGCCATTTCAATCGCCACCAGCGCCGCTTCCGAACCCTTGGTGTTCATGCGCTCCTCAGCCTGCGCGTCTGTATCGGTCGTGAGAATGGCATTGGCAACGGGCACGCCACTATGCAATTGCACCTCGCTCACCCCGCGTGCAGACTCATTTGCCACGATTTCAAAATGATAAGTGTCGCCGCGGATTATTGCACCCAGCGCAATGAGCGCATCGAATTTACCGCTCTGTGCCATGCGCTGCAACACCAACGGAATCTCCAGTGCACCCGGCACACTCGCCAGCGTGATATCCCCATCGCTTACCCCCTGCTGGAGAAGCTGCGCACGACAGGCTGCCAGCAGCCCTTCACAGGTGTCGGAATTGAAGCGGCTCTGCACAATGCCGATGCGCATCCTGATGCCATTGGTATTCTTTTCGATTTCTTTCATTTCAGCCTTTCCAAGTTTTTTATCCTCTCCCCTAGCCTCGCTCCCACTGACGGGAGAGGGTTGGGGGGAGGGCACTTTAATGTGCCGCGTAGCCCACCACTTCCAGCCCGAAGCCCGCCATGCTCGGCAGCTTGCGCGGCGTGGCAAGCAGGCGCATCTTGCCGACATTCAGATCGCGCAGTATCTGCGCCCCGATTCCGTAGCTGCGCGTATCCCACTGCGAAGCATGCTGATCCTCCGGCGCGGCCGTCGCGCGCGCCAACAGGTCATGCGACGTTTCGTTGCGGTGCAGCAGCACCAATACCCCGGCGGATGACTGGCTGATTTTCCGCAGCGCATCATGCACGCTGGTCGAATTGCTGAAACTCGCCTGTTCCAGAAAATCCATCACCGACAGCGGCTCGTGTACGCGCACCAGCGTTTCGGCTTCTGGTCGGATTTCACCCTTGACCAAGGCCAGATGGGTGCGCTGCGTCGTTTTGTCCACATAGGTGGCCAGATCGAAAGTACCGTAAGCCGTTTGCACGCTGCGCCGCGCCACGCGCTCGACCAGTTTCTCATGATGGCTGCGGTGCTCGATCAGATCGGCGATGGTGCCGATCTTCAAGGCATGCAGCTTGGAAAATTCGATGAGGTCGGGCAGGCGCGCCATCTCGCCATCGTCCTTGAGAATTTCGCAGATCACCGATGCGGGGGCCAATCCCGCCATCTGCGCAAGATCGCAGCCCGCCTCGGTATGTCCGGCGCGCACCAGCACCCCGCCATTCTTCGCCATCAGCGGGAAAATATGGCCTGGGTGCACAATGTCGCTTGGCTTGGCATTTCTGTCGGCGGCGACTTGCACGGTACGCGCCCGGTCAGCCGCCGAGATGCCGGTAGTCACGCCCGTTGCCGCCTCGATGGAAAGCGTGAAGTTGGTGCCCAGCGGCGAACCGTTGTCACGCACCATCAGTGGCAGATTGAGCTGCTTGCAATGCTCCTCGTTCAGCGTCAGGCAGATCAGCCCGCGCCCATGCTTGGCCATGAAATTGATCTTCTCCGGCGTAACGAATTCCGCCGCGAAGAGCAGATCACCCTCGTTCTCACGGTCTTCCTCGTCCACCAGCACCACCATCCGCCCGGCGCGGATTTCGGCAATGATGTCCTGTATCGGTGCAATGTCTGTCATTCTCAAATTTCCTAAAAAGCTGTAGGCGCGATTCTACCATTTCAGCATGTTGATTCCGGCGGAAAGATGGCGTAGGGTGCACTGATGAGTGTGAGCATAGAATTGAAAACCGAACCCTGATCATTTAATCGAACAGTTTCTAAATTCACTCATCGCGGATTTTTGAAAATGGCACGACAATCACGAGCACCTTCATCCGCCAACTGATCAACCAAGGTAACGCATTGCAGCCTTGCGCTCGATCTGGAAGAAGGCGTCTTCACGTGGGATGACCCGAAGCGGATTGCGCAGTCGCTCAAGCAATCGGCGGATGCCAGCACACACCGCAAGTCGCCTCCGTTACGTTCAGCGATGTCCATGCTGGTGTTCTACATCAATCGCGCGGGCAGCAATCTGGATGAGGAGCAGAAGCGCATTCTGGAGCAGGCCAAGGAGGAGCTGCGCATACTCTACGGCAAGGGCTGAGCGGTGCTGGCCTTCACTGAGCTTGACGAGACCTGCGCCATCCCACGCGGAGTTGCATGCAAATGTTTTTTGGATTAAAAGATAAAAACAGTCCACAGATTTCTGACCAGAAAGACCATTAAACCGTGGTCTGCTCTTGGCTGTTTCGCCACTGATTCGCCCTTGCGCCTGATGCAGGTTGTTGCTTTGCACGATTCACCGTCTCCGCCGGGGATAAGGGAGGTGTCACATGATTGAAGCGAAGAAACTCAGGCTTCACTACGACTTTACTCAGGATGATGAGGACCGTGTTTTGGAGGTGGGCTCAAGGCTCATTGAAGAAGCCGCCGATTTTGTCGAAGCACTCTACAACCATCTACTCCCAATCTCCGAAACCAGAATGTTTTTGCTGGATCAGGAAGTTGTTGCGCGGCACAAACGGCATCTCAACGCATGGTACGTTCGCCTTTTTTCTGGCGGTTACGAGGCGGCCTATTTCGCCAATCTGGTTCGAGTTGGCGAAACCCATGTCAAAATCGGCCTGCCCACTCACTATGTGAACTCTACAATAGGCTTTGTTCGCCGCTATATCAGCAACCGGATTGAGGTGCATTTCAAGGGTCGCAATGATCTGTTTTTGCTGATCGGTTCCTGCGAAAAAATTCTGGACATGAACCTTGATGTATTTACCAGCGCCTACCTCGAAGAGGAGCTGATTGCCTACTCCACCGTTTCAAAATTCAAACTCAGCCTGATTGGTGTGACCAAAAAAGTTTCAGATTTGACCGATCTGATTCTGGTGATGGCACTGATGCTGGTGGTACCCATGGTGGTCGGTCTTTTTGTATATGACATTTACCTGCTGGTGGCCAGCAAGGTGAGCATGGAAGAGGGCATCCTGAAGGTGCTGGGCAGCCTGCTGATTCTCTGGGCGGCAAGCGAACTGATGGAAGAAGAAGTACGGCATTTGCGGGGTGAAGGTTTTGCCATTGCCGCCTTTCTCGGTTTGGCCATCGCGGCGATGATACGCAAGATTCTGATCACCTCTCTTTCAAATGACAAGACGTTCGAGCTGCTCAGTTACGGCGGCGCATTGCTGGCCTTGGGCATGGTGTATTGGGTCGTTGTCAAAAACGATATTCGCATCGGAAGAAGAAAGGGCAAACATCGGAAATTCGGACATGATGAGTAAGCCAAAGAATGGCCAAGAATGCCGAAGCCAGAGGTATTGAAACGAAATCGTTTCAGCAGGTATGACATTACGTTTGCCACCTGGCACGGCTCTACATCCAAGCCTGATAGGTAGGCGACACTATGCATCAGCGAAAGCGACTAAAGGAAGACGGCCTCACATCTCAGACGCACGGTTATACTGAAAAACTTGCTGTGCTACATGAAAGAAGGCCCCTTTCGGGGCCTTCCGCTCGTAACGCCTTAACTTCAGATCAAGTTGGACAGACTCTTAGCCTTCCGATGACGCATGAAACCGGCGCATGAAACCCATCCCCATCAACCCCAGGCCTAGCAGCGCCAATACACTTGGCTCGGGAACACGCGCGACTGCACCGACAATCCCGAATTCTTCACCGCCGCCGGTGTTACAGCCGAGCGATGCTTTGGGGCCCGAATCCAAGGGGCCCGGACCGTTTGGAACGCAGCCGAGATTAACCGTGAAGACAAACAGGTCCGTCGAGTTGAACTTGTTCAAATCCATGTCCGGCGAATAGGCTAGAAAGTCCGGTTTACCAGATCCCTTGTTGTGCTGAAGGTTCGTGTATGCATCCCCATTGGCAGTGACTCCGGCACAACCATCCGGATTGGTTATTGGATCGAATGCGCCAGCGGCAGTACAGGCTGCGTCAGTGCCAAAGAAGTTCACTTCTCCGAAGTTGAAGGTGGGGGCATTTATATTTAACCCATTGCCGTCGATGCGGTCCAGATTCCACTGCGCCTTCATGGTCGTCTGTGTGGGATCCCAAATCTGCACCATTAAGCTAGCCCAGAGTGAATTAAAGTTGCCTGACTGACTATAGTCAGCATAGAGAACCGGGATGCTCGCCAGAGGATTGAGGGTATGCAGGTAGGCCAGCATTTCGCCGACTGTAGAGGTTCCACCCTGTGCGCTCGCGGGATCGTTATATGATTTCGCAGTGAGGGGATTGTCGGTATATATCTGGTTGTTTCCGCCCCACACTCCAGTCCAACCCAAGACGGTGTCATTGCTGGCCAGATCGACCGGGTCCTGCAAAGTCACTCCGCTGCCGTTCGGGTTCACGTTAGTCGCGCCACCCGCGTTAGAAGTGAGATTAACTGCGATGTTCCCCGTCCCGACCGAGAAATTGTAGGTGCCGTAGGTGGCTACCGGGAGGAAATTGGTCGGAACCGTGTCTGACTGCATGGCATCGAGCACATGCGCAGAGTAGGACCAGTAATTGTCATACCTCAGCGCGACCGGGATGTTGTTCATCATAATAGCGTCCCGCGTGGTGCCAAGCGCATCCGTGAAGGTGCCGTAGCTGGCGTAGGGGTTATTCGCCGGCGTTGGCAGTAGCGAGAAAGACGCTGGCGCGGCTCCCGCCGCTCCCGAGCCTGCAAAAGAGGAAGCCGCAAGCAGCGCAACCATAAAATATCGGATTTTCATAGCATTACCCTCAATAAACAAGATTACCTGGCATGGACTAGAGCAAATAACGACGGGTTCGAATAATTGGAAAGCCTGCCTAGCAAGCGACCAGTCCATAACCTCGCTCTTAACCATACTCATGCAAGATCTGGACCACAAAACGAAATAGAAAATAACCACTTGTTATTACAAGCCATTCCTGCGCAACCCTTGAATGAATCCTTCGGAGCCGGTTCTGACAGTAAAGTTTTCTGACAAGATAAGTGCGGCAGTGTCATGAGGGGCACACCCCAAGGGACAAGTCCCGGTCCTGGCATCGCAACACTTAAGGGGCGACGCCTAACATTACCTACTACGCCGAACGGCGAAATAATAATAGGCGTCAAACCGCTGGATTTGGAATTAGTAGCGTTTTGTCGAAAACAAAATCACGCGCCACAAACCAGCATGCGTTCCACGTAGCGCGCGATCAAGTCAATTTCCAGATTTACCTTCACGCCTGCATGCAGCTCATTGAGCGTGGTCACGTCCAGCGTGTGCGGGATCAGGTTCACGCTGAACACTGCGCCATCCACTTCGTTCACGGTAAGGCTGACGCCGTTGATGGTGATGGAGCCCTTCACCGCAATGTATTTCGCCAATGCCTGCGGTGCACGCACGCTGAGTTTCCAGCTTTCGCCGAGGTTGGTGAATGCAACCACTTCGCCTACGCCATCCACATGCCCACTGACCAGGTGCCCGCCAAGGCGGTCAGCCAGGCGCAGCGCTTTTTCCAGATTGACGCGTGCGCCTTGCTGCTCCAGCCCGACGGTGCAATTCAGCGTCTCGCGCGACACGTCCACGGTAAATGCATTGCCATTTTTTTCCACCACGGTCAGGCATACGCCATTCACCGCAATGCTGTCGCCCAGTTGCACGTCACCCATGTCGAGCGCATGGGTGGCAACCGAAAGGCGCAGGCCGCCGCTGCGATCTTCCGCGCGGATGATGGTGCCGATATCTGCAATTATGCCGCTGAACATTTTTTCTCCTGAAACCTGCAAGACCATTGCAACATCCCTTCCCATTTTCAGGGGCAAGGGATGGTGGTGGTTATTTCTTCACCCTTGCCGTAATGCGCAAGTCATTCCCCACCTGACGCACGTCCTGCCATTTAAGATTGATGCGCTGTTGCAGGCTGGTCATCTCGCCCAGTTGCGCCATGCCGCGCGCCATATCGCCCAGCAATTGCGGCGCCAGATACAGCACCAGTTCGTCCACCAGCCCTGCTTGCAGCAGCGCTCCGTTCAAGGCACTGCCTGCTTCCACCAGCACTTCATTGCAGCCGCTTGCAGCGAGATCGCGCAATGCCGCAATCAAATCCACGCGCCCATTTGCGTTCGGCATGATGGCAACGCGCGCGCCCAGTTTTTCCAGTTCAGCAATTTTTGCTATATCGGGAGTGGCGGTGTAAATCAGCAGTTCTCCGCCTCCTCCGGCGTGAGACGGGAGTGAGTGCAGGATGCGTGCATTGAGCGGCATGCGCAGGTAGCTGTCGACAACCACGCGCAACGGTTGCCGCACCGTCTCAATATTGCGCACATTGAGCTGCGGATCATCCGCCACCACGGTGCCGATGCCGGTCAGCACAACGCACGAACGCGCGCGCCAATGCTGCACATCCTGCCGCGCCGCAGCGCAGGTGATCCATTGGCTCTCGCCATTCGTCAGCGCGGTGCGCCCGTCCAGGCTGGCCGCAATCTTGCTGCGCACCCACGGCATGCCGCGCGTCATGCGCGCAAAGAAACCGATGTTCAGGTCGCGCGCTGCGGATTCCATCAGGCCGGACTCCACCGCGATTCCCGCTGCACGCAACTTTGCAATGCCTTGCCCCGCCACCTGCGGATTGGGGTCTTGCACCGCCACCACCACGCGCGCCACCCCGGCTTCGATCAATGCATCCGCACAGGGCGGTGTGCGACCGTGATGGCTGCAGGGCTCCAGCGTAACGTAGGCGGTTGCGCCTCGCGCCATTTCTCTTGCCGCATGCAAGGCATGCACTTCCGCATGCGGCTCGCCGGCACGTTCATGCCAGCCTTCGCCGACTATCTTGCCATCGCGCACCAGCACGCAGCCGACGCGCGGATTCGGGCTGGTGCCATACAGCCCGCGTTCTGCAAGGCGCAGCGCCTGGGCCATCCATACGCTGTCCTGCACCGTCAACATGACTATTTCTTTTGCGGCTTGCGGCGTGCCGGAGATTTGCGCACCGCCTCAATCGCTTCGGTAAAATCGCCCACGTCCTGAAAACTCTTGTATACCGAAGCGAAGCGGATATAGGCCACCTTGTCCAGCTTGAACAATTCCTTCATCACCATTTCGCCGATCTGGCGCGAGCCGATCTCACGCTCACCGAGCGCAAACACTTTCTGCGTCACGTTGTCGATGGCGGCGTCCACCAGCTCTGTCGAGACGGGACGCTTGTGCAATGCGCGATTGAAACTGGTACGCAGCTTGTCTTCGTCGAACTCGGTACGCATCCCATTTTGCTTCACCACCTGCGGCATGCGCAGTTCCACCGTCTCGTAGGTAGTGAAACGCTTGTCGCAGGCCAGACAGCGGCGGCGGCGGCGAATGCTGTCGCCCTCCTCGCTTTCGCGCGTGTCCACCACCTGGGTGTCGGGGTTCTTACAGAATGGACATTTCATAAGTGTCAGTCATCAGTCGTAGCGCGCCTGGTCGCTAGTCAGAAATCGCCGTATAACGGCGACAAACCCAACTAACGACTAACGTCTAGCGTCTAACGATTATTCTCCATATACCGGAAATTTCTGGCACAGCAGCTTGACATGGCCTGCCACGCGCTCGATCTCGGCATCATTGGTCGGCGCGTCCAACACGTCGGCAATCAGATGCGCCAATTTTTCGGCTTCCAGTTCCTTGAATCCGCGCGTGGTCATTGCGGGGCTGCCGATACGGATGCCGCTGGTGACGAAGGGCTTTTGCGGATCATTGGGGATGGCGTTCTTGTTCACTGTGATGTGCGCGCGGCCCAGCGCCGCCTCGGCATCCTTGCCGGTGAGGTTCTTGGGTTGCAGGTCAACCAAAAACACATGGCTGTCAGTGCGGCCGGACACGATGCGTACGCCGCGTTCCTGCAGCACTTTGGCCATCACGCGCGCGTTGTCGATCACCTGGCCCTGGTAGACCTTGAATTCCTTGCTCATCGCTTCCTTGAACGCCACGGCCTTGGCCGCGATCACGTGCATCAGCGGACCGCCCTGCAGGCACGGGAAAATCGCCGAGTTCAGCGCCTTCTCATGTTCCGCTTTGGCCAGGATCAGGCCGCCGCGCGGACCGCGCAGTGTCTTATGGGTGGTGGTGGTGACGAAATCCGCGATGCCGACCGGATTGGGGTAGAAGCCCGCCGCGATCAGGCCCGCATAGTGCGCCATGTCCACGAACAGATAAGCACCGACACTGTCGGCAATCGCGCGGAAGCGCTTCCAGTCGATCACCAGCGCATAAGCGGAAGCACCCGCCACGATCATCTTCGGCTTGTGCTCACTGGCCAGCTTCTGCACCGCGTCGTAGTCGATCTCTTCTTTCTCGTTCAAGCCGTAGGTGATGGCGTTGTACAGCTTGCCGCTGATGTTCACCGAAGCGCCGTGGGTCAAATGGCCGCCATGCGCCAGGCTCATTCCCAAAATCGTGTCGCCGGGCTTGAGCACCGACACATACACTGCCTGATTGGCCTGTGAGCCGGAATGTGGCTGCACGTTGGCGTATTCCGCGCCGAACAACTGCTTGGCGCGATCAATCGCCAGCTGTTCCGCCACGTCCACATATTCGCAGCCGCCGTAATAGCGCTTGCCGGGATAGCCCTCGGCGTACTTGTTGGTGAGCTGGCTGCCCTGCGCCTCCATCACCGCGGGGCTGGTGTAGTTTTCCGAGGCGATCAGCTCGATGTGATCTTCCTGGCGGCGATTTTCATTCTGGATCGCTGCCCACAGTTCCGGGTCAGTATGGGCGATGGTATTTTTGCTAGAGAACATGACAAGCCTTCCAAATCAACGGTAAACGGAAAAGACGCGCATTTTACCATGCTGGATGGGAAGGGCGGAAATGCCGTTCCTTGCGCTGAACGGGGAGTGAGGGCGAAGGCCGTTAGAGTTGCAGTGTGGCCCGTGCAGCCCACATGAGGCTTAGGCGCCTGCTTCCAGCCCCTGATGCGCCGGCTTATGCTCCACCAGCAATGAGTATAGCCGGCGACTGTCGGCGCGCAGCACGGTGAAGGTGAGGGCGCCGATGGCAATGTGCTCGCCGCGCTTGGGCAGCCGCCCCGCGGCCTTGAGCACCAGGCCGCCAATGGTGTCGCATTCTTCGTCGCTGTAATCGGTATCGAGCGCCTCGTTGAAATCCGCGATTTCGGTGGATGCCTTGACGCGCCAGTTGCCTGAGCCGTCCGGAATGATGTTGTCCATATCATCGTCGAAATCATATTCGTCTTCGATGTCGCCGACGATCTGTTCCAGCACGTCCTCGATGGTGACCATGCCGCACACGCCGCCGTATTCGTCCACCACCAGCGCGATGTGGTTGCGATTGCTGCGAAAATCGCGCAGCAGCACATTGAGCCGTTTGGATTCCGGCACAAACACGGCCGGTCGCAGCATCTCGCGCACGTTGAATCCCTCGCCCGCGTAATAACGCAGCAAATCCTTGGCGAGCAGGATGCCGACGATGTTGTCCTTATTGCCGTCGATGACGGGAAAGCGCGAGTGCGCAGTCTCGATGACAAAGGGAATGAATTGCTCAGGTGGCTGGCTGATGTCGATGACATCCATCTGCGCGCGCGGAATCATGATTTCATAAACTTGCTGCTCGGCCACCAGAATGACCCCTTCCATCATGGACAGGGCGTCGGCATCCAGCAGATTGCGCTCATAGGCGGAGTGCAGCAGGGCGATCAGTTGCTCACGATCTTCCGGCTCGCGCAACAGCATCGCGGAAAGCCGTTCGAGCAGGCTGGGCTTGCTGCTCGCAGGTTTGTTACTTTCGGGTTGGTCCATCTTTATTGGTTCAGGTTACAGCTTGGTAAGGATCAGCATACCCTAATTTTGCCAGCAATGCAGTTTCGCACGCCTCCATTGCTGCTGCATCCCGGTCGTTTTCATGGTCATAACCTTGCAGGTGCAAGGCTGCGTGAATGGTCATGTGCGCATAGTGTGCGAGCAGTTCCTTGTGCTGGGCGCGCGCTTCTTTTTCCACCACCGGCGCACAGATGACGATATCGCCAGTTAGAGGGTCGGCGTCGTCATACACGAAGGTCAGCACGTTGGTGGCGTAGTCCTTGCCGCGAAAATCCTTGTTCAGCGCACGCCCTTCGGCCTCATCCACAATGCGCAGCGCAATCTGCACATCGCGCTGCAATGCCGCTTTTATCCAGCGGCGAAATTGTGCTCGCGTGGGAAGATGCTCCGCCCCGGTCGCGTATTGCACGGCCAAAGAAAGTCTGTGTACCGCGCTCATGGCTTCTGTTTCTTTTCCAGCTCATGGCGCTCATAGGCAGCAACGATTTTCTGCACCAGCGGATGGCGCACCACATCCTCTGCGAGGAATTCGCTGAAGGCAATGCCGCGCACTTCATTGAGTATCGCACGCGCCTCGACCAGACCGCTCTTCTGCCCGCGCGCCAGATCGATCTGCGTGACGTCGCCGGTAATGACCGCCTTGCTGCCGAATCCAATTCTGGTCAGGAACATCTTCATCTGCTCCGGCGTGGTGTTCTGCGCTTCATCAAGAATGATGAAGGAATGATTGATGGTGCGCCCGCGCATGTACGCGAGCGGCGCAATTTCGATGACGCCGCGCTCAAATGCCTTGACCACCTTATCCGGCCCCATCAGATCATAGAGCGCGTCATACAGCGGACGCAGGTAGGGGTCGACCTTCTGCGCCAGATCGCCGGGCAGGAAACCCAGGTGCTCGCCCGCCTCCACAGCCGGGCGCACCAGCACCAGCCGCTTGACCGCATCGCGCTGCAGCGCATCCACCGCGCACGCCACGGCGAGATAAGTCTTGCCGGTGCCGGCTGGCCCCACACCAAAGGTGATGTCGTGCACCTGAATGGCTTGCAGGTAATCGTTCTGGCGGGGTGTGCGGCCGTGTATCTCGGCTCTGGATGTCACCAGCAGCGGCACGAACGCTGTCTTCACCTGGGCTTCGCTGACCGTCTTCATCGCCTCGATGAGGCCGAGCTGCAAACTTTCCAGACTGATATCGTGCTTGGCCTCGCGGTAAAAATCCTGCAATACCTTGCGCGCCAGTTCGGCCTGGCGTGTTTCACCCTCCACGCTGAAATGCTCGCCGCGCCGCGCAATGACCACTTCCAGCGCCGTTTCGATCTGGCGCAGATTCTCGTCAAACGTGCCGCACAGCCGGGCCAGCCGCACGTTGTCGACAGGAGTCATGGAAAATTGCAGGGAGCCCATATTCAGTCTTGATTCAGCACCAGTTCGCCACGCAGCGTGTAAGCCCAGACGCCGGTGATTTTAACATCCACAAAACGCCCCACCATGCCGGGCGAGCCGACAAAATTAACGATGCGGTTGTTGTCCATGCGTCCCGCCACCTCCTGCGCATCCTTGCGCGACACGCTTTCCACCAGCACGCGTTGAGTCGTGCCGATCAGTTTTTTTGGCAACTCCTGCGCCTGCGCCGCCAGCAAATCCTGCAAGCGCTGCAAGCGCTCGGCCTTGACCTCGTGCTGCACCTCGTCCTGCATTTCCGCGGCAGGCGTGCCCGGGCGCGAGCTGTACAGGAAACTGAAGCTGGCATCGAACTCGATATCTTCGACCAGCTTCAGCGTCGCCTCGAAATCGCGCTCGGTCTCGCCGGGGAAGCCGACAATGAAATCCGAGGACAGCACGATATCCGGGCGCGCCGCGCGCAGCTTGCGGATGATAGACTTGTACTCCAGCGTCGTGTAACCGCGTTTCATTGCAGCCAGGATGCGATCCGAACCGGACTGCACCGGCAGGTGCAGCTGGCTCGCCAGCTTGGGTGTGCTGACATATACATCAATCAGGCGCTGGGTCATTTCGCGCGGATGCGAAGTGGTGAAGCGCAGCCGCTGCACATCATCCAGCGCCGCGAGCGCCTGCAACAGGAACGCCAGGTCCACGGTTTCGCCATCCTCCATCACGCCGCAGTAGGCATTCACATTCTGCCCCAGCAATGTAATTTCACCGACACCCTGCGCCGTCAGTATTTGCACATCGCGCAGCACATCCGCGAACGGGCGCGAAATCTCCTCGCCCCGGGTATACGGCACCACGCAATAGGAGCAGTATTTGCTGCATCCCTCCATGATGGAAACGAAAGCCGAGCCGGCTGTCGTCCGGGCCTGTGGCAGGTGATCGAATTTTTCGATCTCGGGGAAACTGATATCCACCTGCGGGCGACCGCTCGCGCGCCGCGCCGCCATCAGCTGCGGCAGGCGATGCAGGGTCTGCGGTCCGAATACCATGTCCACATAGGGCGCGCGCTTCACGATCGCCTCGCCTTCCTGGCTGGCGACGCATCCGGCCACGCCGATGAGCAGGCCCGGCTTGGCCTGTTTCAGCGGGCGCACCCGCCCCAGGTCGGAGAACACCTTCTCCTGCGCCTTCTCGCGCACCGAACAGGTATTGAACAGAATGACATCCGCATCTTCCGGATTATCCGTCTGCTCCATGCCTTCGCGGGCACGCAACACATCCGCCATTTTGTCCGAGTCATACTCGTTCATCTGGCAACCGAACGTCTTGATATAAAATTTTCCTGACACGCCGTTAAAATCCGGGGTAAACGAACAACAGGGGAACCGCGATCAACATGGAAAGTGCCGACAATGTTACCGCAACAACAAGGAGAAAAGTCGAGCAAACCCGACCAAACAGCTCGGCTAATTTTATCGAAAAAGCCTTGCAGCCGCAAAAAATTGTGCTAGGATTTGATTTGTATCAAGACCCATAGTTAAAAAATAATTTCCGGGGAAAAAAAATGGCAATCATCGCAACCATATCCGCAATAGGCACCGCAGTCGCAGCACTCCTGTTTTCCTTGTGGCTGATAAAAGAATTCTTTGCCGGCAAGTAACCTGGCAGCACCCAACAAATAAAAAACTCCAATCCGTCCGGATTGGAGTTTTTTATTGCACCTGCAAGTTGCCTGCATTGTTTGGTGGTGATAGGTGGATTTGAACCACCGACCTCAGCGTTATGAGTGCTGCGCTCTAACCACCTGAGCTATATCACCATTAAGAGCGCGGCATTCTCCAGATTTAGCCACCATTTGTCAATTGTGCCGGCTGCTGGAAAATGTGATTTTGCCCATTGCAGCCCACCGTTTTCAGTTCACTGGCGGGGAATTCATCCCGCAGCGCCCTTACTTTATCGGCCATCCCGGCGTCCAGGTTTTTCAGCTCAAATATCGTGGATGTGAGCTTGCTCGTACGCTCGCCCACTTTGGCAGAGATGACGCCCTTGGCCTGCAGGCTGCCCAGATGTTTCTGCGCTGACTCTTCAGTCTTGAAGATGCCCAGGGAGATAGCGTTCTGCCATGTTCCTGCCTCATTTACGACAAAATATTCCACCACGCCACGTGCCTTGAGTTGAGCGACTTTTCTGTCCACCTCGACACGGCTCTTCAGCGGCGGAATGTAGACCCAATAGCCGCTGACATGCTCAGCCTGCCGCTGCGTGACCCTGTCATTGAGATGCAGCGCGGAAAGGGCGGTGCTCGCACGCGTGAAATCGTTGCCGGAAAACTCGCCCCACTCCAGACAAACAGCAGCGTTGACCGCCGCCACAGATGACTGCGCAGCAGGCAAAGGCAACACTGGTACGAAAGACTGTGCTGCAGACGCTGGCAACTCAGGCGCCGGCACTACGGACGATGCTGTCAGCAGCTTGATCTTTTCCGCATTGATTGCCTGCTGAGGCTGCAGGTTTCTGCCATCTTCAACCAATACGCCGCCCCATTGCATGAATGCAAAGAACATCAGATTGGCCAGCAGCAGCAACCAGAACAGCCACTTCATCATGCCTCCGCTTTCTGTTTCATTATCTGCACATCCTGCTGGCAGATTATTTGCAGGCCACGCAATACCAGATTATCCGTCCGTTCCAGAGGCAAATTGAGGTGTGCCTGCACACTGTCCGACGCACCGCCGCTCAACAGGCAGCGTACCGCGCCATGCACGGCCAGCGCCTCGAACTGCAAACGGATGGCACCCACGGTGGCCTGGATCGCGCCACTGAACATGGCATCTGCGGTGGAGCGCGGAAATTCGTGCCAACTTCCTGCGGCTTCTGCCAGCTGGGCAGTCCCTGCGGCCAGGCTGCGTCGCATCATGTCCATGCCCGGCAATATCAGGCCGCCGAGAAACTCTCCCTCGGACGACAGCGCATCCACAGTCGTTGCCGTGCCGCAATTCACCACCAGGCAGGCCGCATGTACCTGGTGCCACGCAGCGATGAGCGCCGCCCAGCGGTCACTGCCGAGCTGTGCGGGCTGTTCGTAAGCGTTGCGCACGCCGCACTGCTCAGTCTGGGCCGTGATGAATTCGACCGGGGACGGCCACGCGGCACAGGCAGCGCGCACCTGCTGTGCCGCGTACTCGCCTGCAACATTGGACGCCAGAATTCTCTGCGGCGGCGGCAGGGCTGAAAACGCATGCCGCAAGCCGTCCACGTCGGTGCGATCCACCGTTCCCTGCAGCACCCATACGCCGTTTTCCACCAGAAGCCATTTTGCCCGGCTGTTGCCGATATCAAGCAGCAACATGTCCCGAGCCGCTCCGCAAACTGATCTCACCCACATTAAACCTCAGCATTCCCTGCTTCGTCTCCAATTGCAGCGCACCTTCTTCTGTCACGCCCCGTGCGATGCCTGTCACACTGGCGCCATCGGGCAGCTGCAACTGTACCGGCCGGTTGTGCCAGGCATGATCGCTTTCCCATTCCATGCGCAACGCGGCGAAACCGCGTGCGGCGAATTCCTGCAACACGCCGTGCAGCTCACGCAATAATACCGCAAACAGGTGGTTGCGCTCCGGCAAGGCGGCTGTCATGTCTGCCAGATTGGCCACCGGCTGGCCGATGTGCCGCGATACCGTGTGCGGCAAGGACAGATTCATGCCGATGCCAATCACCACCGCACTGGGCCCCAGCATGTCGCCCTGTGCCTCAACCAGTATGCCGGCCAATTTCCCCTGCGCACCCAGCACGTCGTTCGGCCATTTAAGCTGCGCATCCTTTACATCAAGTGCATGCAGCGCACGCATCAGGGCCACGCCTGCCGCGAGGCTCAAGCCAGACAAGGCCGACAGGCCGCGCTCGAAACGCCACAGCAGCGAAAACGTCAGCGCATTGCCCAGACCGGAATGCCACACGCGACCTTGGCGGCCACGCCCACCGCTTTGCCATTCCACGGCAACCACACTGCCGCTGGGCGCCCCCCCATTTGCTGCGTTCGCCGCCGCACGCTGCAACAGCAGGGTGTTGCTGGAGGGCGCGCTGTCGAGAATTTCAATCCGAAAGAATTTTCCCAGCTCACCCAGATGGCTGGAAACGCGCGCAGCATCCAGCCATTGCGGCGAATTGACCAGTTTGTATCCGCGCCCGCGCACGCTGTACAAAACCAGGCCATAGTCTGCCACCTCGCGCAAGGCATTGCTCACGCTGGCACGCGAGATGCCCAGCTGCCGCGCGAGCACTTCGCCGGAATGAAACTCGCCATCTGCCAGCATGCGCAACAGAGTAAAGGTCAGCGTCCCTGGTTCATTCAGCTGGCGAAAATTCGCAGCACGTTTCTGCCCGGGCGCATCCTGTTGCGAGATGTCCATCAGCGCGTTCATTGCGACAGATTGCCTGCCGCCTCTTCCTCTTGCTTCTGGTCAAGGAAAGCCATAATTTCTTCCTTGCGCTTCAATGCGTCCTGATATCCCAGCTCGATCAGCGCACGGCAGAACCCCTTGTCGAACAGCAGATAGCTCACCAGGTTCGCCCCGCTGCGCCGCATCGCACCCACCCCGCGCAACAGGAAGCGGATCGTCCACGGCAGGCGCGCAGCATAATGCTCGGCGATCTTGTCGATGGGCTGGCTGGGGGCAATCACCATCACGTCGATGTGGCGCAAACTAATCGCCTGCTTGACGTCTTCCGGCATCAGGCTGACGGTGCGGTTGATGCGCTGCAAGCGCTCCAGATCCACTTCCAGGCTATCGAGAAAAATGCTGTTCAGCGCATGGCCGGCAATGTGCGCCAGCGACGGATAGTCGCCCATCTGCTTGTAGCGGGGCACTTCCGGCCCCCCTTGGCCCAAGCCGATGATCAATACGCGGCTGGCGCCAAGATGCAGCGCAGAGCTGATCGGCGCAATCTGGCGCATCGAACCGTCACCGAAATATTCACGATTGATACGCACCGCCGGAAAAATAAACGGAATGGCGGCGGACGCCAACAAATGCCGGGCATCAATCCTGGCGGGTATTCCCAGGCGGCGCGCCCTGCGCCAGGGCGGGATACCCTCGACTCCCTGATAGAAGGTCACCGACTGTCCCGAGCCATAGCCCGATGCGGTAATGCTCAGCGCATACAGCAGCCCGGCGTCAATATTTTCCTGGATTTTGTTGCAGGGCAATGTCTGGCTCAGCAGGTTTACCAGCGGCGCGTTGTCCAGCAGCGACACCCGGTTCAGCTTGTTGATGCCCATCATGCTCAGCACCAGCCCGGTTAACCAGCGCACGCTGTTGCTGAGCACACCGGCCAGATCAGAACGATAAACGTCGCTGACCTTAAAGTTCTTCCACACGTTGGAGAGGTATTGCACCCCCTTGTGAAAGTTCATTGCATTTACCGCCAGCGTGGCTGCAGTGATCGCTCCCGCCGAGGTGCCGCAAATAATAGGGAATGGATTATGAGTATGGCGCGGCAAGAATTCGGCGATAGCCTTCAGCACACCCACCTGATAGGCAACACGCGCACCGCCCCCGCTCAGAACGAGGCCCAGCTTGTGTTTCTTGCCCACCTTGTCCATCAAGTGCTTTCCGGGTCGCCCAGTCCGCCCTCGGCGTGCACGCTCTCGAGCGCGTCGCGCAGCGTTTCCTCGGACAGCTCGTTGACCAGCGTCGACAGCATATCCGCGGCCTCCATCGCTTCCGGCGGCAAATCACGGCCGTCTGTATTGGCAACCAGAACGGCCGCCGCACCTGCCACCTTCAGCAAGCCGGTGCGTTCATTCATCAGCATTTCCAGCTCATCGCGCAGCATGGAGATTTCCTGTTTGTTCAACTGATCCGGCATAGCATTTCCTTTAGTGAGTTTTGACGCCTGCCACTGCCAGCGCGCTCATGTTCACAATGCGGCGCACCGTCGCGGTCGGTGTGAGGATATGAACGGATTTCGCAGTGCCCAGCAGAATGGGGCCTATGGTAATGCCTTCTCCCGCAATGATCTTGAGCAGGTTGAAGGAAATGTTCGCTGCATCCAGATTCGGCATGATGAGCAAATTAGCTGCGCCTTTCAAGCGTGAGTTAGGAAAAATCTGCAGTCGCAGCTTTTCCGAAATAGCGGCATCGCCATGCATCTCGCCTTCCACTTCCAGTTCCGGCGCCAGATGTTCCAGCAGTTCGCGCGCGCGGCTCATCTTGCGCGCGGACGCATCGTCGAAGCTGCCAAAGTTGGAGTGCGACAGCAATGCCACCTTGGGAGTAATGCCGAAACGGCGCACCTCCTCAGCGGCCAGCAGCGTCATCTCGGCCACCTGCTCGGCAGTGGGGTCGAGATTGACATGCGTATCGCAGATAAACAATGGCTGTTCAGACATCAGCAAAATATTCATCGCCGCAAAGATGCTTGCTCCGGGGCGCAGACCGAGCACCTCTCTGGTATAACGCAGGTGGTTGCTCGGCTGCGAATTCGTGCCGCACAGCATCGCATCTGCCGCGCCCATGCGTATCAGCATCGCGCCGATCAGCGTGTTGTGGCGGCGCATTTCTCGCCTGGCGTATTCCGGAGTCACGCCGCTACGCTCCATCAGACCATGGTACTCCATCCAGTACGCACGGTAGCGCGGATCGCTTTCCGGGTTCACCAGTTCGAAATGTTCGCCCGCCCGGATGCGCAGCCCCAGCGTCTGGATGCGATGCTCCACCACGGTCGGGCGTCCAATCAATATGGGGCGCGCCAGACCTTCGTCAACTACTACCTGCACCGCGTGCAGCACGCGCTCATCCTCGCCCTCGGCATACACCAGGCGCTGCGGCGCCTTCTTGGCCAGATCGAACACCGGCTTCATCAACAAACCGGACTGATAAATGAAATGCGTCAACTGCTCGCGGTAAGCCTCCATGTCGGTAATGGGCCGGCTCGCCACGCCGCTATCCATTGCGGCCTGCGCTACCGCAGGCGCAATCTGGGTGATCAGGCGCGGATCAAACGGCTTGGGTATCAAGAACTCCGCGCCGAAGCTCAACGTCTCCTCGCCATACACCGCCGCCACCGCGTGCGACTGTTCGGCCTCGGCCAGTTCGGCGATGGCATGCACCGCGGCGCGCTTCATCTCTTCGTTGATGGTGTTCGCGCCGACATCCAGCGCACCGCGGAAAATGTAAGGAAAGCACAGCGCGTTGTTGACCTGGTTGGGATAGTCCGAACGGCCCGTCGCCAGGATGGCATCCGGACGCACCGCCTTGGCCTGTTCCGGCAGAATTTCCGGCGTGGGATTGGCCAGCGCAAAAATCAGCGGCTTGTCCGCCATCTGCTTGACCATTTCCGGCTTCAGCACACCGCCTGCGGACAGACCGAGAAACACATCCGCAGCACCGATGACTTCGGCCAGCGTGCGCGCAGCAGTTGCCACCGCGTAGCGCGCCTTGTTGTCGTCCATCTCCTCGGTGCGCCCCTGATACACCACACCCTTGATGTCGGTGACGATGATGTTCTCCCGGCGCACCCCGAGGCTGACCAGCATGTCCAGGCAGGCCAGCGCCGCCGCGCCCGCACCGGACGCCACCAGCCTGATCTCGTCAATTTTCTTGCCAACCACCTTGAGGCCGTTCAGCAACGCCGCGCCGACGATGATGGCGGTGCCATGCTGATCGTCGTGGAATACCGGAATTTTCATGCGTTCGCGCAGCTTGCGCTCGATGTAGAAACACTCCGGCGCCTTGATGTCTTCCAGATTGATGCCGCCGAAGGTTGGCTCAAGCGCAGCGATGACATCCACCAGTTTGTCCGGATCGCGCTCGTCAATCTCGATGTCGAACACATCAATGCCGGCAAACTTCTTGAACAGCACGCCCTT
Organism: Gallionellaceae bacterium; assembly: GCA_030834965.1. GTDB lineage: Bacteria > Pseudomonadota > Gammaproteobacteria > Burkholderiales > Gallionellaceae > JAUQWW01. The sequence continues at coordinate 36,265 of JAUQWW010000062.1, read as the reverse complement.
GCCTTCCATCACCGGCTTGGACGCCAGCGGGCCGATCGCGCCCAGCCCCAGCACTGCCGTGCCATTGGTGATCACCGCCACCAGGTTGCCGCGCGCGGTGAGACTGCGCGCCTCGCCCGGATCATTCACGATGGCTTCGCATGCCGCCGCCACTCCGGGGGAATAGGCCAGTGCCAGGTCGCGCTGGGTCATCATCGGCTTGCTCGGCACGACTGAAATTTTGCCTGCCACGGGCAGGCGGTGGTATTGCAGAGCATCTTCGCGCAATTGCTGGTCCATGTGTTTCCTCAGGGGATTTCTCGATCAATCGTCTGCGCCGGATTATACCGTAGGCAGCTCGGTTAGCTCGTAATAGCCGACCCGTTGGCCCGATATACCTCGAACATTTATTGTAGTAGCATGGCTGCCACATCAATAAAATGCTAAAGGCACGAACGTCTCAGAATCTCTATGGTCAGAGTGTTTGTGACCGAGCGGGAATTCATCGGTAGATATTTTTTGATACGAAAGGGAAAAATAATTATGAAAACCGGAATCTTGATGAGCGGTATTATTTTTGCGGTACTTTCATCTTCTGCCTTCGCGCAGGTACCTCCGGCCTATGTCCCCAAGAAAGAAGTCAGCTTCAAAGAAGATATTCAGCCGATCTTTCATGACTATTGCCTGAATTGCCATATTCCCGGTGGGAAAGGGTATGTAAAAAGCGGCCTCGACCTGAGCACCTATGAAAACTTGATGAAGGGCACCAAATATGGGCCGGTGATCAAACCTGGCGACAGCTTTACCAGTGCACTGGTTGTGGGCATCGAAGGACGCACCTCTCCTGCACTCAGGATGCCATGGGGGATTAACGGAACCTTATCCAAGGCACATATCAATCTCATCAAGAGATGGATAGATCAGGGAGCCAAGGACAACTGAACCCAGGAAATAACTCGACCTGCATTAGTGGGGTCGACCCGGGCACCCGCATAGGCATCACCTCCAGCAAGCTGGCGCACAGAATATCTCAGTCTGCTGCGCCAGGAAGCTGTCTCCCTCAAGACACCACAACAAGGGCATGCAACCTTTCCGCATGAGCCGAAATGCCATGGCCATCAACCGTGCAGGCGCATCCCCAAGCCGGTATGCATGCCAGGCATCCGCATGCCTCAAAGTCATCACAACGTGCGCCGCATATTGCATGCAGACTTGATGCGCTCGCCGCCGATGTTCCTTTTTGGCATATTCATATAATCCGCGTGTGGTTGAAGCCACATATGAAACGGGCGATAATCCGCCCCTTATATAAGGCGGCAGGGCATGACCAATTACCTACTCATTCTGATCAGCACGGTGCTCGTCAACAACATCGTGATGGTGAAGATACTCGGGCTGTGCCCCTTCATGGGGGTTTCCAAGAAGCTGGAGGCCGCCGTAGGCATGGGCGCCGCCACCACCTTCGTGCTGACGCTGGGCTCCGGCGCCAGCTACCTCATCCATGAATACCTGCTCGGCCCGGAACTGGAATATCTCACCACACTGTCGTTCATCGTGGTCATCGCCGGCATCGTGCAATTCACCGAACTGGTGGTGCAAAAGACCAGCCCTGCCCTGTACCAGGTACTGGGCATCTACCTGCCGCTGATCACCACCAACTGCGCGGTACTTGGCATCCCGTTGCTCAACGTGCAGGAGGGGCACAATTTCATGGAATCGCTGTTCTTCGGCATGGGCGGCGCGCTCGGCTTCACGCTGGTCATGATCCTGTTTGCTGGCATACGCGAGCGGCTCGAGGGGGCGGATGTGCCCGGCATATTCAAGGGCTCGGCCATCGCGATGGTCACGGGCGGCCTGATGAGCCTTTCCTTCATGGGCTTCTCCGGGCTGGTCAGGTAATGCCGCAGCGCACCGCATTCCTCCCTCTAACGGGCATGGCAATTTTGCAACCCTTGATGATGAAATCTGACATGCCCGTTTCCCTGGTGGAACTACTAGCCATTCCACTAAGCAATCCAAATACGATTGCTAAGTGGCTGGTTATCTCCCCATCCCTCTCCCGGAGGGCGAGGGAGACAATGATTCGCTACGCGAGTTTCACGTTAGATACGTTGCCATGCTGACCGCGCTTCTGGTGATGTCAGGCATTGCCATCGTACTCGGCGCGGTGCTCGGTTTCTCCGCGGTCAAGTTCAAGGTCGAAGGCAACCCGCTGGTGGAGAAAATCGACGCCATCCTGCCGCAGACGCAATGCGGCCAGTGCGGCTACCCCGGCTGCCGCCCTTATGCCGAGGCGATTGCCTCCAGAGAAGCGGACATCAACCGCTGCCCGCCGGGCGGAGAAGAAGGCATCCGCAAGCTGGCAGACCTGCTTGGCATGGAGTTCAAACCTTTCGGCGAAGATACTGCTGCGCCGAAGGCCAAGGCGGTGGCGTTTATTGACGAGAACGTCTGCATCGGCTGCACGCTGTGCATTCAGGCCTGCCCGGTAGACGCGATCGCCGGAGCGGCCAAACAGATGCACACCATCATTGCGGCGGAGTGCACCGGCTGCGAGCTGTGCGTGGCGCCCTGCCCGGTCAACTGTATCAGCATGGTTACGCTGCCGGAGACGGCCCAGACCTGGAAGTGGCAATATCCGGTTAATGACAAGGTGGCATCGGAGAAATGAGCATGCTCTTCCATTTCCACGGCGGCATCCACCCGGATGAACACAAACTGGAATCGTCCGAGCGCCCCTCCGCACGCGCGCCGTTGCCGTCACGCCTGATCGTGCCGTTGCAGCAACACATCGGCGCCAAGACCAAGGCCATCGTGCAGGCGGGCGACAAGGTATTGAAAGGCCAGATGCTTGCCCGCGCCGACGGCATGGTGAGCGCAGCAGTCCATGCGCCCACATCGGGTACGGTTCTGTCCGTGGATTTACACGCAGTGCCGCACCCTTCCGGCCTGCCCGACCTGTGCGTAACCATTGAGCCTGATGGAGAAGAGCGCTGGATCGAGCACGCTCCCCTCGACTATCGCGCCATGCCCAGGGCGGAATTGCTGGCAAAGTTGCAGGGTGCCGGAATCGTCGGCCTGGGCGGCGCGACCTTTCCTACCCATGTAAAACTCAGTATCAATCCGGCACAGACTGTCGAGACGCTGGTGCTGAATGGCGCGGAGTGCGAGCCCTGGATCACCACCGATGACCGCCTGATGCGCGAACGCGCGGCAGAAATTGTGCAGGGCATCGAAATCCTGCGCTATCTGGTGAATCCGGCCGAAACGCTGGTCGGCATCGAGGACAACAAGCCGCAGGCCATCGCCGCCATGCGGCAAGCCTGTACCGGGACGGATATCCAAATTATCACGGTGCCCACGCTTTACCCCACAGGCGGCGAAAAGCAACTGATCAAGGTGCTCACCGGCAAGGAAGTCCCTTCCGGCGTACGCCCGCTCAACGTCGGCGTTTCATGCAGCAACGTGGCGACCGCCTATGCGATACACCGCCTGGTCAACCACGGCGAGCCGATGATTTCGCGGCTGATCACCGTCACCGGCAGCGTGCGCACGCCGCAGAATTTCGAGGTGCTGATCGGTACTCCGGTGGAGGAACTGGTGAAATTCGCGGGCGGTGCGCTGCCGGGTTCAAACGGCTTCATTCTGGGCGGCCCGATGATGGGCCTGCATGTCAGCAACGGCCAATTGCCTGTCGTGAAAGCTACCAATTGCATCATCGTCGAATCGGCACAGCTTTTCCCGCCGCCGCCTGCCGCAATGCCGTGCATACGCTGCACGCGCTGCGTCGACGTCTGTCCCGCAGAATTACAGCCACAGGAACTGCACTGGTTCGCCAAGTCGACGAATTTCGGCAAGGCGCAGGAATACAATTTGTTTGACTGCATCGAGTGTGGTGCCTGCAATTATGTGTGCCCCAGCCACATCCCGCTGGTGCAGTATTTCCGCTTTGCCAAGAGCGAGATCTGGGCGCGCGAACGCGAGAAGCGCGCTGCCGACGCGGCACGCGAACGGCACGAGTTCCGACTGCTGCGCATCGAGCGCGAAAAACAGGAGAAAGCCGAAAAATTGGCCCAGAAGGAAAAGGCTGCACTTGCTGCCAAAGCGGCTGCAGCTGTCGCCCCTGCAACCGACAGCGCGCCCGCCGCAGTTCAGCCTGCACCGGCCGCAGCTGAATCTGCAGCGGATGGAGCCACACAGTCACGCATCCAGGCCGCGATCGACCGCGCCAAGGAACAGGCCGCCGCATCCAAGGAAAAGGACACGGACATTCTTACGCCGCAGCAGCTGGCCGAGATGGCCGAAATCGAAGCACGCCGCGCCGACATACGCGAGATCGCGCATGCAGACGCCAAGCAACAACAGGAACAACAATAAGACGCCATGCCTTCCTCACCCTTTATCACCCGATCCACCAGCGTCTCGGCAATCATGTTCAAGGTATTGCTGGCGCTGGTGCCCGGCATTGCGCTGTATGTCTGGTTTTACGGCCCGGCCATCCTGGTGTCGCTGGCGCTGGCGAGCGTCACCGCACTGGCCACCGAAGCGGTCATGCTCAAGCTGCGCAACCGCCCCATCAAGCCTTTTCTGAGCGACAACAGCGCATTGCTCACCGCCTGGCTGCTGGCGCTGTCCATCCCGCCGCTGGCGCCATGGTGGCTGGTCGTGGTGGGCACAATGTTCGCGATCAGCATCGCCAAACACCTGTACGGCGGGTTGGGCAGCAACCCGTTCAACCCTGCAATGATCGGCTATGCGGTGCTGATCATCTCGTTCCCGCTGCATATGACGCACTGGCTGTCGCCGCTTGGGCTGGGGCAAGCTGAAATCGGTTTTGCCGACCAGCTGCGTTACATCTTTTCCGGCGCGCTGCCACCGGGCCTCACGCTGGATGCCGTCACCATGGCCACGCCGCTGGACACGCTGAAGACCCAGCTGCACATGAATCGTCCCATGCAAGAAATCACAGCTATGCCGATCTATGGCCACCTCGCCGGGCACGGCAGCGAAATGGTGGCAGTTGGCTTCCTGCTCGGCAGCGTCTACCTGTTCGCCAACCGCATCATCACTTGGCATCAGCCTGTGGCTTTTCTGGGCACCCTGTTCCTCACGGCGGAAATTTTTCATATGGTTGACTCCGGCCACTATGCCACGCCGATGTTCCACTGGTTTTCGGGTGCAGCCATGCTGGGGGCATTCTTCATCCTCACCGATCCGATCACCAGCCCGACCACACCCAAGGGAAAGCTGATCTTCGCGGCGGGCGCAGGCTTTCTCACCTACATCATCCGTGTGTTCGGAGGTTTTCCGGATGGCGTGGCGTTTGCCACGCTGCTGATGAACATCTGCGTGCCGCTGATCGATGCCTATACCCAGCCCAAAGTATTCGGCCACAAGGCGGGCAAGAAATGAGAAAGACACTTGCCAAGGCATCGGTGCGGACCGCGCTTAGTCTGCTGTTTTTTGCGGTAATCGGCACGGCAGTGCTGGCTTCTACCTTCAGCCTGACGCACGACTTGATCGTAAAAACCGAGGAGGCGGCAAAACTCAAGCTGATCATGCAAGTTGTTCCGCAATCGCTGTTCAATAATGACATCCTCGCAGACACGGTGACTGTAGAGGCCAGCAAACAACTCGGCACCGATCATCCCACCACCGCCTATCGTGCGCGGCTGCAAGGCAAGCCTTCCGCAGTGGTGCTGGAAGCCATCGCACCGGATGGCTACAGCGGCAGGATCAGCCTGATTATCGCCATTCGTGAAGATTCCTCCATCTCCGGCGTGCGCGTGGTGTCGCACAAGGAAACGCCCGGGCTGGGCGATTACATCGAATTCGCCAGGAATCGCTGGATCAGCGTGTTTGACGGCGCCTCCCATGCACGCTATAAAGAGGATGACTGGAACGTGAAGAAGGATGGCGGCCAGTTCGACTACATGGCTGGCGCAACCATTTCGCCGCGCGCAATAATCAAGGCCGTTCACAAGGCATTGCATTATTACGAGGAAAACCGCAGCCGGTTATTTGCACCTGCCGCCGCGCGCCCCTCTGCCAATAACGGGAACCGATCAGGTGTGCAAGTTCAGGAGGTCAAAGAATGAGTGCCCAGCCATACAAAGAGATTCTGCACAACGGCCTGTGGAAACAGAATACCGGCGTGGTGCAACTGCTCGGCATGTGCCCTGTGCTGGCAGTAAGCACCTCGGTGGTGAACGGCTTCAGCCTGGGACTGGCGACCGTCCTTGTAATGGTGTTGAGCAACGCGGCCGTGTCGCCCATCCGCAACTATATGCCGAACGAAATCCGCATCCCGGTTTTTGTCCTCATCATCTCGGTGCTGGTCACCGTGGTGCAATACCTCATGAATGCCTACCTGTATGGCCTGTATGTGGTGCTGGGCATCTTCATCCCGCTCATCGTCACCAATTGCATCGTGCTGGCGCGTGTCGAGGCATTTGCCTCCAAGAACCCCGTTCTGCCCTCGGCAGTCGATGGCTTGGCCATGGGCCTGGGACTGGCCGCCGTGCTGGCGATACTGGGGGGTATGCGCGAAATACTCGGACACGGCACGCTGCTCTCCGGCCTTGATCTGGTGTTCGGCGATGCGGCCAAAGCATGGGTGATTACCCTTATCCCGGATTATCACGGTTTTCTCATTGCCATCCTGCCTCCCGGTGCATTCATCGGCCTGGGGCTGCTGATTGCATGCAGAAACTTCCTGACCCTGCGCGGCGAACGCAAGGCGGGTGGCAACGCAGCTATCTCACATGCGGATGGCGGCGTTGCAGTTTCACACATCAACTAATTGGGGAAAATTGAATACCATGCAAAACAATAAACGGAGAATTTTTGCCGCATGCTTTCTCGTTGCCTCACTGGCTTCCTGCAAATCCGTGTTTCACACCGAGGGTGATATCAGGCATGAATATTTCGAGTACGTCATGACAAGCAAGATCGGCATGAAGTACGACGACCCACCCTCTTACACCGGAATCGATCCGGAGCAGTTCGTAGGATCCAACGCCCTGCTGAACGGCCACATGGAAAACGGCTACCGCCTCAACAAGTCCTGTACCTATTATTTGGAAATCGACCCAAATACCAGCAAGATCGTGGGATGGCGTTACAAAGGCAGCGAAAAAGATTGTGCAATAACGCCGCCAAAACCGCAAAAGTAATCAGGCTTCGCGGGCGCTTACCGTCGTTCGAATTTCATGAACCCGACTAAACGCTACAGCATCTTCACGCGCTTCAAGGCCGCCAACCCGCACCCCAACACCGAACTGAAATACCGCACGCCGTTCGAATTGCTGGTCGCGGTGATACTCTCGGCGCAGGCCACCGATGTCAGCGTGAACTCCGCCACACGCCAGTTGTTTCCCGTCGCCAACACGCCGCAAGCCATGCTCGACCTGGGTGAGGAGAAGCTGCGCGGGCATGTGCAGCGCATCGGCCTGTATCAGACCAAATCGAAACACATCATCCAGATGTGCCGCCTGTTGCTGGAAAAACATGGCGGGCAAGTTCCGCAAACGCGCGAGGAGCTGGAAGCGCTCCCCGGCGTGGGGCGCAAAACCGCCAACGTCGTGCTCAACACCGCTTTCAGCCAGCCCACCATCGCGGTGGACACACATATCTTCCGCGTCTCAAACCGCACCGGCCTGGCTCCCGGCAAGGACGTTCTGGAAGTGGAAAAGAAGCTGCTCAAGTTCGTACCGGATGAATTCAGGCACGATGCGCACCACTGGCTGATCTTGCACGGACGCTATATCTGCCAGGCGCGCAAACCGAAGTGCGGCCAGTGTCTGATCGAAGATCTGTGCGAATATCGCAAGAAAGAATTTTGATGTTCAATCCAAGCCGGGATGAGGCCCGCAATTTCCTGTTCGAAACCTGGCGCAAGCGCCGCGCGGGGGAATTGCTCACGCCGCTGGAAGACCTGACCGCGCAGCTCATCGAGAAACATCCGGAGTTTCAGGATTTTCTGACCGATCCGGAAAGATACCAGGACAAGGACTACCTGCCGGAACAGGGTGCAACCAATCCCTTCCTGCACCTGATGATGCACCTCACGATCGAGGAGCAGCTTTCCATCGGCCAGCCACATGGCATCCGCACGCAGTTTGAGCGGCTTGCCGCGCACTATCATTCCGAACACGATGCGCAGCACCGCATGATGGAATGCCTGGGAGAAATGATCTGGCAGGCGCAACGCAATGGCACGCCGCCCGATGCGGCGGTTTATCTGAATTGTCTGGAGCAGCAATAAATGGCGAATAGACTGAGCAAGATCGTAACCCGCACCGGCGACAAAGGCACCACCGGCCTGGCTGACGGTTCACGCGTAGCAAAAGACAGCGCGCGCATCCATGCCATAGGCAGTGTGGATGAACTCAACAGTCACCTCGGTGTGCTGCTCGCCGAGGCGCTGCCGCAGGACGTGCGCGGTTTGCTGCTGCATGTGCAGAACGACCTGTTTGATCTCGGTGGCACGCTGGCCTATCCCGTTGCGCCGTTTGGCGCGGACAAGCTCGCGCAACTGGATGCGGCCATCGCACACTACAACGCCGACCTGCCGCCGCTCAAGGAATTTATTCTGCCCGGCGGCATACGCGCGGCGGCGCTCTGCCATGTTGCGCGCACCGTGGCACGCCGCGCAGAACGCGACTTCGCCCACCTTGCGCATGGCGAAACCGTAACGGAGCACGGCTTGCCGTATCTCAACAGGCTGTCGGATTTGCTATTCGTATTGTGCCGTGTACTGAACCGCAGCGCAGGGCAGGCGGAAGTTTTGTGGCTTAAAAAATGACAGGGGCGGCTCGATGGCCGCCCCTTGTTATCCCACTCTAAAAATCAACTGCGCGACTTCAGCAAATCGCGGATCTCCTTCAGCAGCACCACGTCTTCCGGCGGTGCAGCAGGCGGCGGGGGAGGCGCGGCTTTCTTCAGCCTGTTCACCTGCTTCACCATCAGGAAAATAATAAACGCCAGTATGATGAAGTTGATGGCGACAGTAATGAAATTACCATAGGCCAGCATTGGGACACCTGCCTTCTTTAATTCCACGAAAGTTTGCGGAATACCGGCCGGCCCCTCCGCCAGTTTGATGAAGAAATTGGAAAAATCCAGGTTGCCGAAAATCCTGCCGACAATCGGCATGATGATATCTCCTACCAGTGATTCGACAATTTTTCCAAACGCCGCGCCGATGATTACACCGACAGCGAGATCCATCACGTTCCCTTTTAAAGCAAACTCTTTAAATTCCGATGCCATGCTCATTTGCGCCTCCAAGTTTTGATTATCTTTGTTATTTGATGCATGCAGTGTACCCCTAGATTACCTATTGGCACAGAACCGCATTGAAAAATAAGGAAAATACCTAAAGCATGCGTTTAGAAACACCATTGATCTGGATGGCCTTGCGCCACTGTCATAGCTGCACGCTCGACTGGTGCATGCATGCGTTGGCTTCAGGTCCTGGCTGGCTTGGTGAACAACCCTTGGTGGGCGGCTTCGCTCACCGCCAGCGCCGCCGGGTGGCTGATCTTACGCTCCACCGTGATGAGGAAGAACCGCTCCTTGACGGCTTCGGTGCTGCCCAAGGGTACCACGCCATACTGTGCCGCCACCTCGGCGGCGATGGCTGTCGGCGTGGGGAAGACGCCCGCGCCAGCATAGCCAAACGACTTCATCAACGCATCGTCGTCGAATTCCCCGACGATGCGCGGATAGATATCCTGGCCTCCCAGCCAGCGCAGCAGCGGTGCGCGCACGGCACTGTCCTCCCCAGGAATCAATAGTGGCGCACCGTTGAGCAGGCGCGGGAATTCGCCATCGAGCCTCGCGGCAAGATCCGGTGTGGCGAAAAACGTGAGTCCGCACCCTCCCAGCCGGTGGCTGTAGCCCTTCACGTCCACACCCGGCGGCAAGGGCATGTCGGCCAGCACCATGTCCAGCCGGTGTATGGCCAGTTCCGCAAGCAGCCGCTCCAACTTGTCCTCACGGCACACCATGTGCGCAGGCTCGGGCAGAGCCAGTGCCGGCGCCAGAAGCCGGTAGGCGATGGACTTGGGCACCACATCGGCAATGCCCACGCGGAACAGGAACGGACGCTCCTCGTGGCGATTGCGCAGCATCTCTTCAAGTTCGCTTCCCACTTGAAATATCTCGTCCGCATAGGATAAGGCCAAGCGCCCGGCGTCGGTCAACTCCAGCCGCCGCCCGGTGCGCCGGAACAGCGCGACGCCCAGCCGCTCCTCGAGTAGCGTCAACTGGCCCGAAAGCGTCTGGGGTGTGAGATGGAGCTTTTCCGCCGCACGGTTGATCGCGCCGGCCTTGGCCACGGCGTGGAAATAATGGAGGTGCTTGAAGTTGATCATGGCCAGCCCTTTGTATACATCGAAAATTTCGAATATAGCGTAATTATAATTCGAATTTTAATTATGCAAGAATGGCGCTACGATAAATTCCCTTTAACCGTTAGCCAAGGAGACAAATATGAATATGCAGATAGTTATTCAGAGCCAGGGATTCACGCTGACCGACGCCCTGCGCGACTACCTGATGAAACGCCTGGCTTACGGCCTGAACCATGGGGACGAATACATCAGCCGGGTTAGCGTGCGGTTGTCCGACATCAATGGCCCGCGTGGCGGGGCAGACAAGCGCTGTTTCATCGAGATAAGGCTCAAGCACCTTCCTGCGGTGGTGATCGAGGACACCGAGGCTGACCTTTACGTCGCCATCGATCGCGCCGTCGAGCGTGCCAGCCGTACCTTGACGCGTCGCCTGGAGCGTCAGCGGGGATTCGCACCCGGCATGGCTGCAGAGCCGGAAAGCGCCGATTGGGGCGCTAAAGCCGACGCGCAATCGTGTGTTTCGCACTCATGACCCGTTCATCAGACAGGGCGCGGAGGGCATGCGGCTTTCTTGGATACCGTAGTTAATTACATTTTTTGGAGTAAAGCATGCAAAAGATTGAGCATTTTCTCGAAGTCTTCATATTTTCCAGCCGCTGGCTGCTGGCGCCGTTCTACATCGGACTGGTGGGCGCTATCGCGATCCTGCTGTTCAAGTTCGTCAAGGAATTCACCCATCTCTTACCGGTGGTGGTGAGCGGCACCGGCGGCGATGTCATGGTGGGCGTGCTCACCCTGGTGGATGTGGCGCTGGTGGCGAACCTGCTGCTCATCATCATCTTCGCCGGCTACGAAAACTTTGTCTCCAAGATCAATACCGGGGACCACGAGGATCGGCCCGACTGGATGGGACATGTGAGCTTCTCCGACCTGAAGCTCAAGGTCATCGGCTCCATCGTCGCCATTTCCGGTATCGAGCTTCTGAAGGCGTTCGTCAATGTCGAGGCTTACACCAATCAGCAACTGGGGTGGAAAGTCGGCCTGCATATGGCCTTCGTCGTTTCGGGCGTGATGTTCGCGCTGATGGATCGGCTCACATCGGGAAAGCCTGGCCACTAAAGCCAGGCTCGACATTCGAGTTGCAACTGTTTTTTGAATACATATAGGAGAACCTTGTCATGAAACGCATTCTGCTCTTCCTCAGCACCAACCTGGCCATCGTGCTGGTGCTGTCCGTCACCATGCGCCTGCTGGGCGTGGAACCTTATCTCAACGAACAGGGCCTGAACCTTCAAGCGCTCCTGATCTTCGCCGCGGTGATGGGCTTCGGCGGCTCGTTCATTTCGCTCGCCATTTCCAAGTGGATGGCGAAAAAATCGATGGGTGTACGGGTGATCGATGCGCCGTCGAACTCGACCGAATTCTGGCTGGTCGAAACCATCCGCAAATATTCCGCGGAAGCGGGTATCAACATGCCGGAAGTCGGGATTTACGAGTCGCCCGACGTCAATGCCTTCGCCACCGGCATGAGCAAGAACAGCTCGCTGATCGCGGTCTCCACCGGCCTGCTCAACCAGATGACGCGCGAGGAGGCCGAAGCGGTGCTGGGACACGAAGTCGCCCATGCCGCCAACGGCGACATGGTGACGCTGGCGCTGATCCAGGGCGTGGTGAATACCTTCGTCATGTTCCTGTCACGCGTCATCGGCCATCTGGTGGACCGGGTCGTGTTCAAGACCGAGCGCGGCCAGGGGCCGGCCTTCTTCGTCACCATGATCGTCGCCGAACTGGTGCTGGGAATACTGGCCTCCACCATCGTCATGTGGTTTTCGCGCCAGCGCGAATTCCGCGCCGACCGCGGCGGCGCCAGCCTGGCCGGGCGGCAAAACATGATCGCCGCGCTGGAGCGCCTTGACTCGCTGCATCCTGCGCCACTGCCGGAAAAGATGGCGGCCTTCGGCATTGCTGGTGGAGGTGCGAGTGGCATTAAGCGCCTGTTCATGACCCACCCGCCACTTGCGGAGCGTATTGCTGCGCTCAAGGCGGCACAGTAACGCAACGCGCGCAGCGCACCCATTTTGAAAGTCAACCAGGGTCATTGATATGAATTCCACGATCTCCATTGGCGAACCCTGGATGTGGGCTGCTTTCATCACCTTCGTGCTGGTGATGCTGGCGCTGGACCTGTTCGTGTTCGGCGGCAGGAAGGTTCATAAGGTCAGCGTCAAGGAGGCGGCCACCTGGTCGCTGGCATGGGTCAGCCTGGCGCTGCTGTTCAACGCTGGTCTGTGGTGGTACTTGAGCGGCACGGTCGGGCAGGAGATCGCCGACCGCAAGGCGCTGGAATTCATCACCGGCTATCTAATCGAAAAGTCGCTGTCGGTAGACAATGTGTTCATCTTCCTGATGATCTTCTCGTCCTTCCACGTCGCCGCCGAATTCCAGCGCCGGGTGCTCATCTACGGCGTGCTGGGCGCCATCATCCTGCGCGCCATCATGATCCTGGCCGGTGCCTGGGTGGTGCAGGAGTTCAACTGGGTGCTCTACATCTTTGGCACCTTCCTGGTCATCACCGGCATGCGCATGATCGTCATGGCGGAGAAGAAACCCGATCTGGAAAAGAACCCGGTGCTCAAGTTTGCGCGCCGCCATCTCCACATCTCCGAAGGACATCACGGCGAGGACTTCACCGTGATGAAAGACGGCGTGCGCCATTTCACGCCGCTGTTTCTGGTGCTGATCCTGGTCGAGGCCTCTGACCTGGTGTTTGCGGTGGATTCCATCCCGGCAATTTTCGCCATCACCACCGACCCCTTCATCGTCTTCACTTCGAACATCTTCGCCATCATGGGGCTGCGGGCGCTGTATTTTCTGCTCGCCGACGTTGCGGACCGTTTCCATCTGCTGAAATACGGCCTGGCCATGGTACTCACCTTTATCGGCGCCAAGATGCTGATTGCCCCGTGGTATCACGTACCGGTGGCAGCCTCGCTGGTCATCGTCGCCGTGCTGATCGGCGCGAGCGTCGTTGCCAGCCTCGTCGCCACGCGCAACCAGCAAGCGCGCTAAAAGCGCTATGCGTTCTGATAACGCCTTTGCAGCACCTCGCGCTTGAGATACGCCTCGCGCGCGAGCTGCACGTCATCGAGAAAATAGGGGAGTTCTTTCAGCAGCAGCGCCTGCGGCCCATCCACCAGCGCCTTGGGCGGCGCCGGATGAAAATCCACCAGCACCATATTGGCACCCGCTATGACGCCCTGCGCAGTGGCGTGCATCACATCGAGGATGCCGTCCGGTGCGGCCGCGCGCGTGCCGACCGAGTGCGACGGGTCGATGCACACCGGCATGCGGGTAAGGCGCTTTACCACGGACACATGTGCAAAATCCACGAGATTGCGGTGCGGGTCGCCCATGTTGGTCTTCATGCCGCGCAGGCCGAACACCACATTGCGGTTGCCCTCGGAAGCCAGGTATTCCGCCGCATTCAACGATTCATCCAGCGTGATGCCGAAGCCGCGCTTGAGCAGCACCGGAAATTCCCGCTGGCGCCCGACAATTTTCAGCAGCTCGAAATTCTGCGTGTTGCGTGTGCCGATCTGCAGCATCACGCCCGTCGGGCTACCGGTCTGTGTCAGCGCCGCGCTGATTTCATCCAGATGCGATTCATGCGTGATCTCCATCGCGATCACTTTCATGCCGTACTTTCCCGCCAGATCGAACACATACGGCAGGCAATTCCTGCCGTGTCCCTGAAAGGCATAAGGGCTGGTGCGCGGCTTGTACGCACCCATGCGCGTGCATACCTGCCCGTTGTCACGCAGCGCCTTAAGCATCAGTTCCACATGCTCCGGATTGTCCACCGCGCACAGCCCGGCGAATATATTGAGCGTGTCCTGCCCGAAGCGCACACCGTTGTATTCAAAATACGCGGGACGCAGATCATCCTTATGCCGCCCGAGAATGCGGTATTCCTCCGACACGCGCACCACGCGTTCGACGCAGGGCAGGTTCTGCATGTCCTCGATTTCCAGTGCCTTGGTGTTGCCGATCAGGTAGATTTCGGTGAGCGTCTGTTCGCTGCCGCGCTCGACATGCACGCGGGTGCTGATGCCCGGCAACCTGCCAAGGTGGTCCATCAGCTGCCGATAATTCGTGCCCTGCTGGTCGGTATTGGAAGAGAGAATCAGGATCATGGTGATGGCCTGAATATTACTTGCGGGAAAGAATGGCCCACTGCTGCGGCCATTGCGCCATCGGGTCGCGCGTAAAGCCGCTCTTGCCGAACTCCTGCCAGCGCCCGATGACGTAGCACAGCAACACGTTGGCATGCGCGCCCGCGTCCGTATTGCTGTCCAGCTCACCCTGGCTGACAGCGATACGCAGCGATTGCTTGAGCGTGGTTTCGAGCCGGTCGAACAACTGATTGATGCGCTGCTGCAGGCGCGCATCCTCATTCACCAGCGCATCGCCGATCAGCACGCGTGTCATGCCGCGGTTTTTCTTTGCGAAACCAAGCAGCATGGCCAGGATGCCCTCGGCCTGTTTCAGCCCGCTGGTTTCCTCGGTGCTGATTTTGTTCACCAGCCCGAACACCGTCTGCTCAATGAATTCGATCAGGCCCTCGAACATCTGCGCCTTGCTGGCAAAATGGCGGTATAGCGCAGCCTCGGATATGTCCAGCCTGGCGGCAAGCGCGGCGGTGGTAATCTTCTCGCCCCTGGGCTGTTCCAGCATTTCTGCGACGGTTTGCAGGATCTGCAGTTTGCGTTCACCGGGTTTGGCGGCCATCTCGTTTCCCTTTCAATTCAGCCGCGACAAAGTGCGCGGCAACTCCACTATATTATTTATCTTCATATCCACATACGCCGGGAAACGCGGCGTAGCGCTCACCCATACAGTGTGCATCCCCAGACGCTTTGCAGCCTGCAGGTTTTCCGCGCTGTCTTCTACCATCACGCAGTGCGCCGGGTTCAGGCGGAATTTACGCAACAGCCGCGCAAAACCCGCCAGCTGCGGCTTGGGCTGGTAGCGCGCATGCTCGATGGCAAACACGTCGTCGAACAAATCATCCACGCGCAGCAACTTCAGCACGGCGCACGCATAGTGCTGCGGCGCGTTGGAAAATACCAGCTTTTTTCCCGGCAATTTTTTCAATACATGGCGCAGGCGCGGCTCGCGCATCACCATGTTGTGCAACTCCGGAAACTGGTGGGTATGCCACAGAAAATGCCTCGGATCCGTGCCATGATGCCGCATCATACCGCTCAGTGTGGCGCCGTAACGTTGCCAGTAATGCACGCGCAATTTGCTCGCGGCCTGCTCGTCCAGCCCCAGATGCTGTTGCAGATAAGCGGTCATGCTGCGGTTGATGTGCGGAAAGATATGCGGCGTTGCATCGTGCAGCGTGTTGTCGAGGTCGAATACCCATACCGGCTTTGTCATTCCAAGGACTCAACGGCCATTACTTGCTCTTGATGAGTGTACCCACGCCTTCGTCGGTCAGAATCTCCAGCAGCAGCGCATGCTCCACGCGGCCATCGATGATATGCACCGACTTCACCCCGCTGCGCGCGGCATCCAGCGCCGAGCCGATTTTGGGCAGCATGCCGCCGGACAGCGTGCCGTCCGCCACCAGCGCGTCGATCTGCTTGGGCGTCAGCCCGGTGAGCAGGTTGCCGTCCTTGTCCAGCACACCGGGTGTGTTGGTGAGCAATACCAGCTTCTCGGCCTTCAGCACTTCCGCCAGCTTGCCCGCCACCACATCGGCATTGATGTTCAGCGTTTCGCCGTCCGGCGCCACGCCGATCGGTGCGATGACCGGGATGAAATCGCCCGAGTCCAGAAAGGTAATGATGGCAGGATCAATCGAGCTGATCTCGCCCACCAGGCCGATGTCCAGCATTTTGCCCGGCTCATCCCTGCTTTCCAGCATCATCTTGTCGGCGCGCATGAATGCGCCGTCCTGCCCGGTCAGCCCCACTGCCTTGCCGCCATGGCGGTTGATCAGGCTGACGATATCCTTGTTGACCTTGCCCAGCACCATCTCGACCACGTCCATGGTCTCCTGGTCGGTGACGCGCATGCCCTGCACGAACTCGCCTTCCTTGCCAACGCGCTTCAGCAGTTCATTGATCTGCGGCCCTCCGCCATGCACAACGACCGGATTCATGCCTACCAGTTTGAGCAGCACCACATCGCGCGCGAACCCCTCCTGCAATTTTGGATCGGTCATGGCGTTGCCGCCGTACTTGATGACGATGGTCTTGTCGAAAAAGCGCTGGATATAAGGCATCGCCTCGGACAATGTGCGGGCTTTCTTGTCGGCGGCAGAAGGTGTAAGAGACATGGCTTATCCTTAGATTGAAACTCGGAGCAGAACTGGCGCGCATTTTACACCACAAAAACGAAGCAGGCGGCATGAAGCCGCCTGTTGCCGCGAAGTCCGCGCTTACTTGACAGCATCAACGGTGGTCGTGCACCTCATCGCCGGAATAGTGCATATAACTCAGATCCAGTGCCCTGACTTCGGCCTCTACTTCCACCTTGCGGGTATGTTTATTCGCGAATTCAACAGTCAACGTGATCGGGATATGATCGCCAACATTCAGCGGATGTTTCAAACCTGTCAGCATCAGCTCGATGCCGCGCTCGCCGAACACCACAGCACGGTTGCGCGGCAAACGCTGGCTGCCAACTTCACGCGCCTTCAACTTGCCCTGGCCGGCAAACAGACGCTGGATCTTCACCGCTTCGGCCAATGGAGTGGCCACCGCGACCAGCCTGGCCGGCCTGGTGCTGGTCAGATGCAGTTGCAGGGACGCGGAACTCTGCCCCGGCACGCTTTCACGCAGCCACGCATTTTCCACCAGCACATCATAGGCGCCGGCCCATGCATTGCTCGCCGCGCCGAGCAGCAGCATCCCTACAAATTTCCGCCACATCATCCGCACTCCCTGCGCCGTCAGCAACACGCATGTGCTGCCGATATTCAGTGATGGTCGTGATGCTCGTGTTTATCACTGCTTGTGGTCAGCGGCCTGACCTCCGCGTTCGCCTTGATGCTTTCCTTGCGCTTGTCGGTATACTGGATCGTAAGAGTGAGCGGAACGCTGTCGCCTTCCTTGAGCGGCTGTTTCAGTTTGAGCAACATCACATGATTGCCGTTGGCCCCCAGGTCCACCTGCTTGCCGGCAGGCAGCGGCAGAGATTTGACGGCACGCATTTTCATCACGCCACCCTCCTGCTTCATCTTGTGTATCTCGACGGCGCCCGCCACCGGGCTGGAAATATCCAACAGGTACGCATCTTCCTCACTGGTGATTAAGAACTGTATTGCAGCACCGGACTGCCCCGGTGCGGTGGCGCGCGCCCACGCGTCGCTCACTTTCACCTCACCCGCCCATGCCTGTGCCGCACACAGCAACGCGGCGATGCCACCCCATAAATACTTGCTCATATTCTTGACCTCATGCACAAAATTGAAGGAACGCGCCGTCCGGTTCTTTCTCCAGAAGCGACGCGCCACTCTATCGCAACGCCTGACGCTAATCAAATTCGGCGTCGCGCGATTGGACCGCGCACACTGACTAAAATTCCTCTGTATCTCAGAACTTGATGGTCAGCATTGCATTGATGGAACGGCCCATGCCGGGAACAGGGACTCCGTACGCAACCCCATTCGTCGGAGGCATGGTTGGTCCCTGGCCGACATAGGCTCCACCCAAAGGATCGTTGTAGAACTTGTTCAGGACATTTTCGATACCTATATCGAAACGGTACTGCTTCCATTCATAGCTGCTGCGCAGGTTAAACAAGCCATAACCACCTGTTTTCATCTCGTTGCGAACCTGGGACACTTGCGTCTTGGTATCGACCAGC
This sequence comes from Gallionellaceae bacterium, assembly GCA_030834965.1. GTDB lineage: Bacteria > Pseudomonadota > Gammaproteobacteria > Burkholderiales > Gallionellaceae > JAUQWW01. Next base: position 18,050 of record JAUQWW010000062.1, on the reverse strand, counting down.
TTTACTTCGGCGGTGTTCGTCCATCCGGCGAGACGCTGAATCATGGAAAGTTTGGCATTCAGCGGCATGATGTTGTAGAGATTATCGCCAGTCGTGCGGTTTTCGCCGTCGACATGGTTCAGCAATCCGGTCAACGTGAAGCTGCCGTAATTGTCGGTTTTCGCCAGTGGCATGTGCCCGGAAATATCCACCCCATAAAGACGCGCACTTTGATTGACAAACTGGAGGAAGACGAACCCGTTTGTTCTTGTCAGATTTGCGGCGGCACACACGCCTGCCCCGGTAAAGCAACGCTGGGCATCGATGTAATCTTCCACCTCGGTGTAATAGGGCGTCACTTTCACACCCCATTTTTCCTGTTCCGGATCATGCCAGTCAGCAGTCGCACTGATGGTATGCGCAACCTCCGGTTTCAGATTCAGGTTGCCAACATAGCCATTGCCGTCACCGGCCATGTTGATCATGTACATGGCCATGCCGCCGAACGACCAGGTATAACGCTCATAGAGGTTGGGCGAACGGGTCTTCCGGGCAAAGCCAAACTCGTAGGTCTGCGTGGCTGAAGGCGTGAAGCGGGCCAGCGCCGTCAGATCCCAATTTTCATCGGTCTTCTTGTGGTTGGCATTATTAAAGGCAGTGGCATCCGCAACATAGCTCGCTCCATACCCCTGCACTCTACCCGTATCCATATCAACAGCTTCGCGACGCAAGCCAAACTGGGACAACCATTGTGAATTCCATTGCGCCTCCCATTCACCGAAAACAGCCAGGCGGTCGCGCTCCCCGTTGCTGATATTCCAGAAGGTAGCGGGCCACATTCCCTTGCCGGACGGATCCCACCAGTCATTCAGGCGGTACTGCTGAACCTCTCCGCCTATCCTGAGCATGTCGCGTTCTGATATGAGAATGCCCGCCTTGGCGACCACGCCGCTGTTCCTCCCTTCGGTATCCATCGGCATGCCTGCTGCGCAGGTAGCGCTGGGAGTACACGGAATGCCACTGTTTGCGTAACTGGCTGGTGCGAGAGAACCGTACCAATAGAGCTTGTCATCGTAGAACTGCATCTTGTGCCGCGTATGTTCATGATAGGCGCGCGCCTCCATTGCGCCCCAGTCGTACTGGCCGTTGTAGCGCAGATTGAATTGCTCGCTATCGTTGCCGGTCATGTCCATGCGCTGGTTCGGCCAGCCCTGGTAAGGAATATCCTGCACGCCCAGCTTCAGCTCGGCCAGATGGTTTTCGTGGCGCAGCGCAAATGCCAGGGATTGATTCGTCGATTTGTACATGGACGATCCGACTTTATCGCCGTCCAGCCACCCCCTGCCCGGCGCCGCCAGACCCGCCGCCTTGAAATCTCCGCCAGCCGTGTAATCGCCTGATTCAACGGTGGATCCGCTATACGTCATGCTCAACTGTTCGTTCGCGATCGTCGCCGAAAGATTGCCGCCTTTGCCATCGCCGTTGCTGCGGTAAAAAACTCCGGCCTGCCCCTTGAGCAAAGTTTCTCCGGCTGCCGCGAACTCCGGCGCGGCAGAATCCACCTGTATCGTGCCGCCAATGCTGTCGCCGCCGACACTGACCGGGGTGATGCCGGCAAACACCTTGATGCTACCCACGTTGGCTGGGTCAATGTAGGAAAGCGCGGGGTTCATGTGGTTGCCACAGGCGGAGATCAGGTCCATGCCATCGACCTTGATGCGCAAACGATCGTCCGCCAGGCCGTGGATCGCAGGCAGGCTGGAGACGCCGCCGGCGCCATAAAGGCTGACGCCCGGCTGCCCATCAAGCAGTTTTGCGGTATCACTGGTGGCAGTGCGCAGGCGGATGATATCGGTGCCGCCGAGAGCCGAGTCGCTCAGGGCGGGCAGGGGTTGAATTTTCTTTCCGATCACCTCAACTTCGGGCAAGGCCGCCTCGGTTGTTTCGGCAGCAGACGCACCTGGCGCAAACGCCAGCGCGACACAAATGGTGATCCGCTTGAATTGCATTGCTCTTCCCCTATTTAAGTATTATCAAGAAAATTTTTTGCGGCGATTATCGTTGCAACAAACTTCTCCGGGAATGTGGCATATTGCCGCGCGACAATTTGTCGCACCCCGCCCGCCCCGCCAAACCGGTAGAATCCTGAACTCATGAATCAGCCCATGTTCACCATCCAGACTGGACACAGCCACCTGCGCCGCCTGGTGCTGTTGCGTGCCATCGCCGTGGCGGCACAGTGCGCCACGCTCGCCTTGGTGTACCGCGTCCTCGAAATCGAACTGGAATGGCTGCCCATGCTTGCCACCATCGCCGGGCTGGCCGTTCTGAACCTGCTTACCTGGTGGCGTCTGCGCGCCGACCGTCCGGTTTCCAATTCGGAATTGTTCGCACAGCTGTGCGCGGACGTGCTGGCGCTGTCCGTCCTGCTCTACTATAGCGGCGGCTCGACCAACCCGTTTATCTCGCTGTTTCTCTTGCCGCTGGTGATCGCTGCGGCCGCGTTGCCGCGCAGCTACACCTGGGCGATGGCCGGCATCACCACCGGCTGCTACACCCTGCTGATGAAGTTCTACGTGCCGCTGCCGATGGGCGGCGAGCATGAGGGGATGGATCATGAGGGAATGGCGATGGATCACGCCATGCCTCAGGACAGCGCCTTCAACATGCATGTCATCGGCATGTGGCTGGGCTTTGTCATCAGCGTGGCGGTCATTGCGTATTTCGTGGTGAAAATGGCGCAGGCAGTGCGCAGCCGCGATGAAACACTGGCGCGCGTGCGCGAAGAAACATTGCGCAACGAGCGCATCGTGGCGCTGGGCACGCAGGCGGCAGGCGCCGCCCACGAGCTGGGCACGCCGCTGTCCACGCTGTCGGTCATCATCGGCGAACTGAAGCGTGACAACGCGGTATTGCCGGAATGGCGCGACAACCTCGACATCCTTGATGGCCAGGTGCGCGCGTGCAAGCGCATCCTCGGCAAGCTGCTGTCCAATGCGCAGAATACGGTGGCGCCAACTGCGCAGCCGCTGGAGCAATTCCTCGCCGATACACTGGATGAATGGCAATTGCTGCGCCCTACCGTGCCTTGCCACTACACACCTCCCACCGACCAGAGCAGGCCGGGAGGGGTCTTGCGCATCGATCCGGCGCTGCGCGCGGCGCTGCTGAATTTGCTCAACAACGCCGCTGATGCCTCACCGGAGGGGATAGACATCGAGACACAATGGGACGCCCGGAGTTTCACCCTGAAAATCCACGACCACGGCCAGGGGCTCACCCCGGAGGCCGCTGCCCGCGCCGGCTCATCCTTCTTCACCACCAAGGAAGAAGGGCACGGCGTCGGGCTGTTTCTTGCCAATGCAACCGTAGAACGGATGGGCGGCAAGGTGCGCCTGTTCAACCGCGAAGGCGGCGGCGCCACTACCGAAGTTGTCCTGCCACTGCACCCGCACAAAAGCACATGAACCCACATTTCAATGAACAGGCCTCGCTGTTGCTGGTAGATGATGACACTACTTTCTGCCATGTACTGTCCCGCGCACTGGAAAAACGCGGCTACGCAGTGGCGGTTGCAAACAGCGTGGAAGAAGCCATACCGATGGCGCAGGCCAACCCGCCGGAGTATGCAATACTGGATTTGAAAATGAGCGGCGCATCGGGGCTGGCGCTCGTCCATGCGCTGCACGAACTCGATCCGGCCACCCGCATCGTGGTGCTGACCGGCTACGCCAGTATCGCCACGGCGGTGGAAGCCATCAAACTGGGCGCCACACAGTACCTGTCCAAACCGGCCAATGCCGACGAAATTCTGGCCGCATTCGGCCACTACGCCAAACCTGACGCTCCGCTCAACGCCCAGCCGCCCTCGGTGGAACGCCTGGAATGGGAGCACATCCATCGCGTGTTGCAGGAGCACCAAGGCAACATCTCCGCCACTGCGCGTGCGCTCAACATGCACCGCCGCACCCTGCAGCGCAAGCTGTCCAAACGCCCCACCACGGAAAACCAGTAAACCCCTAACCGAGCCCTCCGCACAGTCCGGTGGCCTGACCAGAAGTTCCCGGGCAAAAAATTATGCGCAATACAGCCGGCGCTTTGGTTAAAATGGCGTGCTCAGGGTGCAGGTTGCACCCGGCAAGAACGAACAAAAGCTGAGCGGAGAAATAAACATGAGCGATGGCGCCACGCACATCAATCCCGAGCCCATCAATCTTAGAGAAGCGGTGAAAAACATCACTGCACTGCCCTCCATGCCTGCCATCGCGCAAAAGTTGCTGGCACTGAAGATGGACTCCGACGAAGATGAACGGAAACTGCTGATGCTGATCGAGCAGGACCCGCTCATTTCGGCAAAAATAATCGGGCTGGCCAACTCGGCGGCAGTCGGCTCAACGCGCACAGTGACTACGGTCAAAGATGCTGCATTGCTACTGGGCATCAGCCGCGCGCATTCGGTTGCCACCGGCATCGCCATCATGTCCCTGTCGGCCAAGGTGCCCGCGGGGCAGTTCAACATGCATGATCTTTGGCTGCACAGCTTCGGCATCGCTTTCGCCATGCTGGCCATCGCCCGTTTCATGCCGGAACGTATCCGGCCGCAGGACGATCAGATATTCCTGGCCGGCATGCTGCACGACATCGGCTACCTGGCGCTCGCCTTTCTCGACCCCACACGCAGCGACAAGCTGCATGCCTGCTTTGCCTCTGCTCCTGACCGTCCATCCATCGAGATTGAGCGGACGATTCTGCAAATATGCCACGACGAGCTGGGCGCGGAACTGGTGCGCAACTGGAATTTGCCGAACGACCTCGTCACCATACTGCGCTACCACCATACGCCGGATGTATCCGATGCAGTGGAACACCCGCTGATACGCATGATCAACATTACCGAAAAACTGCTGCCCCGCTTTGGCATTAACGAATATGCCGGCAGCGGCGTCAGCGACGAGGAATGGGAAGCGCTGGGCATAGACCCGTCCAGAATCGAGGAAATTGAAGAGCAGGTCGCCGAACAAGCCGGGCAGGCCATGCAGTTTGCCAGCTCATTTTCCTGATTTTACGTTGCGCCGCTTCGCGGTTCATCCTGCCCGGCGCGGCTATAATCTCCGCGCTCCCGTTGGCCTCACTTGTCGCACGAGTCTTAAATAAGCCCATTAGCCTATGTATATCGATAGTTGCAATTTTATGAAGCGTGCGCAGTCGTTCCTGATTGCTTTCTTGCTTGCGCTCGCTCAAGCGCCTGCCCAGGCGCAGCAGGCGCTTCCGCCAGCACCGGTGCTGGCAGCGAAATCCTGGCTGTTGTATGACTACACCAGCAACCAGGTTCTGGTCAATGAAAAGGGCAATGAGCGCATCGAACCGGCTTCGCTGACCAAGCTGATGACGGCCTACCTGGCGTTCACCGCACTGAAGCAGAACAGCCTCTCGCTGAACCAGATGGTAACCCCCCCGGTTGAAGCGCTGCGCACCGATGGCGAGGAATCACGCATGTTCCTCGACACAAGCAAGCCAGTAACGGTCGCGGATCTGTTGCGCGGCCTCATCGTGCAGTCCGGCAACGATGCTGCCCGCGTCCTGGCAACGGTCATCTCAGGCAACGAGGAAAATTTTGCCGCGCTGATGAACAAGGAAGCGCTGCGGCTGGGTTTGAAGAACACCCACTTCGTCAACGCCACCGGCATGCCGCATCCGCAACACTATTCTTGCGCCTACGATTTGGCCCAGATTGCTGCCGCCATCATCCGCGAGTTTCCCGAACATTATCCGTTCTACAGCATGCGCGAGTTCCAGTACAACAACATCAAACAGATCAACCGCAACCGTCTGTTGTGGATCGACCCCTATGTGGACGGCATGAAAACGGGGCATACCGAAAGCGCCGGATTTGGCCTGGTGGCTTCGGCCAAGCGCGGCGAACGGCGGCTGATTTCCGTGCTGAGCGGCACAGCTTCCGACAGCCTGCGCGCCACCGAAAGCCAGAAATTGCTGAATTACGGCTTTCAGTATTTCGAGACGCTGCGCCTGTACCAGAAGAATCAGCAGGTAGCCAGCGTACGCCTGTGGAAAGGCACAGATAACCAGGTCAAGGCAGGCTTCCGCAATGACTTGTTCCTGTCCATCCCGAAAGGGCAAATGGCAAACCTGAAAGTGGTGATGGAAACGCAACAGCCGCTGACTGCGCCGATAGGCGGCGGGCAAAAGATCGGCATGCTGAAATTCACGCTGGACGGCAAACCCTACGCCGAATTTCCGCTGGTGGCGCTGGAAGCGGTGCCGCTGGCCAACATATTCTCGCGCGGATGGGACAATATCCGCCTGCTGTTCCACTGAGGACGACGAAATGATTGTGTATCTGAACGACCAGTTTATGCCCATCGAAGAAGCCCGGATTCCGGTGCTGGATCGCGGCTTCATTTTCGGCGACGGCGTGTATGAAGTCATTCCGGTGTATTCGCGCCGCGCCTTCCGCCTGGCGGAACACCTGAAGCGTTTGCAGCACAGCCTGGACGGCATCCGCCTGCCCAACCCGCACAGCGATGCGGAATGGACGGCGCTTGTCAACGAACTGATATCGCGCCATGCGGAGGAGGATCAATACCTCTACCTGCATATCACGCGCGGCGTGGCGCGCCGCGATCACGCCTTTCCCAGCCCGCCGGTTGCGCCGACCGTGTTCATCATGAGCAACCCGTTGCTCACGCCGCCTGCCGAATTGCTGCACAGCGGCGTCGCCGCCGTGAGCGCGCCGGACAACCGCTGGCTGCGCTGCGATATCAAGGCCATCGCGCTGCTGCCCAACGTGCTGCTGCGCCAGATGGCCGTGGATGCGGGCGCGGCGGAAACCATTCTGATCCGTAATGACGAATTCATGACCGAAGGCGCGGCCAGCAACATCTTCGCCGTCAAAAACGGCGAACTGCTGGCCCCGCCCAAGGACAACTTCATGCTGCCCGGCATCACCTACGACGTGATACTGGAACTTGCCGCCGCCAACGGCATCCCGCATGGAGTGCGCAAGGTGCTGGCGTCTGAAGTGTTCAGCGCCGATGAACTGCTGCTCACCTCCTCCACCAAGGAAGTGCTCGCCATCACCACGCTCGACGGCAAGCCGGTGGGTAATGGAAAACCTGGCGCCATGTTCAGCAAGCTGTACAGGCTGTACCAGGACTATAAGCGCGACGTGATGCGCAAAGCGCCCTCCCCCGGAGGGGAGGGCTGGGGTGAGAAAAATGGCCACGGATAACTCAATGGACTCTCTCATCGATTACCCCTGCGACTTCCCCATCAAGGTGATCGGCAAGTCACAGCGGGGTTTCGCGCAAGCGGTGGCGGAAGTGGTCGTGCACCACGACCCCGGCTTCGACGCCGCGACCATGCAGATGCGCAGTAGCAGCGCCACGCGCTACCTCAGCCTGACCTGTACCGTGCGCGCCACCTCGCGCGAACAACTGGACGCGCTGTATCAGGAGTTATGCGACCACCCGCTGGTAATGATGGTGCTATGAGGATCGAGGATCTGGGCGCAAGAATTGAGGAACACAGCGCCGCCCCACTGCTCGCTCCACGATCCACGGCCCTCGACCCCGCCCTAAAGTTTTTGGGGCTCACCGACTACGTCCCCACCTGGCAGGCGATGCAGCAATTCACCGCCGCCCGCAACGCGGGCACGCGCGACGAAATCTGGGTGCTGCGACACCCGCCGGTTTATACCCAGGGGCTGGCGGGCAAGCCGGAGCATCTGCTGCGCGCCACCGATATTCCTGTGGTGAAAATCGACCGCGGCGGGCAGATTACCTACCACGGCCCCGGCCAGATCGTCGCCTACCTGCTGCTCGACATGCGCCGCTGGAAACTCAACGTGCGCGAGCTGGTGCGGCTGATGGAACAGGCCGTGATAGACTTGCTCGCGGAACATGGCGTGGCCGCGCAAGGGCGCGAAGATGCGCCGGGCGTGTATGTGGCGGATGCCAAGATCGCCTCGCTGGGCCTGAAAATCAAGAACGGCTACTGCTATCACGGCGTAGCGCTCAACGTGGACATGGACTTGACGCCGTTCGCCAACATCAACCCGTGCGGCTACGCCGGACTGCGCGTGACACAGGCACGCGATGTCGGCATCAACACGTCCATGGACAAATTGGAACAGCACCTCGCGCAAAATCTTGTTTCACTATTGCAGCGACATTTGCACGGGAAAATGAGCACTGCCATTCCCACAAATGTAGGTATCGGGGGTAACTAGGAGCTGGGTTTATGTTGCACTCCCAATTATTAGTGATAAACACCGTGCGCCGCGAAAAGTCCCTGATCTTCTCCATGCTGGCATTACTGCTCGTTCTGCTGCTCTCTGCCATCCATCCATACGACCGCGCCACATGGATCCTGGAGGTTACGCCCGTCCTGGTTGCGCTGCCCGTAATGGCGGCAACCTATAGCCGTTTTCCGCTAACCACGCTGTTGTATATATTAATTTTCGCCCACGCCCTGATTCTCATCATGGGTGGCGCATACACTTATGCGCGCGTGCCGCTCGGCTTCTGGATGCAGGACTTGCTGTCGCTCAGCCGCAATCCCTACGACAAGATCGGCCATTTCGCGCAAGGCTTTGTGCCATTTATGGTGACGCGCGAAATCCTGCGGCGTGGCGGCTACCTGAGCAGCCACCGCATGACCGCGTTCCTGTCCATATGCGTAGTGATGGCGATCAGCGCCTGGTATGAGCTAATCGAGTGGTGGACGGCACTGGCACTGGGCCAGGGCGCGTATGAATTCCTCGGCACACAGGGCGACATTTGGGATACGCAGTCTGATATGTTCTTCGCCTTCATCGGCGCAACTACCGCATGGGTAACACTGTCCAGGCTGCATGACCGACAGATGAATCGCATGAAACAAGGAGAGATCGCTTGACAGTAAATAAACAAACCGGAAAAGACAAGACCGCGCGCAACCCGATCAAGATCGTCCCGTTGCAGGAACGCCTGCGCAAGCCGGAATGGATACGCGTCAAATCCGGCAGCGGGCAGGGCTATCAAGAGGTCAAGCGCGTGCTGCGCGAGCACAATTTGCACACGGTGTGCGAAGAGGCGTCCTGCCCCAACATCGGCGAATGCTTCGGCAAGGGCACGGCCACGTTCATGATCCTCGGAGATGTGTGCACGCGGCGCTGCCCGTTCTGCGACGTGGCGCACGGCAAGCCACTGCCGCCGGACGCAAATGAGCCAGCGAAACTGGCGCAATCCATCGGGCTGCTCAAGCTCCGATATGCGGTCATCACCAGCGTGGATCGTGACGATCTGCGCGACGGCGGCGCGCAGCATTTCGCGGATTGCGTGGCAGCCATCCGCGCCAGTTCACCCCACACTCGCATCGAGACACTGGTGCCGGATTTCCGCGGCCGCCTGGAACCGGCGCTGAAGGCGCTCGCCAAGGCACTGCCGGATGTGATGAACCACAATCTGGAAACCGTGCCGCGCCTTTACTCGCTGGCGCGCCCCGGGGCGGACTACGCCAACTCGCTTAACCTCCTGAAAGAATGCAAGGCGCGCTTTCCGCACGTGATGACCAAATCCGGCCTGATGCTGGGGCTGGGTGAAACCGACGAGGAAGTGCTGCAGGTCATGCGCGACCTGCGCGCGCACGATGTCGAAATGCTCACGCTGGGTCAATACCTGCAACCGTCGGACGGCCATCTGCCGGTGCTGCGCTACGCGCATCCGGACACGTTCAGAATGTTCGAGCAAGCCGCACGGGAAATGGGATTTTCCCACGCCGCCTGCGGGCCCATGGTCAGGTCGAGCTATTTTGCCGATGAGCAGGCGCAGCAGGCAGGTGTCTGCGGGGCGTAAATGCCGCATGTCAACTCCCTTTTGAAGAAATATTGGCTGATTGCACGGCCGCCTCGTGACATAATTTTCTCCTTAAAACAGTGAGGAGAAAATCATGCATACCTTATTTTTTTCACTTCTACTTCTTGTCATCAGCCCGTGCACGTACGCGCTCGGCCTTGATGATCTGTCCAACAAGGATGCGGTGGCCGGCCTGAAAGAGGCGCTGGTGAAAGGCGCCGGCAGTGCGGTGGGCAAGCTGGGCAAGGCGGATGGCTTTCTCGGCAACGACAAGGTGAAGATTCCATTGCCGGATTCGCTGCAGAAAGTGGATGGCATGCTGCGCAAGTTCGGCATGAGCAAGTATGCCGACGAACTGGTGGTGACCATGAATCGCGCCGCCGAGGCCGCGGTGCCGGAAGCCAAGGCGCTGCTGCTCAAGGCGGTGAAGGACATGAGCGTGCAGGATGCCAAGGGTATCCTCAGCGGCGGCACCACCGCGGCAACGGAATACTTCCGTGGCAAGACCTCGCAACCGCTGGCAGAGAAATTTTTGCCCATCGTGCAGAAGGCAACCGCCAAGGTGAAGCTGGCCGACAAATATAATCAGTTTGCAGGCAAGGCCACAAAGTTCGGCCTGGTGGACGAGAAGCAGGCCAACCTGGAAAACTACGTCACGCAAAAGACGCTGGATGGCCTGTTCGTGATGATGGCGGAAGAAGAAAAAGCCATCCGTGCCGACCCCGTCGGGCAGACCAGCAAGCTGCTGTCCAAGGTGTTTGGAGCGATCGGAAAATAGTTTCGGAACCAACGGCCGACTGCTTGCTCAAATGCCCGTATGCCTATCGCAACTTATATTTCAACACAAAGGAGACATCAATGAGCATTCGTTATCTGGTTATGCTGGCAGCCTGCATGGCTATGTCAGGCAACACACTGGCCGAAGATGGCGAAGCGCTGGCTGAGAAGAACAACTGCATGTCGTGCCACACCATCTCCGCCCGATCGATGGGGCCCGCATTCAGAGACGTTGCAGCACGATACAGGAGCGACAAGGGCGCACAAGCCACTCTGGAAAAGAAGGTGCGCAGCGGCGGCGCAGGTGTATGGGGAAAAATGCCGATGCCGGCCACGGCCAATTCGGTGAGCGATAGCGACATCCGGACCATCGTGAAGTGGGTGCTGTCGCTGAAGTAGGCAGCATCTCCCCGCATGCATGACAAGGCCGGCCTATAGCTGTCCTTATCTTGTCCAGCATCAACAAACAACCGCCGGATTTCGAATAGAATCGGTCCCTGTATCTAAACAGAAACCGGAAAGATCATGGACGTGAAAGAGCCGGTATTGCTGCGCGAACATCTGGTTGACCAGGAATGGTTCAATGCACTGCTGAATTCCTCGCTCGACTGCATCATCGCTATCAACCATGACGGTATCGTCGTCGAATACAACCGCGCGGCCGAAACCGTCTTCGGCTTCTCGGCTGCGGAAGCCATCGGCCGGCGCCTGGACGAGCTGATCATTCCCGAGCGCTACCGCGACCGGCATCGCAAATCGCTGGCTCACTACCTGCAAACCGGGCAAGGCAACATCATCGGCCGCCGGGTTGAGGTGCATGCAATAACCAAGAACGGCCGCGAGATTCCCGTCGAGCTTACCGTGCTGCCGATTCATCCCGGCCGCAGCCCCTACTTCACCGCCTACCTGCGGGATATCAGCGAGCGCAAGGCAGCCGAGGAGAAAATCCGCGAATATTCGGTCAAGCTGAAGGCGAGCCTGATCGAGACCATCAACTCGGTGTCCGCGACGATCGAGTTGCGCGACCCCTATACCGCCGGACACCAGCGGCGCGTGGCCGCCCTCGCTTACGCCATCGGACGTGAACTGGGGCTGGACGAACAGCGCCTGGAAGGCCTGTATTTCGGAGGCATGGTGCATGACATCGGAAAAATCGTGGTGCCCAGGGAAGTGCTGAATGATCGCGGCCAGCTCGGCTTCGATGCCTGGAAGTCCATCCACCTGCATCCGGCCACAGGCTACAAGATCGTGAAATCCGTGCAATTCCCCTGGCCGATTGCGACCATCATCCTGCAACATCACGAGAAGCTCGACGGCTCGGGGTATCCGAACGGCCTTGTGGGCGACGACATCATTCTCGAATCGCGCATCATCACGGTTGCGGACGTTGTGGAGGCCATCCACTCGGCCCGCCCCTATCGCGACGCCAAAGGCATGGCAGCCGCGCTCGACGAGATCACCCAGTGGTCGGGCATCAGGTACGATGCACACGCCGTCGCCGCATGCCGCCGCCTGATTGACGAACAAGGCTTTGACATCAACCAGAACGACTACACCCATACAGATTTTGTCGATCTGGCCTTCATGAAGGTTGAAAAAGCACTGGGGTAAACAATGTTCTCATCCTCTCCGGGCTGAGCAACCGAAATATCAGCATCCATACCATCATCAGCTGAAACATTCCTGGCTGCCATGCCTATTCATTGATCCATCAAGCCATGCTGGATCACGTAATAAGTCAGCTCGGCGTTATTTTTCAATTTCATTTTTGCGAGAATGTGCGTGCGGTAAGTGCTGATCGTTTTGACGCTCAATGCCAGCGCTTTGGCGATTTCGGATACGGTCTTCCCGGAGCCAAGCAGCCTCAATACCTGATACTCCCTGTCGCTCAGGCTTTCATGCAGCGGCTTTGCGGATTCCAGCAGGCATTCCTTGAGCAACAGCTCGGCCAGATACGGGCTGATGTGCTTGCTCCCCGCCATGACCTTGTGGATTGCGTCGATCAGTTGCTCCGGCGCCGTATCTTTCATGATGTAGCCTGAAGCACCTGCCTTCATCAGGCGCACGGCATACTGGTCTTCTGTGTGCATGCTCAGGATCAGCACCTTTATATCTTTGTGGTCTTTCAAAATCTGCTTCAATGTATCGATCCCGTTTTTTTCGGGCATGGATATATCGAGCAGCACAACATCCCATTTCCCCGTGTGAATTTCCTTGAGCGCCTCGACCCCGTTGGCAGCTTCACCCGCTACCGTTATCTCTTGCGTCGCTTCCAGTATCCTTCTCAGACCCTGGCGCACGATGGCGTGGTCATCAACAATCAGCACCCGAATCACGGATCAAGTCCTTTCAATAATCAATGCAACGAAGGTTGCTGCAACGGCAGTGCTCATGAATTTTCCTGGTGTGCCGTGACGCTCCCGGGAGCGGGTGCCGGAATGCTGACCATCACCCGCGTTCCTTTGCCAGGCACGCTGCTGACCGTGGCCTTTCCGCCCATCATGACGGCGCGCTCCCTGATCCCGATCAGACCGAAGGATTTTCCCTTGAGTTCCTGGCCAAAGCCAATGCCATTATCCTCCACCACCAGCAACAACGAGCCCTCCCGTTTTTCAAGGGAAATATTCACATGGCTTGCCTGTGCATGCCTTGCCACGTTGCTCAGGGATTCCTGAATGACCCGGAACAGTGTGGCAGCCTGATCGGCATCCAGTTCAGACTCATCCACGCACAAAACCAGGTTGCACTCTGCTCCGGTATGCAACCGCAATTTTTTTACGGAATCTTCGACTGCTGCGGCAAATCCGAGGTCTTCCAGCAGATGCGGCCTGAGCTGGGTAACGATCTGGCGCAAGGTACGGATGCCATCCGACACCAGCCCGGAAATGTGGCCTGCCTCGTCGGAAAGAGCCGTCAATCCGGCGGGCAAGTTGGACGCAAGCCAGGCAACTCGCATTTTCAATGCGGCCAGCGTTGCACCCATTTCGTCATGGAGCTCGCGCGCAATTCTTGTGCGCTCGTCCTCACGTACCGCATCCAGATGAGATGAAAGCTGCTGCAGCTGCCCGTAGGATTCGGCAAGATTCATCTCTGACCGCTTGCGTCCGGTGATGTCCATTACTCCGGCAATGGCTCCGCTGCAAACCCCGCTGCTGTCAATGATCGGTGTGGTTGCCACCGTGGCGAATATGCGCGCGCCATCTTTGCGGATAAATTCGAAATCCCGCTGTTCCTGCATGCCCTCCCTGGACGGCGCAAGGTTTTGCCCGGCGACCTTTTTGCCTTGCTCGTCCATGAAGCTGAGCAGATGCCGCCCCAGCATTTCTTCCTGCGTGTAGCCCAGCATATTGGCCATCGCCGGATTGACCATGGTCGTGATCGAATCGGCATCCGTCACCCAGATCCCCTCCTGCACCAATTCAAAAAGCCTGCGGTATTTTTCCTCGCTTTGTCGGATAGCCGCTTCAATCTCCTTGCGTTCCGTCAGGTCGAGCATGATGGCGACGTAGCCCAATAGATGCTCATATTCATCATGTATCGGACTGATGGTCAGCAAAATCGGGATGGTGTTCCCATCCTTGGTTCGGCGCAGCACTTCTGCGCAAAACAGCCCATGCCTGTCTGCTGCCCTATTGGGCTGCGGCGTCTGGACAGCGTCCGTTCCGCGAGCGCCTATCAGGTCAACAATGGATTTTCCCGACACCTCCTGCAGGGAATAACCAAAGAGGCGCGAATAGGCTGGATTGATGTAGATGAAATTATTGTTCCTGTCCGCCAGGGCAATGGCCTCGCCCGAGTGTTTGAGTGCGCCGCCCAAGCGGCGCACTTCTTCATCGCTCTCGTATTGCCTTTGCAGAAGCCGGATATGCTGACGTTGCCTTTTCCACCAGTAGATGAATATCCCGCAGCCCGCAGTAAAGAAAAGCAGCGATAGCGCCACCACCCACTCAGCCAGTTTATTTATGGGATCATAAATTTCCGCCTTGTCGACCTTGTTGACCATGTACCATGAAGTATTGCCGATCTTGTTCAACACGCCGACCACCGGCATGCCTCGATAATCCACACCCTCCACCAGCCCTTCTTGCCCCGCCGCCACCTTTGCCGACAGCACTTGCTGCTGGCTGAGCGGCACACGAACGGAAAGCGCGGTGTTCTTGCGGTGGCGCAGCTCATTCAGGTATACGACCTCATCGCCTTCACGGCGGAGGAGCAGGCTTTCGGCGCTCGCGCTGGGAGTCGGCCAGCGCTGGATGAGCGGAAAGAGAAAACGGCTCGGATTGATATTGAACAGGATGGCGCCGATGGTATGTGCCTTCCCCGCCCTGCTTACAACCAGCGGCGCCGCCAGCTCGATCTCGAACCGATCCCCGGTATTTTGTTTTTTTAAATGAATATCGGAAAAGAGAATCTGCCCGCTGCGCATGCTTTCAAACACGTGCTTCTTGTCACTGTCATGGATCTGCCCCACATCCGCCACAGTGGACAAGCGGAGCATGCCCTCGCTATCAAACAGGGAGACTGCGGTATAGCCCTGTTCAGCATAAACCCGTTGCAGCAGCGCCAGGCGCTCAGACAGCTTGACCCTGGTTGGGTCGGCCAGGCCGCCCTGTTGCAGCCAGCGGTCAACCTCGGCCAGAAATAGCGGGTCGCCATTAATGGCTTGCGCATCGCCCCTGCGCTCCTCCATCCATCGCGTGATCTGCCTGATTTTCAGCTCGGCAATGCCGCCAAGTTCATGCTGTTTGCCGCTTTTGATGCTTTCTTTGTGGCGCTGAAAAGCGAGACTGCCTGCCGCAGCAATGGCGAGAGTGAAAAGAATAAATGCGAGTATCGGCTTCCAGGCCTGGAAATTGTATTGAACAGCCTTGCTGCCAACCGGTGCCGCCAAACTATCCATAAATCATTACAAACTCAATTTATTCCGCCTAGTATTGCATGATTATGCGTGCTGCCACAGAAAGTCTACAGGACTCGCCGGACAGATCGCATAGGACAAATACCGATAGCAATTTTCGAGTTGTCTTAATCCGGATTACGCACAATGCCAATATTCTAATCGCCGCCGTATCGTTAGCATGTCAAATGCAATATAGAAGATTCCGCATGTTAGACGGGATTGAAGTTGAGTATTGATGCCTGGTAAATTTGTCGTGCCACAGAAAAAAGATTTTCATCCGTCGGCTGCATGGCTGCTGCTCGTATTGCTGGCTGGATCGGTGTTTATTATCGAAGCGCTGTTGATGCTTCTTATCAGCGCGCTCCCACCCATGTCACAGATGACCACTGTCCTGCTGGACGCGGCGTTGCTGAGCATCCTGCTGTTTCCCATATTATATTTCCTTGTTTTCCGCCCGTTGCATCGGGATATTGACGCGCGCCACCAGGCGGCGCAGGCCTTGATCGCAAGCGAGGAACGCTGGAAATCTGCACTGGAAAGTGCAGGCAATGGCGTATGGGATTGGGACTTGCGCACCGACAAGATTGAATTTTCCCGAAGCCACATGGAAATGCTGGGATTTTCGGGAGACGAGCGCTGGAACAGCCTCGATGACTGGAAGAATCACATCATGCAGGAAGACAGGTCGCGCGTGATGGCAGAACTCAAGGCGTTTCTGGACGGCAGGATTAACGCCTGCAACGCCGACTATCGCATGCGCTGCAAGGACGAAAGCTGGAAATGGATACTCGCCCGCAGTATGGTGGTGCTCAGAGCTGAGGATGGCACGCCCCAGCGCATGATCGGTACGCATACCGACATTACCAAACGCAAGCAGCTGGAAATACAAAAAGAACAGTTTTCCAGGTTTTTTAATCTGGCGATCGACCTGCAATGTATCGCGGGACAAGACGGTTACTTCAAGAAGATAAACCCGGCCTTCGCCAGGACGCTGGGCTATTCAGAAAGTGAGTTATTGGCAAAGCCGTTCATTGAATTCATCGTCCCCGAGGACCGGCAGCGAACGCTACACGAGGTAGAGAAGCAGCTATGGGGCGGATCAACGCTCAAGTTTGTGAATCGTTATTTCTGCAAAGACGGCAAAATATGCTGGCTCTCGTGGAATGCGTTTGCGAATCCGGAGGACGGAATGTTATACGCCACGGCACGCGATATCACCGAACAGAAGCGTGCCGCTGAGGCGCTGTCGCAAAGCGAAAACCAGCTCCGCCTGCTGCTGAATTCCGCCGCCGAAGCGATATACGGAATCGACATGCAGGGCAATTGCACCTTCTGCAATCCCGCATGCCTGCGCTTGCTTGCCTATGAGCGCGCTGACGATTTGATTGGCAGGAACATGCACCGGTTGATCCACCACAAGCACCAGGATGGCACGCCCTACCCCGAGCAGGAATGCCGGATATATCAGGCATTCCGCAATGGCGAGCCCACCCATGTGGACGAGGAAGTATTTTGGCGGGCCGACGGCACCCGCTTCCCCGTCGAGTACTGGTCGCACCCGCAACTGCTTGACGGCGTGGTCATTGGTGCGGTGGTCACTTTTCTGGACATCACCGAGCGCACATTGGCACAGGAAAAATTGTTCACGCTTTCCCGTGCCGTGGAAAACAGCCCGGCCAGCGTAGTGATCACCAGTCTGGATGGCACGATCGAATACGTTAACCGGAAATTTACCGAGGTCACCGGCTATTCATGTGAAGAGGCCATCGGCCAGAATCCGAAAATTCTCAATGCCGGCATCCAGACGGCAGCGTTCTACAAACAACTGTGGACAACCATATTGGCCGGCAATGAATGGTGCGGAGAAATCTACAACAAGAAAAAGAACGGCGAGATTTTTCTGGAAAACGCCTCCATCTCGCCGATACGCGACGAACGCGGAGTCCTCACCCATTTCGTGGCGGTCAAGGAGGACATCACCAAACGCAAGCGTGCCGAAAAAGAACTCCTGGAGCTGAACAAAAACCTGGAAATACGGGTCGATGAGCGCACCGGGGAACTGGCCCACGCCAAGGAACTGGCCGAAGCCGCCAGCCGTGCCAAGAGCGCCTTCCTCTCCAGCATGAGCCACGAAATCCGCACGCCGATGAACAGCGTGATGGGCATGGCGCACTTGGCGCTCAGGACCGACCTCAATCCCAGGCAGCGCGACTATCTGGAGAAGATTCGCCATTCCGGCGAACACCTGCTCGGCATCATCGACGACATCCTGGACTTCTCCAAGATCGAGGCCGGCAAGCTCAGCATCGAGACCGTGGATTTCAAGCTCGGCGATGTCATCGAAAACCTGTTCGACCTGGTTGCTTGGAAAATGCTTGAAAAAGGCCTCAAGTTCGCAGTGGATATCGATCCCACCCTCTCTGCCCCGCTGCGCGGCGACCCGCTGCGCCTGGGGCAGGTGCTGATCAATCTCGCCAACAATGCCGTCAAGTTCACCGAGCAGGGCGAAATCAGCGTGCGTGCCAGAAGGCTGGAAGAAA
>JAUQWW010000011.1 GCA_030834965.1 Gallionellaceae bacterium | reverse complement strand
GGTATAATTCGCGCTTATACCCCAATCCTAAGGAAATATCGTGGAACTCTCGACTCGCGTACAAGCCATCAAGCCCTCCCCCACTCTTGCCGTCACTGCCCGCGCCGCCAAACTGAAAGCGGAAGGCAAGGACATTATCGGGCTGGGCGCCGGCGAACCGGATTTCGATACGCCGCAGCACATCAAGGACGCGGCCATAGGCGCGATCAACAAGGGCTTCACCAAATACACCGCAGTCGGCGGAACACCTACACTGAAACAGGCGATCATTGCCAAATTCAAGCGCGACAACGGGCTGGATTACACGGCGAAACAGATTCTGGTTTCCTGCGGCGGCAAGCAGAGTTTTTTCAACCTGGCGCTGACCGTGATCAACCCCGGTGATGAGGTCATCATCCCTGCGCCTTATTGGGTGTCCTATCCAGACATCGTGCTCATAGCCGAAGGCAAGCCGGTGATCGTGCAGGCGGGCATCGAACAGGGCTTCAAGATGACGCCCGCGCAACTCACCGCTGCGATCACGCCGAAAACAAGAATGGTGGTAATCAACAGCCCGAGCAATCCGTCCGGCGCAGTGTACAGCCTGGATGATCTGAAGGCTTTGGGTGAAGTACTGCGCAAGCATCCGAACATCCTTATCTCCACCGACGACATGTACGAACACATTGCACTGACGGATGCGAAGTTCGTCAACATTCTCGATGCCTGCCCCGATTTGTATCCGCGCACGATGGTGCTGAACGGCGTATCCAAAGCCTATGCGATGACCGGCTGGCGCATCGGCTATGCAGCGGGCCCGGAGCACATCATCACGGCGATGGAAAACGTGCAATCGCAAAGCACATCCAACCCCACTTCGATTTCACAGGTCGCCGCGGAAGCTGCATTGAACGGCGATCAGGGATGTATCGTGCCGATGCTCAAGGCGTTCCGCGAGCGGCATGTGTTCGTAGTGAACGGCCTCAACAAGATTCCGGGAGTACGTTGCATCCCGGCGGGCGGCGCCTTCTATGCCTTCGCCGATGTGCGCCCGGTCATTGCGGCGCTGCATGGGAAGGGCGTGATCAAGCAGGCAAACGATGTTGCATTGTCAGAGTATCTGCTGGAGCAGGCTGGCGTGGCAGTGGTACCGGGTTCCGCCTTCGGCAGCGAAGGCTACATCCGACTGTCCTTCGCCACCTCGATGAGTAATCTGGAGAACGCGATCAGCCGGATTGCGAAGGCATTTGCCTGAGATTAGTCAGGTATGCTTTCTGATTAGGCTAAGACAGCCACATACTACCAAGCCCATTCCTTCCCCCTTGCAGGGGGAAGGTCAGGATGGGGGTAGAACGGTGGAAAGTCGGAGCTTCTACCCCCTCCCTCACCCTCCCCCTGCAAGGGGGAGGGAATTTGTAGTGCATTTAATTCAGCCCGCCAGCACCTTCTGTGCCGCGGCAACCGCCACACCGCGCTGAATCGGCGCTTTCGCGCGGCCCAGCACGTCATCCAGCGCACCGAGGCACACCAGCACATTGCGCGGATTGCTGGCATAACCCATCAGGCCGAAGCGCCACACCTTGCCTGCCATCACGCCAAGGCCGGCGCCAATTTCCAGTTGGTAATCGTTCAACAGCGCAGTACGCACGGCGCCATCGTCCACACCGTCTGGTATGGTGATCGCATTCAGCTGCGGCAGACGCTCGGCTTCCGGCACAACAAATTTCAGCCCCATCGCCTCCAGGCCGGCGCGCAGCGCGAGGTGATTTTTCTGATGGCGTGCCCAGGAATTTTCCAGTCCTTCTTCCTGCAGCATCACCAGCGCTTCGTGCAAGCCATACAGCGCGTTGATCGGCGCTGTATGGTGATAGGCGCGCTTGGTGGCGGCGCCCCAGTAGCCCATCACTAGGTTGAGATCCATGAACCAGCTTTGCACCTTGGTCTTGCGGTTCTTGATCTTCTCCTGCGCGCGCGCATTAAAGCTGACCGGCGACAAGCCCGGCGTGCAGGACAGGCACTTCTGCGTGCCCGAATAGATGGCATCGATATCCCACTCGTCGACCTTGACGGGAGTGCCGCCGAGCGAAGTGACCGCATCGACAATGGCCAGGCAATTATATTTGTGGGCCAGCGCGACCAGCGTTTTGGCATCCGATTGCGCACCGGTGGAAGTTTCCGCGTGCACAAAGGCGACGACCTTGGTATCGGGATTGGCCTTCAGCGCGTCTTCCACTTTTTGCGGGTCGACCGCGCGCCCCCATTCATCCTGCACCATCACCGCCACGCCGCCGCAGCGCTCGACGTTTTCCTTCATGCGCCCGCCGAACACGCCGTTCTGACACACGATGACTTTGTCGCCCGGCTCGACCAGATTGACGAAGCAGGTTTCCATGCCCGCCGAGCCGGGAGCGGAAACGGGCATGGTCAATTCATTCTTGGTTTGAAACGCGTACTTCAGCAGCTCCTTCATCTCATCCATCATCGCCACGAACACCGGGTCCAGATGGCCGAGCGTCGGGCGCGCCATGGCGCCCAGTACGCGCGGGCTGACGTCCGACGGGCCCGGCCCCATCAAAATGCGTTGCGGAGGATGAAATGATTTGATTGCCATGTTTTTCTCTCCCTGAATTTAAAGTGAATGGCCGGGCCGTTTCAATAACCGGCTTTATGGTGGCGCTGCTGTGCGAAAACACGCACGCAACGATACCAGATTTCTGCAGCGAAGAAAGCAGGTTTGAACCGGCTGCGAATTGCGTGTAATGTTCGGAAAAAAGATTACATCGCTACACTCAAGGGGGATACATCGTGGCAGTCAAGACTCGGCTTCACCGAAGTGAATTGGCAGTTCCCGGCAGTAATCTTCGCATGCTTGAAAAAGCGCCCACCGCAGGGGCAGATGTCGTCTTCCTTGACCTGGAGGACGCGGTTGCCCCGGACGACAAGGAACAGGCGCGCAAGAATGTCATCGCCGCTTTGAATGACATGGACTGGTCGGCATGCTCTGTTTCAGTTCGCATCAACGGCCTCGACACACACTGGTGCTACCGCGACATCGTGGACGTGATGGAGGCCGCGGGTGACAAGCTCGATACCCTCCTCATCCCCAAGGTCAACCGCCCCGACGATGTATATTTTGTCGCCACGCTGATGGAACAAATCGAAGCGGCGAAGAAACTCCAGCCAGTAAACATTCACGTCCTGATCGAAACGGCTATGGGCATGGCCAACATCGAACAGATCGCGCAAGCCTGCCCCTCGCGCTTGGAAGCAATGGTGTTCGGTGTCGCCGATTACGCAGCCTCGACTCAGGCACGCACGACCAATATGGGCGGCGCCAATCCCAACTATGCGGTACTCACCGATGCCGATGAAGCCGGAAAGCGTGCGCGCCATTGGGGCGACCAGTGGCATTACGCACTTTCACGATTGGTGGTCGCATGTCGCGCGTATGGCCTCAGGCCGATCGATGGCCCTTATGGCGACTTCAACGACCCCGAGGGTTTCCTCTCGGTTGCACGCAGCGTGGCTGCACTGGGGGTTGAAGGAAAATGGGCCATCCACCCGTCGCAGATTGCACTGGCCAACGAAGTCTTCACGCCCAGCGAGGGTGAAGTTGCGCGAGCCAGAAATATTCTGGTGTCCATGGAGCAGGCCGCACGTGAAGGCAAGGGGGCGGTCTCGCTGAATGGCCGCCTGATCGATGCGGCATCCATCAGGCAGGCTCAGGTGCTGGTCGCCAAGGCGGACCAGATTGAAGCAGCCCGGCCTGCATCCAAGTAGGGAGCGTGCGATGAACATCCATGAATATCAGACCAAGGACCTGCTCAGGCAATATGGCGTACCCGTACCCGAAGGGCGCGTCGTCCACACCGACGAACAGGCGGTGAGCGTGGCGGAAGAAATCGGCGGCTCGCGCTGGGTGGTGAAGGCGCAGATTCATTCCGGCGGGCGCGGCAAGGCGGGCGGCGTAAAAGTCGTAAGCAGCATTGATGACGTCAGGGCCATCGCCGATCAAATGATCGGCAGCCGTCTGGTCACCCATCAAACCGGCACAGAAGGCCGGGTGGTGCATCGCGTGCTGATTGAAAAAGCGAGCACGATCGTGCGCGAGTTTTACATCGGGCTGATCATCGATCGCGCAACGCGCCGCATCACGCTGGTCGCCTCATCGGAAGGCGGGGTGGATATCGAAGAAGTCGCGCGGCGCACACCGGAACGCATCATCAAGGAGGTCATCGATCCGGCGGTGGGCATGCTCGACTTCCAGTGCCGCAAGGTCGCCAACAAGATCGGTTTGAAAGGCGCACTGTTGCCGCAGGCGGTGAAGATCATGAAGCGCCTGTACCGCTGCATGCGCGACAACGATGCCGTGATGGCCGAAATCAATCCGCTGGCCATTATCGACGGCGGTGAACTGCTGGTGCTGGATGCGAAGATGTCGTTCGACGACAACGCGCTGTACCGCAGGCCGGCCATCTCCGAGCTGCGCGATTTCGACGAAGAAGATCCGAAAGAGGTGGAAGCATCCGGCCACGGCCTGAATTACATTGCGCTGGACGGTGATGTGGGTTGCATCGTGAATGGCGCAGGACTGGCGATGGCGACGATGGATGCGATCACGCTGCATGGCGGAAGACCGGCCAATTTTCTGGACGTGGGCGGCGGCGCAACACCCAATAAAGTTGCCAGCGCATTCCGTATCGTGCTGCAGGATCCGGCCGTCAAAACCATACTCATCAATATCTTCGCCGGCATCAACCGTTGCGACTGGATCGCCACCGGAATCGTGCAGGCGATCCATGACCAGAACATCAAGATGCCCATCATCGTGCGCCTGGCGGGCACCAATGTCGAAGAGGGGCGTGCCATCCTCAACACCGCGAATTTTCCGTTCATCATCGCCAGCAATCTCGATGATGCCGCTGCCAAGGCGATGGCTGCATTGCACAGTCTCGAACCAAAAGTGGCGCCACTGAAGAAGAGGACACTATGAGCGTATTTCTGAACAAACATTCGCGCGTCATTATCCAGGGGTTCACGGGACAGCACGCTACATTTCATGCCGAAGAGGCCCTCAAGGTGGGCACCAATCTGGTCGGCGGCGTGACACCGGGGAAGGGTGGAACGCAGCACCTGGGCCTGCCGGTATTCGATACCGTTGAAGATGCGGTACAAGCAACGGGCGCAGATGTTTCGGGCATATTTGTTCCGCCCCCCTTCGCCGCCGACGCCATCATGGAAGCCATCGACGCGGGCATCAAAACCATCGTCGTCATCGCGGATGGCATACCCGTGCAGGACATGGTGCATGTGGAGCGCTACCGCATGGGCACCGGCGCCATCGTCATCGGCCCGAACACGCCCGGCATCATCACCCCCGGCGTGGGCAAGGTCGGCATCATGCCCTCCCATATTTACAGCCCCGGCAGAATCGGGATTGTGTCGCGCTCCGGCACGCTCAACTACGAAGCCGTCGCGCAGATGAAAGAACTCGGCCTCGGCCAATCCAGTTCCATCGGCATCGGCGGCGACCCGATCAACGGCACCGACTTCACCACCGTGCTCAAGGCCTTTGAAGACGACCCGGACACGGACGCGATTTTGATGATAGGCGAGATCGGCGGCCCGCAGGAAGTGGATGCGGCACGCTGGGCGAAGAAGAATATGCGCAAGCCCCTGATCGGCTACGTCGCGGGCTTGTCTGCCCCGCCTGGGCGCCGCATGGGCCATGCCGGGGCGATCATCAGCAACGAGTCCGATACTGCGGTTGCCAAGATTGATACGATGGAGTCGCTGGGGATGTATGTGGTGCGCAATCCGGCGGATATAGGGGCTACGGTGTTGCGGGCGATTTCGGGGGGTTGAACCTCACGTAATCAGACAGTCTTGCTCTGGATTATGCGGCAGGAAGATACGACCTCCTTATGCGAGGAAGCGGGGAAATGATCAATGCAAGACCTCGGATTTCATTAGGTGTGAATGCAACAATGCTAGACCTGGCTCCAAATTTTCCAGATTTTCTGGCCCCAGATTTTCAATCACTCAAAACAACAACGGCGACTCTACGCCGCCGTTGTTTTATTGCGTAAAATTCACACCATTTTACGACGCCGCAGCGTACCCAAACTAGCCAAACCCAGCCCCATCAGAGCTAGCGTGGCAGGCTCAGGTACACTCTGGTGGCAAGCAGGATCGGTCGGGTTTGCGGTACAGAAATCTACGATTTCCTTTAGCTTCGATTGGGCAAAGCTATCAACGAAAGCTGTTACGATAGTCTGATTGGTAGTATTAAGCCCATTCAGATCGTAAACATTCCCGCCATGCGCATCGGCCAACGGTTTGAACGAGTTAATCGTATTGGTATTCCTCAAGACTGCATTGAACAACGCATTATTATTCGTCAGCAATGTATCGGCGATCCCCAAATTCACCGCGACTCCGCCGACAGTGCCTCTTGCAGCCGTATCTCCGTTCGATGGCTCGTCCGTAAAAATTATGATATTTTTTAATGCTCCGGTGCGGAATGAAAACAGAGCGCTTTGGTTATCTAGGGAATTCAGCGCAAATGCGGTCGCGGTATAGCCAGGCTCAGTGCCTCCACTAATGCCCAAGCCTGCTGCTGCAGTGGCGAAGGAGGTGGGGTTCGTCAGGTTGGTGACCATTCTCGGTACAACACTGCTGTTGCCATAGCCAACCAGACCATACTGGGCGTTGACGCCCCCAGCTGAGAGAATCGAGGCAAAAGCACCGATGTTGTTGCGCAGGTTTGCCTGAACGTTCCCCATCGAACCGGACTCGTCCACCATCATAATGATGTCAGTCATAATGACCGCCTGAGCAGGGGACAAAGCGCCAAACATAGCTATCGCACTGACAGCGAGTGGCGCAAGAATTTTTCTTATTTTCATGCTGATTCTCCTGAACATTGTAAGAAATGACATGTGCGTAGCCACAAATTTGGGACAGATGGATCGCTGTATCTCACAAACCCCACGCAACGGATGATGGCAAAGCATTTTGCATGCCAGGAATTAAACAGGCATTTAATATGCATTAATAACAGCACATTAAATGAGTATGTGCGTGAATTACACTGTTCTTTGCCACATTTCCGCAAAGCCCGACTATACAACTGTAAGTAATTTCGACACTTATACCCGGTGAATCAATGGCGTCAAACTCTCAGGCAGAAGCAATTGCGAAGCACCCGAATAAAATAGGGACGGAGCCCGATATTTTCAGGCAGCCAATGTGATGGCGTTCGATTTTTGTTCGACCGATTGGATCATATCCTGGATAGCATCGACTTCCGCCGCTTCAAAATAAGGTTCGCCGCACTGCATGCACACCCATGAGCAGTACGGGGTCAGATACCGTCTTGCAAGTCAATCTTGAGCCCTGGGAAATTTGCATCAAACGGCTGCCCGGATTTGATCACACCGTAAATAAGATGCGCCATTTTGCGCATCACCGCTCCCACCACCGCCTTCGGTGCCAATCCT
>JAUQWW010000061.1 GCA_030834965.1 Gallionellaceae bacterium | reverse complement strand
CGAAGTTGGCCTGTTTCCAGATCAGTTCTTCGGAGAGTTTTTTCTCGGTGATGTCGGAGAACAGGGCGACGTAGCGCTGCACCTGGCCTTGTTCGTTGCGGATGGTGTTGATGGTCAGCCAGTTGGCATGGATTTCGCCGTTCTTGCGCCGGTCCCAGATTTCGCCCTGCCAGTGGCCGGTGGCGCTGATTTCGTGCCACATGGCCTTGAAGAAGGCCGCATCATGGCGCCCGGAATTGAACATCCTCGGGTTCTTGCCCTTCACGTCTGCGAAGTTGTAGCCCGTGATCGCCGAGAAGGCCGGGTTGACCGCAATGATGCGGTTGTCGGCGTCGGTGACCAGCATGCCTTCGCTGCTGGTTTGAAGAACCAGCGATGCAAGGTGCAGATCTTTCTTGAGCCGCTTGTTCGCAACGGACATGCTGACCAGGCTGGCAGCATGTTCTATCAGTTTGATTTCCCTGTCGCCGGGAGAAATTGCATCCTTGCGGTAGAGGGTCAACACGCCCTGCACGATACCCAGTGGTGACTTGATCGGCTCAGACCAGCAGGACGCAACGCAGCCCCGCGCTGCCAGCGCGCAGCTTATTGCCGTCCTGCACTGTGCCAGGATATTGTCGTACACCACTCTCTCACCCCGGTACGCAGAAACGGAGCAGCTGCAGTCTTTTTGTTCCAGCACCCCCTCCAATGTAGCTTTGTAAAAATCCGGGAGATTGGGTGCAGCACCGATGGAAAGGCGCCTGGCTTCGTCGTCCAGCAGCACAATGGAACATTTTGATCTGGAGTCTTCCGCCTCTACCCACAGTGCGATCTCCGCCAGAATATCTGCGAGCGGTACGTCATTCGCCAGGAGTTCCAGCACCTGGTTGCGTATGCGTTCAAGGTTCTGCGTTTGCTTGTGTTCGGTAATATCCCTGCCTGTTCCCGTAAGGCCGATTATTTCCCCGCTTGAGTTTTTTAACACGGTGCCGTTGCACAGAAAAGAAACCAGCACGCCATCCTTGCTCAGCATGCGTGCTTCTATAGAGGAATACCCTGTTTCAAAAATCTCCTGCATCCATTTTGCTGCCGCCGGCTGGTCTTCTGCGTAGACGAATTCCGTAGCCGGTTTATTCATCATTTGCTCGGGAGTAAGGCCCAGGAACTTCTCGAGGCTTGGACTCCACCTGATCAGTTCACCCTTGGTATTGACCACGTAAAGCATGTCCGGATTGGCTTCGGTTACGGCTTTGATTTCGCTCAGCGCCAGATTCAGCGCTTCCCTGCTCTCAATCAATTCCCGGTTCATGTTCCGCGCAGATTGCAGCGCGAGCGCCCGCCCATGCACCAGCAGCCAGGCCAGCAGCGCCAGCAGCAGGCTGACACCGGTGCCCGCAATCGCGATGAAGCGCTGCCTCTCCCTGTACAGGCGTGCTTCGAAGCTGGGCAGTGAATGGCCCTGCACTGTCCATGCACGGCCGGCAATCTTGATCTGCCGGATATTCTTGAACAGCGATGCATCCGGCTCTGGCATGGTTTTTCTCTTGCCATCGTCAGAGTCAAAAATAATTTCCTCTTCCACGGCTTTCTCGCCATCGAAGATTTCAATGTCGAGCTCCGGATCGCTCTCGCCGAGAATACTGTTTATCAAGTCCTGCGAACGGAAGGCGAAGCCAACCCAGCCGCTGATGTTGGCACGGCGCTCGTCCGGCGTGTTGTGCGGCATGCCGTATTTATAGACAGGCAAGTACATCAGAAATCCCGCTTGCCGGTCCTGTCCAGTTTCAATGGCCAGCGCCAGCTTGCCGGAATTGGTGACTTCGTCGGTATCGCGCGCCTGGTCCATGGCAGTCTGGCGCCGCTCTCCGTAATAACTGTCGTGACCGAAAGCATGCAGGCTGATGCCGGAAAACGGCTCAATGTACTGCACGGGCGCATAGATGTCCCGCTCGCCGCCCGGCGTGATGGCGTATTCGGGAAATCCTTCTGCACGCACGGCGGCGACATGTTGCGCTTTCGCAGCTTGGATCACGACAGGGGAAAAACGTACGTGCTGGATGCCGGGGTAGTTCTTTTGTATCTGCAGGGTATTTACATAGCTGCGGAATTCGCTGCGGCTCACGTTCGGGTCGGCAGCAAACAATATTCGCACGCCGTGCAGCGTCTGCTCATACGCTTTCATACGATGCTCGATGTGGTTGCTGATTTCGCGCAGGCGAAAATCGAACAATGTCTGCAAATCCCGCGTGGCATCCTGCTGCTTGTAATGCCACAACTGGTAGGTGAACGCCAGAGAGACAGCCAGCACCAGCCACGGCAACATTATGAAATATGACCGGCTTGCCGTTTCACTTGTGGAGTTAGTCTTGCCGGCTGGTTGAGGCACTACCATCAGTCCTTTTTCCGCATTCAGTTTGAGCTGTTGAATCGCTTATTCTGCCCACATTCGGCCGTGCTGCCAAATGTTTTGCGGCAGCTAACGTTGGCTGGATATTTGCCGCTCTGAAGAACTGACAGCGTGTTAATCAAACGACTGCCGTGATCTGAAAAACGTCCATTTGATCGTGATGCTCAGAATATCCGTTTCCCGCCTGATGTTCTCCGGCCAAGACGAGAAAGGAGCGGACATTCTGACAATCTTCTCGGCACCCGCATTCAGCTCTGCGTGGCTTGCAGGCCGGACGATACTGAAATCCTCCAGATTCCCGTCAGAACGGATGGAAATTCTTACACTCAGCGTCCCGCTCAAGCTTTCTCCCGATGCCGTCGCCGGGTAATTCAGGGATCCGATGCGCTCCAATTTCAGGCGCAGCCCTTCTATGTACATGGCATAGCGAATATCCCGCTCCTTGAAGTCGACGGCTTTTCTGCGCTCGCCCGGCCGAAGATTTTTTTCCTCGTCCAGCACGATTCTTCTGACCAGCGGAATGCCCAGCACAGACTGCCTGGAAGTTTCATGACCAGACGATTTTGCACGAAACATCTCTGATTTTCCGCCCTCGTCAGGCAATGCCTTCGGGCCTGCCACTGCTTCGCTTCTTGCCAGCCTGGCATCCTCGGCCCTGGCCGGCGTGACCTCTTCAACGCTAGCCTGCTTTTGCTCTTCAGCCTGTGCAGACTTCAACTCATCTACGCTGCGGCCAAGTATTTCACTGGCCAATTTTTCCTGCACTGGTTCGACCAGAACGATCTTTTCCTGTTTCTCGCCGGGTATCGGCTCCGAGCTGACCAGTTTTTCAACGGGAGGGATGGTTGCGGCTTGCGGCTTTGCCACGCCTGGAGCCGGTGCGAAAGCACCTTCCTTATTTTCAGGCGGTTCGGGGGTGCCAGTCTCAGGATTTTTCATGACCAGCAAATCAGGCGCGCTTTCGCCCCCGTCTGCCACTTGCATCTGTTGCGGTTTGTCTATGGACAATATCTTCTGGCTGACAAAGCCTTGCGGGATTCCTGTTCCTGATTGATCGCCCGGTTCAGATTCGACGATGGCGAGTGTTGTTTGTGGAATGCTGTTCTTGTCCTGCACGCCGATTTTTGCTTCACCCGCGCTATCCTCGCCTGCCTGCGGAATGCCCGCCGGTGGCTGCGCGACTTCGGGGGGGCGACGCTCCAGAAACACCTGCAGCGGCTGCGTCTGGCTGGCAGTCCAGTCAGGCTGAACGTAGCTGACAAAAAAAAGCAGCGATCCATGCAGGACAAGCGAAAACAGGCCAGCAGATACCAGACGCTCTGATTTTGAAATTCTGTAATTCCGGTAAAATCGCACAGGCAATCGATGGTGTGAAAATTGTAGTTACCCCCAGAACCGCAATTTACCCCAGAAACGGCAATTGAACACCCGTTATCCCTCGAAATGCGCGATAAACCGCATTCCTAAACTGCCCGCAACACCCACCACCAGCCGCTGAGCGTAACGAAAGAAATCACCAGGCCTGCTGCCACCATCAGCGTCGCAAGCTCAGGGTCGAGGTCGTGTTCGGAGGCAATAATGGCAGCGGTGATCATCGGTGGCATGGCCGCATCGAACAGCGTCACCCGGATCGCCTGGCCGTGCGCGCCGAGCAGCGGAACATACAGCAAGTAAATCAGCAGCGGCGCAAGCAATAGTTTGAACCCGAGGCCGAGTGCGAGATTGCGCCCATTGCCCGCCAGATGCCCGAGGCGCAACTGAAAGCCGACCGACAGCAGGGCCAGCGGCGCAAGCGTATCGCCCAACCGTTTGAGCAACGCGGTGAACCACGGCGCATATTCCACTGGAATCAGCGCCAGCGAAACAAGCAGTGCGACAAAGGGCGGAAACAACACGACGCGGCGCGCGATCTCGCCCGCCGCAGGACGCCCGGACGAATACAATCCCGCCACGATGATCCCCAATGTGGAGAGCACCAGAAAGGAACCCAGCTGGTCCACGATGATGCCGCTGGCGATTCCCTCATGGCCGTAATAAGCCTCGATCATCGGCAGGCCAAAGAACGAGGTATTGCCTAGGCCTCCCGTGAGCATCAGCGCGCCCACCGTGCCGCGTGAAAGATTGAGCCAGCGCCCCGCCAGCCAGAAGAATCCCGCCGACAGTCCGAACAGCAGCCAGGCCATCGCCGCCATCAGGCCGATATCAGCGGTGAATTTCAGGTCATGGATATACAGCAGCGTCAGCGCAGGCAGGGAAACGTGAATGATGAAGCCGTTGAGCACGGCAGGCGTGTTCTCCGGCATGCGCCGCGAGCGATGCAGCAGCATGCCTGCAATGAAACAGATGATGAGCAGGATGAGGTTATTCATAGCACATTATTCAATAACTGCCGCGTCATTCCCGCGCAGGCGGGAATCCAGTTAAATTAAACAATCCCACACGTAGCGTGGGCAAAGCCCGCAGATTTTGTCCACTACGCGGAACTGATTTAATTGCTGGATTCCCGCCTGCGCGGGAATGACGGTATGACTATTGCGGCACGTGCGCCGCAATGTACGCTTTAAGCCTGGCCAAATCCGCATCCATCACCTCAACGCGCTGGGGCAGATTCTCGATGCCTTCCATCCCCGCGGGGCGCTCCGGTTTGCGCCCCAGCGCTTCGACGATGGTTTCCTCGAATTTGGCCGGCAGCGCAGTTTCCAGGCAAATCAGCGGCAGGCTGGGGCGGCGCTGTTCCAGGCCAACCTTGAGGCCATCCGCAGTGTGCGTGTCCACCATCACGCCGTATTCTTCCCACAGTTCGCGGATCGTCTTCAGGCGATCCTGATGAGTACTCTTGCCGGAGGCGAATTTGAATTGCGACAGCGCATCCCAGTACGGCGTGCCCTTGATATCGAACTCACCGCCTGCATCCACCCTGGCCCAGAACTCGCGCACCTGGTCAGCATCACGCCCGACCAGGTCGAACACGAAGCGTTCAAAATTGGACGCCTTGGATATGTCCATCGACGGACTGCTGGTTTCGTAGGTGTGGCGGGTATCACGCGGGCGGTATACGCCGGTGCGGAAAAATTCGTCCAGCACATCGTTCTCGTTGGTGGCAAGTATCAATTGGCCGATGGGCAGACCCATCATGCGCGCGATGTGCCCGGCGCAGATGTTGCCGAAATTGCCGGATGGCACCGAGAACGCGGCCTGTTCGTCGTTGGATTGGGTCGCGGCGAAGTAGCCCTTGAAGTAGTAAACGATCTGCGCGGAGACGCGCGCCCAGTTGATCGAATTGACCGTGCCGATCTTGTATTTCGCCTTGAACGCATGGTCGTTGGACACCGCCTTCACGATGTCCTGCGCGTTATCGAACACGCCGCGGATGGCGATGTTGAAAATATTCGGGTCCTGCAGCGAATACATCTGTGCGCGCTGAAACGCGCTCATCTTGCCATGCGGCGACAGCATGAACACGCGGATACCGCGCTTGCCGCGCATCGCGTATTCGGCGGCGGAGCCGGTGTCGCCCGAGGTCGCACCGAGAATGTTCAGCTCGTCGTGCTGCTTGTCCAGCGCATACTCGAACAGGTTGCCCAGCAACTGCATTGCCATGTCCTTGAACGCCAGCGTGGGACCATTGGAGAGTTCAAGAATATGCACGCCCGGCTCCAGCGTGCGCAGCGGGGTGATCTGCTTGAAATCGGAATCGGCGCGGCCGTTGCTGTACACGGCGGCGGTGTAAGTCTTGCTGATGATGGCGCGCAAATCGTCCGCTGGAATGTCGGTGGCGAATTTGGACAGCACGGCGAACGCGAGCTCGGCATACGACAGGCTGCGCCATGCATCCAGTTCGGCACGGCTCACCTGAGGATAGATTTGCGGCAGGTACAGTCCGCCATCCGGCGCCAGGCCGCCGAGCAGGATTTCGGTGAAGGTCTTGGCGGGCGAATTGCCGCGTGTGGAGATGTATTTCATAGTTTGTACTCATAACCGTCATTCCGGCGGAGGCCGGAATCCAGCTGTTAATATAATTCCGCGCAGCGAACAAAGCAGTGTTTGAGGCATTGTCCCACTGCGTGGGGATATTGTTAATTACCTGGATTCCGGCCTCCGCCGGAATGACGGTAGCTGCAAACGTATCAGCCATGGATTGAGTAGGTTTGTGCTGGACTCCCGCCTAGCTGAAGGCCAGTTTATCCTGAGCCTGTCGAAGGGCAGAATGACAGCCTATTTCCCCAGCGCTTCCATGCGCAGACGCGTTACCCTGCCCACCACGACTGACAATTTTTCGAGCCTGGCAATCGCTGCATCGGCATTTTTCTCCCACGTCAGATGCGTGAGCAAAATCAGGTCGGCCTCATCTTCGCCTTCGCCCGGCTCTTTCTGGATCAACGCATCAATCGAAATCTGTTCATCTGCCAGTACGCGCGCGATATCGGCCAGCACACCCGCTTCATCCTGCACACGCATGCGCAGATAATAGCTGCTCTCCACCTCGCTCATCGGCAGAATGGGCAGATCAACCAGTTGATCCGCCTGGAATGCGAGGTGCGGCACACGATGTTCCGGGTCTGCGGTGTGCATGCGCGTCACATCCACCAGGTCGGCAATCACCGCGCTGGCAGTCGGCTCGGCGCCCGCACCCTTGCCGTAATACAGCGTGGTGCCCACCGCATCGCCCTGCACCAGCACCGCATTCATCGCACCTTCCACGTTGGCGATCAGGCGCTTGGCGGGAATCAGCGTGGGATGCACGCGCAGTTCCACGCCATCCGGCGTGCGCCGGGTAATCCCCAGCAGCTTGATGCGGTAGCCGAGTTGTTCGGCATATTTGATGTCCATCGCCTGTAACTTGGAAATGCCTTCGACATAAGCCTTGTCGAACTGCATCGGGATGCCGAATGCCAGCGCGGACAGGATGGTGATCTTGTGCGCCGCGTCCACCCCTTCGATATCGAAAGTCGGATCGGCCTCGGCATAACCCATGCGCTGCGCATCTTTCAGCGCGGCATCGAAACTCAGCCCCTTGTCGCGCATCTCGGAGAGGATGAAGTTGGTGGTGCCGTTGATGATTCCGGCTATCCACTCGATGCGGTTGGCACTCAACCCTT
The DNA here is from genome assembly GCA_030834965.1 of Gallionellaceae bacterium. Lineage (GTDB taxonomy): Bacteria > Pseudomonadota > Gammaproteobacteria > Burkholderiales > Gallionellaceae > JAUQWW01. Next base: position 430 of record JAUQWW010000061.1, on the reverse strand, counting down.
CGCGCAGCGCCTTAATGATGGGGATGCCGCCCGCCACCGCCGCCTCGAATGCCACCATCACGCCCTGCTTCTGTGCCGCCGCAAAAATCTCGTTGCCGTGCACGGCCAGCAGCGCCTTGTTCGCGGTCACCACATGCTTCCCGTTGGCGATGGCCTTGAGCACCAGTTCCTTGGCCACGCCATAGCCGCCGATCAATTCAATCACGATATCGACTTCCGGATCGCTCACCACGGAAAAGGCGTCATCCGTCACGCGGCAGGCGCCTTGCGTAAGCTCCTTCGCACGTTCCACGTTCTTGTCCGCCACGACGGTGATGCGGATAGGGCGCCCGGCGCGCCGGGTGATTTCTTCCGCGTTGCGCGAAAGTACGGTAAAAGTGCCGCCGCCGACGGTGCCGATGCCCAGCAGGCCTACATTGATTGGTTTCAT
>JAUQWW010000060.1 GCA_030834965.1 Gallionellaceae bacterium | reverse complement strand
TACTAGCCATTCGACTAAGCTATCAAGAGACGATAGCCAAGTCGTTGGTTATCCCGCAAGCGGGAGAGGAGGCGAACGAGAAAATCATTCGTTGATCCCCCTTCGCGGCACGCTGTGGGCCGACTCGCGCCTGATGCGGCGGCTGGGGGTGCATGTCGGCGATGAGGTCAATGTCGGTGCGCTGCGCATGCGCGTCGCAGCGCAGGTGGTACGCGATGTGGATCAGGCCGTCGGTTTCGCCAGCGTTGCGCCGCGCGTACTGCTGAATATCGCAGACCTTCCCGCCACCGAGTTGGTGCAGGAAGGCAGCCGCATCAGCTACCGCCTGCTGTTTGCAGGCGATGCGGCGCAGGTAGCCGGCTTGCGCGTCTGGCTGCAAGGGCGGCTGACAGTGGCCGAGAAGCTGGAGGATGTGCGCGATGCGCGTCCGGAAGTTCGCACCACGCTGGAACGTGCCGAGCACTTTTTTGGCCTGGCTGCACTGACGGCGGTCGTGCTGGCGGGGGTCGCTTTGGCGCTGGCCGCGCGCCATTTCATTTCGCGCCATCTGGATGTGTGTGCGATGATGCGCTGCCTGGGAGCGAGTCAGGCGCAGGTGTTGCGCATTTTTCTGTATCAATTTCTGTTGCTGGGTGTGGCGGCGGTGCTGCTGGGAGGCCTGCTCGGCTACGCGGCGCAGGCGGCGCTGGTGCAGTCCATCGCAACGATGCGCGAGGCCAGTCTGCCGCCACCCGGCTGGACGCCCTTGTGGCAGGCTGCCGCGAGCGGCATGGCGCTGTTGCTGGGCTTCGCTTTCCTGCCGCTGTGGCAACTGAAAAGCGTTTCGCCGCTGCGCGTCATCCGCCGCGAACTGGGCGCGCCGGAGGTGCGCACCGGCATGCTGTATGCCTCCGGCGCGGTCGTGCTGGGCGGGCTGTTCCTGTGGCAGGCGGGCTCAATCAAGCTGGGGCTGACCGTGCTGGCAGGGCTGTGCGCGGGCTTGCTGCTATTCGGCCTGCTGGCCTGGATCGCGGTGCATGGATTGGGCAGGCTGCCCGTGGGAGGCCGCCGCGCATTTGCCGATCTGGCGCGGCACGGGCGCACGAATGCATTGCAGGTGGTCGCGCTCAGCCTGGGCGGCATGGCCTTGCTGCTGCTCACCTTTGTGCGCGCCGACCTGCTGGAGAACTGGCGCACGCGCTTGCCGCCTGATGCGCCGAATCGCTTCATCGTCAACATCCAGACCGACCAGCGCAGCGCGCTGCTGGATTTTTTCGCGCAGCAAAAATTGACGCCGCCCAGTTTGTTTCCCATGGTGCGCGGGCGGCTGGTCGCGATCAACCGGCGTGCGGTCAGCGGCGACGATTATCCCGATCCGCACGCACGTTCGCTGCTGGAGCGCGAGTTCAATTTGTCCTGGTCCAGTGTTCTGCCCAAGGGCAATGAGCTGGTGCAGGGAAAATGGTGGCAGACTACCTCACGCGGCGATGGCTTTGCGTTATCGGTCGAGGAAGGCATTGCCAAAACTCTGGGCCTGCACATGGGCGACACGCTGACCTATGACGTGGCGGGCAGCCAGTTCAGCGCAAAGGTGGAAAACTTGCGCAAGGTACAGTGGGATTCCATGCAGGTGAATTTCTTCGTGCTCGCTTCCCCCGGCCTGCTGGAAGAATATCCGGCCAGTTACATCACCAGCTTCAATCTGCCTGCGGCCAAGGCGCAGGCAGGAGACGCGCTGCTCAAGGCCTTCCCGAATCTGCTGCTGATCAACACCGAGGCGGTCATCGATGAAGTGCGCCACATCATGGACCAGATCGCGCAGACCATGAGTGCCGTATTTCTGTTTACCCTGTTGAGCGGCCTGGCCGTGCTGTATGCCGCGCTGCTCACCACCCAGGACGAACGCATCCATCAGGCCGCGATCCTGCGCACACTGGGCGCGGACAGCCGGTATTTGCGCCGCCTGCACCTGACAGAATTTGCCGTGCTGGGGGCGTTGAGCGGGCTGTTCGCGGCGGCAGGCGCAACATTGCTCGGCTGGGTGCTGGCGCGTAATGTGCTGGAAATCCCCTACCATCCTAGCGCACTGCTGTGGCTGGCCGGCGTGGGGGGCGGCATTGCCACGGTGACGCTTGCGGGCTGGATGGCCACGCGGCGCGTGGCGCGCATGCCGTCCATGCGGGTGCTGCAGTCGGTTTAGCCTGGCGAATCGCCGGTCTGGTGTGCTGTGAGGAGAGAGACATGATTCCGCTGCACGAATTGCTGAGCCGTATTCACTGGGACCCGGAATTCGGGCGCGGCGAATTCAAAGTCGGCTTCCTCGATCATGTGCGCAGGCAACTGGTGTATGTCCCGCTCAATCAACTGAAGCGCGACCCGAACAGCCTTTTCTGCTTCGAGGTGACGGATGAGCAGGGCATTGTGCTCAGCGTGCCCTACCATCGCGTCAAGGAGGTGTGGAAGGATGGCAAGCTGATCTGGCGGCGGGAGCGTTGAATCTGAAATTGGCCCTGCGTGAACGGCATCAGGGCGACCGGGTCGCAGCAGATAGAAAAAGCCCGTTTCCCGCTGTGGTCCCTTCAACAGCATTCAAGGGGCCACAGGGCAAACGGGTGCCTGATGTTTTTCTGCGCCCTTGTTCTAGACGGCAGATGTGGCAAGCTGCGTCGCCGGAATGTGCACGCGCTTGTTGGGTTGTTTGTTGAATATCCTGGACGCAACGTCGGCGTTCCCGCTGGCCTCATGCTGTTCAAAGGCGTCGAAGCCAAAGAGCAGCAGCTGGAATGTGTCGCGCGGTACATCGCCGATGGCGCGCAGTTCACCCT
>JAUQWW010000059.1 GCA_030834965.1 Gallionellaceae bacterium | reverse complement strand
ACTGCCGTCCGGCACCGAAATGGTGATGCCAGGCGACAACGTATCGGTGACGGTTGCGCTGATTGCTCCGATCGCGATGGAAGAAGGCCTGCGTTTCGCGATCCGCGAAGGCGGTCGTACCGTCGGCGCCGGCGTGGTGGCTAAAATAATCGAGTAATAATGCTTACAGCAAGGCGCTGCCTTGCTGTATAATATTTCGTTCTTTAATTCGTGGTCGGGCAGTTGCTTAAGAAGTCGCAAAACTGCCAGGCTGCCATAGCTGAGTGAACATTATGCAAAGTCAGAAAATTCGCATTCGCCTGAAGGCGTTTGATTATCGTTTGATCGATCAGTCCGCGCTGCGCATCGTGGATACTGCCAAGCGAACTGGTGCTGTAGTAAAGGGGCCGATTCCCTTGCCCACCAAAATTGAGCGCTTCGACGTATTGCGTTCCCCGCATGTCAATAAGACTTCGCGTGACCAGTTCGAGATTCGTACGCATTTGCGCATGATGGACATCATTGATCCCACTGAGAAGACGGTGGATGCGCTGATGAAGTTGGACTTGCCTGCAGGCGTGGATGTGGTAATCAAGTTGCAGTAGTGTTGTGGCGGCTTGCAGCAAGAAATATTTGTAGATGAAATTGTAGTAAATGGATCGGCTGGCCAATTGTAGTCAGCCCCTTAAAATAAACAAGGATATAACATGAGTTTAGGACTTGTCGGTCGCAAGATTGGCATGACCCGCATCTTTACTGACGACGGAGCATCGTTGCCAGTGACAGTGCTGGACGTGTCCAATAATCGCATTACCCAAATCAAATCCGCAAATACGGACGGCTACAGCGCAGTGCAGGTTGCGTTTGGAGTGCGTCGTGCCAGTCGTGTGACGAAGGCCGCTGCAGGTCATTTTGCCAAGGCAGGTGTGGAAGCGGGTAGCGTGCTGAAGGAATTTACTGCTACTCCCGAGCAATTATCTGGCTTGCAGGCCGGCGGCGTAATCGGGGTTGATCTATTCAAGGTCGGGCAGAAGGTCGATGTCACCGGCGTGACAATTGGTAAAGGTTATGCCGGCACGATCAAGCGCTACCATTTTAAATCTGGCCGTGCCACGCACGGTAACTCCAAATCGCATAACGTACCAGGTTCTATCGGTATGGCGCAGGATCCAGGCCGCGTGTTTCCTGGAAAGCGCATGACTGGTCACCTGGGTGACGTTCAGCGTACTGTGCAAAATCTCAAAATCGTTCGTATTGATACGGAACGCCAATTGCTGCTGGTTACAGGTGCTGTTCCAGGTGCCAAAGGCGGTGATGTGGTTGTGCGTCCAGCAGTGAAGGCAGGTGCATAATGGAGCTGAAAGTTATTGATGACAGCGGCAAGGCGAGCGCAAGTTGCTCTGCCTCTGATGATTTGTTCGGGCGTGAATACAATGAGGCGCTGATTCACCAAGTGGTGACTGCGTATCAGGCGAATGCCCGCTCTGCCAACAGCAAGCAAAAGGGGCGCAGCGAAATCGCCAAGAGTACCCGTAAGCCATTTGCTCAAAAGGGCACTGGCCGTGCGCGTGCAGGTATGGCATCCAGTCCGCTGTGGCGTGGTGGCGGCAAGATTTTCCCGAACAGCCCGGACGAAAATTTTACTCAAAAAGTTAACCGCAAAATGTACCGCGCCGGATTGGCGTCGATTCTCTCGCAACTGGTGCGTGAAGATCGCCTTACGGTGGTGGATAGTCTGACGCTGGCAGCACCCAAGACCAAGCTGCTGGCACAGAAAATGAAGCAGTTGGGATTGGATTCGGATCGCGTTTTGATCATTACGGACAATGTCGACGAAAACCTGTATCTGTCTTCGCGTAACCTGCCGCATGTGCTGGTGCTGGAAGCGCATCAGGCAGATCCGGTAAGCCTGGTGCATTTTTCCAAGGTGCTGGTGACGCGCGGCGCAATAGCTAAAATCGAGGAGATACTGGCATGAGCAATCAAAAATTCAGTCAGGAGCGTTTGATGAATATATTGCTCGCCCCGCAAATTTCCGAAAAGGCAACCTATGTTGCCGAAAAGAATGAGCAGGTAATTTTCCGTGTGGCGTCCGACGCATCCAAACCAGAAATAAAGGCGGCGGTCGAACTGATGTTCAAGGTGAACGTCGAAAACGTGCAGGTTGCCTGTGTCAAGGGTAAGCAGAAGCGATTCGGCAAGTTCATGGGGCAGCGCAAGGATTGGAAAAAGGCATATGTCTGCCTCGCGCCTGGCCAGGAAATCAATTTTGCTGCAAGTGAGCAAGGATAAAATCATGGCACTGATCAAACTTAAACCCACATCTCCTGGTCGGCGCGCAGTTGTGCGCGTAGTTAGCCCGGAGCTGCATAAGGGCAAGCCGCAAGCTTCACTTCTGGAAAAGAAGAACAGAACGGCCGGTCGCAATCACAATGGCCATATTACTGTCCGTCATATGGGGGGCGGCCATAAGAAGAGTTACCGTCTGGTTGATTTCAAGCGCGACAAGGATGGTATTCCCGCCACTGTTGAGCATCTGGAATATGATCCGAACCGCACTGCGCATCTGGCACTGCTGTGCTATGCCGACGGCGAGCGTCGTTATGTCATTGCGCCCAAGGGTGTGGCTGTAGGTACGCAACTGCTAAGCGGATCGGAGGCTCCGATCAAGGCAGGTAATGCGTTGCCGCTGCGCAACATCCCGGTGGGTTCGACCATACATTGCATCGAAATGCTCCCAGGGAAGGGCGCGCAGCTGGCGCGTTCGGCTGGCACCTCGGTGCAACTGCTGGCGCGTGAAGGAAGTTATGCGCAGTTGCGGTTGCGTTCTGGCGAAATTCGCAAGGTGCACGTGGACTGCAAGGCGACTATCGGTGAGGTAGGTAATGCAGAACACAGTTTGCGTTCCATTGGCAAAGCCGGCGCAACACGTTGGCGTGGTATACGTCCGACCGTGCGCGGTGTCGCTATGAACCCGGTCGATCACCCGCACGGCGGTGGTGAAGGCAAGACTGCAGCCGGACGCAATCCGGTCAGCCCATGGGGTGTTCCAGCCAAGGGCTTCCGTACACGCCGTAACAAGCGTACTAGCGGCATGATTGTCCGCCGTCGCTATCAGACTAAGGGGTAAACATGGCACGTTCTATTAAAAAAGGTCCATTCGTCGATGCGCATCTGCAGAAGAAAGTGGAGACGGTGCGTGCAACCAACGACAAGCGCCCGGTTAAAACCTGGTCGCGTCGTTCCACTGTTCTGCCTGACTTCGTTGGTTTGACCATAGCAGTGCATAACGGCAAACAGCACATTCCAGTGTATATCTCTGAGAATATGGTAGGGCATAAGCTGGGCGAGTTTTCGCTGACCCGCACTTTCAAGGGGCACGCTGCTGACAAAAAAGCAGCGGTCAAGAAATAAGGAGACATGATGAGCACAACTGCTGTAGTTAAGGGTGTTCGCCTGTCGGCCCAGAAGGGTCGCCTGATTGCGGATCAAATCCGTGGTCTGCCGGTGGATAAGGCGCTGAACTTGTTGACATTCAGCCCGAAGAAGGCTGCCGTGATTATCAAGAAGGGCTTGGAGTCGGCGATTGCCAATGCCGAACATAATGATGGCGCAGACATTGATGAGTTGAAGGTTACCACAATCTATGTGGATAAGGCTGCCTCTCTGAAGCGCATGATGGCGCGCGCCAAGGGTCGTGGCAACGGTATTGAAAAGCAGACCTGCCACATTACTATAACTGTCGGAAGCTGAGGATAAATATGGGACAGAAAATTCATCCAATCGGTTTCCGGTTGAGCGTGCAAAAGAACTGGACTTCTAAGTGGTATGGCAACAGCCAAAATTTTGCCGGCATGCTGCTCAAGGATATTGAGGTGCGTGATTATCTCAAGAAAAAACTGGCTAACGCTGGCGTATCCAAGATTGTTATCGAGCGTCCGGCAAAAAATGCCAAGATTACGATTTATACCGCACGTCCGGGCGTTGTGATTGGCAAGAAGGGTGAAGACATCGAAGTTCTGCGTGCCGAGTTACGCAAGCGCATGGGACTGCCCGATGTGGCCTTGAATATTGAGGAAGTGCGCAAGCCGGAAATCGATGCGCAACTGATCGCGGAAAGCATCACTTCGCAACTGGAGAAACGCATCATGTTTCGACGCGCCATGAAGCGCGCCATGCAGAATGCTATGCGTTTGGGTGCACAAGGTATCAAAATCATGAGTGCGGGCCGTTTGAACGGGATTGAAATTGCGCGCAGCGAGTGGTATCGCGAAGGTCGGGTGCCACTGCATACCCTGCGTGCCAATATTGATTACGGTTTCGCCGAAGCGAAAACAACCTATGGCATCATCGGCGTCAAGGTATGGGTTTACAAGGGTGATCAAACTGGTTTGGAGGAAGTGTCCGCACCAGCAGTAGCCGAGCCGGAAAAAAGAGTAAGAAAGTCGGGAGCAAAACATGCTACAGCCAGCTAGAAGGAAATACCGCAAGGAGCAAAAGGGCCGCAACAACGGGGTCGCGACGCGCGGCAACAAAGTTAGCTTCGGCGAGTTTGGCCTCAAGGCGGTCGGTCGTGGTCGTTTGACGGCACGCCAGATTGAGGCAGCGCGCCGCGCAATGACGCGTCACATCAAGCGTGGCGGGCGCATCTGGATCCGTATTTTTCCGGATAAGCCAATCTCGAAGAAGCCTGCCGAGGTGCGTATGGGTAACGGCAAGGGTAGCCCTGAGTTCTATGTTGCTGAAATTCAGCCAGGTAAGATGCTGTATGAAATGGATGGCGTGGAAGAAATGATAGCTCGCGAGGCGTTCCGCCTGGCTTCCGCCAAGCTGCCTATCGCCACCACATTTGTAATTAGACAGGTAGGGGCGTAATCATGAAGGCAAGTGAACTGAGAGCAAAATCCACAGCAGACCTGGAGCAAGAATTGCTGTCGCTGGCGAAGGCGCAATTCGGCCTGCGTATGCAGGTGGCTACACAGCAGCTGAGCAATAACAGCCAGTTGCTCAAGGTGCGTCGTGACATTGCCCGTGTAAAAACCATATTGAAAGAAAAGGGTGCGCAGCAATGAGTGCAACGAATTTGAAACGTACGTTGACCGGTACGGTGGTGAGCGACAAGATGGACAAGACGGTTACCGTGCTGATTGAGCGCAAGACCAAGCACCCTGTGTTGGGAAAAATCATAAGCGTGTCGAAGAAATATCATGCGCATGATGAGAACAACGAGTGCCATCAAGGCGATGTGGTTATCATTGAAGAATGCCGCCCGCTTGCCAAGACCAAGAGCTGGCGCGTGACCAAGTTGGTGGAAAAAGGTCAAGCGGCATAAAGGCTAGTTAAAATTTATTGCATATATCTCTTGTGCATGTTGTCAAGACTGAATATAATGCGCGGCTTCGTTTCACCGCCGCTTGCGGCGGCCTAACCCGAACGGGTTCCAAAACTAGCCGCGGTAAGCGGATAAAGTTGGAGAGTTAAAAAATGATACAAATGCAGACGGTTTTGAATGTCGCCGATAATACTGGTGCGCGTTCGGTTATGTGCATCAAGGTGCTGGGAGGGTCTAAGCGCCGTTATGCGGCCATCGGTGATGTTATCAAGGTCAGCATCAGAGATGCAGCCCCACGTTCACGTGTGAAGAAGGGTGAAGTATACAGTGCTGTGGTGGTGCGTACTGCCAAGGGTGTTCGCCGTCCGGATGGCTCGCTGATAAAGTTTGATGGTAATGCCGCGGTATTGCTGAATGCAAAGTTGGAACCGATCGGTACGCGTATTTTTGGCCCGGTAACGCGTGAGTTACGTACCGAGCGCTTTATGAAGATCGTGTCGTTGGCCCCGGAAGTGTTGTAACCGGGACGTAACGCAGTCAAGGAAAAATCATGCGCAAGATTAAGAAGAATGATGATGTCATTGTCATCGCCGGAAAAGACAAGGGTAATCGCGGCAGTGTGCTGCGCGTACTCGATGACCGTCTGCTGGTGAGTGGCATCAATAAGGTAAAGAAACACCAGAAGCCTAATCCGGTGAAGGGTGTGGCTGGCGGTATCGTGGAAGTTGAGATGTCCATTCATGCCTCCAATGTTGCCATTTATAACGCGGCTGCCAAGAGGGCTGATCGTGTTGGTATCAAAACGCTGGAAGACGGCCGCAAGGTGCGTGTATTCAAGTCCAGCGGCGAAATGATTGACGCGTAAAGGGGTAACAGAGCATGGCTCGTTTGTTTGATTACTACAAGGATACGGTGGCGCCGGAACTAATGAAAAAGTTCGGCTACAAATCCATTATGGAAGTTCCGCGCATAGAAAAAATAACCCTTAACATGGGTGTTGGTGAGGCGGTAGCTGACAAGAAAGTGATGGAGCATGCCGTATCTGATATGCAGAAAATCGCAGGTCAGAAACCGGTGGTGACTAAATCAAAGAAGTCCATTGCGGGTTTCAAGATCCGTGAGGGCTACCCGGTGGGCTGCAAGGTCACCCTGCGCAAGGCGCGCATGTACGAATTTCTGGACCGCCTGGTTACCGTGGCTATTCCGCGGATTCGTGACTTCCGCGGAATTTCCGGCAAATCGTTTGACGGCCGTGGCAATTACAACATGGGCGTCAAGGAGCAAATCATTTTTCCGGAAATCGAGTATGACAAGATAGATGCATTGCGTGGTATGAACATTACCATTACCACCAGTGCAAAGACTGATGAGGAGGCGCGAGCCCTTCTCCAGGCATTCAAATTCCCATTGAAGAACTGAGGGCAACATGGCTAAGACATCTGTCATCAACCGTGATCTAAAGCGTCGCGAAACCGTGAAGAAGTATTCCGTTAAGCGTGCCGAGTTGCAGGCGATCATTGCGAACGTGAAGGTGAGCGAGGAAGAGCGTTACGCTGCGAGGCAGAAATTGCAGGCATTGCCGCGTGACTCGAGTCCGGTGCGCCTGCGCAATCGCTGTGCTCTGACCGGTCGCCCGCGTGGTGTATTCAGCAAATTCGGTCTGGGTCGCACAAAATTGCGTGAATATGCAATGCGCGGTGAAATTCCTGGTGTAATCAAGGCAAGCTGGTAAGGGTGAATTTATGAGTATGAGTGATCCGATCTCCGACATGTTGACGCGTATCAGAAACGCGCAGATGGCGGAAAAAGTAACAGTAAATATGCCATCTTCAAAGCTTAAGGTGGCGATTGCCAAGGTGCTTCAGGATGAGGGTTATGTTGAAGGCTTTAATGTTTCCACTAACGATGGCAAGCCCACATTGGAAATTGGCCTCAAATATTACGCCGGTCGCCCAGTAATCGAAAAGATTCAGCGCGTAAGCCGTCCTGGACTGCGTATGTACAAAGGCTGCGGTGATATACCCAAGGTGATGAATGGTTTGGGTATCGCCATTGTTTCTACCTCTAAGGGGTTGATGACTGACCACAAAGCACGCGCCAATGGAATTGGTGGCGAAGTTTTGTGCATCGTCGCGTAACGGGGTAATCATGTCTAGAGTCGCTAAAAATCCTATTGTAGTGCCTGCTGGTGTCGAAGTAACGCTGGCTGCCAACGAAGTTTCCGTAAAGGGCCCATTGGGCACCTTGAAGCAAATATTGGGCAGTGATGTCACCGTGCATCGTGAAGGTGAGCAGTTGCAGTGCAAAGCCAGCAATGATTCGATGCAGGCGAATGCCATGTCCGGAACCGTGCGTGCGCTGATTGCCAACATGGTGGTCGGTGTGAGCAAAGGTTTTGAACGCAAGCTGACTTTGGTTGGCGTGGGTTATCGCGCGCAAGCAGCCGGTGACACACTTAACCTGACGCTCGGCTTTTCTCACCCGGTGACCTATAAGATGCCAGCTGGCGTGACGGTGGCGACACCGACTCAAACTGAAATCTTGCTGAAGGGTTCCAATAAGCAGCAGGTCGGACAGGTTGCCGCCGAGATCCGCGCGTTCCGCGAGCCAGAGCCTTACAAGGGCAAGGGTGTGCGTTACGCCGATGAGGTGGTAATCCTGAAAGAAACCAAGAAGAAATAATTGAGGCGTATATGTTAAACAAGAAAGAATCGCGTCAGCGCAGAGCACGTAAAACCCGTGCACGCATTGCTGAGCAAAAGACGAATCGCCTGGCGATACATCGCACTAACCTGCATATCTATGCACAAGTGATCTCCGCTTGCGGCAGCAAGATTCTGGCTAGCGCTTCCAGCCTGGAGGCGGAAGTGCGCAAAGAATTGGCGAACGGCGGCAACGTCAAGGCAGCTGTAGTGGTGGGTAAGCGCGTTGCCGAGAAGGCAAAGAGCGCTGGCATTAACGAGGTTGCATTCGACCGTTCCGGCAACAAATATCACGGTCGCGTAAAGGCGCTGGCGGAAGCTGCGCGCGAGCATGGCTTGAAGTTTTAACTTGGGGTAAATGATGGCTAAGGCACAAGGAAAAATGCAGCAACCTGAAGATCGTGGTGACGGACTCATCGAGAAGATGATTTCTATCAATCGCGTGACCAAGGTTGTGAAGGGTGGCCGTATCATGGGTTTCGCTGCGCTGACCGTGGTGGGCGATGGTGATGGCCGCATCGGAATGGGCAAGGGTAAATCCAAGGAAGTGCCGGTAGCCGTGCAGAAGGCGATGGAGGAATCGCGTCGCAAGATGATCAAGGTAAGTCTGAAGAATGGCACCCTCCATCATGCAGTCATTGGCCGTCACGGTGCTGCCAAGGTTTATATGCAGCCAGCGTCCGAAGGTACTGGGATTATCGCCGGTGGCGCAATGCGCGCTGTGTTCGAGGCCGTGGGTGTGCACAATATCCTGGCCAAATGCATAGGTTCGAGCAATCCCTATAACGTAGTGCGTGCAACCTTGAATGGTCTGCAGGCGCTCAACTCTCCAGCCGAAGTCGCTGCAAAACGCGGCAAGAGTATCGAAGAAATTCAGGGGTAATCATGGCACAGGCTAAGAAGTTGAAAGTAACGCTGGTAAAAAGCGTGATTGGAACCAAGGAGTCGCACCGTGCGTGTGTGCGTGGCTTGGGCCTGCGTCGCCTCAATCACACCGTTGAAGTGGAAGATACTCCGGCTGTGCGTGGCATGATTAACAAAGTGTATTACCTAGTTAAGTGCGAGGCGTAAATGCAACTCAATCAAATTAAACCGGCTGCAGGTTCCACGCATGCCAAACGCCGTGTGGGGCGTGGTATCGGTTGTGGCTTGGGCAAAACTTGTGGTCGCGGACATAAAGGGCAGAAATCCCGTTCGGGCGGCTTTCATAAGGTGGGCTTCGAGGGTGGGCAGATGCCACTGCAACGCCGCTTGCCGAAACGTGGCTTTGTGTCGCTGACGCGTAATGACACTGCACAAGTTCGTTTGTCCGATCTGCAAAAAATTCCGGTTGATGTTATCGATTTGTTGGCCCTGAAGCAGGCTGGTGTTGTGGCGGCCTCAGCCTTGACCGCGAAAGTGGTGTTGTCTGGCGAAATCAATCGTGCAGTTAAATTGCAAGGCCTGACGCTTACCAAGGGTGCGCGTATTGCTGTAGAAGCTGCCGGCGGCAGCGTCGCAGAGTAAGGAACGCTTTGAACGCAGTTGCCAAGAATAGTGGTGTGAGCAAGGGGAAGTATGGTGACCTCGGGAGGCGTCTGTGGTTCCTCTTGGGCGCGCTGGTGGTGTACCGCATCGGGGCGCATATTCCCGTGCCGGGGATCGATCCGGTGGTGCTGGCGGATCTGTTCAAGTCGCAAAGTGGCGGCATACTGGGCATGTTTAACATGTTCTCGGGCGGTGCACTGTCACGCTTCACGATTTTTGCGCTGGGCATCATGCCGTATATTTCGGCCTCCATCATCATGCAGCTGGCAACAATTGCGGTGCCACATCTGGAGCAGCTGAAGAAGGAAGGCGACGCCGGGCGCAGAAAGATTACCCAGTACACCCGCTATGGCACTCTGGTGCTTGCGTTGTTTCAGGCATTTGGCATATCCGCCGCGTTGCAGTCGCAGGCTGGATTGGTGCCACACCCCGGCGCGATGTTTCAGATGACCACGGTCATCACGCTGGTGACGGGCACCTTGTTCCTGATGTGGCTTGGTGAGCAGATCACAGAGCGCGGTTTGGGTAACGGGATCTCGTTGATTATATTTGCAGGGATTGCAGCTGGCTTGCCGAGCGCGATTGCAAATACTCTGGAGATGGCGCGTACAGGCGCATTTTCCATACCATTGGTGCTGTTTCTGGTGGTGGGGGTTGTCGCGATTACGGCGCTGGTGGTGTTTGTTGAACGTGGGCAACGCAAGATACTGGTCAATTATGCCAAGCGTCAGGTCGGCAACAAGGTGTACGGAGGGCAGAGTTCGCATTTGCCATTGAAGCTGAACATGGCCGGCGTGATTCCGCCGATCTTTGCCTCGAGTATCATCCTGTTTCCTGCGACGCTCGCAGGCTGGTTTAGTAGCGGCACCAGTATGATCTGGCTGAAAGATATCAGCGATAAGCTGTCACCCGGCCAGCCGATATACGTCTTGCTGTACGCTACGGCGATTATTTTCTTCTGTTTCTTTTATACGGCACTGGTGTTCAGCCCGAAAGATACAGCAGACAATCTGAAGAAGAGTGGCGCTTTTTTGCCCGGAATACGACCAGGTGAGCAGACTGCGCGCTACGTGGAAAAGATTATGCTGCGCCTGACCTTGGTAGGTGCATTGTATGTGACGCTGGTATGTTTGGTGCCTGAATTTCTGGTAGTGAAGTGGAATGTACCGTTTTATTTTGGCGGCACCTCACTGCTGATTCTAGTGGTTGTGACGATGGATTTTATGGCTCAGGTACAGTCTTACATGATGACGCATCAGTATGAAAGCTTGTTGAAGAAAGCCAATTTCAAGGGCGGGTTAGCGCGCTGATGGCCAAAGAAGATGCGATGCAAATGCAAGGGGAGATCGTCGAATCATTACCCAATGCAACTTTCCGCGTGAAACTGGAAAATGGTCATATTGTGTTAGGACATATCTCCGGCAAAATGCGTATGCACTACATACGCATCCTGCCGGGAGACAAGGTGACGGTTGAATTGACCCCTTATGATTTAACCAAAGGGCGCATAATATTCCGCGCCAAGTAGTAACCGATTAGGCAATCGAGGAGAAGCAAATGAAAGTACAAGCATCGGTAAAAAAGGTTTGCCGTAACTGCAAGGTGGTGCGGCGCAAAGGGGTAGTGCGCGTGATTTGCAGCAGCGATCCGCGTCACAAGCAACGCCAAGGCTGATAGCATCAAGTCGCGCTTGGATGATTATTTTTTGAACGAACGAACGATAGGGTAGCTGCATGGCTCGTATTGCCGGGGTAAACATTCCCAATCACCAACACGCTGTGATCGCCTTGACCGCGATCTATGGCATAGGACGCACCCGCTCGCGCGAAATTTGCGCTGCTGTCGGGGTTAACACTTCCACCAAGATCAAAGATCTCACCGATGCAGAGATGGACAAACTGCGCGATGAGGTCGGCAAGTTTACAGTGGAAGGCGATCTGCGCCGTGAAATCTCCATGAACATCAAGCGATTGATGGACCTGGGTTGCTACCGTGGCTTGCGTCATCGCCGCGGCTTGCCGGTGCGCGGCCAGCGTACCCGCACTAATGCACGCACCCGCAAGGGACCGCGCAAGTCTGTTGCTGGCGCCAAGAAGTAATTTAATAGAGGATTTGAGACATGGCTAAGACCAGCACGCGAGTGCGCAAGAAAGTCAAAAAGAATGTAGCCGAGGGCATAGCCCACGTGCACGCGTCTTTTAACAATACTATCGTGACGATTACAGACCGTCAGGGCAATGCCCTGGCCTGGTCTACCAGTGGCGGAAACGGTTTTAAGGGCTCGCGCAAGAGCACGCCTTTTGCAGCACAGATTGCTGCTGAGACGGCGGGCAAAGCGGCACAGGAATGTGGCGTGAAGAACCTCGAAGTGCGCATCAAGGGCCCCGGCCCTGGACGCGAATCTGCAGTGCGTGCATTGAATGCGGCGGGCTTTAAGATCACCAGCATTTCCGATATCACGCCAGTACCGCATAACGGCTGCCGTCCGCCGAAAAAGCGTCGCATCTAATTTTAGGAGATAGCCTTGGCTAGAAATCTTGATCCAAAGTGCCGTCAGTGCCGCCGCGAAGGCGAAAAGCTGTTTCTGAAAGGCGAGAAATGTTTTACCGACAAATGTGCGGTTGAGCGTCGTGCCTATCCGCCCGGCCAGCACGGACAAAAGAAGAACACACGCATGTCCGACTATGGTGGCCAGTTGCGTGAAAAGCAAAAAGTTCGCCGTATCTACGGCATGCTTGAGGGCCAGTTCCGTCTGACCTATCGCTCTGCTGAAATGCAGCGCGGAATTACCGGCGAAAGCCTGCTGCAATTGCTGGAATCGCGTTTGGACAACATAGCCTACCGTATGGGCTTCGGCGCTTCGCGCTCAGAAGCACGTCAGGTAGTGCGCCACAACGGCATTCTGGTGAACGGCAAGCGCGTTAACATCCCGTCCTATCAGGTTCGCTCTGGGGATGTCATAGAGATCGCAGAGAAGGCCAAGGCGCAATTGCGCGTCAAAGCTGCATTGCAGGCTGCCGAGCAGCGTGGCTTTCCGGAGTGGATCGATGTTGACACCAAGGCAATGAAAGGAACGTTCAAGGCCAAGCCACAACGTTCCGAGTTGCCTGCCACAATCAACGAGCACCTCATTGTCGAGTTGTATTCCAAGTAATCCACGCGGAGTCGGATATGCATAAGAATGATTTTCTGAAACCTCGTATCATAGATGTGCAAAGAATTTCCGCCACTCAAGCTAAAGTGGTAATGGAGCCGTTTGAGCGGGGTTATGGGCACACGCTCGGCAACGCGCTGCGTCGCATATTGTTGTCTTCCATGCCAGGTTTTGCACCCACAGAGGTCAAGATTTCCGGCGTGCTGCATGAGTACTCATCCATCGATGGCGTGCAGGAAGATGTTGTGGAAATTCTGCTCAACCTGAAAGGCCTGGTACTAAGGCTGCATAATTCCAGCGAAGCAGTGCTGACATTGAAGAAGGAAGGAGCGGGCGTTGTAACTGCAGGCGACATTGCCATTGGTTCCGATACAGAGGTAGTCAATCCTTCACACATCATTGCCCACCTGACTGCTGGGGGTAAGCTGGACATGGAGATCAAGGTTGAGCAGGGCCGTGGCTATGTTTCTGCCATCGCGCGCCAGGCGCCCGGAGAAAGCCGTGCTGTTGGTCATATTGCATTGGATGCATCGTTCAGCCCGGTGCGCCGTGTCAGT
This sequence comes from Gallionellaceae bacterium, assembly GCA_030834965.1. GTDB lineage: Bacteria > Pseudomonadota > Gammaproteobacteria > Burkholderiales > Gallionellaceae > JAUQWW01. The sequence goes on along the minus strand of JAUQWW010000059.1, from coordinate 47,736 downwards.
TATGCAGTGGAAAGCGCGCGTGTGGAACAGCGGACCGACCTGGATAAACTGGTCATGGACATAGAAACCAACGGTGCCATCGATCCGGAAGAAGCCATCCGCTATGCAGCACGTATTCTGGTTGAACAGTTCTCAGTATTTGCCGCCCTTGAAGGCACGCCAGCGCCAGTAGAGAAACCGCAAACACCCAAGGTTGATCCAATGCTGCTGCGTCCCGTGGACGATCTGGAGTTGACGCCTCGTTCCTCCAATTGTCTCAAGGCACAGAGCATTCATTACATCGGCGATCTGATTCAGTACACGGAAAATGATTTGCTGCGCACCCCTAACTTGGGGCGCAAGTCGCTGAACGAAATCAAGCAGGTGCTGGCGGAGCATGGCTTGTCGCTGGGCATGAAACTGGAAAACTGGCCGGTTGCTGCTGAGAAATAAGCCAGCGGCTGTTTAGAAGTACAAAGTAAGAGAGGAATAATCATGCGTCACCGTTTAGGACTAAGAAAACTTAATCGCACCAGCAGTCATCGGCTGGCCATGCTGCGCAACATGACAGTATCCCTGTTGCGCCATGAGGTCATCAAGACTACATTGCCGAAGGCCAAGGAGTTGCGCCGCGTGGCAGAGCCTATCCTGACCCTTGGCAAGAATCCCAGCCTGGCTAACCGCCGTCTCGCATTTGCACGCCTGCGTGACCGTGAAATGGTGGTCAAGCTGTTCGACGAACTTGGCCCACGTTATGCTGCCCGCAATGGCGGTTACTCGCGCATCCTCAAGTTTGGATTCCGCAAGGGCGACAATGCACCGATGGCATTGGTTGAATTGCTGGATCGTCCGGCTGAAATGCAACCTGTGGAAGCCTCTGGCGAATAAGCGAAGTTTCCATAAACAACAAAAAAGCCGGCCTTGGTCCGGCTTTTTTGTTGTTCGCTTATTGCAGGAGCATGCTTTATCCGCGTTGGGAAAATCGATAAGCAACTTTGCGTTTCTGTTTTATTGGGTCGCTATGAGAGGGAAGCGTAAAATGCCAAGGGTAAGGTAGTATGGGAATTATATAAAAAATTCCCGGACTGACCAGATTATTCCAAACGCCAGATCAGTTATGACTTCGCTCAAAATCGTCACCTACAACATTCACAAGGGCTTCTCCCATTTCAATCGGCGCATGGTGATGCACGAATTGCGTGATCGCCTGCATGAACTTAACGCCGATATTGTGTTTTTGCAGGAAGTGCAAGGTGAGAATTGTGGCGATGCTAAGCGCCATCTTAACTACCCGACTTTGCCACAACATGAGTTTCTGGCTGACCAGATATGGCCGCACCATGCCTATGGGAAGAATGCAGTGTACGACGAAGGTCATCACGGCAACGCCATTCTGAGCCGTTATCCTATTGTACGGTGGGACAACCAGGATATTTCAGCGCATCGATTTGAAAGCCGCGGATTACTGCATTGCGAGATTGCTTTGCCAGATACCGGGCAGCCGGAAGCCAAACAAATGCTGCATTGCATTTGTGTGCATTTTGGACTGTTCAAACGCGGCCGTGGGATACAGTTTAATGCGCTGGTTGAGCGCATCAAGCATATGGTGCCAACGGATGCGCCGCTGATTATCGCGGGGGATTTCAACGACTGGCGCAACCATGCCAGTGACCTGTTGGCGCATGAGTTGCAATTGCATGAGGTGTTTGAGGCGAGCCGTGGCAAACCGGCTCCCAGTTATCCCGCCGGCCTGCCGTTGTTGCGGATGGACCGTATTTATGTGCGCGGCCTGAGCATTCAGCATGGCGAGATGCATGCCCATCGACTGTGGAACAAGATTTCCGATCACGTAGCGCTGTCTGCGACACTTGCCCTGTCATGAGCAGCACACATCTTGTTGACGGCCATACGCTAACACTGCTGCGCAATGGAGAAGAATATTTTCCGCGTCTCATAGCTGCGATAGATGCCGCCGTTAAGTCGATTTTTCTGGAAACCTATATATTTGCAGCCGACACGAGTGGGCGCATGGTGTCGGCTGCTTTGCAGCGAGCTGCCAAGCGCGGCGTAGCTGTGCATTTGCTCATGGATGGTTTCGGTTCGGCCAATTTTCCGCATGAGTGGATAGATGAGTTGCGTGCGGCGGGAGTAGGAGTGCTGTGGTTTCGCCCTGAAATTGCACGCTTCAGTCTGCGTCGTCACCGCCTGCGCCGTTTGCACCGCAAGCTGGCGATTGTGGACGAGCGCATTGCATTTGTCGGCGGCATCAATATCATCGATGATGTACCAGGCGGGCAGATCAAGCTGCCGCGACTGGATTATGCGGTGGAAGTGCAGGGACACGCGGCAGGGCGCATCAATGCAACCATGCAGCGTTTGTGGGCGTTGGTGTCGTGGACAAACTTTCGGCGCAAGCAACGGCGCAAGAACGGAAAGCTGCATCCTGCACATGCCGTTGATCTGCGCGAGAAAGTGATTTTTCTGCAGCGTGACAATCTGCGCCACAGGCGCGACATCGAGCACGCCTACCTTGCAGCCATTGGGGGCGCACAGCATGAAATTATCATCGCCAACGCCTATTTTTTGCCCGGCCTACGCCTGCGCCGCGCCTTGCTGGATGCGGTGCAGCGCGGGGTGCGTGTGGTGCTTTTGTTGCAGGGCAAGGTGGAATATCGACTGCAGCACTACGCAACCCTTGCGCTTTACGATGAGTTGCTGGGTGCAGGTGTAGAAATAAACGAGTACCACGCCAGTTATTTGCATGCCAAGGTGGCGGTAGTGGATGGATATTGGGCAACTGTGGGATCATCAAATATCGACCCGTTCAGTCTGTGGCTGGGGCGTGAAGCCAATCTGGTGGTGCGCGATGGGGGTTTCGCTGAATCCTTGCGCGCCAGTTTGTTGCACGAGATGTCAAGCGCCGCAAGCCCCGTCAAGTATTCTGCCTGGCGCGTACAGAGTCTGTGGAAACGCTTGTTGTTACGCGCCAGTTATTCAATAGCGCGCTTGCTGACCGGCGTGATCGGATATGCGCGCGGCGGGGATGATGTTTAGCGCTTTTTTCAATTACCAACATCCGGAATGACAACAATTAATCACAGGCATCAACTCGCAGAAGCTGCTGCATAAATGCTCACGCAGTGCAGGTGTATAATTGCCACATCGACAATAGCGCTTGGGCGCATCTGCCCCGGGTGCGAGGTGTGAGAAGCGAAATTCTATGGGGAAAATGGTGAGCAAGGTTTTCGGGGGCAGCAAACAGATCACACTGGGGACATTGCTGATTTCGCTGTCCGTAATTTTTCTGCTGCTTGCCTTTGCCCTGATCTTCATCTTGTCCGGCGCGGTGCGTGACCGTGCAGTGCATGACCTGGCAAGCGAGAGCGCGCAGCAAACCTCCAGGCTGGTATTCCGGAGCCTGTATTCGGCGATGCGCAAGGGCTGGAGCAAGCGGGAAATCAAGGAAGCGATCAATCAGCTCAACTCATCCGTGCCCGGCCTTTCGATTCGGGTGTATCGGGCCGAGATTGTCGAGCGTGAATACGGCGCCATGCCGGGCGAGCGCGATATTATTGCTGCTGATCCTGCACTGGCAGGCGTCCTGCGCGACGGCAAGGATGCGACGCTATTTCAGGGTGAGAAGTCTATTCGCTACCTGTACTCGGTACGCGCCGACAAGGAATGTGTCATGTGCCATGCCAACTCCACCGAGGGTGCGGTGCATGGCGTGATCGACGTCACATACCCGATTGATACCATCAAAACCTCGCTCAATCATGTGATCAACCCCATCGTCAGTTATTTTCTGCTGGTGATGGGGCTGGTATTTGCCGTGTTGTATTTCATGTTGCGTCATCTGGTAGCGGTGCCGCTCGCCAATCTGGTCCGCGTGATGCAGCAAATCAGCCATGAAAGAGATTTCAGCCATCGCGTGGAGGGCAGACATTGGGTTGTCGAACTGCAGCGCCTGGCAGAGTATTTCAATCTTCTGTTGAGGACGGTGCAGGACTATAACAACAAGCTGGAAGAGTTGTCGGTGCGCGATCCGCTTACCGGGCTGTATAACCGGCGCAAGTTTGAGGAATTTCTCGACCAGGAGATTGCGCGTGGCGAGCGGTACTTTCATACGTTCTCGATCATCATGGTCGATCTCGACAACTTCAAATTCATCAACGATAACTACGGGCATCCGGTTGGTGACCTGGTTCTCAAGGAGTTAAGCGCGTTTCTCGCATCCGATTTGCGCCGTGGCGATCTGCTGGCGCGTCTGGGCGGCGACGAATTTGCACTGATCTTTCCCGATACGCCGGCCATCACCGGGTTGCAGGTGGCGCACAAACTGCACAAATTGCTTGGGGAAAAGGAGTTTGATGTGCCGGTAGGGACGATCGGCGTGACGGCAAGTTTCAGTATGGTGAGCTATCCGGAAGATGGAAAGACCAGGGAGGAGATATACGCGGCGATGGACGTGGTGTTATACAAGGCCAAGAGCCATGGCAAGAATCAGGTGATGATGGCCGAGTCCGCGCATGATCGCACCATGATGAGTATTTTCCGCCATGGTGATTTTCTGCGACAAGCCTTGCGTGAGGGGCGCGTCGAAGCATTCCTGCAGCCTATAGTGGACGTGAAGCGCAATGTGGTGGTGGCTTATGAGGCGCTGGCACGCATACGCGACGGTGAAAATATAATCCCGGCGTGTGATTTTATCGAAGTTGCAGATGAATTGGGTATGTCCAAGGAAGTGGACCGAGCCGTATTCCAAAGTGCGCTATTGCATCTTGGCAAGATCAGAGTGGATCGTCCACAAATCAAGATGTTCTTTAACCTTTCGGCGCGCAGTTTCGGAGACGTCGAGTGGATGCGCACCATTCCCGGCATGGTGGAGCAGCAGGGAGTGGCCTGTGAAAATGTTGTGCTGGAGATTACCGAGCGCGAAGCATTGCCTCATCTCAACCAGGTAAAGGAAGTGATTGATGAGCTTCGCCTCAGTCATATCGCTTTTGCGCTGGATGACTTCGGTAGCGGTTTTTCATCCTTCCTCTATTTGAAATACCTTGCGGTGGACTACGTGAAAATCGAGGGAAGTTTTGTGCGCCAGATCGCAATCGATGACCGCGACCGCGTCATGGTGCAGCACATCCACCAGATGGCCAAGGAATTCGGGCTCAAGACCGTAGCCGAATTTGTCGAGGACGAGGAAACCGCGAAAATTCTGGTGGAAATAGGTGTTGATTTCTCCCAAGGCTATTTCTACGGCCATCCTGCGCGGCCTGCCTGAGCAGCGAAGTTACTGCACTGATCTGGCATGCGCTTGTACCAATACTCGTGGGCTGCAAAAACAGCGCGAGGCCTATGGCAAGCAGGGCACAGCTATAATGCGTATCGTTAATCCCGTCTAGCATATATGCGCCATTATTCCGCTGCATCCGAATCCACACCCCGTCTTGAATGGAATGCGATACGCATCCTGTCGCCTTATCTGCTGGAATTCAAGGGGCGACTTGCCATTGCATTGACGCTGTTGGTGCTGTCGAAGCTGGCCAATGTGGCGGTGCCATTGGTGCTTAAGGAAATCATCGATGCGATGAACAAGCCCAAGGCGATGCTGCTGGTGCCGGTGTTTCTCGTGGTCGCCTATGGACTGTTGCGGCTGTTCAGCACGTTGTTCGGCGAATTGCGCGATGCGATATTTGCCAAGGTCACACAACGCACCATTCGGCGCGTGGCGCTCAAGGTGTTTGCCCACCTGCACGACCTGAGTCTGCGCTTTCATCTGGAGCGGCAGACCGGCGGCGTCTCGCGCGACATTGAGCGTGGTACCCGGGGCATCAGCTTTCTGTTCAACTTCATGCTGTTCAATATTCTGCCCACGCTGCTGGAAATATGCCTGGTGGCCGCCATCCTGTTCAGCAAATACGACCCGTGGTTCGCTGCCATCACCTTTGCCACCCTGGTGGTGTATATCGTATTTACCCTGTTTATCACCGAGTGGCGCATGGTATTCCGCCGCACCATGAATGACATGGATTCCAAGGCCAATACGCGCGCCATAGACAGCCTGCTCAATTATGAGACGGTGAAATATTTTGGCAACGAACGTTATGAGGCACGCCGCTACGACGAGCACCTGGATACGTGGGAAGTTGCAGCGGTGCGTAACCAGACTTCTCTGGCTGCATTGACCGCCGGGCAGAGCATTATCATCGCCATAGGCGTTACGGCACTGATGCTGCTGGCGGCGGACGGCGTGGTCAAGGGCACGATGACGGTGGGCGACCTCGTGCTGGTCAACGTATTCATGTTGCAGCTATACATGCCGCTGCATTTCCTCGGCTTCGTCTATCGCGAAATCAAACACTCGCTGGCAGACATGGAAAAAATGTTCCGCCTGCTCGGTGAAAGCCGCGAAATTGAAGATGCGCCGGATGCGGTGCCACTGAAAGTAGAGCAGGCGGCTGTGCGCTTTGAGAACGTATGCTTTGCCTACGATCCAGAGCGGGAGATTCTGTTCGACGTCAGCTTTGATATTCCGGCCGGGCATACGGTTGCCGTCGTGGGGGCGAGCGGCGCGGGCAAATCCACCTTGTCGCGCTTGTTGTTCCGCTTCTACGATGTGACTGCCGGCCGCATCCTGATAGACGGCCAGGACATCCGCAAAGTAACACAGGCCAGCTTGCGTGCAACGATAGGCATCGTGCCGCAGGATACCGTGCTTTTCAACGACAGTATCTATTACAACATCGCCTATGGCCGCCCCGATGCCACGCGCGAGGAAGTGCTGCAGGCGGCGCAGTCGGCACATATCCACGTTTTTGTCGAATCACTGCCGCATGGTTACGATACTGTGGTTGGCGAACGCGGCCTGAAACTGTCGGGTGGCGAAAAGCAGCGCGTAGCCATTGCACGCGCCATCCTTAAGAATCCATCCATCATGATTTTCGATGAGGCTACTTCCGCGCTGGATTCCAAGCATGAGAAGGCAATCCAGGATGAGCTGCATAATGTGGCACGCAATCGCACCACGCTGATCATCGCACACCGTTTGTCCACCATCGTGGATGCGCAACAGATACTGGTGATGGATAAAGGGCGCATCATTGAGCGCGGCTCGCACCGCGAATTGCTGGCGCAACAAGGGGTGTATGCGCAGATGTGGGCACTGCAACAACAGGAAGAAGTTTAACTTGTCGTACCATCCGTCTGGATTTGCTTGATTTATCCAAATTTTTCGGTATCCTTTCCGGCAGCTTTCCATCCATAAAATTTGCCCGAGAGAAGGTATGCGCAAAATACTTCTAATGTTCCTGTTGTTGGGCCATGTGCTGAGCGCACAGGCGGCTGAGAACGAGGCGATCAGGCTGATCCAGGACGACGAACTGACCAGCACGGTGCTGAAGCGGACTGCATCACCCAAGCTGCGCTCGGCGATTGCGCTGATATATGACGAGCAGGGATCGCGCGTGCTTTATGCGAAAAATGCGGACACCATAGCGCCGATTGCCTCCATCACCAAGCTGATGACCGCGATGATCGTGCTGGACGCACAGTTGCCGCTGGACGAAGAAATCAGCATCAGCGTGCAAGACATGGATATGCTCAAGGGAACGCACTCGCGCATGAGCCCCGGCATGGCGCTGTCGCGCGGCGAATTGCTCAAGCTGGCGCTGATGTCGTCGGAGAACCGTGCAGCCGCTGCACTGGCCCGCACCTATCCGGGCGGTACCGTTGCAGCCGTAGCGAAGATGAATGCCAAGGCACGTGAGTTAGGCATGAAAAACACCCGCTTCCTTGACCCATCCGGCCTGAACAGCGGCAACGTCTCTACCGCGCAGGATCTGGTGAAAATGGTGCAGGCCGCGCAAAGCTATGATCTTATCCAGAAATTCACGACCGCCTCTTCCCATATTGTCGACGTTTCCGGGCATCGCCCGATGCGTTTCAACAATACCAATCCGCTGGTGAAGAGCGCATCCTGGAATATCGGCGTCAGCAAGACCGGCTTCATCAATGAGGCAGGGCGCTGTCTGGTGATGCAGGCCAATATCAGGCAACGCCCGGTGGTGATTGTGCTGCTCGATTCTGCAGGGAAGCAGACGCGTGTGGGTGATGCCAACCGCATCAAAAAGTGGATGGAAAGCGCCTATACGCGCGTGCGCAGCTCACGCAAGGGTTAATGTGGTTGGAGTTTTAAATGAAACAGGGGGCGCCAGCCCCCTGTTGTTTTTTTGTCTAAGAAATTCCATTTTCAATTACCAAGCGCGTCAGACCGAGTAAAGCACGCCACGGCGAACCAGCCATTTCTCGCACTCCACGCTGAAAAAAACCACGCTCGATAGTGCGAGGCATATGCCTAACTCACTCGCGCTGAGTGGCTGAGTGTGGAAGACTCCATTCAGCGCCGGCACATAGATGGTGGCGAGTTGCAGCAGGAAGGTAAGGGCTACCGCACCCAGCAGATACCAGTTGGAAAACAGACCTTGCTCGAACACGGATAACCTTTCCGAGCGGATCGCCAGTACGTGGCCCATTTGCGACAGCGTCAATACCGTGAATACCATGGTCTGCCAGTGGCTGGAGCCGGAATGGATGGCCCAGGCCTGGGCGAACAGGCATACGGCACCCATGGTCAGCCCGACCCACAGCATGTGTTGCCACATACCGTGAGCAAAGATGCTTTCTTTTGGGGGGCGGGGAGGGCGCGTCATGATGCCCTTTTCCGCAGGTTCGGCGGCGAGCGCCAAACCCGGCAGGCCATCGGTGACGAGATTGACCCACAGAATGTGTATCGGCAGCAGCGGAATGGGCAAGCCCAGGAACGGCGCGAGGAAGATCGTCCATATTTCGCCGGAATTGCTGGTCATGGTGTATTTGATGAACTTGCGGATATTGTCGAAGATACGCCTGCCTTCTCGCACCGCATGCACGATGGTGGCAAAGTTGTCATCGAGCAGCACCAGGCTCGATGCTTCGCGTGCCACATCGGTACCGCCCTTGCCCATTGCGATGCCGATGTCGGCGCGTTTCAATGCGGGCGCATCGTTCACGCCATCGCCGGTCATCGCGACGAATTCGCCGCGTGCCTGCAGCGCCTCGACGATGCGGATTTTTTGTGCCGGATCGACGCGTGCGTACACCTGAATATGTGCAACCTGCTGCGTGAATTCTTCATCACTCAAGCGTGCCAGTTCCGCCCCCGTGATCACGCCGCCGTTGCCTATGTCCAGACGTGCAGCGATGGCGCGGGCAGTGGCAGGGTGGTCGCCGGTGATCATCACCGGCGTGATGCCGGCCGATTTGCACAGCCTGACGGCCTCTTTTGCTTCGTGGCGCGGCGGATCCATCAGGCCGACCAAGCCGATGAAAACCAGGCTGTTTTCGACCGCGTGGGTATCCTTATCCTGCGGCAAGTCTGGCCAGCGGCGCTGTGCGACGGCCAGCACGCGCAGCCCTTCTGCCGCCATGCGCTCCGCATGGGCAAGAATTTCGTCGCGCGGCAGAGCCACTTCGCCTTGTGTGGCGAGCTGCGCCGTGCACAACGGCAACACGCTTTCCGGCGCGTCCTTGGTGTATGCCACGATTCCGGAAGGGTGGCGGTGCAAGGTGGTCATGCGCTTGCGCTCGGAATCGAAAGGCACCTCCAGCAACCGCGGCGCACCTGCTTCCAAGGTGGCCTTGTCGTAGCCAGCTTCCAGCGCCACCGAATACAAGGCGGTTTCTGTGGGGTCGCCGGTGAACTTGCCGTGATGGCTGCGCTGCGCGTCGTTGGACAGCGCCAATGCAGTGAACAGGCTGGCCCATGGTTCGTTCTCGGCCATGCCGCGCCATTCTCGCGATGCAGTGTCGTCGGCGTAGAGTTCTTCCACATGCATCTTGTTCTGGGTGAGGGTGCCGGTCTTGTCGGTACAGATATAGGTGACGGAACCCAGCGTTTCGACAGCCGGCAAACGCCGGATAAGCGCATGCTGTTTAACCATCTTGTGCGCGCCCAGCGCCAGCGAGATGGTAACGACGGCAGGCAATGCTTCAGGAATCGCCGCGACGGCGAGGCTGATCGCGGTGAGCAACATCAGTACCGGCGCTTCGCCGCGCAGCAGCCCGACCACGAAGATGATGGCGCAAATAACCAGCACCACGATTCCCAAGTACCGCCCGAAACTGGCCAGCCGTTTTTGTAGCGGTGTCTTGGTGTCCTCGCTGCTTTCGAGCAGGGTAGCGATTTTCCCCAGCTCGGTTGCCATGCCGGTTGCGACCGCCACGCCGCGACCGCGGCCGTAGCTCGCGATGGTGCCCTTGTAGGCCATGTTCTTGCGGTCGGCCAACGGAAGTTCGGGGTTTTCCAGCGTAGCGGAGTGTTTTTCAACGGTGGCGGACTCGCCGGTGAGCAGCGCTTCGTCCACCTTGAATTGTGCGGCTTCGATCAGGCGCAAATCGGCAGGCACCAGATTGCCGGCTTCCAGCAGCACGATGTCGCCGGGCACGATTTCTTTCGCCGGCACGGTCAGTTGTTCGCCCCCGCGCAAGACCCGTGCATTCGCCGCGGTCATCTGTTTCAGCGCTGCCATGGCGCGTTCGGCACGAAACTCCTGAATGAAACCGATCAGCGCGTTGAGCAACACAATGACAACAATTGCCAGCGTGTCCTCTATGTCACCGATCATGCCGGAGATCAGCGCCGCCGCGATCAATACCAGAATCATGAAATCGGCGAACTGGTCGAGCAGCATGCGCCAGATCGGGCGCGGCGGCTTTTCAATCAGCTCGTTCGCGCCGAAATGCGCAGCGCGTCGCTTGCATTCTTCCGGCGACAAACCACTATCCAGGCTGGACGCAAGTTTGTCGCCCACCTCCGGCACGTGCAGGGTATGCCATGGAGGTGCAGCGTTGCTGGCCTCCCCAGTGCTGTCAATCTGTGGAGTCTTATTCGCCATGGAGGTAGAGCACGTAGGAATTCAAAAGATAGAAGGTGAACAGGCTCAGGCTGATCCACCCGACGGTTCGGAACAGGCGCGAATTCGCACGGTATCCCAGACCGATGATGACGATTCCGCTCATGACCACGGCGGACACTGCGGACACTGCGTGCATGGGGGAAACATGTGAAAGCAGCGGGCCTTTGAAGAAGATCAGGTCGTCAAATGCCAGAATGCAAATGTTGAACAGGTTGCTGCCCAGCAAGTTGGCTATCGCCATGTCGAGTGCACCTATGCGCAGTGCGGCAACAGTGACTGCAAACTCCGGCAAAGAAGTAACCCCGGCAACAAACAGCGTACCGACAAAAGTCTTGTGCCAGCCCATGACTTCAGCCAGCTGTGCGCCGACGAAAGGCAGGAAACATCCGGCAATAATAACGAACACGGCGGCAATGCTGTAACGGCTGACGGCTTCTCTCAGCGAAATATCAGGATAGCGATCCGCAATTTGCCCGACAAACTCGCGCACCTGTGCGCGCTCATGCACAAACAATGCGCGCATGGCGACGAGGTAGAGCACGATTATTATCGGTGTATAAGCACCGACATGTGCAATATTGAAGGCAGCCGTCTTGGTGGCGAGCAGCACGTTGAGCCCGGCGAAGCCAATCAGCACGACACCGAATCCCGCCGAGAGAATATGGCTTTGACTGGCGCGGCGGTAAACCGATTCGCCGCGCAGCAGAAAATCCAGCACGATCAGAATCGCGAGGTTGAACACGCAGCTGCCGAGCACGTCGCCGACCGCGATATTCGGCACATCGGCCAGCGTGAGCGAGCTGATGCCTGTAACCAGTTCAGGCAATGAGGTGACGGTCGCGAGCAGGATGAGCCCGATCCAGCTGCCGGATAAACCGGTCTTGTCCGCGATAGCGTCGGCATAGCGGCACAGCCTGGCGCCCGCCATGCCGATGAAAAATGCGCAGGCAATGAGTTCAAGCCATACGATCGCAGCGCTGGGAGGCATATTGCTTTTACTCCATAACAAGTAGTTCGTTTAACGGAGTGCAGTTTCAGGAATGCTGGCATTACCTGCTTGCCGCAAGTTTAACCCAGCAAGCGCTTGATTTCGACCTGATGCTGTTGTGCGGCAATATTCGCTGCGGCAGCGATTTGCTCGCCTGCTTCCGCATTGTACGCATCCGGTGCGGGAATATTAGCCAGCACGGCATGGGCAAATTCCATCAGCGTGTTGAAGTGGCTATCCCCGTCACGCACCAGCGGGTCCGGCGCGATGGCCTGGAAATACAGCATGCCGTTGCGCTGGGTAATGGCCAGCAGATAGAAATCCTGCCCATGTGCCCTGGCATGTTTGTCGCGCACTTCGAAGCATTGTGTGGCGCAGTTCTCGTGCGGCTGCACCTGCTTCCGGATTTCCTTTGAAATTGTTTCCAGCAGAGGTTGCGCCAGATTGAGCTGCGGCGCCAGCGTCATGTGATGCTGCCCCGGGCGTTCGATAATCAACGGGTTGTCCAGTGGTGGAGTTTTTCCCGGGCGGATGATTGCGATCACTGCCAGAACGAGAATTATGAGAAGGGCGAGTTCAATCATACTGTAGTAATGGTGACGGTGGTCTTCAGGGGGTGCATAGAGATGGCCCGACTATCCGCCCGACAATTCGGCGCGCATGATGCGCAGCAGCAGGTCGTCAAAGGTGTAAAAGCCCATGCCGCAGGCGGCCAACTGGGATAGCGCGAAGGCGGCTCCGGTGCCGAACGCTTCGCGCCTGATCGACTCATGTGTGAGACGCACGGTCTGGTGCGGAAACCCGAAAATCACTTCGTGGTGGCCGACGATACCGCCCAGCCGCAATGAAGTGATGCGCTCACCTTCAACATCCAGGGTTTCGGCAATCTTGCGTGCCGTGCCGGAGACTTCCGATTTCTCCCGGAAGTGCTGTTCGAGTATTTCTACATCGGCAAATGGTGCAATTTTGCGCAACAGTTTGGCTGCCACGATCAGGAAGTTGATGCCGAGCGTGATGTTGGGCGAGCACAGCACGCGGGTGTGCTGCCCCAGACTGCGTGCATATTCCAGATCGCTCTCCGAGTAGGCGGAAATAGCGCTGACCAGCATGATGCCGCGCTTGCGCGCCTCATCGCCGTAAGCATGGATACTCTCCCGCGAAGAAAAATCCACCAGCGCATCTATCGGAGCGCGGCCGAAAAGCGCTGGGAATGGCGTGCGCTCGATCCCAACGATGGGAACATTCGTTCCCGGATGTACATCAGATTCGTCGTTCGCTGAGCGACGAGCGATCCAGCGTAGATCGAAACGCGGGTCGGCGCTCAATATGTTTGCAACCGCTTTGCCTGCCTTGCCGTAACCAAGCAAGCCGACGCTTATCTTCTTTGGCACCATAAACCTCCTTGTTTATCATGTCTGTTTATTGGTGAGCCGCGAATTGTAACATCGGAAAAACACCCCCAAGCCTTTGGAGTATCGGTTACCTGATATCTTCCGGCTTGGCCAAACGAAATGCGGGCGCATGGCCTTGCTTGTCCTGCCCTGCATAGAGCGTCAAGTGCGGGTAGGGAATCTCGATGCCGCGCGCATCGAACGCATCCTTCAGGCGCCTCAGGAACTCGCGGCGCACGCCCCATTGTTCCAGCGCGGCGGTCTTGAAACGGCAGCGCAGTGTGACCGCCGAATCCGCCCAATTTTCCACCCCGGCGATATCGATGTCATCGAGTATCTTGGCGGAGAACGCCTCGCTGGCGCGCATCTGCGCACCCACTTCACGCATGACATCGAATACTTCCTCAATGCTTTCACGGTAAGCGATGCCCACGTCAACCACCGCATAAGCGTAGCCACGGGACCTGTTGGTAACAGTATCAATCAGCCCATTCGGAATATAGTGGACGCTGCCCTCGTAATCGCGCAGGCGGACGTAACGCAGGGTGACCTCTTCCACCAGGCCCCCCTTCCCGCCCACCTCGACCACATCGCCCTGGCGAATCTGGTTTTCCAGCAACAGAAAGAAGCCGTTGAAATAGTCCTTGATCAGGCTTTGCGCACCAAAGCCGACCGCGATGCCGACCACGCCGGCTGCGCCGAGAATCGGTGCGATGGAAATCCCCAGTTCGCTCAGTGCCAGCATGCCTGCCACCAACGATATTGCGACGGTGGCGATGTAGCTGAACGCGCGCGCCAACGTCTCGATGCGCTTTACATCTTCGTTCGAGGCAGCCCGCGAATTCATGTAATTGCGGAACAGGCGGATCAACTTGCGGCTCAGACCCATCAGCAACCAGGCCAGAGCCAGTATGACGACAACATGCAACATGTCTCTGGGAATGTGCAAATATTCGGGGAAAGAAAAACTGTTCATGGCATGTTCCGTGGCTTGTAAGATTCAGGTTTCTATCGCACTTTTGTACGGCTATTGAAGATTCGATATGGCCTTTTTTGCCAAGTATCGAGCATGGGGGTGAGCAGAGAGCAGTGTTGCATAGTGGTGCTGCGTAGATGCAGCAGGCGGCAGCAGTTATGAGCGATGCCAGGGGTTAAATGGGCCTATGCCACCATCAGCTGTGACGCCCGCTCTCTGGGAGAGCAGCGCAAACGTCAAAATTAACAAAGTTCCGATTGGCGATCAAAGAAAAAGTTGGTGGCCTCGACGAAGCCTTTGATACTGCCGCAGTCAAACCTGCGCCCCTGAAAAGAATATGCGATCACCTTGCCGCTTGCTGCCTGTGTTTGCAGCGCATCGGTGAGCTGCACCTCGCCGTTCTTGCCAGGCGGGGTATTCCTTATGATCTCGAATATATCGGGCGTCAGGATGTATCGCCCGATGACGGCAAGGTTGGACGGTGCGTCCTGCGGCGCCGGCTTTTCCACCATGCGCTTGATCCTGATGTTGCCATCCTCCAGCAACTTGCCCTTGACGATGCCATATTTATCCACTTCCTCGGTGGGTACTTCCTCCACCGCGACGATACTGCAACGATATTTTTCATGAACGCGCGCCATCTGCGACATGACACCGTCCGGTTCGCCGACGCACAGATCATCCGCCAGGATCACGCCGAAAGGTTGATCGCCGATGAGCGTCTCGCCGGTAAGTATGGCGTCGCCAAGGCCGCGCATGTGTGTCTGTCGCGTGTAGGAGAAGGTGCACTGTTCGATCAGCTCGCGGATGCTGTCCAGTTGGCTTTCCTTGCTGGTGCCGCTGATCTTGTCCTCCAGTTCATAGGTGATATCGAAGTGATCCTCAATGGCGCGCTTGTTGCGGCCGGTGACGAACGCGATGCTTTTCATGCCGGCCTCGAGTGCTTCCTCCACGCCATATTGGATGAGCGGCTTGGTGAGGATGGGCAGCATCTCCTTGGGTTGCGCCTTGGTTGCGGGAAGGAACCGGGTGCCGTAGCCGGCCACCGGGAAAAGGCATTTCGTGATCATGATTCTCTCCTTGTCGATCAGTCAGTGAGCCAATAAAAGGACAGCGGCGGGATGATGACTGTATCGTTTTCCGAAACAATGCGCATGCCCGAGCAGAGGTCTTTCATTGCGTCCTGCTGGAAGAAACCATGCGACCTTGGTGTGCCGATATGTAATGCCTGTGCCTCGACATTGAAGTTGCCGGCCACCAACACCCGGTTGCGGCTGTTTTGTGTGTCTGTACGGGAGAACACCAGCAGGTTGGGGTTCTCCGTCGCCAGCAATTGGCGGTTGTCCAGGTCAGCGAATGGTGTGGTCTCCTTGCGCAGCGCGATCAGCTTTTTCAGTGCGCTGAATATCCGCTGTTCCACTGTGCCGCTCTGACTGCGCTTCTCCGCCTTGTTCCAATCGAAGTGCGAGCGATGCACCCAGCGATTGTCGTGGCGCTTGAATGGGTCTGCGAGATATTCGAGGCTGTTGAGCATGCCGAGCGCATCACCGTAGTAGAGCAGCGGGATCCCCCCGAAAGACAGGATCATGCTGTGCAGCAGCACGATGGTTTTGATCGCGGCTTCGATGGCATCTTCATTTTGGTGCTCGAGCGCGGTCTCGAGACCGACCAATGAGGCGAGAGAGCCGGAGATGCGCGTATCGCCGGTCTTGGGGTTGTCGCCGAACGGCAGGCCCCTGGCAGGCGAACCCGGAAATTTGCCGGTGAAATAATCGATCAGAAAGCGCCGGTGCAGGAACGGGTCATAGCCGGACAGACGGGCGTCATTATCGTCGAATCCCAGGCCGATATCGTCATGACAGCGCACATAATTGAGCCAAGTCGCCCGCTCCAGCTTGTCAGGCAGGTTCTTGACTCCTCGATTGAGCAGGTTTGCATTTTTCGTCGCAACCGCATCCCATAGCAGTGCCATGAGTGAGGCGTTGTAGGCAATCTCGCATTCCTTGGCATTGATTGCGTCTTCGCCGAAGTACTTGGCGATCTCGCCCGGCGAGACGATGGCCTCTGCGATAAACAGCACACCCGGCGCCGTCACCTGGCAGCAGTCCTTCATCAACTGCAGCAGCAGATGAGCCTCACGCTCGTTCTGGCATGCGCTGCCCATCTTCTTCCACAGGAATGCAACCGCATCCAGGCGCAGGATGTCCGCCCCCTTGTTTGCCCAGAACAGGATGATGTCGATCATTTCGATCAGCACCGCCGGGTTGCGATAGTTCAAATCCCACTGGTAGCTGTTGAACACCGTCATCACCCACTTGCCCATCTCCTCATTCCAGGTGAAGTTGCCGGGCGAGGTGACCGGAAAGATTTCCGGCATAGCCTCTTCATAGATATCCGGAATCTCGCGGTCCTCGAAAACGAAGTAGTAATCCTGATATTTCTGTTCGCCCTTGCGCGCCCGCTGCGCCCATTCATGCTCGTTCGAGGTGTGATTGACCACGACATCGAGCACCAGCAACATGTCACGTTTTTTAAGCGTGGCTGCTAGCGCTTCGACATCCGCTGTCGTGCCGAAACGGGGATCGATCCTGCGGAAGTTGCGCACGGCATAGCCGCCGTCGCTGTTGTCCGGAGGGCAGTCGAGTATGGGCATAATGTGCAGCATGTTGACGCCCAGTTCCTGCAGGTAGGGCAGCTTTGCGCGCAAGCCTTTCAGGTCCCCGGCGAAACGGTCGCAGTAGAGCGCCATGCCGACCCACTTCTGGCTCATGAACCAGTTGTAGTTTTTTTCGCGCTCCAGGTCAGACCTGCGCAGATGGGGTGACCGTTCGATGTAACGGAGCGCGAGCGTCTCGACCAGTTTGACCATCTTTCCCTTGAGATCGGGACGGTCGCCATACAGCAGGTGGAACAGGGAATGGATGGCGTAAAAGTTCGCCCCGAGACGGGTGTAGAAATGCCGCAACCGAAAATTTCCGATTTCGGGTTTCAGCTCGACCAGTATTTCATTCAGCAATGAGTGGGAAGCTTGTTCGTACATCAGCAGTCCTTGGTTTGATTCGATTCGCATAGCCATGCGCCTGCTTCCGGCCAGTAATATGCTGCTCCTTCAAGGATGCCTGCGCTGTAATTGCCATTCATTCCGAGGTAGCCGCCCTTGGCGATATAGAGGGTGGCTTTGTTCGCATTCGCAGCCCGAGCTTTAGTATCAACATCGGCATTGGCTACCAGCACGGAAGGGATGTCGCTCATCAGCACGTCCAGATCGTTGCCGCTGTCGCCGGCAAAGATTACGTCCTTTTGAAGAAAGCCCTTGCGTTGCATCAGGAAGCGGATGGCGTGCAGCTTGTTGGCGCTGGCTGGTAGGACGTCCAGCAAGCCAAACCCGGCCATTTCATCGATGCTCCAGATCAGGTTTGCCTTGATTCCTTCCTGTTTCAGTCGCGCATCCATCTCGCCGGCCAATGCTTGCGCGTCTGTTTCGAGCGGAACGTAGAAGCTGAGCTTATGGCGGTTCTGTTTTTCCTTTTCCTGCAAGCGCAGCACCGGAAAAACACTCAATAAACGGTAGATTTCACCATGTGCCAATCCTTGCCAATCCGGCGCGATCTGCGTATCCCATTCGCCCCACTGCCGCCACCCAGACGAGTCAATCTGGTAGGTCGTCGTGCCCACATCGGCGATGGCGAAATCAGGTTGCGGCAGGTCGAAATCTTTAATGGCCTGCTCTATGAGGGCGCGATGCCGGCCGGTCACATAGACAAGCGTGATTTCCTCGCGGCTCACCAACTTCTTGAATATTTCTTTGGCTGCCGGCGATTCCGGCTGACTGCCGTTCGGTATCAGCGTCCGATCGAGGTCAGTGCAAATCAGGTATTGGTTCATGATGCAATTTTTCCATTTGCGTCTGCGAAGAATTTGTAATGGTCCATCGCTTCCAGAATGCCGGCGGCGTGCGGCTTTTTCGCAAAGTAGATTTTTTCAATGTTGGCCAAGCCGGACAATTCCGCAAGATGCCGGTTATCCACGACCGTGCCCAGCGTATTGCCGCGCAACATGTCCGCATCGGCGCCGGTGACGCCGGCTACCAGCGTACTCTCCAGCGGGAAGCCGAGCTGTTCGGCACACCAGCGCAGGGCAAGTCCTTTGGATGCCCTGACGGGCAGTACATCGAGGAATTGTCCGAAAGAAAAGACGACATTCACGGCCTGTTCGTTGCGCAACAGCGCCTGCCGAATTTCCTGAATATCTGCCACCGCAGGATCGATATAGTAGCTAATCTTGAAAGCACTTTGATAGTTTTTCGGCTGCATCACAAGCCCTGGTATCTCCTTGAGGATATCGCTCACCATCTGCCTGCTCCACAGGTGGTTGATGTGACGCGCCCAAACGGCGTCTACGGTCAGGTTCGGCGCATAGTGGATCTCCGTTCCCTGGCCGGATATCAACACGTCAGGCTGAGGAATGTTGTGTTGGCGCAACGTGGCCAGTGCATCGTCCAGACGGCGTCCGGTCGCGATGCCGAAGATGATCGATTTACGATGCACCTGCATGGCTTGCAGAAATGCCGCCAACGAGTCGCCGTCACCAATCAGGTTCAGATCGAGACTGGTGAAAAGCGCACGGTCTCGGAACACGCCCGGCCGCCGCTTCAGAGCCATCCTCGACAAAGGCTCGGTCTTATCCGCCAAGGGGCGGATGACAGCCAGATATTTTTCAACGTGCGCCGGCCATGAGTAATGGCGGCGCACGCCTTGAATGCCGTTCTTTGCCAAACGGCGCCATTCCTGTTTGTTCGTCAAGGTCTGGAGCAGAATTTCCGCCACCGCCGCTTTGTCGAGCGGATTGATCAGAAGGCCGTTCTGGCAGTTCCTGATAATGTCGATCGGGCCTCCGTCCTCGGTCGCCACGATCGGCAGGCCGCAGGCAGCGGCTTCGATCAGTGTCAGTCCGAATGGTTCGGTCAGCGCCGGATTGACGAAGACGCCACGGGAGGCTGCGGCAAGGCGGTATAAAACAGGCACCTCTTCTGGCTTGTGGTGCTTCGGATATGCCACCTTTCCATACAGGTCGTATTTATCGATAGACAGCAGAATCTCGTTCAGCACTGTTCTCGAAACATTTTCCATATCCTGGATATCGTCGCGATTGCCTGCCACGATGACCAGGTTGGCGGCTTGCTGCAACTGGGGAGATTCACCGTAGGCTTCGATCAATGAAACGATGTTCTTTTTGGGATCCGGGCGCGACAGCGCCAGAATGATCGGCTTGCTGGGCAGGCTCAAAAAACGTTTGAGCTCGTTCGCGATAAGACTGTTTTTCTCGCCGCCTTGCGGCGGAAAGAATTGTTCCATATCCGTGCCGGGCGGGATCACCCGCATGCGTTCGGGTTGGTAGAAATCGTAAAGGCCGTATTGCTGTTCAATCTCCTGTTGCGTACTGGTGATGACGCGTTCGGCTACGCCCAGCGTTGTTTCTTCCGCCTCGATGCGGCGAGAAATATGGTAGGTCGTTTCGATTTCGCTCCGTTTGATGCCGCTGGCCAGCAGTTGCTTGCGTTTGTTGTGGCCCAGTGAGTGGCCGGTATGCACCAGTGGAATACCCAATTGATGCGAGAGACGAGAACCCACATAACCGGCGTCCGCATAATGGCTATGGATGACATCCGGGATGCGTTCTTGGCTTTTGAGGTAAGCGAGGGAGTTATCCGAAAAATTTTCCAGCGAGTCCCACAACATCTCCTTGCGCAGATACTTTTGTTCGCCGCATTCGATGCGCACGATGCTCGCCTTTTCGGAAAGCTGCTCGAACGGTTCGGCATAATCTGGGCTGACCTGGCTGTCTATGACACGCCGCGTCAGCAAAACCACTTTTTCTACATCTGCGCGTTCGCCCAGGGCGCGCGCAAGTTCCACAACGTACTTGGTTTGCCCGCCGGTATCTGCATCGCGTCCCAGCTCAAGGTTATGACCACGGATCAATCCGTGCACACTGATCAATACAATGTACAAAGGTTTCCTGGTTTCGGAAGGCTGCTTTTTCATGCGCCCCACTCCTCAATAAATGGGGTGTAGAAATCCGCACTGTCGGGAATTGCTCCGCGAATTTCACAGATCGCGGTGGCGAAAGCATTGGCTCGTGCCAGCGTCTTTGCCATAGGCCAGCGCCGTAGCGTACCCAGAATATAAACTGCGGCAAACCCGTCGCCTGCGCCGACCGTATCTATCACTGCTGTGATCTGTCTGTTTTCGCTGGCCTCGACTACTTTGCCCGCCCGGTTCATTTGCCATGCGCCCGCTGCACCGCAAGTTACTACCACATGCTCAAGATCGAACTGCGCCATTAATTTCCGAACCTGATCCTGCTGCTTGCCTTTCGGCAAATCGATCATTTCCGCCAACACGCCCAGCTCTTCAATATTCAGCTTCACGATATCCGCATATTGCAGGGATAAACGGAGTGTCTTTTCGTCATACCAGGGTGCGCGCAAATTGATATCCAGGAATTTCGCCGCATCCGTACTGCGCAACAAGGTTTTTAGTGCGCGCTTTGAGATTTCGTTGCGCTGTGCCAGTGTGCCAAAATAGACCAGCACCGGGTTTAGCGGAAGCCTGATCATGCGCGCCACTGCCGGATGAATGAAGTCGTAGGCCTGCATGGGAAGTATCTCAAAACGATGGCCGTTGTTCTCAAAATGTACTCGAACCTGCCCTGTCGGATGTCTTTTGTCGAACTGAATGCCCCTGGTTTCCATCCTGTTCTGCGACATCACGTTCAGCACTTCATCACCCATGGCATCGTTGCCCACACGTGTGACCAGCACCGGGTTGCGTCCAAAGGCTTTTAGATGCCGCGCAACGTTGAACGGCGCTCCGCCCAGAACAGTGCGGTCGGGAAAAATGTCAGCCAACACCTCGCCGAACAATACAACTGTGCCTTTTCGGTTGGCGCCAAGAATCGGCAACCGGGATGCAGAAGTGGCCTCGCTTGATTGGGCAAGTTTTATCATTTCTTTACGGATGAAAACATTACGGTTTCAGGATTTTCCTCTGATTAATCGATGAGCCATTACATGCTAAGTCGTGTTGTTTTTGCTTGCACTGTGCCGCGCAAACGTCTTTTGGATGTTTTCATATGACCGGAAGGCTTGCGGGGCAAGGCCTGCGCGACGGTAATGGCTTGGCCGATCCGGATGATTCTCAATGGCCCGTTCCACAACTTCAATTTGCTAATGCTTACACGATAACGGCGCGCCAAACTGCCAAGCGTATCGCCCTTGCGCACAATGTGCTTGATTGCTCGACCGCTATCGTAGGCAGGCGCAAGGTGCATGTTGAACGCCTCGAATTCTTCGCCTGCTTCATCTTCCTTGCTGTTGACCGGCACCAGCAAGGTTTGTCCGGTGCTAACCCTGGTGTATCCCGGCAGGCCGTTCACCGATTTGAGTTTTGCCACGGAGAGACCAAAGCGCGGAGCAAGGCGGTCAAGCCGCTCGCCCCTTTTAGGTTGATAGGCTTGCCAACTGACCAATGGCTTGTCGTAGTTTTCCAAGTTGGCGCTGAAGGTTTCGACAGCATCTGCCGGCAGTAAAATCAGTTCGCTGCTATCCTGCAAAATAACCGGCCGGTTGTGCGCGGGATTAAGCGCCTTAAATTCTTCCATTGAAATATCGGCCAATTGCGCGGCCAGTTTTACGTCCATATGCTTGGAAGTGGCAACGGCGGTAAAATAGGGTTCATCGGGAATGTTATCCAACATCAGGCCGAAGCTGGCCGGGTTGGCGACGATATTCTTGACGGCCAGCAATTTCGGCACATAGTTGCGTGTTTCGTTGGGCATTTTCAGGCTGGCGTAATTTACCGGCAGGCCCCGCTTGCGGTTGCGCGCCTGCGCGCGCTGCACCGCGCCTTCGCCCCAATTGTAGGCGGCCAGCGCCAGCTCCCAGTCGCCGAACATGTCGTGCAGTTTTTGCAGGTAGTCGAGTGCACCGTTGGTCGCGCTGACAATGTCGCGCCGGCCGTCATACCACCAGTTCTGCTCCATGCCGAAATTTTTGCCTGTGGAGGGCATGAACTGCCAGATGCCCGAAGCGCGCGCGGTAGAGTATGCGCCCGGATTGAAAGCGCTCTCTATCATCGGCAACAGGGCGATTTCACTGGGCATGCCGCGCCGCTCCACCTCGGTCGCGATATAGTGCAGATAGCGGCGCGCGCGGTCAGTCATGCGCGCCACGTAATTGGGACGGCTGGCATACCATTGCTCATGCCTGGCGACCAAGGGGCTGTCCAGGTCGCGCATGGCGAAACCGTTGCGGATACGCGCCCAAAGATCACCCGGTGCCGGCTCATCGTCCGGGATGATCTCAATCAGAATGTTGCGCGCATTGGGGAGCGTCCGTGGAGTAGTCTGATCGGCAAGGGTAATGCTCAGAGCAAGCTGTTCTTCCGCGTATGCGACCTGGATGGAAATCAGGATGCAGACGGCGAGCAGAGCAGGGTGTATCCGTCGGATCAACGGTGCGAGCATGGCTCCAGTTGGCTCAATACTCACGCGATGGCGCCGGGATGCTGCGGGCGCTATCGTATTGTCGGAAACATGGTTCGAGATGGGCGCAAGGAAGCTGCTGTCACTGATAACGCCCCCGATCACCCGGCGCCCTCCACTTTCTTCTCATGCAGATGGAGCATCAGTTCCTGTTTGATCTCGCGCAGCTTGCCTTTGATTATTGCTTCGTTCTTGCCGCCTGTTCGCATGAGGATGCGCTGGCCGATGGAACGCCCTTCAAGATCGGGGTCGGCAAACAGGTAAAGCACACCGGGCTGAACCAGTTTGACCGGTTCCTGGATGTCCGGCGCAGCCAGCAGGTCGTCGAGCACCACCATCAGGCGGTCATTGAAATATTTTTTCGGGTAGCCCAGCCCTTCGTAGGATTGCTGGAACAGCGGATAGAGGCGGACATAAAGCTCGACCAGTTTTCTGGCGTCGACCGCCTCGGCGATTCTCACGTAAGGCGTGTAGCGCGCCGCGTTCTTCGGGCTGATGGTCAGGCCGCTTTCATCGCCCGCAGTGGCAAACTTGCCCGGTGCCTCCTCGACAGGCATTACACGCATCGGCGCGCGCCTGCGTGGCAGGTTGTCTATGGTGGCGACGATATTATGGATTATCCGCTCGGTATGAAAGAGCTTCATCAATGATTTGTTGTTGACCAGCCCAGCCAGGGCATCGAGCATGAAATTATCGCTATCGGCCAGCGCTGGCAGCGGAGGAGACATAGGGGGAGTTTCGATCACCTGGCGCACTTCAGGCTCGGGCGGCAGAGAGGGTACTACTTGCATCTCTGCTGGCTCCGGTTTAGGCTGGCTATGCGGCCAGTAGAAATAAGCGGCGAGCCCACCCAATATGAAAACTGCAACAACAGCAATCAAGACGCTTTTTTTCATGGGTAAGCCTCCGCAATAATTTAAGTTTGCTGCTTGCTTGCTGATGCCATTTAAATTAACCGGTATCCCACTGCTGCGACACAGGGGCAAGAGCTCCCTGCTGCACGGGGTCGAGGATTGTCATGATGTTGTTGGATGAGCACCAATTACTTGGCGCACATCTGGCTTAGGCGGCGCAAGCGGCGACTTTGGTGGTGGCATTTTTATTTGCACCACCTCTGGTTTTCAACGCGTCCCATTTAAGACATTTTTGACGTTTTTGTTTAACACAGGATTTGCCACTAATTATGCTTATGGACAAAATCAGCTCTACGGTTTTCTTGCCAGCACTTTTCTTCGCGGCATGAGAGCCGTGGCTTTTCTTCTCCAAAGCTTACCGTCTTGATTTGATCTCCAGGAATGCCTAGTAACTCCAGGTTCTTCCGGACGGCGTTGGCGCGCTTGTCGCCCAACGCAAGGTTGTATTCGTTGCTTCCACGCTCATCCGCATTTCCTTCCACCGTGACATTGTGATTCTTGTGCGCGTTGATGAACGCTGCTTGTTGCTGAACAACATTCCGATACTCCGGTTTGACGACATGCCTGTCGAAATCAAAGTAAACGCTCTGCCTTTGTAGCTCACGTATTTCTGATTCCAACTTGCTTGCTTCATCGGCCAGTTTTTTCGCTTCGATATCTGCTGCAGATGCTGCAGATACTGAAGTATTTTCTTCAGTTGAATGGCTTATAACAGGAGTGCTATCTGTTTTGCTCGGTTGGGAACCTGTTGAAGAATCGGTCTTGGGCGTGGAAGAGCATGCTGCAAGCAGAAGAAGAACCGAAACAGCAGCTATTTTTTTCATGAGTTATTTCCTTATCTAATAAATCAAATTTAACTAAAACGCTAACGCTGATATATGGACATCAAATAAGATGACATCAATATACTTGATATCAATACTGAAGGCAAGGCGTAATTTGGCAACTATAATTTGGCAACGCAACCACCAGCAGAAATGGAAGGCATAAATTGAGCAAGCGCAGCAAGAACCAGCTTTCACTTCAAGCACTCAAGAAATTTCGCATCATTTATGGTTCAGTTCGTCAGCATTTCCGCGAAGTTGAACAAACCTGCGGTGTCACGGGATCGCAGCTGTGGATATTGCAAGAGGTGGAGAAGACTCCCGGCATGGGAATTTCCGAGCTGGCGGATCGCTTGTCTATACACCAGTCCACCGGCAGTCAGCTTGTTGAGAAACTTGTTGTTCGCGGCCTGATAAATAAAGTGCGCAGCAAGGAAGATCAACGACGGGTTGGATTGCGAGTGACTGAAGAAGCTGCAAGGTTGTTAAAAAATGCACCTGGCCCAGCGGAAGGTGTGCTGCCCGAAGCTCTGCAGGCATTGCCTGAATCAGCATTGCTTGCTTTAGACAACGCCTTGTTGGGAGTAATTGGACAATTACGAATTCGCGACGACAAGCTTGCTAACAGACCTTTATCGGACTTGTAATAATCCCGTATGCTTTTACGGTTTTCTTCGAGGCTATCCTGAGCGTCAGCTAGCCGGGTATCACGCGGCGCAATGAATCAACGCGGCTACATTGCATCGCTTGCCTGGTTCTGCAGATAATCTGGTAAGGCATCGCATTCAGCGTGCGTTCCGATGTGTGTGGATGGAGATGATGCTATTTCGGCGCACACGCGCACACGATGCCAGTGCACGCGGTGCCAGAAGGATATTCAAACCGTCTCGGTTATAATAATCCCCTTTGCATTGGAGGTACCTGATGTCCACAACAATACTCGTCATCGGGCTGATGGTGTTCTTTGCACACTTTCTATCCTTGCAATTTCGCAGGACCAACATTCCCGACGTTTTGGTGCTGATGCTGGTCGGCATCGTGATTGGTCCGATGCTGGGCATTGTCACACCGCAGGATTTCGGCAAGATCGGTTCGCTCATCGCCACCATCGCATTGGTGGTTATTCTGTTTGAGAGCGGCACCACGCTGAATCTGAATGTGCTGCACAAGTCGCTGCGCACCACGGGGGTGCTCAGTATCACCTGTTTTGTGATGACTGCATTGATCGTCACATTGATCGGCCTGTTTGTGCTGAATTTGACCATGTTGCCCGCCATCTTGCTGGGCGCCACCTTGGGCGGCACTTCTTCTGCAGTGGTCATCCCGATGATTAATGCGCTGCACCTGTCCGAAAAACCTGCCACTGTACTGGTGCTGGAATCGTCACTCACCGATGTTTTGTGCATCGTCGGCGTTTTCGCGCTGCTGCAAATCCACACGCAAGGAAGCGTCGAGCCGGGCAGGTTGATCGGCAGCGTGCTGGCCGCACTGGTCTTTGCTACGGCCATCGGTGTGCTGGGTGGCATCGGCTGGCTGCTGGTGCTGGGCAAGGTGCGCGACTTCCCCAATACCATCTCCTCCACACTTGCTTATGTTTTCATCGTGTATGGCGCGACCGAAGGACTGGGCTTCTCCGGCGCGATTGCCGCACTGGCATTGGGCATAACACTGACCAATTTCGAGAAGTTTGGGTTGACACGCATCCAGAGCCTGTCGAACAAGACCATCGTGCCGCTGAATGAAATGGACCTGACCTTCTACCGCGAGGCGGTGTTCCTGCTCAAGACCTACTTCTTCGTCTATCTGGGTATCTCCATCCACTTTGGTGCGGTGCAACTTGCGCTCGTGGCTTTCTCGATGGTGTTGCTGATATATGCCATGCGCCTGACACTGACACGCTTCATATTCCGTGACCCGAGCTACAGCCTGCGCGATGCCGCCATCACCTCGATGATGGCGCCGAAAGGGCTGGCCGCCGCAGTGCTGGCTGCGTTGCCGCTGCAATACGGCGTTGTCGGTGGCGAGGTGATACGCGATACTACCTACATGGTGGTGCTGGTCAGCATCACGGTCACCGCCTTGCTGGTGATGGCGTACCCGCTGCCTGCGATGCAGAAGATGTATGGCCGTACGCTGGGCAGGCAGGCAGTGGCGGACGGACAGTAGCTTGCGAAGCGGGCGTGCCGGAAGGCCGTTGGGATCATCCGCCACGCCGCATGGCGCAAATTTTTTACCGGACATCTGATAATGATAATGAAACGCTTTGTCTTGCTCCTGGCCCTGCTGAATTTCCCTTTTCTGGCGCATGCCGCGGAAGGTGCCGAACGCCTCGACCTGACCGGCAACTGGGTCGGCATCACTTCGGTGCTGCTGTTCTTCGTGGCCTACCTGGTGGTGATGGCCGAGGAATTCACCCACCTGCGCAAGTCCAAGCCCGTCATGCTGGCGGCGGGCATCATCTGGGGGTTGATCGCGTGGCATTACCAGTCGCACGGCATCCCGCATGTCGTTGAAACCGCGCTGCGCCACAACCTGGAAGAATATGCCGAGCTGATGCTGTTCCTGCTGGTCGCGATGACCTTCATCAATGCGATGGATGAGCGCAACGTGTTCGAGGCATTGCGCTCCTGGCTGATCCGCAAGGGTTTCGGTTACCGCGCGCTGTTCTGGGTCACCGGCCTGCTGGCCTTTTTCATCTCGCCGGTCGCGGACAATCTGACCACCGCGCTGTTGATGGCGGCGGTGGTCATGGCAGTCGGCGGCGGCAACAAAAAATTTGTCATGCTCTCCTGCATCAATATTGTGGTCGCCGCCAATGCCGGCGGCGCGTTCAGCCCGTTCGGCGACATCACCACGCTGATGGTCTGGCAGAAGAACATTCACGCCACCAATGGCATCGTTGATTTCTGGGTATTCTTCGCGCTGTTCATTCCGTCGCTGATCAACTGGCTGGTGCCGGCGGCGCTGATGCATTTTTCCGTGCCGGATGAGAAGCCCCTGGGCGGCGGCGAAATGGTTGCGTTGCGGCGCGGTGCGCTCACCATCGTGGCCCTGTTCCTCGCCACCATTGCTTTGGCGGTGGCTTTCCACAGTACCCTTGGCTTGCCGCCGGTCATTGGCATGCTTACTGGCCTCTCGCTGCTCCAGTTCTTCGCCTATTACCTGAAAACGCGCGGCGAAAAAACTTACTCCCGTAACGGCGATGCGGAAAACATCGGCAGCCCGGTCGCGTTCGACATTTACCGCAAGGTGGCGCGCGCCGAATGGGACACGCTGTTCTTCTTCTACGGCGTGGTGATGTGCGTCGGCGGGCTGGGCTTCATCGGCTACCTCGGGATGATCTCGGAGGTGATCTACGGCAGCTGGGGTGCGACCAACGCCAACATCGCCATTGGCCTCCTTTCGGCGATTGTCGACAATATTCCGGTGATGTTTGCCGTGCTGACCATGATGCCGGACATGTCGGTCGGCCAGTGGCTGCTGGTGACGATGACCGCCGGTGTCGGCGGCTCGCTGCTGTCGATTGGCTCGGCGGCCGGTGTTGCGCTGATGGGCCAGGCACGCGGCATTTATACCTTCTTTGGTCACCTCAAATGGACGCCGGCCATTGCGCTGGGCTATGCAGCGAGTATCGGGGTGCATATGGTGCTGAACCGCAGCCTGTTCTGATGCGGCTGTCTGATTTAGCCGGAGGCATGCTCCGGCCATTGCCGGGTGATGGTTGCCATCATTCATGCGGAGTTCATCATGCCTTATTTGATTCTGGCGGGCGGAGGCCATGCGCAGCTCAGTGTGCTGCACGCACTGGCAAAAGATAAGCCGGATGTCGAAGCCGTGCTGGTTACACCCAGCCCGTATCAGATCTACTCCGGCATGTTGCCAGGCTGGATGGCGGGGCATTACACGCTGGCAGAGTGCCGCATCGATCTGCGGCCACTCGCCGAAATGGCCGGCGTGCGCATGGTGCTGGCTTGCGTCACCGGCATTGATGCCGAGTGCCGCACGGTTACGCTCTCGGATGGCACGCGTCTGGGCTATGACGTCTTGTCGCTCGATCCGGG
This sequence comes from Gallionellaceae bacterium, assembly GCA_030834965.1. Lineage (GTDB taxonomy): Bacteria > Pseudomonadota > Gammaproteobacteria > Burkholderiales > Gallionellaceae > JAUQWW01. The sequence continues at coordinate 19,107 of JAUQWW010000059.1, read as the reverse complement.
CAGCGAGACCGATACCTCGATGTTGCAGGCAGCGAATGAACGCCTGCTGCCGGTGAAGCCGCTGGGCGATTTTGTGCAGCGCTGGCCGGACATACTCAAGGCCGCATCGCAGCACGCCGGTTACCGGCTGGTGGTCGTGGGGGGCGGTGCGGCCGGGGTCGAACTGGCGTTTGCCGCGCGCTACGCGTTCGCACAAAACTCAAGCTCCGCCCAGGTGGCACTGGTTGCTTCCGCTAACGGCCTGTTGCCGGGGCACGCTGACGGCGTCAAGCGGCGCGCCCGGACGCTGCTGCAACTGCGCGGTATTCGCCTGTATCAGGGACAGGCTGTGGGCGTTGCCGAAGGGCTGCGCCTTTCCACGGGCGAGCTGCTGCAAGCTGATTGCGTCATCGCGGCGACCGGCGCGCGCCCGGCCGCATGGCTGGCGCAGACCGGCCTGGCGCGGGATGATCTGGGCTATCTGTTGGTGGATGCGCAGCAGCGCAGCCTGTCGCATCCCAACGTGCTCGCCGCCGGTGACGTGTGCGTGCGCGCGGACATTCGCCTGCCGCGGTCCGGTGTGCATGCCGTGTTAGCGGGGCCGGTGCTTGCCCACAATCTGCTGGCGAGCCTGGCCGGGCAGGCGATGCGAAGTTATCACCCGCGCAGGAAATCGCTGTATCTGTTGACGACCGGTCCGCGACACGCCATCGCTTCGTGGGGTGCGTTCAGTGCGCAGGGGCATTGGGTGTGGCAGTGGAAAAACTGGATTGACCGCCGCTTCATGCGCAAGCATGATGTGCTGGCGGAGAGGAAAACATGAGCGGTTTTGAACCCAGCATTGCCGTGAAGCCACGCAATTGATGTCGGAGCCGCTGGAGCGCAAACTTTCGCTCCCTCGCCCGCGCCCATGCCGGCGGCAAGAATGAGGAAGCCGGCAAAGACGCGTGAGTTCCGTCTCCGGGGCGGCTGCGGCGGATCGTGCTGGCGCCGGAACTTGCAATCGAAGGCGCTGTCCACCGTTTGCTTGATGATGTGAAAAACAAGGCGGCACATTCTTCCCCGGCACAGCCCGCACCATCCATGCCAATTGCGCGAGCGGCCGGCCGAGCCGATACAGTGCGCGCCCATATCCACTCCGTCAGTCCGGTTGACCCGGCCGGTGCGGCGAGTATCATTTCTGTACGCAGACCGCGGGTGGATCATTCCACTTGAGAAGGGAGCCAGGCATGAAGCGCAGAACGTTCATCAAATATCTGGCCGGGGTGCCGCTGTTGCTGGCATTTCCCGCTTTAGCCAAGGAGGTTGCCGCCAACATGAAAACGCTGATCAAGAGCAAATCGGCATGGAAGGCCTTGCTGCCTGCCGATCGCTACGCCGTGCTGTTCGAGGACGACACCGAGCCGCCGCACAGCAGCCCGCTCGACCGGGAAAAACGCGCCGGCACATTCATTTGCGCCGCATGTTTCCTGCCGCTGTTTTCCTCGGCGCACAAATACGACAGCGGCACGGGCTGGCCGAGCTTCTGGCAGCCCTTGCCCGAAGCCGTCGCCACCAAGACCGATTTCAAACTGCTCTGGCCGCGCACCGAATACCACTGCGCGCGCTGCGGCGGGCATCAGGGGCATGTGTTCAAGGACGGCCCGAAGCCGACCGGATTGCGCTATTGCAATAACGGGCTGGCGCTGGAGTTCGTGCCGGAAGGCGGGTCGTTACCGGCGTTACGCACATGAAGACCTTGCATGGTTTGATGTTGCTCTCGTGCAGCTTCTTCGGCGCGCAATCCTTGCCGGCAGCGGAGGTGTCATCCACGCCTCCTGCCAGCGCCCTCTTCGCGGGCGGCTGTTTCTGGTGCATCGAGGCCGACTTCGAGAAACTGGACGGCGTGCTTGCGGTGGAATCAGGTTACAGCGGCGGAACGCTGGCAAATCCGACTTACGAGCAGGTCGGCCAGGGCGGCACGGGGCATGCCGAGGCAGTGCGCGTCAGCTACGACTCGCGCCGCATCAGTTACCAGCAGCTGCTGGATTACTTCTGGCGGCACATCGATCCCACGGTCAAGGATGGGCAATTCTGCGATATCGGCTCGCAATACCGCAGCGCGATCTTCTACCAGAACGAGACGGAGCGGAAACTGGCGCTTGCCAGCAAGGAGGCGCTGGAAAAAAGCGGGCGCTTCCCGCGCATTCATACCGAGATCGCCGCCGCCGGTGCTTTCTACCTCGCCGAGGAATATCACCAGGATTACTACAAGAAGAATCCCATCCGCTATAAATTCTACCGGTCAAGCTGCGGACGGGACGCGCGTGTCAATTCACTGTGGGGGGGCGCGCACTAGCCAGCATGTCCGCTCGGGTCGTTGCGCACCTGTGCGATCCATTGTAAGGTTTTGATACCCTGTGCCGACTCCGGGTGCAACCCGTTCATTCAGGCGGAGAGATCATGCACGCTACCCTGCCCTTGCTGCAAGCCACCGAATTTCCCGCGCTGCGCCGCCGCGCGCTGGAGATCCTGCAAGTCAATCTCGGCTACCGATGCAACATGAGTTGCGTGCATTGCCACGTCAACGCCGGCCCCAATCGCACCGAGATGATGGACAGCGAAACGCTGGCGCTGATCCCGCAAGTGCTGGCGGCGCGCGATCTGCACACGCTCGACCTGACCGGCGGCGCACCGGAGCTGCACGAGGGCTTTCGCGGACTGGTGCGTGCCGCACGGGCACAGGACTGCAAGGTGATCGACCGCTGCAATCTCACCGTCCTGTTCGAGCCGGGACAGGAAAGCCTGGCGGAATTCCTCGCTGCCAACAGAGTGGAGATCGTCGCTTCGCTGCCCTGCTACTTGCCGGACAATGTGGACAGGCAGCGCGGCAAGGGCGCATTCGACAAAAGCATCCTCGCCTTGCAAAAACTCAATGCGCTGGGCTACGGCCAGCCGGACAGCAGTCTGGTGCTGAATCTGGTGTTCAATCCGCAGGGGCCATCTCTTCCGCCGGATCAGTCCGCACTGCAGGCCGGCTATCAGCGCGAGTTGTCCGAACATTTCGGCATCGTGTTCAACCAGTTGTTTGTCATCGCCAACATGCCGATCCAGCGCTTCGGCTCCATGCTCATCTCCAAAGGGCAGTTCAACGATTACCTGCACCTGCTGCATGAAAACTTCGCGGCCGCCAATCTCGACACCGTGATGTGCCGCAACCTGGTCAGCGTGGACTGGCAGGGTTTTCTGTACGATTGCGATTTCAACCAGCAACTGGGAATGGCTTTGCCCGGCATGGGGCGCCCGCATCTGCGCGATCTGTTGAACCAGGACCTGCAAGATCGCCCGATCCGCGTGGCGGGTCATTGTTACGGCTGCGCCGCAGGGCAGGGCAGCAGTTGCGGCGGCGCATTGAAAGCCGGTGCAGCATGAAGCGCATACTGCTCATTCTGTTGATCGGTGCGCTGGTCGTCAGCTTCTTTGCTTTCGACCTGGAGCGTTACCTGACGCTGGAATCACTCAAGCAGAGCCAGCACGATTTCGCCGCGCTCAAGGCGCAGTCGCCGTGGATGGTTGCGGCTGCCGGTTTTGTGCTGTACGTGATCGTTACTGCACTTTCATTGCCTGGCGCACTGGTCATGACGCTGGCCATGGGCGCATTGTTCGGGCTGGTGATGGGCGCACTGTTGGTGTCGTTCGCTTCCAGCATCGGCGCAACGCTGGCATTCCTCGCCTCGCGCTTCGTGCTGCGCGATGCCGTGCAGCAGCGTTTCGGCGACAAGCTGAAAACGATCAACGACGGTGTTGCCAAGGATGGCGCGCTGTATCTGTTCACGCTGCGCCTGGTGCCGATCTTTCCCTTTTTTCTCATCAATCTGCTGATGGGGCTGACACCGATGCGCACGCGCACCTTCTATTGGGTGAGCCAGGTTGGGATGTTGGCGGGAACGCTGGTGTACGTGAACGCGGGCACGCAGTTGGCGCAGTTGCAAAGCCTGTCCGGCATCCTGTCGCCGGGATTGCTGTTTTCTTTTGTCCTGCTGGGCGTGTTTCCGATGCTGGGCAAAAAAATCACCGCATGGCTGCAACGCCGCCGCGTGTATGCCAAATGGAAACGCCCCGCCAGATTCGACCGCAACCTGATCGTCATCGGCGGCGGCGCGGCGGGGCTGGTGTCGGCCTACGTCGCGGCGGCAGTCAAAGCCAAAGTCACGCTGATCGAAGCGCACAGGATGGGCGGCGACTGTCTGAACTACGGCTGCGTGCCAAGCAAGGCGCTGATCAGGAGCGCCAGGCTGGCGCAGCAGATCCGTCACGGCGAACGCTACGGTCTGAATGCGGGCGCACCCGATTTCAGTTTCCGCAAAGTGATGGCGCGCGTGCATGAAGTGATCCGCAACGTCGCCCCGCACGATAGCGTGGAGCGTTATACCAGCCTCGGCGTGGAAGTGCTGCAAGGCCATGCCCGTATCACCGATCCGTGGACGGTGGAGGTCAAGCTCAACGACGGCACGATGCAGACCCTCACCACGCGCAGCATCGTCATCGCCACCGGCGCGCGTCCCTTCGTGCCGCCGCTGCCCGGGCTGGAGGAAGCGGGCTACGTCACCAGCGACACGCTCTGGTCAACCTTCGCCGAACTGGATGCGCCGCCCGAGCACCTGGTGGTGCTGGGCGGCGGGCCGATCGGATGCGAGCTGGCGCAGAGTTTCGCGCGGCTGGGATCGCGGGTCACACAAATCGAAATGGCGCCGCGCATCATGATCCGCGAGGATGAGGAAGTCTCGGAACTGGCGCGCGCATCACTCGCCGCTGACGGGGTGGAGGTGCTGACCGGCTACAAGGCGGTGCGTTGCGGAAAGGAAGGTGAGCACAAATACATCATGGTGGAGCATGACGGCCAGTCGCGCCGCATCGAATTCGATGCGCTGATCTGCGCGGTCGGCCGCAGCGCGCGCCTGAATGGCTTCGGCCTGGAAGAGCTGGGCATCCCCACCCAGCGCACCGTCACCACCAATGCGTACCTGGAAACGTTGTACCCGAACATCTTCGCGGCGGGCGATGTCGCCGGGCCGTACCAGTTCACCCACACCGCTGCGCATCAGGCCTGGTATGCGGCCGTGAACGCGCTGCTCGGCGGTTTCAGGAAGTTCAGGGTGGATTACTCGGTCATCCCCTGGGCGACTTTCATCGAGCCGGAAGTCGCGCGCGTCGGCCTGAACGAGCAGGAGGCGCGCGAGCAGGGCATCGCGGTCGAGGTCACGAAATATGGCATCGACGATCTCGACCGCGCCATCGCCGATGGCACAGCGCAGGGTTTCGTCAAAGTGCTGACGGTGCCCGGCAAGGACAGGATACTCGGCGTCACCATCGCCGGCGAACACGCCGGCGACCTGCTGGCGGAATTCGTGCTGGCGATGAAGCACGGGCTGGGGTTGAACAAGATACTCGGCACCATCCATATCTACCCGACGCTGGCGGAAGCGAACAAATACGCAGCCGGAGCATGGAAGCGCGCCCATGCGCCGCAACAGGTGCTGGCCTGGCTGGCGCGCTATCACGCCTGGAAACGAGGCTAACAGGCATGGTAAATAATTTGTCCCCCCGCGATGCCTGTTTCCCTCACCCCAACCCTCTCCCGCAAGCGGGCGAGGGCGCGAACGAATCGCTATGCGAGTTTCGGATTAACGTGCAACTCTCCATCATCGTGCCCATGCTCGACGAAGCCGCGCAATTGCCGGAGCTGATTGCACATGTGCTGCCGTTCCGGCGCGCGGGCTGCGAAGTGATCTTTGCCGATGGCGGCAGCACGGATGGTTCGGCCCGGCTCGCCGAAGCGGCAGGGTTCACCGTGATGCAGGCGGAACGCGGCAGGGCGCGCCAGATGAATGCCGGCGCAGCGCTCGCCAACGGTGAGGTGCTGTTGTTCCTGCATGCCGACACGCGCCTGCCGCAGTGCGCAGTGCATCACATCACGCAAGCGCTCGAGGCCAACGATCATTGCTGGGGGCGTTTCGATGTGTGCATCAGCGGGCGGCCGTTCATGTTGCGCGTGGTCAGCCGCATGATGAATTGGCGCTCGCGCCTGACCGGCATCGCCACCGGCGATCAGGCGATCTTCGTGCGCCGCGATGTGTTCGAGCAACTGCGCGGCTTCCCGGAGCAGCCGCTGATGGAAGATATCGAAATGAGCAAGCGCCTGAAAGCGCTTTCGCGCCCGGCCTGCATTGCAGCCTGCGTGCTCACCTCCGGCCGCCGCTGGGAGACGCGCGGTGTGTGGCGCACCATCGTGCTGATGTGGCGGCTGCGCTGGGCGTATTGGCGCGGCGCGGATGCGGCGAAACTGGCGGGGCGGTACCGGTGAAACCCGTGCGCATAATCCTCTTCGCCAAGGCGCCCCAACCCGGCTTTGCCAAGACACGCTTGATTCCCGCGCTGGGTGCGGCAGGCGCAGCGGCGCTGGCGCGGCACATGCTGTTGTGCACCCTGGATGAGGCGCTCGCTGCCGGCATCGGCAGCGTGGAGCTGAGTGCCACACCGGCCATCGATGATGCCGCGTGGCGCGACACCCATCTGCCGGACGGCATCGAGATTTCGGATCAGGGTGCGGGCGATCTCGGCGCGCGTATGGCACGTGCTGCGGAACGGGCAGTGGCGCGCGGAGAAGCCGTTGTGCTGATCGGTGCGGACTGCGTGGAAATGTCGGCGGACTTGCTGCGCGAGGCAGCGCAAGCCTTGCATGAAAACGCTGCCGTCATTCATTGCACCCGTGATGGCGGCTATGCGCTGCTGGGGCTGGCGCAGTTCAGCGCCTTGCTGTTCAGCGACATGCCGTGGAGCACCGATGCGGTCGCCGGCATCACGATTTCACGCATCGGAAGGCTGGACTGGAAGGTGCATGTTGGCCGGATGCTGCACGATGTGGATGAGCCGCAGGATTTGAAGTTGTTGACAGGGGGAATGGGGCAAACATGAAAGTGCGTAAGGCCGGGATGGCGTGCTTGCTGGCGATGTCATGCGGCGTGCAGGCGGCCGAAGTCGTATGGCTGGATCGTTTTGAGCATGAGTCCGCGAAGGTGCCCGCACCCTGGCAGGTCGTGCAACTGGACAAGAAAATTCCGCCCACTCATTACCGGCTCACGCACTGGGAGGGTGTGTCCGCAATCGAAGCGACTGCCGAGCAGAGCATGGCGCTATTGGCGCGTCCGGTGGAAGTCGATCTGCATCGCACGCCGGTGCTGTGCTGGCGCTGGCGCGTGGATGCGCCGCTGGTCAAGGCGGACATGGCGACCAAGGCAGGCGATGATTACGCCGCACGCGTGTATGTGTCATTCACCCTGCCGCCCTCCGAGTTGGGCTTTATTACCCGCACCAGGCTCAAGCTGGCGCGCAGCATCTATGGCGATGCGGTGCCGGATGCCGCGCTCAACTACGTGTGGGACAACCGCTATGCGGTCGGCACACGCAGGCCAAATGCCTACACCGAGCGCACGCGCATGATCGTGGCCGAGTCCGGTGCGGCCAACGCAGGAAAGTGGGTCGTCGCACGCCATGATGTGCAGCAGGATGTGGTCGCCGAGTTCGGGTCCGGGCAGGCGCGCATGATTCAGCTCTCGGTCGCTTCGGACACCGACAACACGGGCGAGCGAGCCCATGCCGGGTTTGCGGATTTTCATTTTGTCGCCCGGGATGCAGCCTGTTCCTTTAACCCCGGTTAAGGGCTCGTGTAAGGAATTTTGATCTGCCCGACAAACCTTTAGCGCATTCAATGACGAGGGCTACATCATGCATGACATCGTTCAGGACTATTACGGCAAGCAGTTACAACATTCGGATGACCTGAAAACCAGCGCCTGCTGCGATGCCAGCGCGGCGCCCGGCTGGCTCAAGCCGCTGCTGGCACGCGTCCACCCCGAAGTGCTGTCGCGCTATTATGGCTGCGGGCTGGTGTGTCCGCCTTTGCTCGAAGGCCTTCGCGTGCTCGACCTGGGCAGCGGTTCCGGGCGGGATGTGTATGCGCTGGCACAGCTGGCAGGCAAGACCGGAGAGGTCATCGGGGTCGACATGACACCGGAGCAACTGGCGGTGGCCGAACAGCATCGCGCTTATCACGCCGAACAGTTCGGCTACGCCAATGTGCGCTTTATGGAAGGCTATATCGAAAAACTCGACGCGCTGGATCTCGCACCCGGCAGCTTCGATGTCATCGTGTCGAATTGCGTGGTCAATCTTTCTCCGGACAAGGATGCGGTGCTGCGGGGCGTGTACCGCCTGTTGAAGAATGGCGGCGAGTTCTATTTCTCCGATGTCTATGCCGACCGCCGCGTGCCGGAAACGGTGCGTGACGATCCGGTGCTGTATGGCGAATGCCTGGGGGGCGCGCTGTACTGGAACGATTTCATCCGCCTCGCGCATCGCCACGGTTTCGCCGACCCGCGTCTGGTCGAGGACCGTCCGCTGGAAATTACCGATGCCAAGCTTGCGCCGCGCGTGGGCAACCTGAAGTTTTTCTCGGCAACCTATCGGCTGTTCAAGCTTCACGGCCTGGAAACGGCGTGCGAAGACTACGGCCAGGCGGTGATCTACCGCGGCAGCATCCCCGATCATCCATCGCGTTTCGTGCTGGACAAGCATCACCACATCGAAACTGGCCGCGTGTTCCCGGTGTGCGGCAACACCTGGCGCATGCTGCAGGACACGCGCTTTGCCCCGCACTTCGATTTCATCGGCAATTTCGATCGGCATTACGGCTTGTTCGAGGGATGCGGCGCGGCGATGCCTTTTGATGTCAAAACAGACGGCAGCGAGAGTTGCGCCTGCTGTTGATGCGTGCCTACTGGCGCTTCCATGATCCTTCAAGCCACAGAGCTCACAGAGCGCGCGAGGTATTCATGGAGCTAACCGGGGTTTCCGGAATTACTGTTCAGGAGATGCAGCCATGACTGAAAAGGAATCGTTGTTGAACTCGTTGCTCGGCTTGGCGGCCGGACGGCAACGGTTACCCGAACGCGCTGGCCGGGGAGGTCATACCCGAAGTGGCGCGCATCGTCAGCATCGCCGATGCCTTCGATGCGATGACCAGCACGCGCGCCTACCGCAAGGGAATGCCGGTGGAAAACGCCTTCACCATCATCGGCGATGAGCTGGGCGCACAGGTTGATGCCAGACTCGGCAAAGGCTTTCTGGCGTTGCGTCCGTCCGGACATCTGGCGCACATCGTCGGACACAGTGAGCCGGGCATGCCGCTGCAAAGCTGTCCGTCGTGCAGTGCACCCATCGCGTTGCGCCGCTCTCAGCAGGATGGCGATTACGTCTATTGCCGCGCCTGCGGCGGCAAATCGCGCCTGCACAAGACAGGCGACACATTCAAGCTGGAGTTGACCGGACAGATGGGCGATGCCAGCGTGCTTGCACCGGACAGCGACCCCGATCTCATCGGCGGCATGGTGGAAGAGATCGCGCCACTCGTGTTCTGATGGGTGCGTTTTTCTGCATCGGCCACAGCTGCGGCCAAGCCGCTGAATTTGCGTACATGTAACCGATTTCAATCCCCGATTCCGCAGGCTTGGGTAAGATACCGCCATGGAACCAGTCCACCTGCTCATCGCAATCATCATCGTGGCATTCGCGGCCAGCCCGCTGCCGTTGCTGCTGCAACGCTGCGGGCGCGGCTACGCGGCGCTGGCGGCCGCGCTGGTGATGGCGGCTTGCCTGACGGTGCTGGCGCCGCTGGTGGCGCCGGTGATGGGTGGAACCACGCTGCTGGCAAGTTTCGCCTGGCTGCCGGACTGGGGGCTGGCGCTGTCCTTCCGGCTCGACGGCTTGAGCCTGATGTTCAGCCTGCTGATTCTCGGCATTGGGCTGCTGGTCACACTGTATGCCTATTACTATCTGCCGAAACACGACACCCTTGGCCGCTTTTACACCCTGCTGCTGCTGTTCATGGCCGCAATGCTCGGGGTGGTGCTGTCCGAGAACCTGCTGTTGCTGGTGGTGTTCTGGGAGATCACCAGCCTGTCGTCCTTCCTGCTGATCTCATACAAACGCGAGAGCCACGAGTCGCGTCTCGCCGCGCGTATCGCGTTTGCGGTTACCGGTGGTGGCGGGCTGGCGCTGTTCGCAGGTGTCTTGCTGCTCGGCCATATCGCCGGCAGCTTCGAGCTGACGCAGGTGCTGGCGGCGGGCGAGCATATCCGCAATCATGACCTGTATGCGCCCATGCTGATTCTCGTCCTGCTCGGCGCCTTCACCAAGTCGGCGCAATTCCCGTTCCATTTCTGGCTGCCGCAGGCGATGGCGGCGCCCACGCCGGTATCCGCCTACCTGCATTCAGCTACCATGGTGAAGGCGGGCGTGTTCCTGCTGGCGCGCCTGCACCCGGCGCTGGCCGGCAGCGAGCTGTGGTTCTGGGTGGTCAGCGGCACCGGCGCGATCACGTTGGTGTATGCCGCCTATATCGCCTTCTACCGCTACGACTTCAAGGGGCTGCTGGCCTATTCCACCATCAGCCACCTCGGCCTCATCACGCTGCTGTTCGGCCTGGATACAAGGCTGTCCGCAGTGGCGGGCGTGTTCCACATCATCAACCACGCGATCTTCAAGGCCTCACTGTTCATGGCCGCCGGCATCGTCGATCACGAATGCGGCACGCGTGACATGCGCCGCGTGAACGGGCTGTTCAAGTTCATGCCGGTCACCGCGACGCTGGCGATCGTCGCCGCCGGTTCGATGGCGGGCGTGCCGCTGCTCAACGGTTTTCTCAGCAAGGAGATGTTCTTCGCCGAGACGGTCGGTCATCCGGTGTTCGACGAGATGCGCTGGCTGCTGCCGGCCTTCGCGACGCTCGCCGGCATCCTCGCCGTGGGCTATTCTGCGCGTTTCATCCATGACGTGTTCTTCAACGGCGAACCCATCGACCTGCCGCGCCAGCCGCACGAACCGCCGCGCTGGATGCGCGCGCCGGTCGAGGTGCTGGTGGTGCTGTGCCTGCTGGTCGGCATCTTTCCGCAGTGGAGCATTGCACCGATATTGCATGTCGCCGCCAGTGCGGTGCTGCAACAGGAACTGCCCGCATTCCATCTGGCGGTGTGGCACGGCTTCAACGCGCCGTTCCTGATGAGCCTGGTCGCGCTGGGCGGCGGCATCACGCTGTATGCGCTGCGCCATCCGCTGTATGCCTTTTACGAAAGGTTGCCGTCGGTTCATGCCAGCATCGTGTTCGAGCGGTTTCACAACGGGCTGGCCGGGTTTTCGGCGGCGCTGGTGAACCGGCTGGACAACGCTTCGCTGCAACGCTACCTTGCGCTGTTCTTCACCTTCGTGCTGGCGCTCGGCGGCTGGGCATGGTTCTCTGCGCCCGCAAGCCCGCTGCCTGTCGTCACGCAACCTGCTGATGCGGCCAGTATCGTTGCTTTGCTGATGCTGGCGCTGGCCGCAGCAGGCGTGGTGGTGCTGCATCGCCAGCGCCTCGCCGCCATCGTGTTCGCCAGCGTAATCGGCCTGATCGTGGCGCTGACCTTTGTGCGTTTCTCGGCGCCTGACCTTGCATTGACCCAGCTTGCGGTCGAGGTGGTCAGCATCGTGCTGCTGTTGCTGGCGCTGCATTACCTGCCGCCGGCCTCGCCCGCAGAGGATTCGATGCAGCGCATCATGCGTGACGCGGCGCTGGCAAGCGCTGCCGGTGTCGGGCTGGGCGCGGCTGCCTACGCGATGCTCACTTCGCCGTTCGAGACAATTTCCAATTTTTATCTCGCCCAGTCCGTGCCGGGCGGAGGCGGCAGCAATGCGGTGAACGTCATCCTGGTGGACTTCCGCGGCTTCGACACGCTGGGCGAGATCACCGTGCTGGCGATGGTCGGCCTGGCCGCGCATGCGCTGCTCGACAAGCTGATCCTGCAGGCGCCGACGCATGACGCCGACGGACGCCTCTGGGCACGCGAGCGGCACCCGCTGTTCCTGCAGATGCTGATGCGTCCGCTGCTGCCGCTGGCGCTGATGGTGTCGGTGTTCATCTTCCTGCGCGGCCACAACCTGCCGGGCGGCGGCTTCGTCGCCGGGCTGGTCACCGGCGTGGCGCTGATCCTGCAATATCTGGCCAGCGGCATTGGTTTCGCTGCTGCGCGCTTGCCGCAGCGCCTGCCGCTATTTCTTGCGGCAGGCCTCGCCGCTGCCGCCGGAATCGGCGCGCTGAGCTGGCTGTTCGGCTTCCCATTCCTCACTACCGCGCACGGCCACATCACGCTGCCGCTGATCGGGGAGATCGAACTGGCCTCGGCGCTGGTGTTCGACCTCGGCGTGTATCTGGTGGTGGTCAGCGTGGTGCTGATGGTGCTGGCCGAGCTCGGCAAACTATCCCTTTACCATGAGGAGAAAACCTGATGGAAGCACTGCTCTCCAGCGCCATCGGCATCCTCACCGCCTGCGGCGTGTTCCTGATATTGCGCGCGCGCACGTTTTCGCTGGTGCTGGGGCTGACGCTCCTGTCTTATGCGGTGAATCTGTTCCTGTTCGCCAGCGGACGCCTGCAAATGGGTGTACCGCCGCTGATCCGCAACGGTGCGGCTTACACCGACCCGCTGCCGCAGGCGCTGGTGCTGACCGCCATCGTCATCGGCTTCGGCATGACCGCCTACCTGGTGATGCTGGCGCTGCGCGCACTGGCCGAATCCGGCAACGACCATGTGGATGTGAAAGAAAAACTGTGAATCCGAATAATTCACCAATCCGTCATTCCCGCGCAGGCGGGAATCCAGCAATAAAAATACTCCGCGAAACGGGCAACAGCTCAATTTTGTCCCGCTACGCGGGGGATTTGTTTCTCGACTGGATTCCCGTCTGCGCGGGAATGACGGGTTTTTCGGTATGCCTTGGTGAACTATCCATATCGAATTGGGGGGGTGCATGACCCAGCACGCCGCCATCCTGCCCATCCTGATCCCGTTCGCCGCAGCGCTGCTGCAACTGGCGGCGAAGGGCTACGGCGTCGCCGCGCAGCGCGCCATCGGGATGGCCTCGGCATTGCTCGGCGTATGCGCCGCGCTCTGGCTGGTGCAGTTGGCGGATGCGGGCGCGGTGCTGGTGTATGCGCTGGGCAACTGGTCAGCGCCGTTTGGCATCGTGCTGGCGGTGGACCGGCTGGCTGCCGCGATGGCGCTGCTCACCGCGCTGCTGTCCAGTGCGGCGCTACTATATGCCAGCGCCGGTTTCGACGAGCGCGGCCGGCATTTTCACCCGCTGTTCCAGTTGCAGATTTTCGGCTTGCAGGGCGCGTTCCTGACCGGCGATCTGTTCAATCTGTTCGTGTTCTTCGAGGTAATGCTGCTCGCCTCCTACGCGCTGCTGGCGCATGGTGGCGGCATGGCGCGCACCCGCGCCGGGCTGGCTTATGTGGCGCTGAATCTGGCCGGATCCGCATTGTTCCTGATCGCGCTGGGCATGCTGTATGGCTCGCTCGGCACACTGAACCTGGCTGACGTCGCGTTGCGCCTGCAAGCACCGGGCATCGACATCGCGCTGGCGCGGCTCGCCTGCGTGCTGCTGATCGCCGTGTTTGCGCTGAAGGCCGCGCTGCTGCCGCTGTCGTTCTGGTTGCCGCATGCCTATGCCGCCGCCGGTGCGCCGGTCGCCGCGCTGTTCGTCATCATGACCAAGGTCGGCATCGTCTCCATCCTGCGCGTGCAGGCCATCGCCTTGTCACCTGCGGCAGCAACAACAACAGATCTGCTGGACGGCTGGCTAGTCCCTCTGGCGCTGGCCACCATCGTCTTCGCAGCGCTCGGCGCGCTCGCCGCGCCGCGCCTGCGCGACCTCGCCGCCTGGCTGGTGCTGGGTTCCGCGGGCACATTGCTGGTTGCACCCGCCTTTGCGCAGAGCACGGTGACCGCCGCCGCACTGTATTATTTGCTGCAATCCACATTAGTCGCCGCCACGCTGTTCCTGCTGGCGGAGCCGATTGCCGAACGGCGTGGCGCATTTGCCGACGCTTTCAAGAGCGGCCCTGTGTTTCATGCGCCCTGGCTGGCTCTGGCTTTCCTGCTGGCCGCCGCCAGCGCGGCCGGGCTGCCGCCGTTCGCAGGTTTCCTCGGCAAGCTGATGCTGCTCTCCGCGTTGCGCGACAGCGGATCGGCTGTGGAGATATGGAGCGTGCTGCTGATTTCCGGGCTGCTGGTGATGATGGCGCTGGCGCGGGGCGGCAGCCGCCTGTTCTGGGCGAGAAAACCCGACATGCCGCCCACCGCTGCGCCAGCCGTGGGCTGGCAGCGGGCAACGGCCATTCTGCTGCTGGTATCGCCTGCCATCCTGCTCGCGCTGTTCGCGCGCCCGGTGGCGGATTACGCGGCGCGTGCCGCCGCCCAGTTGCACGACCCGCAGGCCTACATCGCCGCCGTGCTCGGTGCGGAGCGCGCAAACATCGCACGTGAGGCCAGACCATGATGCGCCGCCTGATCCCGCGTCCCGCGCTATCACTCGCACTGTTCCTGCTGTGGGCGGCGCTGACCAATGCAGCCTCGCTGGGCGCGCTGCTGCTTGGCGGCCTGCTCGCGCTGGTGATGCCGTTCGTCACGCGGCGCTTCTGGCCGGATGCGCCACGGCTGGCCCGCCCGGTTGTGGCGCTGAAGTTCGCCGCGCGGGTGGCCTGGGATATGCTGGTCGCCAACTGGGCGGTGGCGCGCCGCGTGGTCGGGCCGGTGGCAAGCCTCAGCCCGGCCTTCGTCGAAGTGCCGCTGGACTTGCGCGACCCGTTTGTTGCGACGATTCTGAGCAGCATCGTATCGCTGACGCCGGGCACGGTATCGGTCGATGTGGACCGCGATCGCTGGGTGCTGCACCTGCACGCACTTGACGCGCCCGACCCGGATGCGCTGGTCCGTGTCATCAAACTGCGTTATGAAACACCGATCCGGGAGATATTTTCATGCTAAATTTTGCCATCGAAATCGGCTTCGTGCTCATAGGCATCGCCGTGCTGCTGAACCTGTGGCGGCTGCTGCGCGGGCCGGACATCACCGACCGCATCCTCGCGCTCGACACGCTGAACATCAACGCCATCGCGCTGCTGGTGCTGTTCGGCATTCGCGCGGCCAGCTCCGCATATTTCGAGGCGGCGCTGATCCTTGCCGCGATGGGATTTGTCGCCACCGTGGCGCTGTGCAAATTCCTGTTGCGCGGAGACATCATCGAATGAACCTTGTCATCGAATTCGTTGTCGCATCCCTGATCCTGCTGGGAGCAGCGTTTGCACTGCTGGGCTCGGTCGGGCTGGCGCGGCTGCCGGACTTTTTCACCCGCCTGCACGGCCCGACCAAGGCGACCACGCTGGGCGTGGGCGCGATGGTGCTGGCCTCCGCCGTTTATTTCACCGCCACACAGCAGGGCTTCAGCCTGCACGAGATCGCGGTGATGGTGTTCCTGTTCATCACCGCGCCGGTGTCCGCCCATCTGCTGGCCAAGGCGGCGCTGCACCGGAGCGCGCCAGAATGCAGCGAGGAAATTGACGATGCTGGAAAATGAATTTGAAAAATCGTCCACAAAGAACACAGAGGCCACGGAGAAAAACCCAAGGCTCATCAAGTAACGGCGGCTCACTCAAGGGATGTGCAGGGAGAAGGTCATGAGCACCGCACCCTCTCTGTGCGCTCTGTGGTTTGAATTATGGTCCTGAATGAACCGGAGGCAAGCATGACACAGCAATCCTGGCATCAGCTTTCGGCAGACGAAGCACTTGCGGCGCAGCAATCCGGTCCCGCCGGACTGAGCGCAGCAGAGGCGGCGCGCCGTCTCGCCGCGCACGGCCCCAATCGCCTCACGCCGCCGAAAAAGCGCGGACCGCTGCTGCGCTTCCTGCTGCAGTTCCATAACGTGCTGATCTATGTGCTGCTCGGCGCATCTGTGGTCACCGGCGCACTCGGGCACTGGGTGGATACCGGCGTGATCCTCGGCGTGGTGCTCATCAACGCGCTGATCGGCTTCATCCAGGAAGGCAAGGCGGAAAAATCCCTCGATGCCATTCGCAACATGCTGTCGCTGCATGCCATGGTCATGCGCGATGGCCTGCGCCGGGAAATCGCCGCCGAGGGCCTTGTTCCCGGCGACATCGTGCTGCTGGCCTCCGGCGACAAGGTGCCGGCCGATCTGCGCCTGATTGGGCTGCGCAACCTGCGCATCGAGGAGGCCGCACTGACCGGCGAATCCGAGCCGGTGGAAAAGTCTCCGGATGCCGTAGCGGAGGACGTGCCGATCGGCGACCGCACTTCGATGGCGTATTCAGGCACGCTGGTCGTGTTCGGCCAGGGGCGCGGCGTGGTCGTCGCCACGGGCGACGCCACCGAGATCGGCCGCATCGGCAAGATGCTGGCCGATGTCGAGAGCGTCGACACGCCGCTCCTGAAGCAGATGGCCGGCTTTGGCCGCAGGCTGACCGCGGCTATCCTGCTGCTGGCCGGTTTCGCGCTCGCCTTCGGCATGCTGGTGCACGGCCAGCCGGCGGGCGAAATGTTCCTCGCTGCGGTGGGCATCGCGGTGGCGTTGATTCCGGAAGGCTTGCCGGCGATCATGACCATCACGCTGGCCATCGGCGTGCAGCGCATGGCGCAGCGCAACGCCATCATCCGCCGCATGCCGGCGGTCGAGACGCTGGGCGCGGTGACCACCATCTGTTCGGACAAGACCGGCACGCTGACCCGGAACGAGATGACCGTGCAGCGGCTCGTCACGACGGAAAAGACGATCGCGGTGGCGGGCGTAGGCTATGCGCCGCACGGGGGCTTTGCCGTGGATGGTGTCGATGTCGATGCTGCCGAATTCGCCGACATCGCCCGCGCCGCGCTGCTGTGCAACGACGCGACCCTGCACGAGCAAGACGGAGAATGGAAGCTTGAAGGTGACCCGACCGAGGGTGCGCTGCTGACCCTGGCTTTCAAGGCCGGCCTGGATGCGCGTTTCGAGGCGGAGGCGCTGCCGCGTATCGACGTCATACCGTTCGAGTCCGAGCATCGCTTCATGGCGACGCTGCATCACGACCACAGCGGACACGCGTTCGCCTTCATCAAGGGCGCGCCTGAGCAAGTGATCGGCATGTGCGCACAACAGCGACAGGATGGCGAGGACCGGCAGATCGACCCCGCCTTCTGGCACGCACAGATCGAGGCGCTCGCCACCGCAGGCTTTCGTGTTCTGGCGCTGGCCTTCGCGACCATGGAGAGCGGCAAGCGCGAGTTGAGCTTCGACGATGTCAAGGGTGGGTTCACGTTGCTGGCGCTCGCCGGCATCATGGACCCGCCGCGCGAGGAAGCGATCCGCGCCGTTGTCGCCTGTCATGCCGCCGGCATTCGCGTGAAGATGATCACGGGCGACCACGCGGTCACGGCGGTCGCGATTGCGCGCGTCATGGGGCTGGCGAGCGATGACAAGGCGCTGATCGGCGCCGATATTGAAGCAATGAACGAAGCAGCCTTGCGGGAGGCAGTGCGTGACATCGACGTCTTCGCCCGCGCCAGCCCCGAGCACAAGTTGCGCCTGGTGCAGGCATTGCAGGCCGAAGGTGAAATCGTCGCCATGACCGGCGACGGCGTGAACGACGCGCCCGCGCTGAAAGCCGCCGACGTCGGCGTGGCGATGGGCCTAAAGGGCACCGAGGCGGCCAAGGAAGCTGCCGAAATGGTGCTCGCCGACGATAACTTCGCCTCCATCGCCCACGCCGTCGAAGAGGGCCGCACGGTGTACGACAACCTGAAGAAGGCCATCACCTTTCTGTTGCCGATCAACGGCGGCGAGTCGCTCTCACTGGTCATCGCCGTCCTGCTGGGACTGACTTTGCCGATCACTCCGGTGCAGATCCTCTGGGTGAACATGGTCAGCTCGGTGGCGCTGGCCATGGTGCTGGCCTTCGAGCCGACCGAGCGCGAGGTCATGCGCCGCCGGCCGCGCCCGCCTGGCGAGCCGATCCTCTCCGGTTTCCTGATGTGGCGCGTGGTGCTGGTGTCGGGGCTGTTCATGGCCGGCATCTTCGGCATGTTCGAGCTGGCGCTGATGCGTGGCGCCCCCATCGAGGAGGCGCGCACCATCGCCGTGAACACCCTGGTGGCGATGGAAGTGTTCTACCTCTTCAGCGTGCGCTACCTGCGCGCGCAGTCGTTCACCTTCGAGGGCGTCAAGGGCACCAAACCGGTCCTGATTGCGGTGTTCGCGGTGTTCGCCCTGCAGCTGCTGTTCACCTACGCGCCCTTCATGGAGACCTTCTTCCATAGCCGCCCGCTGTCCTTCGCCACCGGTTTGCAGATCGTGGCGGTCGGCGTCGCGCTGCTGGTGCTGCTGGAGATCGAGAAATTCCTGCGCCGGCGCCTGATCGTCGGCGCCTGAGGGCGGAATTCCGAGCCGTGCGCGAATTCCTGCGCCGCCTGCTGCCCGATCCCGAGCACCTGCGCGCCCACCGCTGGCTGCGCTGGCTGGCGCCGGCGATGCAGCATCCGCGCCTGTGGCGCCTGACCCGCCGCGGCGTCGCCCTCGGCGTGGCCATCGGCGTGTTCTTCGGCCTGCTGATCCCCATCGCGCAGATCCCGCTCTCGGCCGCCGCCGCCATCGTCCTGCGTGCCAATCTTCCCACCGCCGTGGCGAGCACGCTGGTGAGCAATCCGGTCACCTACGCGCCGCTCTACTACGCCGCCTACCGCATCGGCAGCGCGATCCTCGGCGAGGAGGCGCCGCGCCAGGCCGCCGCGCCCGCCGCACTGCGCGAGCCGGGCGCGCTCGGCTGGGCGGCCTATTGGTGGGCGCGCATCGCCGCGCTCGGCCGCCCGCTGCTGCTCGGCATGGCGGTCAT
The DNA here is from genome assembly GCA_030834965.1 of Gallionellaceae bacterium. GTDB lineage: Bacteria > Pseudomonadota > Gammaproteobacteria > Burkholderiales > Gallionellaceae > JAUQWW01. Next base: position 332 of record JAUQWW010000059.1, on the reverse strand, counting down.
GGCCAGCGCCGCCGGCCTCGCCGCCTGGCTGCTCGCCACCTGGCTGTGGCGGCTGAAGGTGTGGTGGGACTGGCGCCGCCGCGGGCGGCGCTGAGACGGCGCCAAAGTCAGTCGCTGCGGGACGGTGATATGTTTCTGGAGGGGCGCTTGCGGCCACGAGCGGAAGTTCGTCCCGGCCTGACGACGATCGCTTGAACGGCTGCTGTTACTTCGTGACCTGCCGCAGGTCAAATTCGCACAACTCGGCCTTTCTGCCGTCGGGAGTTGCTCCGCAATGCGTCGGCAATCTGTCGGGTAGCTGCCGGTGAAGGTTGGCTTAGTCTGAACGACGG
>JAUQWW010000058.1 GCA_030834965.1 Gallionellaceae bacterium | reverse complement strand
CCCAGCGCGATCAGGGTAAACATGTTGAGGCTGCGGTTGACGATGGAGGCCCAGCCGCGCTGGAAGATCGGCCAGCCGCCCCATAGCACCACCGGCGTCGCCAGCGCAAACTCCAGCCATTGCAGCGCCGTCATCGAAACGGGCCAGGATTTCACTTGGGGCATCGCTTGCGGCAGCAGGTCCGTAACCATTGCCATCAGAAATACCGGCAGGGCCAGCGCTGCACTCACCCAGAAGCGCCGCGTCATGTCGCGCAATTCAGCATTGTCTTCCGTCGGAACGTTGCGCGGCTCCAGCGCCATGCCGCATATCGGGCAATTGCCCGGCGCGTTGCGCACCACCTCGGGATGCATCGGGCAGGTGTATTCGACCGCTCCCGGAACGGAAGGAGATTCCGGCTCCAGCGCCATGCCACACTTCGGGCAGTTTCCCGGTGCAGGCTGGCGAATCTCCGGGTGCATCGGGCAGGTATACATCACGCCACTGCGTGCAACAGGAGGCTGCGCCGAGCTCGGTTTGGAATATGCGGCGGGATTCGCCTGAAACTTATCCATGCAGTGCCGTGAGCAAAAGCGATAGTGCTGGCCTGCATGCTCCAGTTGATGCGGTGTGTCGTCGGCAACCTTCATGCCGCAAACCGGATCAATGTTGGGTGTCATGGCCCGCTCCTTGCATTTGTGTTTGACGAGAGGGACGCGCCATTCGACTGCATGCACTTGGCGTCCACCATTTCGCGCAGCGTTGTTTCCTCTGCCAAAAAGGCCTGTACCGCCAGCGGGTCAAATTGTGTTCCGCTCATTTTTACAATTTCATCACGCGCCTGTTCGAATGAGCTTGCTTTGCGATAAGGGCGATCAGAAGTAATTGCGTCCAGCGTATCGATTACGGCAAAGAGCCGCGCGCCAAAACAGATTTGTTCACCGCGTAACCCGCGTGGATAGCCGCTGCCATCGAAACGCTCCTCGTGGCTGCGCACGATTTCGGCGGCTTCTACCATGCCGGGAATTTGCGAGACAATGTGGTAGCCCTTTTCGGGATGACTCCGCATTTCCTCCCACTCATTTTTATTGAGCGCTCCCTGATTCAACAGAACAGCATCGGACACGCCGATCTTCCCGATATCATGCAGCAGTGCCCCCCAGTAAATCTGGTGCAGTTGATGAGGGTCCGTGGTGAAACGGCGCGCCAGCACCAGGGTATGACAGGCTACCCGTTTGGAGTGCGATCCGGTTTCATGCTCACGAATATCCAACGCCTCGACTAACGCCTCGGAGAAGGCGGCATCTGCCCGTTCTAAAGTATCTGCTTCTGCATTCATCACACCCCCGTAGCCCTACACCAGTGGTGGGCAAAGTTGTGTAGCGTAATTTCAGCTTCTCACTTCAGCAGCCATTTGAAGCTTCTTGGAGAGGGGTCGCCTGCAAGGCGTATTTGCAGTTCCATCGTTTTCGGTTGCGGGACAATCGCCTTGAAGCGCAATAAACCCTTGCGATGATGGCCTCCCGGCGGTGCACCTTTCCAGCCCAAGGGCATATATTGTTTGCCATCCGCAACCAGCACGGAAGACTTGGTCAAGTCATCGCTCAAGTCCCGTGTATGGGTTTCCAGGATCACTTCAAATGCCAATGTTGTCGCTTCGTTCAATGTGTTTTGCCGAGTGACGGTTACCTTTATGCCACGTTCATCATTTATTTGCGGCGCTTGCCCAAACTCCGCTGCATTGCTCGCCGAAATGATTTTGACCATCCCAGAATCACGCACATAGGGAAAGGCAGTCATGGTCGCAAAAACAAAAACAATCATTAGCTGTTTCAGCATTTTTTATGCTCCCTGGAAGCTTGAATAACTTTCGATGCGACATACAGGATGCCGGCAGCGTTAAAGGCCAAGCCAAGCCAGAATAATTCGACCTGATATTCTCCAACGATAGTGAGGAAGCCGGTGACTCCCAGAATGGGCAAGATGTTGGCCAGGTAATGGGCGCAGCAGGAAACCATCGCGGCTGTAGAGGTCGTACCCGATACCGCAACCACTTTGCCTGATGCACCGTGTTGCCCCACAAGGTCCTTGAGGTATGTGTAAAGCCCGACCTGAATGCCAAAACCCACCGCGAGAGGCACAATGAAATACCAGAATTTCGTGAATTCTTCGACTGCAAAATTCATCCCGGAAATCAGGCCGACTACTCCGAAATAGATGGCGAGCAATAACACAAATGCTCCTGCCCCAAATTGAATCGGCCTGGTTAATCCTGTTGCCGATGCAACGGGTGATTCCGCCACAAGTTTCATGTTGCACTTCGGACAAATTCCCGGAGAAGGCTGGCGTATTTCGGGGTGCATGGGGCAGGTATAGATCGCACCTGCGGTCGTGCTGGAAACAGCGGTGTGAGCCATTTCAGGGAAATGATAGGACATGTTGACCTCCTTGAGGCCTGCTCTCAAGCATCGGAGTCCGGCCTGCGGTGACATTTCGGCCATCGCATTGTACCGCTCGATGGTCTGATTCACCGTTTCGATCCGGGCGCTTGCTGATCATAAAAAAGTCTTTTGTCAGACCCAAGTTTAAGGCTCAAAGGTTCCTTGTGGCTCAGTGGAGATTCAGATTAAGGATTTCACTTAGCTCAAGTTATTCAAATTAAGCGGTTTTCTTATTCCGTTGCAATGGGTGTAGTACTAACATCTTCCTACCCAACAGTACCTTGAGGAGAAATGTCATGAAGAAAAAAACAATGCACAGTGACGCCAGCAAGACGGTACACATGTTGGACAAAGGGGCATGCAAAGTTTGTAGCATCATGAATAAAATTCTGAAGCCTATACTTTTTGCATGCCTTTTCGGACCAGGTATGGCGTTTGCCGCAGGCGGAGAAGTCAAGATCACTTCGCCTGACGACGGCGGGACGGTCACCTCCCATGACAAGGTAAGAGTAAGTTATGAGGCGGTTCCCGGTTCTGAAGGGGATCATCTTCATCTCAACGTGGATGGCAAGCGGATGGATGTCATCCGTCCACTCAGGGGAACCACAGAGGTTGAACCGCTTGCGCCCGGCAAGCATCAGATATGTCTCGTGGTTAACACCAAGGCACATGTACCAACCGGTGTTGAAAAGTGCATCAGTGTCACCTCGAAATGAGAGCAGCGAAAATTGAAATGCTGAACTGGCTTAAAGCATGGTTGTTGACCGGTTTGGTCTTGTTCGGGCTGATGAATGCGCTTGCGCACGCACAAACCTTCATGCGGGTGCGGGGCGCAATTACCAGTTTTGATGGTCATGTTTTGGCGGTGAAGACGCGCGAAGGCAACGACCTGAAGGTGAAGGTTGCGGATGATGTTGGCGTCAGCAGCCTGAAGTCGCTCCAGCTGACTGATATCAAACAGGGCAGTTTCGTCGGCGCGACCGCGGTAAAAGAAGGCCCCGATGGCGCCTTGTATGCACGTGAGGTGCATGTGTTTCCCGAGGAATTGCGCGGTGCGGGAGAGGGACATCGTGAATGGGACCTCGAACCCGGCTCCACCATGACCAACGCCAACGTCGACGCGATTGTGGAAACCAATGACGGCAAGCAACTTACGCTCCGTTACAAGGATGGAATGCAAAAAATCATCGTGCCTCCAGGCGTGCCCATCGTCACATTCATACCTGGCGACAAATCGCTGCTCAAGGCTGGCGCATATGTCTTCTTCACGGCACAGCAGGTCACCGATGGCACCTTCATTACGCAGCGTATCCAGGTCGGCACGGATGGTACGAAGCCGCCGATGTAAAGGTATGCGCGCCGGCAGGCTTACGTCGCAGCATGTGTAAGATAGGGAGGGGTATGGACAGGCGCACATTCATAAGACTGGTAGCGGGCAGCGCGGGCACCCTGGCCTTATTGAGAGTCATTGATCCGGAGCAGGCCATGGCAGCGGAGCGCATCGATAAAATCAGCAAGACTGATGCGGAATGGAAAAGGCTGCTCACACCGGAACAGTACCACGTGCTGCGCCAGGAAGGGACAGAGCAGCCTTTCACCAGTCCGCTCGATCGTGAAAAACGCAACGGCATGTTCGTCTGTGCTGCCTGCGGGCTGGATTTATTCCCGTCCAGGTACAAGTTCGACAGCGGTACCGGCTGGCCGAGCTTTTATGATGTGCTGCCCGGGCATGTCGAAACCAAGGCTGATTTCATGTTGATTGCGCCGCGTACCGAATATCATTGCGCACGCTGCGGAGGACATCATGGGCACGTGTTCAATGACGGGCCGAAGCCAACCGGTCTGCGGTATTGCAACAATGGTGTGGCGCTGAGGTTCATTCCGGACAAGGTGTAAGCGCATGAACTGGGTCGATATCGGCCTGTCGGTGATTGTCTCGCCCTGTATCCTGCCGGTATTGTCGCTGGTGCTCGCTCTTGCTGGCCCGGGTTCGTCACCGTGGAGTTCCATTCCACGTTCTTTATCAGGATAAGGCGCCGCCATGAAACGGCACATTAAGCTCATCTGCAGTAATTTATTTGGCAGCATATTTCTGCTGCTTAGCCTCGGCACAGCATTGAACGCCAGTGCGGCGCCGGCGGAGCAAACCGCAGTATTCGCCGGAGGCTGTTTCTGGGGGGTGGATGCGGTGTTCAAGCATGTCAGGGGTGTGTCCGACGTCATATCCGGGTATGCCGGCGGCAGCGCGGCTACGGCGAATTACGAGCAAGTGAGCCAAGGCAATACCGGCCATGCCGAGTCGGTGCGCGTCCGTTTCAATCCTGCGCAGGTTTCCTACCAGCAACTGCTGCAAGTATTTTTCAGCGTGGCGCACGATCCTACCCAACTCAATCGCCAGGGTCCGGATATCGGCAGCCAATACCGCTCGGCGATTTTCTACACCAGCGCGGAGCAGCAGAAGATTGCGCAAGGTTACATCCAGCAGCTTGCCGCCGCGCACACATTTTCTGCGCCCATCGTCACGCAAGTCGTGCCGCTGCAACAATTCTATCCGGCTGAGGACTATCACCAGAACTACTTGGCGCTACATCCTCGACAGCCCTATATCGTCGTCAACGACATGCCCAAGCTGGAACAATTGCGCAAGCGGTTTCCGGCGTTGTATCAATAAGTTTTGCGTGGGGGTTGCATGTAATATGCAATCGGAAGGTAGCGCAGCGCATTCCGCTCTTGGTCAGTACCCATACGCTTAGCCTGTTGCTTCGTGCGGCGCCTCATAGGGAATTGCGCTGAAAAACTGATAGTTGTTTTTCCCTTTGTTCTTGGCCAGGTACATCGCGTCGTCCGCCAGTTTGACCAGGGTTTCCATCTTGTCGGTGTCATCAGGGAAAATCGAGATGCCGATGCTGCCGCCGATCGAGCAGATGTTGTTCTGGATGACGAATGGACTGGCAAGGGATTCCACGACTTTATTGGCCACAGTTGCGGCGTTATCCGCATTCCCGACATCGTTAAGTATGAAGACGAACTCATCGCCGCCGACGCGGGCGACGGTATCCATGCTGCGTGCATTTTCGTTCAGTCGTTCTGCGACTGCCTTGAGCAGGCCATCCCCGACATGGTGGCCAAAATTATCATTCACCTGCTTGAAGCCATCCAGGTCCAGGAACAGGATGGCCAGTTTCTGCTTGTAGCGCTGGGCCTGGGCAATCGCCTGTTCCAGCCGGTCATAGAACAGGGTTCTGTTGGGCAGGTTGGTCACGGCGTCGAAGTGAGCCAAGTACACGATTCGTTCTTCGTTACGCTTGCGCTTGGTGATGTCCCGGGTGAAAACGCAGTGATATTCTTCATTTTCATGGCGCAAGTAATTGATGGCAATTTCCACCGGAAAAACCTGACCGCTCCTGGTGCGATGCGTGGATTCAATCGTGACCGAACCTTGCTGCTTGATCCTTTCCCAGTGCGAAGGCCAATTCTGGGCGTTGATTTCCGGATCGAAGTCAAACATCTTCAAGCCGAGAATCTCTTCGAGCGAATAGCCGAGCGAACGGCAGGCCGCCGTATTGGCATAGATGACCTTTGCGTCAGGCGTCATCCAGAAAGCGGCGTCGCTCATGTGGTCAATGGAAAATTGCATCATCTGCCGCAAACGCTGCTCGCGTTTGCGCTCGGTGATGTCGCGGATCACGCTGAAGAATACTTCCTGCCCGTCCAGTTCGATGATCTTGCAGTTGACCTCTACCGGCATGACCAAGCCGTTTTTGCGTACGTGCGCCGACTCGAATATGGTGTGTCCGTTCTTCTCGATGACGGAGAGTATGTTCGGGGATTTAATGGCAAACAGACCGGGCGGTTCAAGCTGAGAGATGTGCATCCCGATCATTTCTTCCCTTGTGTAGCCTAGCCGCTCATAACCTGCGCGGTTGATGTTCCTGATGTGTCCGTCCCGATCGAGGATCACCATGCAATCGGTGACCGAATTGAACAAGGCGCGAAACTTTTCCTCCGCCCTTCTGGAGGCATCGGCATCCTGCGCGCCATCAGCGCTGTCAAATTCGATGAAGGTGAACATCTATTCGGGTTTTTCGGGGCGTTTAAGTAATGCTAGCAATTTATAACTTGGCATATTGCTTGGATATTTGATTTGCTGCAAGAAACATTAGCTATGTTTTTTTGAGCAACTTTAAATGCACGCGGTAGATCTATGAATACACATCACAAATGGCCGCGTGCGGCCAGCAAAGCGGCACCATAAGCGGCCTCTGCATGGTGCGCCGCATATACCGGGACGCCGAGCAGCCTTTCCCGAATTTTTTGCCATGCCGGGTTCTTTGCGCCTCCCCCACAGGTCGTGACAGATTTGAGCGGAGTGGCGCCGAGTTCAACCAGCCTGGCATAACCCTTTGCCTCGATACGGCTCAAGCCTTGCAGCAGGCCATGCAGGAATTGCACGTCATCGGTGGGGCGCGGAGTAAGGTGTGGCGCCAGCGTGGGATCGTTGATGGGGAAGCGCTCGCCGGAACGGGGCAACGGGTAGTAGTCGAGCGGGCTGTCGCTGGCGGAATCGATGCGCGTGCTGAGCTCGGCCAGTTGTGCAGTGCTGAAATGTTGGCGCAGCACGCCCCCGCCTGCGTTGGAGGCGCCGCCCGCCAGCCACAGGTCGCCGTAGCGGTGGCTGTACACACCGTATTGCGCGGCTTCCACGCGCCGTTCCGAAAGCACTTTCAGCACGAGCGTGGTGCCGAGCGAGGTGACGGCAGCACCGGGTTCCTGCACGCCCGAGGCGATAAAGGCGGCGATGCTGTCGGTGGTGCCTGCATGCACGCTGCAAGCGGGGTTGATTCCGAAATGCAGCGCGATGCCGGGATTAAGCTGCGCGATGGCTGTACCGGGTGCGATCACTCGCGGCAGAAGATGGGCATGCGGCAGTTGCCGCACCCACTCCGGCCAACACAGCAGCGCTGCGTCATATCCGGTCTTGAGCGCGTTGTGGTAATCCGCAATGCCGCCCATGCCGGTGAGCAGCGCGGTGAGCCAGTCGGCCTGGTGCAGAAAATAGGTGGCATTCGAGAGGTCGCTGTGCTGCGTCAGCCACAGGAATTTGGCCAGCCCCGAAGTGGCGCTGCACACGGTATGGCCGGGCGGGGCGATTTTCTCCAGCGCCGCTGCTTCCATGCTGGCGCGGTTGTCCGAATACAGCAGGGCGGGGGAGGCCGGCTCAAGCTCTTCATCGCACAGCAGCACCGTGCCGGAAGTGGCGGCAATGGCGATGCCTTGCAGTTGAGATGAGGCAGTATCGGGCAGACGCCGAAGCAGCGTAAGCAGCGCCTCGCGCCACTCCAGCGGGGTCTGTCTTCCCGCGTCGGGGTAAGCGACACGGTCTTCGTGGACAACGGCGCCATGCGCACCCACCACGCAGGCACGTGCGCCGGAGGTGCCGAAGTCGAGGCCGAGGTACATTTATCCTCTGGTGTTGGATTGGGTTTCAAACTGCGCAAGTTCAACCTTGGGCTGCGGCGCCCACCCCGGCTCGCGGTGCTCTGCCACGACGTTGGTGAAGATGCCGCCGCGCACGTAGAACTTGGCGGTGAGGCGCATGAAGCGCGGCCGGGTGGCGGCAGCCAGGTCATCGAGGATGCGGTTGGTCACGTCCTCGTGGAAATGGCCTTCGTTGCGGAACGACCAGATATAGAGCTTGAGGCTTTTCAGTTCCACGCATTTTTCGTCGGCGATGTAATCGAGGATCAGCGTGGCGAAATCCGGCTGGCCGGTCTTGGGACACAAACAGGTGAATTCGGGGATTTCCATGTGGATGTGGTAATCCCGGGCAGGGTGGGGATTGGGAAAAGTTTCCAATATTTTCGAGGGTTGGGTGCTCATTTTGTGCCGGGTTCCGGTTCGGTTAGAATAGGCGGAATTATAACGTCAAGATCGTTCCAAATTGCGTCTTTCCCATATCAAGCTTGCCGGTTTCAAGTCCTTCGTTGATCCCACGCACATCGCACTGCCCGGGCAGATCGTTGGCATCGTCGGCCCCAATGGCTGCGGCAAATCCAACGTGATCGATGCGCTGCGCTGGGTGCTGGGCGAATCGCGCGCCTCAGCGCTGCGCGGCGAGTCCATGCAGGACGTGATCTTTAACGGCTCGGCCAAGCGCAAGCCGGTGTCGCGCGCCAGCGTCGAGCTCATCTTCGACAACAGCCTGGGCAAGGCTGCGGGGCAATGGTCGAGCTATGCGGAGATTGCCATCAAGCGCGTATTGCAGCGCGACGGCGATTCCACCTACCACATCAATAACCAGCATGTACGGCGCAAGGACATCACCGACATCTTCCTCGGCACCGGGCTGGGCGCGCGCGCCTATGCCATCATCGAGCAGGGCATGATCTCGCGCATCATCGAGGCCAAGCCGGAAGAGCTGCGCGTGTTCCTGGAGGAGGCGGCAGGGGTATCCAAATATCGCGATCGCCGCCGCGAGACCGAACTGCGCATTGCGGACACGCGCGAGAACATGCTGCGTGTGGATGACATCCGGCATGAGCTGGAAAAGCAGCTGGTGCATCTGGCCGAGCAGGCGGAGGTGGCCGGAAAATACCGCGAACTGGAATCCAGCCGCGACACCACCCAGCATCTGCTGTGGCTGGTCAACAAACAGGAAGCCGAGACGCGCCGGGCGCGTTTTGCGCAGCAGGTCGAAAAAACGCGTAACGAACTGGAAGCCGAAACCGCCCACCTGCGCGAGGTGGAAAGCCAGCTGGAAGGCATGCGCAGCGGGCATTACGCACTGGCCGACGCATTGCATGCCAAACAGGGTGATCTGTACGCCGTCAATTCTGAAGTGGCGCGGCTGGAGCAGCATATTGCACACCTCAATGACCAGCGCACGCGCCTGACGCAGCATCTGGCCACTGGTGAATTGCAGATGGAGCAGCAGCGCAGCCAGCTGCAGGGCGTGCAGGGCCTGCTGGCGCACTGGCATCATCAGCAGCAGGAGGCGGCAGTCCGGGTAGAGGTGTGCGAGAACCATGCAAACACCGAGATGCTGCACCTCCCGCAGGCGGAGGAGGCCGCGCGCGCCGCGCAGGAGCGCAGCAACGCGATGCAGCGCGAACATCTGGTGCAGCAGCAGCAACTGCAACTGGCCGCGACTCAGCGCGAGCATATCCAGCGCAATAGGCAGCAACTGGACGGGCGGCGCTCGCGCCTGCTGCTGGAACAGGACAATCTGCCGCAAGCGGATACCGGGGCGCTGCAACAGGCGCAGCAACTGCTGGCCGAGCTGGAGGCAGAACGCAGCATGCAGCAGGAGCAGCTGGCGCTGTTGCAGGAGCAGTTGCCCGCAGCCGATGCTGCACGGCGCAGCCAGCGCGTTGCCGCGCAGGATCTGGAACGTCAGCTGGCGCAGGTGGAGGCGAAGCTGGCCGCGCTCCAGCAATTGCAGCAACGGATCGACAACGATGAGAATTTGAAAAAGTGGCTGAGCCGGCATCAGCTGGACCAGCTGCCGCGCCTGTGGCAATCCATCAGCATCGAGGCGGGCTGGGAAGATGCGCTGGAAGCCGTGCTGCGCGAGCGTCTCAATGCGCTTGCGCTTCCTCATCTGGACGATGCCGCACGCTGGGGCGATGCGCCGCCAGCCAAGCTGGCGGTGTTTGCGCCGGACGGGGCACGCACCGCCGCACCGCAGAATACCGAATTGACTTCATTGTCGAAATTCGTGACCTGCCAGGACGAGCGCGCCGCGCCGGTGGTGGCGGACTGGCTGTCCGGTGTGTATGCGGTGGAAACGCTGGAGCAGGCATTGGCCCTGCGCGAGCGCCTGCCGGCCGGGGCATGGCTGGTGACACCGCAGGGACACCTCGTCGGCGCGCACAGCGTGCTGTTCCATGCACCGGACAGCCAGGTGCATGGTGTGCTGGCCCGCCAGCGCGAGATCGAGCGTTTGCAGCAGGAGGCGCAGCAGCAGGCCGCCGCGCTGGAGCACGGCAAGCAGCTGGCAGCTCAGGCGGAAGAGACCTATCACGCGATCGAAAGCCGTATTGCGCCGCTGCGCATGTCAGGCAGCGATTTGCAGCAGCGCCAGCACGGCGTGCAGATGCAGATCCTGAAATTGACGCAGGCCAACGAGCGCAGCCAGGAGCGCGCGGCGCAGATTGCCCATGAGTTGCAAGAGCTGGCTGAACAGGCTGCCACTGAGGAGTATCAGCAGCAGGAAATTGCCGAACGCATGGAAGTCCAGCGCGAGAGCATGGCGGCGCAGCAGGCGGAAGCCGAAGAGGCCAGGCTGCAGGCTGCCGCGCAGGAATCCGCATTGCGCCAGCAGCGCGAACGCGTGCAAAAGGCGCAGCACGAATTGCAGGAAGCGCGCTTCTATTCCAAAACCTGTGCCGAAAAAATTTCTGATCTGGACCACAACCTGAAGCAGATCGGGCTGACGCTGGCGCAGCTGGAGCAATCTCTGGAGCAAAGCCGCGATGAGCTGGCGCACCTGGATGACAGCGCCAGCAAACAGCAATTGCAGGAAGTGTTGCAGCAACGCCACTCGCGCGAACAGGCGCTGGCCGAGGCGCGCAACGCGCTGGAATTCGCCACGCTCAACTTGAACAAGCTGGAGCAGGAACGCATGTCCTGCGAGCAGAAGCTGAGTCCGCTGCGCGACAAGGCAAACGAGTTGCTGCTCAAGGAGCAGGAAGCGCGCCTGCATTACGAGCAATGGGCGGAACAGCTGAATGGCGTGGATGAGGCGCCGTTGCTGCTCCTGCTGGAAAAAGGCAATGCCAGGCCGAATGCGCTGCAGGCTGAGCTGAACCGCCTGAATGAAGAGATCACCGCGCTGGGCGCGGTCAATCTCGCGGCGCTGGAGGAGCTGCAGGCGGCGCAGGAGCGCAAGAGTTATCTGGACGCGCAGGCGAAAGACCTGACCGAGGCGATGGAAACGCTGGAAGGCGCGATACGCCGCATCGACAAGGAGTCACGCGATTTGCTGATGGCGACCTACGATCAGGTGAATCGCCACCTGTCCGAGATGTTCCCGGTGCTGTTCGGCGGCGGCGAGGCGCGCCTGGTGCTGACCGGCGAGGAGATACTGGATAGCGGCGTACAGGTGATGGCGCAGCCGCCGGGCAAGAAGAACGCGTCGATCCACCTGATGTCAGGCGGCGAAAAGGCGCTGACCGCGATCGCGCTGGTGTTCTCGCTGTTCCAGCTCAACCCTGCGCCGTTCTGCCTGCTGGACGAGGTGGATGCGCCACTGGACGACACCAACACCGAACGGCTATGCAAGCTGATCCAGAAGATGGCCCAGAATACCCAATTCATTTTCATCAGCCACAACAAGCTCACCATGGAACTGGCGCAGCAACTGGTGGGCGTGACCATGCAGGAACGCGGCGTGTCGCACGTGGTGGCCGTGGATATCGAGGAAGCACTGCGTCTGCGCGATGACAGCACACTGGCCGCCTAGGCGGAAAGAAACATCGCCGCTGTTCCGTATGTGAAGACCAGCAGGTGGCATCGCTCCTTCCATTTTCAACTGCCGGGCTCACTTTATTCCGCGGATGGTGAAAATGTTATAATGTTTTTTTGAATCTTGAGTCGCACGCCTGACGGCGATGGGCGGCTTCACAATGGACATAGTATTACTCCTGTTTCTCATTCTTCTTAACGGCGTTTTCGCGATGTCGGAAATCGCCGTAGTCTCCTCCCGCAAGGCGCGCCTGCAAAAACTGGCCGATGACGACAGCCCCGGAGCACAATCGGCGCTGGAGCTGAACAGCGAACCAACTACCTTTCTATCCACGGTTCAGGTCGGCATTACGACAGTGGGAATCTTGAGCGGGGCTATCGGCGAAACCGTGCTGGCTGATCCGCTGGCGATGTGGCTTGGCGGTTTTGCACTGATTGAACCCTATGCCCGAGGCATCGCGTTGACGCTGGTCGTCGCCGGGCTGACCTATTTTTCCGTCGTTGTCGGAGAACTGGTTCCCAAGCAGCTGGGGCTGCGGTCGCCCGAGAAAATAGCCTCGTTGATCGCACCCCCGATGAACATGCTGGCGCGGGTCACGCGGCCTCTGGTGTGGCTGCTTTCGGCGTCCTCCAGTTTCCTGCTGCGCATGATGCGAGCCGGCAGCAAGGAGGAGGCGTCTGTAACCGACGAGGAGATCAAGGTGCTGATGGAGCAGGGTGCCGAGGCTGGCGTGTTCCATGAGAGCGAACAGGCAATTGTTTCCAACGTACTCCGTCTTGACGAGCAGCGTATCGGGGCGATCATGACGCACCGGACGGACATTTATGTGCTCGACTTGTCAGAGCCCGAAGCGCAGATTCGCAGCCGAATCGCGGAAAGTCCGTACACTCGTGTGGTCGTCTGTCGTGACGGGCTGGATCATATCGTGGGGATATTGCGTACGGCGGATATCCTCAAAGATGCACTGACTGGCAAGCCGCTTGAAGTCGAGCAGTCCCTGCGACCACCCCTGTACGTACCGGAAGGCGTGACGACCACGCATCTGCTGGAAAATTTCCGCAAGGCGCGGCAGCAATGTGCGCTGATCGTGGACGAGTATGGCGAATTGCAGGGCTTGGTCACGCTTACCGACGTGCTGACTTCTATTGTCGGGGAACTGCCATCCTCCGATGTTACTGAAGAACAGGACATAGTCGTGCGCAAGGATGGATCCTGGCTGATCGACGGCAGCGTGACCATCGAACGCCTGAAATCCGTGCTGGAGATCGGTGAGGATTTGCCTGGCGAGGAAGAAAATGCCTTCAACACCTTAGGCGGCTTCGTCATGCATGTGCTGGGCCGCATTCCGGCAGTGGCCGATCGCTTCGAAGTGGCAGGCTGTCGCTTTGAAGTGATCGATATGGACAAGAATCGCGTGGACAAGATGTTGGTTGCGCGCATTGTTCAGCCTGACACCGGATCGGTTGCTTAGATTCGTTGCGCTCATCCCGCCAGCATGGCTGTGAATTGCCGGCTCTACAGATATCTGGCCATTAAGCCGGATTGCCATGCCTGGACTGTCTTGGCCGTTAGTTGCAATCGGCGCTGATCGTCTTGCGTGCCGCCTCCATGCGCTGCTGGCGGGTGCTGTCGTCGAGGAAGGAACGCTCCCCCTTGGCGTCGTAGGTGACCATGGGGACCCCTGCTTCCAGCACTTTCAGGTTTTGCTGTGCGGCCTCGCAGTTCTTTTGCTTTGCCAATGCTTCTTCCTGCTGTTTTGCGGATTTCTGCTCGGCTTCCTGTTTTGCCTTCTGCGCTTTCCTGTATTCCGCCTCGCGCTCTGCCACGGTCTTGGTCGCAGGAACGCCGCTCGCTGAGGTTGCGGCGGCAGGTACCGATGGCGTCTTCAGGCGCTGCGCTTTGACATTGGCTGGTGGCGCTTCATCGGAATAATGCACTTTTCCGTTGGCATCCACCCATTTGTGGAGTGCGCCATGGGCGCTGAAGCTAAGCAGTAATATACAGGCTGGCAGGTAACGTTTCATTTTGCGGTTTCCTTGTGGATGGTGCACGCAATCGCATTAGACATCATTTCAACAAATAGATCCCGGGTCCGACAACGCGCTCATGCTTTTTCAATATGCAATTCATATTCGAATTAAGAATGCATGAAGTCAAGTGATACATGGCAACTTAGGGCCTAATGCCTGTGCTGTTCGCCATTGCCAGCATCCAGCCCCCAAAGCTGGTGTGCATCGAGCAGCAACCGATAGCGCGCCTCGTTGGCATCCAGTTGTGCGATGCTTGCGGCTAGCGAGGCTTCCAGTGCGAGGCGGCGTGCAGTCAATGTGTCAGACAGGCTGCTTTCACCCAGCGCATAGGCACGCGCAACCAGTTCCGCATTTTGGCGGATGCTGGCAGACGCTTCGTTTGCCTGCTGCCACGTCTCGTAACTCCCGACGGCTTGAGCATGGGCGTTATATATGTCGCTTTCCAGCCTGCGTTTGATTGCCACCTCACGGTTGGCGGAAATTTCTGCCTGATAAGCTGCACCTTCCGCTACAGCATCGCGCAAACCCAGCGAGAGTGGGACGGAAAAATACATGCCGGTCACACGTTCATTACCGCCTGTTTCAGACGCATGGCGCACGCCCAGAGTAGGATCGGGCGTCCGGTCGGCACGGCTGCGCTGCGCCAGAAGCTGCTGGATGCGAGCATCGGATTGCACCATGCCCAGTTCGTGGTTGTGTTCGAGCACGCGATCCTTCCAGTAGGCAAGGTCGTGTTCCAGCGGTTGCGGTGTGGCAAGCGTGGATTGCTCAGGCAGAACCAGGCCCGGGAATTGCCGGGTGAGGTCGCTGGCGGCAATCTGGGTGCGCATCCTGGCCTGCTGTAACGAGACGCTGGCTTGCGCTACGGCGGCCTGTGCCTGATTCAGCTCCATCTTTGGCGCATCGCCTGCTTTCATGCGCTTCTCGGTCATCTGCGCCTGCTGCTTGAGAATGTCCACCTGCTGTTGCCACTGGCTCGTCTGCGCCAGTTCGCGCTGCCAGTTGAACCACAGGTGCAGCAGCATGCGCCCGGCTTCGTGGCGCGCATCACCCAGCGCATACTCGGCGCGTGCCACGCTTTCCGTGCCGATATCGGCATCGATCTGGGCCTTTCCAAACAATCGGAACGGGCGTTCCAGCGCGACATCCCATTCCTTCTGCTTTTGCCCGGTGGTCACAATGTTGCGTTGCGCTGCGCCTGCGCGCAGATTGAACTCGTAATTGCCGCTGTTCCACTTGCGCTGGTTTGCCTGTTCCAGCTTGACACCGGTTATGGCCGTTTGCACGGAGAGGTTGCTGCTGAGGGCAGCATCGATCTGTGCATGTGGAGGCAGGTCGGGGAAGTTCGCTTCTGCCGCAAATGCGGAGGAGGCTAGCAGGGTAGTCAGAGACAGCAGCAAGTGTTTCAAGCTAACCTCCCGAATTCCAGCACCGGCGTGATCCAGTAAGCAACCTCACGGTTGGGTTCATCATTCTTGAGGCGTGCCAGCAGTGCCTGGGCGTCGTCGAGATTCATCACAACGCTGATCTCGATGCGCCGCGAACGGCCGCGTACCTGTTCTGCCATGCTGTGCAGTTCTTCTGATTGACTGTTTCCGTCGACGCGGGAGATGGTAAATCCCGTCACCAGTTCCGGGTGTTCCAGGAGGTAATCCACCAAGCGTTCTTCCATCGATTTATGGCACAGCAAAGTCAGACAGCAATTGAGAGGCTTATGCATCTTTTTTCTCCCTGCGTGGGATACCAAATCGACGGTACAGGATAGGCAGCATGATCAGCGTCAACAGCGTGGAGCTGATCAGGCCGCCGATGACCACGATGGCCAACGGCTTCTGGATTTCCGAGCCGGGGCCGCTGGCAAACAGCAGCGGCAGCAGGCCGAAGGCGGTGATGCTGGCGGTCATCAACACCGGGCGAAGGCGGCGCCTGGCGCCTTCCGTCACGACGCGCGCAAGGTCCATGCCCTGTGCGTGCAGCTGGTTGAAATAGGAAACCATGACTACACCGTTGAGCACCGCAATGCCGAGCAGCGCAATGAAGCCGACGGAGGCGGGGACCGACATGTATTCGCGGCTGATCCACAACGCAAACACGCCGCCAATCAACGCAAACGGAATATTGGTCAACACCAGTATGGCCTGACGCGCCGAGTTGAAGGTGGCGAACAGCAGCATGAAGATCAGGCCGAGCGCCACCGGAACCACGACGGCGAGTCGTGCTGCCGCGCGCTGCTGGTTTTCGAACTGACCGCCCCAGGTGAGGCTGTAGCCAGGCGGCAATTGAATCTGACTGGCGACAAGGGCCCTGGCTTCATCCACGAAACCGACCAGATCGCGCCCGCGCACATTGCTCTGCACAACGACCATGCGTGCGCCGTTTTCGCGGCTTATTTTTACCGGTCCATCGGTGCGCTCCAGCTTGGCAATGGCCGTGAGCGGCACATTCTGTCCATTAGCCAGCGGCAGGGTAATGGTGGCGAACAGCGCAGGCGATTGCTGCTCATCCGCTTCGCCGCGTAACAGCAGCGGCGTGCGCCGGCCTTCCTCAATGACGGTTCCGAGCTGGCGGCCTTCCAGCTGGGCGCGCAGGGTGTTGCTGATATCGTCCACATCCAGACCCAGGCGCCCCGCCGCAAGCCGGTCGATGATCACACGGTAATATTGCACACCGTCGTTCTTGACCGTGTAGACATCCTCGCTGCCCTTGATGCCCTTGATGATGCCCACCATCTTTTCGGAAAGTTCGTTGAGCTTTGCGATGTCCGTGCCAAAAATCTTTATTGCGACATCCCCGCGCGAACCGGTAAGCATTTCGGAAACGCGCATGGCGATGGGCTGGGTAAAACTGTATTCGACGCCCGGGAAGTTCGCCATTTCCTTGCGGATTCCGTCGATGATCGCGTTCTTGTCCTTGTTGCGCCATTCTTTCTGCGGTTTGAGCACCAGGAAGTTGTCGGTCTCATTCAATCCCATCGGGTCCAAACCCAGTTCATCGGCGCCTGCGCGCGAGACGATGCCTTGCACTTCGGGTACACCCTTCAGAATGGCGGCCTGGATACGCCCGTCCATTTCGGCGGTTTTTTCCAGGCTGATGGAGGGCAGCTTGGATACCTGCATGATGATGTCGCCTTCGTCCATTTCCGGCATGAAGGTTTTGCCGATGAGCGCGTAGATGCCGACGGTCACCGCCAGCATGGCGATGGAAACGGTCATCACCTTGCGTTCATGGGCAAGCGCCTTGCCGAGTATGGGCATATAGATACCTAGCGCCTTGCGCACCAGCCAGGGATCCTCATGGCTGGCGGTCTTCAGCAGGAACGAGGCCAGCATCGGGATGACGGTGAGCGCCAGCAGCAAAGAGGCCGCCAGGGCAAATACAATGGTGAGCGCAACCGGGATGAACAACTTGCCTTCCAGCCCCTGCAGCGTCATCAGCGGCAGGAACACGATGATGATAATGGCGACACCTGCTGCTACGGGTGTAATGACTTCCTTTTCTGCGCGATAAATGACGTGCAAATGCGGGATGTGCGCCCGTTTCTCGCCGAGATGGCGGATGATGTTTTCAATGACGACGACTGCGCCATCAACCAGCATGCCCAGCGCAATCGCCAGCCCGCCCAGGCTCATCAGGTTGGCGGACATGCCAAACTGTCGCATCAGGATGAAAGTGGATAGCATGGCAAGCGGTAGCGTCAAGGCCACCACGAGGGCGGCGCGCACGTTCCCGAGGAACAACACCAGCAGTATTACCACCAGCACAATGGCTTCAACCAGCGCCTTGGATACCGTGCCGACTGCGCGCTTGACCAGGCTGCCGCGGTCATAGAACACCTTGGTGGTGACGCCTTTTGGCAGCGTGGGGGCGATCTCCGCCAGCTTCGCGCGAACACCTGCCACGACCTTCTGGGCGTTGGCGCCGCGCAGGCCCAGCACCAGCCCTTCCACTGCCTCACCGTTGCCGTCCTGGGTGACCACGCCATAACGCGTCAGGCTGCCGATACGAACGTCCGCAACATCTCCGACACGGATCGGGGTGCCGCCGGGGCTGGCGATGACAATGTTGCGCACGTCCTGCAAAGTCTTGATGCTGCCTTCGGCTCGTACCAGCAATGATTCGTCGCCATCGGTCAGCCGTCCTGCACCATCATTGCGGTTGTTCGCTTCCAGGGCCTGCTGCAGCATGGCCATGGACAGGCCGCGTGCAGCCATCGCGTTGTGGCTGGGCACTACCTCGAAGCTGCGCGCCAGGCCGCCGAGCGAATTTACATCGGCTACGCCGGGCAAAGTGCGCAGCGCCGGGCGGATCGTCCAGTCGAGTATGGTGCGGCGCTGTTCCAGCGAGACACCCTCGCCCTCCACGGTGAACATGAACATTTCACCCAGCGGGGTGGTGACGGGCGCGAGGCCGCCCGAAACACCGGGGGGCAGGTCACGCAGCACATTGTTGAAACGTTCGGTGACCTGCTGGCGCGCCCAGTAAATGTCGGTGCCATCATTGAAATCAATGGTGATGTCCGCGATGGCGTATTTGGAAATGGAGCGCAGGATGCGCTGATTGGGGATGCCGAGCATCTCTACCTCAATCAAGGCGACGATGCGTGTCTCCACTTCCTCGGGCGTCATGCCCGGCGCTTTCATGATGAGCTTGACTTGCGTGGGAGAAACGTCCGGGAACGCGTCAATGGGTAGGTCGCGGAAAGATGCCCAGCCTGTTCCGATGAGCAGTATGGTGAGTGCGGCAACCAGCAGGCGCTGGGTCAGGGAGAAGCCAACCAATCGGTCCAGCATTACTCGCTCCCGCCTATACCCATCAGGCTGGCTTTCAGTGCGGAAACGCCATGCACGGCAATTTTTTCATTCCCCTCGAATTTGCCGCTAATGACGCTGTTGTGTGCGCCCTCGTGGATGATGGTGACAGCTTCCGCGCGAAATCCTTTGGCGGTCTGGACAAATACCAGCGTTTTATTGGCAGTGTGCGCCAGTGCGCCGTTGGGCACGTTCCATTGCGCACCGGAGCCGGGTGCGGTTGTGATATTGACCTCGACGAACTGGCCAGGGCGCAGGCTTTCTGCGCCTTGCTGGATTAATGCGCGCAATATGACGGCCTGGTTGCCGCCGCTCAGGCTGCGCCCAATGGCGATCAGCTTGCCTTGCACGCCAAACTCCGGAACGGTCACAATTGCGCCAACTTTCAGTCCGCGCGTGTTGGCAAGAGGCGCCTGAATCTCCAGGTGGAGGGGTTCCAGCCTGGCTATTTTAAACAGCGGGACTGCCGCATCCAGGCGCTGCCCCGGGCTGGCCGTTTTTTCCAGCACTGCGCCATCGGTAGGCGAAACGATGGTGAGCAGGCTATTCAGTGTGCTGCTGGACTGCATTTTTGCGATGTCTCCCTCCGGCATGCCGGACAAGCGCAGCATCTGCTTGCGCTCGGCCAGTGCAGCGCTGGCTTCCATATATTGGCTTTGGGCGACACGATAGCGGCTTTCCGCAATAATTCCATCACGCCAGAGCTGTTCGTCGCGAGCGAAGTTGCCTTTGGCGAGTTGCGCCTGAGTAGACGCTTGCAGCAGTCCGCGCTGCGCTTCAACCAGGGCAGGACTTTGCAGGCGTGCCAGCGGCTGTCCCTTCTTTACCATATCTCCGATGCCCACCAGAATCTGTTCCAGCATTCCAGACAGCGGCGTGCTGATGATGAACATTTGATTGTTCGGGACAACCACTTGTGCAGGCATACCGCTCAATTCGCCATATTGTTTGGCAGGCAGCGCGGCAGTGCCGATGCCCAGAGCTTGAATCTGTTTGGAGGTGAGCGTGATTTCGTCTGCCGCCAATGCGGCCTGCGAAGTGCACAGCGCAAACAGAAAATAAGAAAATAACGCTTTCATAATCAAGCTCCAGATTTTACGCGCATCCAACTGCGTAAAATATCTATCAATATAGGCAGTGCCCAGTGAACTCAGTTTGGCACGCTACCATTAACTTAGTCTTAAGTTGAGGTTCCATCGTGTTTGAGGCAGGATCATAAAAAAGCTATGTCCTTGCCAAGGAGTATTGGTTACGGATAATACAGCAGGAGGTGTGTAGAACCGGGCTTGCGTGAAGCACAAGAAAATAGAGATATCAAAAAATTACTGGTGGCATATGGAAGCAAGACCCCGCATTTCATCAATTGCTGCATAGACAAACCTTTTTTCTTGTTGGGATGTAAAATACCACAGTCCGAGATGAAGCAGCCACCCCGTTTAATGCACGTCATTACAATCATAGCGATGAGTAAATTTGCGCGGCCATACGTGCAACATTACAGTTTGCAGACTGAACCGGCGGCATATTTTGCTATGAATGAGGTAAGCACATTACCTCTTCCTGCGACAAATGTCATTCCCGGAAAATGGGGACCGGCAGAGTTTTTGCATCCAATTCCGGCATAACGTGCTGCACAATTCATCCTCCTTTCTGGGTCGTACTCCTTCTGGCTCCCTTGTGCCGGAGGAGCGGGATATTGCCTTTATGCGAATCGCGCTGGAACTGGCACGCAGCGCAGAGCAGGCGGGTGAGGTGCCGGTGGGGGCCATTGTAGTGAAGGATGGTGAAGTCATCGGGCGCGGCTTCAATGCGCCGATCAGCCGCAACGATCCTTCCGCGCACGCAGAAATGCAGGCACTGCGCGATGCGGCACAATTTTTGGAGAATTACCGGCTGATCGGCTGCGAATTGTTTGTGACGCTGGAGCCTTGCGTGATGTGCGTGGGGGCGCTGTTCCACGCGCGCATTGCGCGGGTGGTGTTCGGCGCGCGCGACCCCAAGACCGGCGCGTGCGGCAGCGTGCTGGACTTGTTTTCCGAGCCGCGCCTGAACCATCATGCAACCGTTACCGCGGGTGTGCTTGCCGAGGAGTGTGGGCAGGTGCTGAGCAACTTCTTTGCCGCGCGCCGCGCGCAACAACGCAATGAAAATTGACATCCACATCCCCACGCAAACGCTGGAACTGCTCGATGATGCGGGCCGGGTGCTGCGCCGCTATCCGGTTTCCACCGGGGCGAACGGGGTGGGCGAGGAATGCGGCAGCTATTGCACGCCACGCGGCCGGCATGTCATCCGCGCCAAGATTGGCGCGGGCCAGCCGCCTGGCACGGTGTTCGTGCGGCGACGGCCTACCGGCGAAATCTATACGCCACAACTGGGCGCGCAGCATCCGGGGCGCGA
Organism: Gallionellaceae bacterium; assembly: GCA_030834965.1. Classification (GTDB taxonomy): domain Bacteria; phylum Pseudomonadota; class Gammaproteobacteria; order Burkholderiales; family Gallionellaceae; genus JAUQWW01. The sequence goes on along the minus strand of JAUQWW010000058.1, from coordinate 105,403 downwards.
CTGGATACTCACGCGCATCCTGTGGCTGTCAGGACGCGAGCCGGGCTATAACCGCCTCGGCTCCTGCGACACCATGCGCCGCTATATCTATATCCATGGCACACCGGATACCACTCTCCTCGGCCAACCGGGCTCCAGGGGGTGCGTGCGCATGCGCAATGAGGACCTAACCGAGCTGTTCGATCTGGTTCCGGTGGGGACGGCAGTAAGTATCCTCACGTGATCCACAGGCCGCTAATGCGGCTTGTCCGGAAAATAAGCATCTGCATCAAAGTTGAACACTGCTTCAGGCTTGGACACGGTGAAGGCCGTGATCAGCGCGCCGGTGGCGAATGCTTCAGCGTAGACAATAATCGGCGCGGCGGCCAGGTAGCTGTATTGCAGAAATCCCCATTTGTATGTGCTGAAAATGACAAGCAGAACTACCGCAGTCGATATCGTCAGGCTCATGGCCAGTGCGCTGCACAGGAAGCCGTTGCCCAACACGAAAATAAAAAAGTTCTTGGGCAGGTAGCTCTGGCTTAGCCGCAGCACCAGTTCGCTGAACAGCACCGGAATAATGACCATGACCAGGCCGTTGATACCGAATGCGTTCAGATCCATGTGGAGGCGCAGCATGGTGCCCAGCAACATCAGGGTGAGCAGGCACAGCGCGATGCGCCAGCCGAACATCAGCACAAACAGCGTCGCACCCAGCATATGGTGGTTGATGCCGGGGCGTGTGCCGGCGCTGAATTGCCAGAACAGGAACATGCCGAACGACAGGCCAACCAGCGCGTTGACCCTGGCGCCGTTGTTTAGCAGGCCGCGCCACGGCGCAAACCAGATGGCCCTGCCCAGCAGCACCATGAAAACGATGTTCGTCAGCCACAGCAATTCGCCTGGGAAGAGCTGTGCGGGCAGGTTCATGAGATGGGGTAAGGCAGCGGCATGAAGTCGAGTGCCTTGCCTTGCAATGATTGAATGTGCACGGTTTGCGTTTCCCGGCTGCTGATTTGCACTACCGCCAGCAGATCGTAGCCGCCGCCCGGTGCGGCTGCCGCATTGACCACCATGCCGCTGGGCTGGCCTTCCATTTCCGCGCTGTAGAGCTCGTCACCCGCCTGTGGAGCCGCGCCGCTTTCCACGTGTGCCAGATACATGCGGCGCTTGAGCTTGCCGAGATACTGCATGCGCGCCACGATCTCCTGCCCCGGGTAACACCCCTTCTTGAAGCTGACCCCGCCGATGAGTTCCAGGTTGGCCATTTGCGGCACGAACTGTTCCTGCGTGGACGGTGTGATGACCGGAATGCCGGCGCGGATACCGAGCCAGTCCCAGCATGCAATTCCGGCAGGGCGGGCGTTGCCGCTCAGACATTGCCACAGGGCAGGTGCGTGCTGCGGCGTGGTGTTAAGCTGGAAGCGCTGCTGGCCGAGATGGACGACGCTGGTGTTGTCGTGTTGCGTTGCTGCCATCGCTTCCTCCGGTACGGCGCCCACGCATGCCTGAATCAGGGCAGATGCATTTGCGCCGGATAGCCCCAGGCTGATCTGCTGATCGCTCACGTCCTCAATCTTGACCTTGGCGCGCAGCACATACATCGACAGGCGCTTGTGCATGGCCGCGCACAGGCTGCGCGGCAGCTGCAGGAAATAATCCGCGCCTGTGCGCCAGATCAGGAAGGTTGCCAGCATCCGTCCCTTGGGGCTGTTCAGGCTGCTGAGCTGGGCATGCTTCGCGCTGGCTTCGCGCACGTCGCTGCTCAGCATGCTTTGCAGAAAAGCCTGGGCGTCTTCGCCACAGACCTTGAGCGTACCGAAGCGGCTCAAGTCACACAGTACTGTGCCGTTTTGTGCAGCGGCAAGTTCGCCTTGCGCATCCCCGAAATGCTGCACCACGCCATCCTGTATTTCTGCCGACTGTTGCCGCAAAAAATCCTGCCAGATTGAATTCATCCTGCCGTCCGTTGATATGTATAAGTTCAGGTGCAATCTTACCGCGAACTGCGGCATTTCGGATAAACTCTCGCGCCATGAAATGGCTCTTCTGTTTACCGCTGCTCCTGCTGCTTTCCGCCTGCGATGGCGGATTATGGAACAATCCCTATCCGGCCGCGGATAAGGGGCGGCCGATTTATTACAGCGCCTTCACAGAACGCCCCAAGCATCTTGATCCGGCGCAGGCATACAGCGAGAACGAGTACATATTCCTGGCGCAGATCTACCAGCCGCCGCTGCAATACCATTACCTGAAACGTCCGTATACGCTGGTGCCGCAGGCAACCAGTGCGATGCCGGTTGTGCATTATCTGGACAAGGATAACCGGCCGCTGCCGGATGATGCACCCGCCGGCCAAGTGGCGTTCAGCGTATATGAAATTCATTTACGCCCAAATCTGAGGTATCAGCCGCACCCGGCTTTTGCGTTGGATGCGCAGGGCAAGCCGGAGTATCAGGCGCTCACGGCAAAGGACTTGCGCAACATTTATGCGCTGAACGATTTTAAGCATAGCGGCACGCGCGAAGTCAGCGCGGCGGACTATGTGTACCAGATCAAGCGGCTGGCGCATCCCGATATTCATTCCCCGATTGCCGGCCTGATGGCGGAGTACATCGTCGGCCTCAAGGATTATGCCGCTATGCTGCAAAAAGCGCAGAAGGCGCACCCGGCTGCCTTTCTGAACTTGCATGACTATCCGCTAGAAGGCGCGCAGGCGGTGGATGAGCATACCTATCGCATCAAGGTGTACGGCAAGTATCCGCAGTTTGTCTACTGGCTGGCTATGCCGTTCTTTGCGCCGATGCCGGTGGAGGCCGACCGCTTCTATGCGCAGGACGGCATGCGCGAGAAAAATCTTACGCTGGACTGGTGGCCGGCGGGCAGCGGGCCGTATTACCTGTCCGAAAACAATCCCAACCAGCGCATGGTGCTGACGAAAAATCCCAATTTCTCCGGCGAATTTTATCCAGCAGAAGGTGAGGCTGGCGACCGTGAAGCTGGGCTGCTGGTTGATGCAGGCAAGCCGCTGCCGCTGATTGAGCAAGTGGTGTTCAGCCTGGATAAGGAAACCATTCCCTACTGGAACAAATTTCTGCAGGGCTATTACGATGCATCCGGCATCAGCTCCGACAGTTTCGACCAGGCAGTGCAGGTGAACGTGGGCGGCGAGGCCAACGTCACGGACGAAATGAATGCGCAGGGCATCACGCTCTCCACCTCGGTTGCCACCTCGACCATGTACATGGGCTTCAACTGGCTTGACCCGGTGGTTGGCGGGGATTCGGAGCGTGCGAGAAAATTGCGCCGCGCCATTGCGATTGCAATCGATTTCGAAGAATTCATTTCCATCTTCGCCAACGGGCGCGGCATTGCGGCGCAGTCGCCCATTCCGCCCGGCATCTTCGGCTACCGCGACGGCGAAGCGGGCATCAACCGCTATGTGTATGACTGGGTGAACGGCGCGCCGAAGCGCAAAACTATCGAAGAAGCAAGAAGGTTTCTGGCCGAAGCAGGCTACCCCAATGGCCTGGATGAAAAAACCAGGCAGCCGCTGGTGATCTACCTCGATACCACGGCGACAGGTGTGGGCAACAAATCGCGTTTGGACTGGCTGCGCAAGCAATTCGACAAGCTCAATCTGCAACTGGTGGTGCGCAGCACCGACTACAACCGCTTTCAGGACAAGATACGCAAGGGCGACACGCAGCTGTTCTATTTCGGCTGGAACGCGGATTATCCCGACCCGGAAAATTTCCTGTTTCTGCTGCATGGCGCACAAGCTAAGGTAGGGAAGGGCGGGGAGAACGCCGCCAATTACAGCAACCCGGAATACGACCGCCTGTTCGAGCAGATGAAGAACATGCCGAACAACACGGCGCGCCAGAAGATCATCGACGACATGCTTGAAATCCTGCGCCGTGATTCACCGTGGCTGTGGGGGCATCATCCCAAGGACTACGTGTTGCGCCACAGCTGGCTGTACAACAGCAAGCCGAACAAGATGGCGAACAACAACCTCAAGTATCTGCGCATCGACGCGGCGCAGCGCGACGAACTGCGCAAGCAGTGGAACCAGCCCGTCCTGTGGCCGCTGTGGCTGGGCGGCTTTGCGCTGGCGGCGTTCATCTGGTGGTTTTGGCGGGCGTTGCGGCAACGGGAAGAGGCGCGATGATCGCTTACCTCTTGCGCCGCATTCTGTACGCCATCCCGATCCTGATCGGGGTGAACCTGCTCACTTTTGCGCTGTTCTTTGTGGTCAATACGCCGGACGACATGGCGCGCATGCAGTTAGGCATCAAGCGTGTCACGCCGGAAGCGATTGCGAAGTGGAAGCAGCAGCACGGCTACGACAAGCCGCTGCTGTTCGATGCCAGGGCAGAGGGCGCGAGCAAGCTGACGGATACCATTTTCTTCGAGAAGTCGGCCAGCATGTTTGTGTTCGATTTCGGCTACTCCGACGACGGGCGTAACATCGCGCGCGAAATCCAGACGCGCATGATGCCCAGCCTCGCCATCGCGCTGCCGACTTTCTTTGTCGGCCTGTTCATCTACATCACCTTCGCGCTGCTGATGACGCTGTTCCGTGCAACCGCGCTCGATATCGCGGGCGTGGCGCTGTGTGTGCTGCTGATGTCGGTGTCCGGGTTGTTCTACATCATCGGCGGACAGTTCGTGGCGAGCAAACTGTGGCATTGGGTGCCGATCTCCGGCTATGCGGGCGGAATGGACAGCATCAAGTTCGTGGTCCTGCCGATACTCATCGGCGTGATCGGCAGTGTCGGCGCGAGCAGCCGCTGGTACCGCACCATCTTTCTGGAAGAAATCGGCAAGGACTATGTGCGCACCGCGCGCGCCAAGGGTTTGTCGGAACTGCGCGTGCTGTTCCGCCATGTGCTGAAGAACGCGATGATCCCCATTCTTACCGGCGTGGTGGTGGTCATTCCGCTGCTGTTCATGGGCAGCCTGCTGACCGAATCGTTCTTCGGTATTCCCGGGCTGGGCAGTTACACCATCGATGCGATCAACGCGCAGGATTTCGGCGTGGTGCGCGCGATGGTATTTCTCGGCTCGGTGCTGTACATCGCCGGGCTGATACTGACTGACATTTCATACACCATCGTTGATCCACGGGTGAGGCTGCAATGATGCCAGTGATCCTGTGGACAGATGCCCTGATCTTCCTGCTCATCGCGGTCGGGCTGACATCCGCCTGGTGGATACGGCAGCGCCCTCATCTGATGCTGCCGTGGCAGCGGGTGGCAAAGAGCAGCGTGGGCATGGTATCGCTGCTGGTGTTGTCGCTGTTTGTTCTTGTCGGGCTGCTGGATACACTGCATTACCGTGTGGCATTGCCGGAAAAAAACAACGGACAGACCGTGTATTCGCCGGAGGTGTTGAGCGCCTTCGATGCGCTTGCCAGCGGCCTGCGCAGCCGCACCGAGAAGACTTATTCCGCACCGCTGGCGGCGTATCTGTATGCCAAGGAAAGCCTGGAAACGCCGGATGGCAAGGTGTTGCGCGACTATCCGCGCTTGAAATTCGGTGGTGCGCATTTGGGCGATCCGCAGCACGAATTGGTTGGTGATGTGGTGAAGTGGGCGTTGATGGGGGCACTGGGCGGGTTGCTGGTTGGGGCGGTGGTAATTACCGTAATTCTTGTGTCATTCCGGCGAAAGCCGGAATCCAGTGACGTCAAAGAGCTGCGGAGCAGACAAGGCGAGGATGTTGTCCCGCTACGCAGGGCTGGTTTGAGGGGCTGGATTCCGGCCTTGGCCGGAATGACGAGCGCCGGGCCACTCCGCGCTTTGCTGATCGCCACCCTGATTATTGCAGCCCTCATCGGCGCAGTCGCCAATCTCTCCACCGCCTATCATGTCCTCGGCACCGACAAGGTCGGGCAGGACGTGCTCTACCTCTCGCTGAAGAGTATCCGCACCGGGCTGGTCATCGGCACCGTCACCACGCTGGTGATGCTGCCATTCGCGCTGCTGTTCGGTATTGCGGCGGGCTATTTGCGCGGCTGGGTCGATGATGCAATCCAGTATGTTTACACCGTGCTGAGTTCCATCCCAAGCGTGCTGCTGATTGCGGCAGCGGTGCTGATGATGCAGGTGGTGATCGAGATGCACGGCGACTGGTTCCAGACTTCCGCTGCGCGCGCCGATGTGCGCCTGCTGGCCTTGTGCATGATACTCGGCGTCACCAGCTGGACCGGGCTATGCCGTCTGTTGCGCGGCGAGACGCTGAAGCTGCGCGAGCAGGAATATATCCAGGCGGCGCAGGCGTTCGGCGTGTCGTCGTTCCGCATTCTCACCCGCCACATTGTGCCGAACGTGATGCACATCGTGCTGATTTCGGTGGTGATGGATTTCAGTGCGCTGGTGCTGGCCGAGGCGGTGCTGTCCTATGTCGGAGTGGGCGTCGATCCGACCACCATCAGCTTCGGCACCATGATCAACGCCGCGCGGCTGGAGATGGGGCGCGACCCGATGGTGTGGTGGGCGCTGGCCGCCGCCTTCAGTTTCATGCTGGTGCTGGTGCTGGCGGCAAACCTGTTTGCCGATGCGGTGCGCGATGCGTTTGATCCGCGGCTGAACCGGACGGAAGGCGCGAAATGACCGAGTTATTAAAAGTCTCTTCGTTGGTCACGCGCCTGAATAACGGCCCGCGCATCGTGGACGATATTTCGTTCAGCATCAAACAGGGCGAGACTTTTGCCTTGCTGGGCGAGTCCGGTTGCGGGAAATCCATGACGGCGCTGTCGCTGATGCGCCTGCTACCTGGCGGCATACACATCGAGAGCGGCACGGTGCAGCTTGATGAGGCTGATATTCTGGCATTGCCTGAGCGAATCATGCGCGAAGTGCGTGGTGGAAAAATGGCGATGATTTTTCAGGAGCCGGGCTTGAGTTTGAACCCGGTGATGACAGTGGGCGATCAGATCGCAGAAGCACTGGAACTGCATCATGAGCTGCACGATGCAGCGGTCCGTGCGCGCTGTGTCGAGCTGCTGGATCAAGTAGGCATTCCGGACGCGGCACGGCGTTTGAATGAATACCCGTTCCAGCTTTCCGGCGGCATGAAGCAGCGCGTGATGATTGCGATGGCGCTGGCGGGGGAACCCAAACTGCTGATTGCGGACGAGCCGACCACCGCGCTGGACGTGACGATACAGGCGCAAGTACTGCAACTGCTGCGCGACACGCAGGCACAAACCGGCATGGCGCTGCTGCTCATCACACACGACCTCGGCGTGGTTTCCGAAATGGCGCACCAGGTAGCGGTGATGTACGCCGGACATATAGTCGAGCAGGCAACGCGTGAGCAATTGTTCGCCAGTCCGGCGCACCCCTATACGCAGAAATTATTTGCCGCACTGCCGGATGCGGCACTCGGTGGGCAGCCGCTGGCCGCCATTCCCGGCAGTGTGCCGCCGCTGCATGACATACCCAAGGGCTGCCGCTTTGCGCCGCGCTGCGACAAGGCGTGGGCGCTATGCCACGAACAGGCGCCGGAATGGACGAAGCTGGCAGAAGGGCAAGGGGTGAGGTGTCATCTCTATGGGGAAGGAAGATGGGAGAAGAGAGAAGGAGAAGCGATCCTCTCTCGCGCTGACGCGCCCCCCTCTCCCGCAAGCGGGAGAGGGGCTGGGGGAGAGGATAAGCTCCTGCAAGTCTCCGACCTCAAAGTCCACTTTCCTATCCGCAAAGGAATTCTGCAGCGCACGGCGGGCCACGTCAAAGCGGTGGACGGCCTGTCACTGGAGATTCAGCAAGGGCGCACGCTGGCGCTGGTGGGGGAATCCGGTTGCGGCAAGACCACGGTGGGCAAGGCGTTGCTGCAACTGATCCGGCCGACGGCGGGCAGCGTGTGCTATGCGGGTAACAATCTGGTCGGACTGGATGCGCAGCAATTGCGCGAGCAGCGCGCCGGGATGCAGATGGTGTTTCAGGACCCCTACGCCTCATTGAATCCGAAGATGCGCGTGGCGGAAATTCTGCAGGAGGGGATGGATGCGCTGGCCATTGGCAACAACGGCGCCGAGCGGCAACGGCGCATTGATGAACTGCTGGATCAGGTGGGGCTGGCGCAGGCCGCCAAGTGGCGCTATCCGCATGAGTTTTCCGGCGGGCAGCGCCAGCGTATCGCGATTGCGCGTGCGCTGGCGGTGAATCCGAAACTGCTGATCTGCGACGAGCCGACCAGTGCGCTGGATGTGTCGGTGCAGGCGCAGATATTGAATTTGCTGAAGTCGTTGCAGCAGGAATTGAGATTGAGCTATTTGTTCATTACGCACAACCTGGCGGTGGTGGAGTATCTCGCGCACGAAGTATGCGTGATGTATCTGGGGCGCATCGTGGAGCGCGGTACGGCGGCGGATGTGCTGCACAACGCGCAGCATCCCTACACACGGGCGCTGCTGTCCGCGGTGCCGCGCATCGATGGGCGGGGCATGGAGGTGATACGCCTGGCCGGGGATATGCCGTCACCCGCCAATCCGCCGCAGGGCTGCCACTTTCATCCGCGTTGCGTTCATGCAGATGCGGTGTGTCGCTCAGTCTATCCGGCGGCAACAAATAGCAGCACTACGCATGCGGTGCATTGCCATCTATATGGTGGTGAAAGGTGAGCGCTCAGCGTTTGTAGGCGACGCGCACGTGGCTTGGCGCCTTGCGTGTGACCTGCTTCTTGCTGCTCTTGGCGCGGACCAGTTTGACGCGGCTCTTGCCGGTCTGGGTGCGTGCCAACTTGACGCGGCTCTTGCTGGCCTTGGCTAGACGGTGGGGTTTGCTGGCGGCCTTGGCTAAGCGCTGTGGCTTGTTGGTAGCCTGTACGATGGTGATGCGCTGTCCAGGTTTGATCTGTCTGATGCCGCCGTTCCAGTTCTTTAGCTTTACTACACTGACACGGTAGCGGCGGGAGACGCTGCTCAGCGTTTCACCTTTGCGCACGATATGCGTCAGCGCGCGTTGCGGAAGCTTGTTACCGGGAGACAGGTGGGTGTTGAACGCCTCGAATTCCTCATCGGCTTCTTCGCCATTCAGCGGCACCAGCAATGCCTGGCCATTGCTTACCTTGGCGCGTGCCGGAAGGCCATTGATGGATTTGAGTTTCGCAACCGAAAGACCAAAGCGCGGCGCGAGTTTATCCAGGCGCTCCCCCTTCTTGCTTTGATAAGACTGCCACGACACCAGCGGATCGTTGTAGCTTTCCAGGTTGGCACGGAAGGTATTGACCCGGTCCACCGGCAGTAGCAGAACATCGTTGTCTTCCTGCAAAATTACCGGGCGGTTGTGCGCGGGATTGAGCGCCTTGAATTCATCCATCGAGATGCCGGCAAGCTGCGCGGCAAGCTTGGCGTCGATGTGGCCCCCCGTACTGACGGCAGCAAAATAAGGCTTGTTCGGGATGGGTTGCAGCGTCAGGCCGAATTTACCAGGGTCGCTGATGATGTTTTTTACCGCGAGCAGCTTGGGAATATAGTTGCGCGTTTCGTCCGGCACTTTCAGGCTGGCATAGTCCGTCGGCAGGCCACGCTTGCGGTTACGCTCCTGGGCGCGTTGCACCGCGCCCTCGCCCCAGTTGTAGGCAGCCAGCGCCAGTTCCCAGTCGTCGAATATGTCATGCAGCTTCTGCAGGTAGTCCAGCGCGCCTTTGGTTGCGCTGACGATGTCGCGCCGCTCGTCATACCACCAGTTCTGCTGCAAGCCGAAATTTTTTCCGGTGGACGGGATGAACTGCCAGATGCCTGAGGCGTGGCTCACTGAATACGCGCCGGGATTGAATGCGCTTTCGATCATGGGCAGCAGCGCAATTTCCGTCGGCATGCCACGCCTTTCCACTTCCTCCACGATGAAATAGAGGTAGCGCTGCGAGCGCTCTGTCATGCGTGTGATATATCCTTGGCGATCGGCATACCATTGCTCGTGGCGTGCGATCAGGGGGCTGCCCAGGTCGTTCATCGCAAAACCATTGCGAATACGCTGCCACAAATCGTTCTGAGGAAGATTGCTATCGGTATTGAGTTCCGGATCCATGTCCATGGCGCTCAAGGCAGAATCCGGTGGAACATCTGTAACTGCAGGAACGGCAGGGGGAACGGGTGGTTCCGGGATGGGGTTTGCCGGCGCGACTGCCTGCGCACTATTCAGTACGATCACTTCTCCTCTGCGAGGCGGTTTCCCTGCGGAGGCGTCGATGGCTGGCCTTTCAACTGCGCTCAGGACTGGCCCCTCGACAGCGCTCAGAACAGGCGTAGAGGCAAGCGCAACGAAGGCGGAAAAAACAAGGAAGAATAGTCGATTAAGAAGCACTGGCGATGCCCGGTCTGGAATTCCGAGCGAGGATGGTAGCCGAGGGAGCCGTGAGCGTCAAGGCTGGCGCGGATTACGGGCTATGCCAGGGCCAGGACTGGCGTTCTTTCATGTCACGAGCTGTTCAAGGATGGCTGGGTTTTGGTTCCGACATAACCTGAAGGTTAGTCGTCACCGAAACCCAGCTTTCTCAGTTTCATTTCGAATGCATTGATTGAAAATCAGCGCACAACCTCTTTCAACTGCTCCAGAAGGTTTTGGCTACGGCCACCGCTGCGCGGTTTCACATCGGCTGCGCCGATATGAGCCTGCGCCGAAATCCAGCCATTCATCGAACAACTTCTTTTAGTTGTTCGAGAATGGCTGGATTTTCCAGCGTGGAAACGTCTTGGGTGATTTCGTCTCCCCTCGCAATGGTGCGCAGCAGGCGGCGCATAATCTTGCCGGAGCGGGTCTTGGGCAGGTTGTCGCCGAAGCGGATTTCGTCTGGCTTGGCAATCGGGCCGATCTTTTCGCCTACCCAGGCGCGCAGGTTTTCTGCAACCTGTTTGACTGCAGCCGCATCATGCGGGCGCGCACCCTTCAGCACGACAAAGGCAACGATGGCTTCGCCCTTGATCTCGTGGGGCTTGCCTACCACTGCGGCTTCCGCTACCAGCGGATTAGCTGCGAGTGTGGATTCGATTTCCATGGTGCCCAGGCGATGGCCGGACACTTTCAGTACATCGTCAATGCGGCCCATGATCCAGAAGTAACCATCCTTGTCGCACTGTGCCGAATCACCCGCCAGATATGCGCCGCGCATATCTTCAGGGAAATAGCTTTTTCGATAGCGTTCGGGGTCGCCCCAGATGGTGCGAATCTGCGAGGGGAAGGGGCGGGTGATCACCAGAAATCCGCCCTGTTCGCGCGGCACGGCTTCGCCCGCTTCGTTGACGATAGCCGTCATGATGCCGGGCAGGGGTAGGGTGCAGGAACCCGGTTTGGTTGCCACCACACCAGGCAGCGGCGCGATCATGTGGCAGCCGGTTTCCGTCTGCCACCAGGTATCCACGATGGGGCAGCGTGATTGGCCGACGACGGTGTAATACCACATCCAAGCTTCAGGATTGATCGGCTCGCCTACCGTGCCGAGCAGGCGCAGGCTGGAAAGGTCGTATTGTTTGGGCAGTTCGCCGCCCAGCTTGATCAGCGAGCGGATGGCGGTCGGGGCGGTGTAGAAGGTGGTGACCTTGTGGCTCTGTATCATTTTCCAGAAGCGCCCCGCATCCGGGAAGGTGGGGATGCCTTCGAACACCACCTGCGTTGCACCCATTGCGAGCGGACCATAGCAGACGTAGCTGTGGCCGGTGACCCAGCCCACGTCGGCGGTGCACCAGAAAATGTCGGAGGGCTTGTAGTCGAACACCCATTTCATGGAAACCATGGCCCCAAGCAGATAGCCGCCGCTGGAATGCTGCACGCCCTTGGGCTTGCCGGTGGAGCCGGAGGTGTACAGGATGAATAGCGGATGCTCGGAGTTTACCCATTCCGGTTCGCAGCTCGTGTCTTGTCCGGCGATCAGGTCATGCCACCACAGGTCAAGCTTGGCATTCCAGAAAATCTCGCTGCCGGCGCGGCGGTAGACGATGATGCTGTGCACCGAGTCGCAACCACCCATGGCCAGAGCCTCATCCACGACGGGTTTCAGCGGCATCACTTTGCCGCCGCGCATTTGCGCGTCGGCGGTGATGACGGCGCATGCCGTCGCATCTTCAATGCGCTCGTTGAGGCTCTTGGAGGAAAATCCGCCGAATACCACCGAGTGAATGGCTCCGATACGCGCGCATGCCTGCATCGCCACGATGACTTCGATGCTCATCGGCATGTAAATCACCACGCGGTCGCCCTTCTTGATGTTGCGCGACCTCAGCGCGTTGGCGAACTGGCATACCCTAGCGTGCAGTTCGCGGTAGGTTACCCGGGTAACCTTGGCATCATCGGCTTCGAAAATGAGGGCCGTCTTATCCGCCTGCGTCGCCAGATGCCTGTCCAGACAGTTATAGGAAACATTCAGCTCCCCGTCGGCAAACCACTGGAAGAATGGCGCATTGCTTTCATCCAGCACCGCGCTGAACGGCTTGTGCCACACAATATTTTCGCGCGCCAGCTTGGCCCAGTAGCCTTCGTAATCCTGCTCAGCCGCCCGGCACATCGCCTCGTAGGCAGCCATGCCGGAAACATTGGCTTGTTCGACGAAGGCGGCGGAGGGAGGGAAAACGCGGGTTTCTTGCATGACGGATTCGATGCTGGTTGACATTTTGATTTCTCCGTATGGTTAGAATTATTTGGGGCGTGCTTGGTGAATGTAGTTTTTTTTGCAGGCAACGTCAACAATGTGATTTTCCTGGTGAGTTGCATTAAAAATGAAAGCTTAAGGAATTGTAAAAAATGGAATTCTGCGATTTTTAAAATAAGGTAGACTTCGTTTTCGATGTATCTTGGCACTTTGGGCCAAGCAGAAATTCTTACGGGTTGTCGTCTTTGTATTGATTAATTCGCCGCCAATTGTGATTGTTATGCGTAATGCGCTGCCGCCTGTACTGCTTTTCTTATCTGCATTGATGTTTTCGGCAACTGGCCTGGCGGAAGACACCTCACTTGAACCAGGTTTGCAGCTTCAGCTTGATGACCGGCTGAGCCTGGATTTGCCGCCTCGCACCGGCCAAGCGCCTCATCAGAACTTACTTCTCGATTCCTCCCCTCAAGCCGATCAGGATATCTCGTTTCGCCCAGACTACCAGCTGGGGCAAGGCTGGCGTCGCGGAAATTTCTACATGTCCGGCTACGGGAACATCAAGGCCGGAGCGCCCCTTGGGGAGCCTGCAAAACTTGTGCTGGACGATCTGAGCTTGTTTGTTGGAGGCCATGTCAACAAGTGGGTCAACCCGTTCATGGAACTTGAGATTTCTGAGCATATCCTGATTCAGCAGGGTGGCGGTCCGCGCGGCAATGGCTATGTTCTGGTTGAGCGTTTGTACAACGACTTCACACTGCTTGAACATGATACGTTGCGTGTCGGCAAAATACTGGCGCCGGTGGGAAACTGGAACCAGATCCATGCGGCGCCGCTGGTTCCTACCAATACACGCCCCTTAACAACCTATCAAAGCTTCAGCAAGTATGCGACAGGGGTGTCCTGGCTGCATGAACAGACGGACGACTTCCCTCTGGAGTGGCATTTGTACTTGGCGCCAGGCTCCGAAGTGCCGAGACGTCCCCGAGATCTTGCGCCAAGAAATTATCGCAATGTGGCGGGCGGGCATATCAACATGCCATTGGGCCTGGTGGATAAAGTGGGTATATCTCTGCAGCGTGGGAAGCTGATGGAAAGCGGAGAGACTTTTACGCTTTACGGCTTCAATGTCATCAAGTCCTTTGGCAAACTGAGGCTTGAAAGCGAGGGAATATCATCCCGTTGGTCGGGTGCCACGCCGCGTGTTCATGATCGTGAATCAGGCATATTCGCGCTCGCCGATTATACCTTTGCGCCGCGCTGGCACGGCATCCTGGAATGGGAGCGCTATCAGGACCATGAGGCGGCGCTGCCCTCCCGGAATGTGCTGGCAGGCGTCTCGTACCGGCCTTCTCCCATCGTCTGGAAACTGGAGTATGTTCGCCAGATGGGTGAGTCGCCGTATATTTCCAGTGGCTGGCAAGCCTCAATCTTGACAATGTTCTGATGCGATTCTGGCTGCTCATTCTTGGGATTTTGATAACCCTGCCTGTGCGAGCAGCAGGGCTGGTGGTCATTGCTTCTCCCGACGTGCCGGTGGACAAGATTTCGGTTTCGGAGATGGCGGCGATTTACACTTTGAGGAAAACGGTCTGGGGCAACAATGCCCCGGTGGTACCCGTCAATCGCGAAGCGAACAGCGCGCTTCGGGAAAAATTCTCGGAGGCGGTGTTCAACCTTTCCCCGCAAGAGCTGGCAGAGTACTGGAATCAGCTTCGGTTCAAGGGCAAGCAGCCGCCGCTGGTCCAGACATCGGATCAGGCCGTGCTGGGTTTCGTGCGCAGCGTGCCCGGCGCCATCGGCTATGTCGATGGGAGTCAGGCTATGACTGGCGTCAAGGTGCTGCTGCGGCTGCCATGACGCGATATTCATCTACGTTGATACTGTCCCGAATGCGGAGATGGGTGGGGCAGGCCATCGCTCGCAAGCTGTTGCTGGCGTTTTTTTCTGTGTTCATCGTCACCTACCTGATAACTGCGCTGGTGGTGCAAAACGCCGTTCGGACCGCACTGACCAATTCAGAACTAGGCACGCTGTCTCAGGTGGCACATCTCAGACTGGGCAGCATCCGTGCAAGCTTTGACGAACTATCAGTCGATCTGCGTGCGTGGGCCAAGCTGGATGTCATGAATGACCTTGTCTCTGGCGATGTTGATAAGCGCGTGGAAAGTGCACTGGAGAACCTGAAGAAGGATTATGCAATCGAGGGCGAAATCCATACCTTCAATGCTGAAGGCAAGCTGATTGCAAGCAGCAGCCGCCAGCAGGGGGGGGCGTTGCTTCCTGACGCCTGGAAGCCCGGCACCGGCGTGAGATTTGTCGACAAGCATTCCAACCCGCTGGGCGGAGGGGACATCGTGGCGCTGAGCCTGCCGGTTGTTTCAACTTTTTCGGCAGGCTATCAGTTGGGTACTTTGGTCTTAGCCTATCCTTGGGCGGAGGTGCAAAATCGGTTGGCTGACCAGGCGCTTCTGCTGGATCATCGAGATTCGTCCGGTCTGGTTTCGTCAGATATGCCGCAGCCCAGTGAGAGCCGTGCCGACTCGGCTCACAGCGATTCGATTGTCTTGCTGGGGTCGACGCTGCATTTTCCGGTTCCCGATGCAGCACTTCGTGATCTGGCGCACAAGGAGGGATGGTTGAAAATTGGCGATAAGCACTATCTTTTCAGCAGCGCCCATGAGGATTCCGGCTTGCTGTCGGGCTGGCAGGTTGTCGTACTGCGTGAGCCAGATACGCTGAATCAAACCATCAATTCCGTGGCGCTGAAGCTGGCAGCCCTCTGTGCAATTCTGGCCCTTCCATTAACGCTAGCCATCAGTTGGCTGGCTAGCCGGCTAACCGCTCCTCTGCGCGAACTGACACAATTTGTCACTTCCATCACCGAAACCCAGGACCTGTCCAAACGGCTGACGTTGCACTCCAATGACGAGTTGGGTGTGTTGGCTGACGCCTTCAACCAGATGACTGAAAAGCTGGAAAGCGCGTCCAAGGATCAGGAACTCCTTGTACATGAACTCAAGAGGTTTGCGGAAGAGCTGGAAAACAAGGTGGCTGAACGAACCAGGGACCTGACGAAATCGAATTTCGAACTGATTCGCACGCTGGAGAATCTGAAAGCCGCTCAGAGCCAGCTCATTCATCAAGAGAAGATGGCCTCGCTCGGCCAGTTGGTGGCGGGTGTGGCGCACGAGCTGAACAATCCGATCGGGTTTATTTACGCCAATTTCCCTCACCTCGAAGAGTATGTTCTCGAGCTGCTGAATCTGCTGGATGAGTTGCGTCGCTTGCCGGTGCCAGTGGAAATACAGAAGCGGATGGACGTCCTGTATGCCGACACGGACCTTGAGTTTTTGCGCGAAGACCTGTTGCGGATCATAAAGAGCGGGAAATCGGGCGCGGAGCGGGTAAGGGAAATCGTTGCGTCCCTGCGCAGCTTTTCGCACCTGGGCGAGGCGGAACTCAAACTTGCAAGGCTGGAAAATGGCCTGGATGACACGCTGGCACTGCTGAAACACCAGCTCAAGACACGCAACATCAAGGTGGAGCGGGACTACCAGCTGGGTGTTCCGGTGCTATGCCGTCCCGGCCAGCTTAATCAGGTCTTCATGAATATCCTGTCCAATGCCGTCCAGGCAAGCAATGAGGACGGCGTCATCACCATACGCACCGGGCGTGAGGATGACTGGGTTGTTGTTCGGATTTCAGACACAGGCTGCGGAATGCCGCCGGAGGTGATGAATCACATCTTCGACCCGTTTTATACGACCAAGCCGGTAGGAGAGGGAACGGGCCTGGGATTGTCCATCTCTCATGGCATTATCGAGAATCACGGGGGAAAAATCGGGGTTGAAAGCGCAGTGGGGCAGGGCACGACCTTCACGCTGCGTATTCCATTCAAGCAATAAGGCCGCTACACCTTTTTAACTTGCTCCTGAGAATTATTCAGGTGCATGATCTTTTCGACGGCTCCGACCTCATGCAGGCGGGAAAAAGCCTGGATGACTTTCGGATCGAACTGGGTGCCTTCTTGTTCGTACATGTATGCCAATGCACGTTCAATTGACCAGGCTTTCTTGTAGGGGCGTTGCGTGGTCAGTGCGTCAAACACATCGGCAACCCTGACAATGCGCGCGGACAAAGGGATCTCTTCGCCCTTGAGTTGAAGCGGGTAGCCCGTGCCATCCCAGTTTTCATGGTGGCTGCCGGCAATTTCGCGGGCAATCGCGTAGAAGGGGTTGCTGCCCAGAATGTGCACCCCGTGCGCGGCATGCCCTTTCATGATGTGCCATTCGCCCTCGTCCAGTTTGCCCGGTTTCTTGAGTATCGAGTCCGGAATGCCAAGCTTCCCGATGTCATGCAGGATGCTCATCGCGCCCATGTGCTGCGCTTCCTCATCCGTTTGCCCGAGCTCGCGTGCCAATGCTTCGGTATATCGTTGAACGCGGCGCAAATGAGCACTCGTGGTCTCGTCCTTGCCTTCGCAGGCAACGGACAGCATGGTGATGGCTTCGAGATAGGCTTCCTTGATCTGTTTGGAAGCCAGCTTGAACTTGCGCGCCATGTCGAGATGTTCGAGCGCGCGGCCTACCGTCAGCCTCAGCATCTCGGGCTCCCAGGGCTTGGTCATGTATTTGTAAATGCCCGCCTCGTTGACGCACTTCACCAGTGATTCGAGATCGGAGTATCCGGTCAGCAAAATGCGGATAGCGTCCGGCTGAAGCTCCTTAGCCATTGCCAACAGCGCATCGCCAGTCATTCCGGGCATACGCTGATCTGAAATGATCAGGTCGACGTTTTGAGTTTTGAGCACTTCGAGCGCTTCATTACCCGAAGTGGCGGTCAGCACGGTATACGCCTTGCGGAAGCTGCGTCGCAGGCTGTCGACGATATCCGGTTCGTCATCCACAAAGAGTAGTGTGAAGACGGTCTGCGAAGTTGTGGTGCCAGGCAAACCATGCAGCTTAGTGTCCATCGGGCGGCGTCTTCAGGTTAAGTGGGCGCAGTATTCAGTTGACGCGGATAATCGATTGGGGAAACTCAAATTCTTGCTCTGTGCGCAGGGATTCCACCTCAAATGAACACCTGATCGCAGACGCGTTCGCTTGTTGCCGGCATGACGCTGTCCCTGCGCTCTTGTTACCTGTAACTTTCCCAGGCGATTGCAGAATATTCAGCAGGTTGTGTCGAGTCAACGCTTATGAGTCGAGCGGTCGAATTTTCCGGATGAGTGGTAACTCAGGTGAGCCGCAGCAATTCCCATTGGCCGATTTTTGCTTAAGCGGAATACTCGGGCGGGGTCCGCGTCGTTTTCCCATGAATCTCCGAAACACCCGGTTCTAATGGATATCCAGGGTTGAAGAAGTGATCCTGATAACCACGCTTACGGATATCCCGAATTTTTCAGTGTGGTCCTGAAAATTCCGCAGAAAACAAATTCGTCAGAATGCGTAAACTTTTAGCAGAACTTATTTGCAGCTATTACGCCAGCAGAAGTGCAGGCTTCTTTCAGCAACAGATTGCCTGCATAAAAATTTGACAATTTGGCCAATGTGCCTAAAATCCGCACCTCAGATTTATCTGTAAGGGCTGTTAGCTCAGCTGGTAGAGCAGCGGACTCTTAATCCGTTGGTCGAGTGTTCGAATCACTCACAGCCCACCAAATAGCGGGGACTTGGATAACTTCCGAGTCCTTTTTATTTCAAGTTGCGCCAAATATGCACTGTTCAGCATGGATCATGGCAAACCGCCGCGGATTTGCCACGCTCCGCCCACGATCCATCGATTCTGAAGGCTAGCCTAGCCTGATACCTTGCGCTCCAATTCATCGATAGGCAGCGGCTTGCCATACAGGTGCCCCTGATATGCCAGGCAGCCGTGCAATTGGAGGAATCCGCGCTGTTCTTCGTTTTCCACACCCTCGGCGATGACATCCAGCCTCAGGCTGTTAGCCATGGCGATGATGGCCTGCACGATCGCCGCATCATTCTGGTCGGTGGTAATGTCGCGCACGAAAAACCGGTCGATCTTGATCTGATCGAATGGCAGCCGCTTGAGGTAGGTCAGCGAAGAGTAACCTGTGCCGAAATCGTCCATGGAAAATTTCACCCCTAACTTTTTTAACAAGCCCATTTTGACGATGCTGTCTTCGACGTTGTCCAGAACCATGCTTTCCGTCAGTTCCAGTTTTAACCGTTCCGGGTTGATGCCGCTTTCTTCCAGCACTTCAGTGATCTGCGCAACGAACGTCTTCTCACGGAACTGACGCGCGCTGACATTGACGGCAATACTGAGATTTTCCAGGTTCGGATCGGATTGCCACCTTGCAAGTTGCGCGCACGCCGTCTTGATGACCCACTGCCCGATCGGCAGGATCAGGCCAGTCTCTTCCGCCACCGAGATGAAATGGGCGGGTGACACGATGCCAAAATTGGGCTTGTTCCAGCGCAACAGCGCTTCCACGCCAAGCGGCTGGCCTGTATTGTTCACCTGCAACTGGTAGTGAAGGACGAGTTCTTGATAAGCGAGCGCTTTCCGCAGAGCAGTTTCTATCTGATTGCGCTTCTCCAGCGCGGCCTGCATCGAGGGATCAAAGAAGCAGATGGCGTTGCGCCCATTGGTCTTGGCCTGATACATCGCGGTATCGGCATGGGTGAGCAGGTTTTCCTTGCTGTCCCGATGTCCACGGAATGTCACGATGCCGATACTGGGTGTCGTGTGATACTCGACGCCGTCCAGTTGGTAAGGATGGCTCAATTCGGTACGGATTTTTTCTGCGACCACTTCTGCCTGCACTGCCGCCATATCCTCATTGGTGCTCAGCTCATGCAGCACCACTACAAATTCGTCGCCGCCTAAACGCGCGATGCTGTCGTCCTCACGCACGCATCCCTGCAAACGGCGCGCAACCTCAACCAGCATCGCGTCGCCCACGCCGTGCCCCATGGTGTCGTTGAGTCGCTTGAACTGGTCGAGGTCGAGCAGCATCAATGCACAATGCTCCCCGCTGCGCGTGCTGGCCGACATGGCCTGCTGCAACCTGTCTGCCAGCAGGCGGCGATTGGGCAGATTGGTCAGCTGGTCGAAGTTGGCCTGTGTCCAGATGAGTTCATCCTTGCGCTTCTTTTCCGTGATGTCGGAAAACTGCCACACATGCCGGTGCACGCTGCCGTCCGCATGGCGGATGGCGCTGATGGTAATCCACCGGGCATAAAGCTCGCCATTTTTGCGGCGACCCCAGGTTTCACCCTGCCAGTAATTCTCGTTCAGAATCGCCTTCTGCATTTGCTGGTCGAGAGTCTGATCATGCTTCCCGGATTGCATTATTTCAGGGCCTTTGCCAATCACATCGTCCAGCGCATAGCCCGTGATGCGTGTAAAAGCCGGGTTGACATCGACGATGCGGTTATTCTCGTCCGTTACCATGATGCCTTCAGCGCTTGCCTGGTAAACGGCTGCGGCCAGCTGCATGGACTCTCCGGCTTGCTTGATCTTGCTCACATCCTCATGAATGAGCACAACCTCGCTAAGCTTCCCTTCCGCATTTTTCAACGGATATATAAAGGTGCGCACCCAGAGCTTGCCAACGAGGCCACTTGTTCCGGTCGCTGTTGACTTGTCATACTCGATCTCCGGCGTCAGGATGGTCTGACCGGCAAATCCCTTTTCGATGTAGGGCATGATGCCTTTGTCGATCAGTTGTTGGTCCTTGAGCAGGTTGTAGTTGGCCATCGCTTCATGCGAAACGCCCCATAGCTGTTCCCATGCCTGATTGACCAGCAGCGAATTCCCTTCGGGTGAAATTACCTGGAATGCCAGCGGCGATTGCTCAAACAGGGTGCGCAGCGTTTCGGATGCCGGGAGGTGCTCTTTGATGACCATAGATGGATTCGTCACAATGGATTTAACATGAAAGAAACGCGCCAATTTTGGCGGTTGATTTCGCAGGGGATGAAAAGCGCGAAGATTGATGGGGTTTGCACGTTCAAATGTTTCATTAAATGAATGCCGGGCTGCCAAATTTTATGGTGAGTCTCTTCATGTATTGTTACATGCAGTTTGATGTGTGAGTCATTAATTTTCATGGCGATTGTTTCATGCAAGCCAGTCGAAATCAATATATCCAGCTCACATGCCATGGTTTGATTAAATGGAGCTTAATTACTCCAAGTGATCGCTTTCATGCTGCGTCTGGAAATAAGCAAATCACCTATTCACTCTTCAAGACGATCAATCTACTATTTTGAAACATTGGTCGCACTGCTGACCGAGGAGAGGCGCCGCGATACTGCAAGGGATCCGTCACACCTGCTGACACTCTCAGATTGGTTAATAAGCGAAGCGGCCCGTTGCATCTGGCAGCACGGATGGTACGGTTGCGCCGGCCACGTTTGTGGAAGCGGTTCAGATGCGTTACGTCGAAGGATCGTGTTTTCTGTCCGGGAATTTCCACACGGATCGGGCACGCAAGTGAAAAGAAATTTGCCACAAGCCAGGAATCGTTTGATCGTGCCGGATTCAGCAATCATGACGGGCATTTCTGACATTGCTCCGTCATCTGACGCCAGCTTGAGAGCGGTATTCTGCCTGAACGGAGAAAAATATGAACGATCCTGTCATACCCAATAGCGCGATAGACGTAATATACAGGCGCGGTTCGGTGCGCTCCTATACGGCCCAGAAGCTTGATCCGGACACCATACACCTGCTGCTGGATGCTGCGGTCCGCGCTCCAACTGCCATCCACGGGGAACCATGGGCGTTTGTTGTTATCCAGGACACGAATTTGATCAAGCGTCTCTCGGATGGCTCAAAGAAGGTTTTTATGGAGGAAGCCCGCCGCATTCACCATGACCATGGCGCGCGCGCATTCGATACCTTTAAAGACCCGGATTTCAACTTCTTTTATAACGCAGGAACGCTCATCATCATTTGCGGCAAATCCATGGGGCTGTTCGTTGCCGCCGATTGTTGGCTGGCTGCGGAAAACCTGATGCTCGCCGCGTGTTCCATGAATCTCGGCACATGCGTCATTGGCTCGGCTGTCACGGGCCTGAACAGCCCGGAAGTAAAAGCGGAACTCGGAATTCCTGCGGAGTATTCGGTCATTGCCCCAATCATCGTCGGTGTGCCCGATGGTGAGGTTGCCACCACGTCCAGGAAGGAGCCGCGGATTCTCGCCTGGAAGTGATGCAGGCGGATGTGCTGAAAAATTAATTATCTGGCCGGGAATGACAACATGAAAAAGTCTTTTGTGACTATCCTGGTACTGCTCGCAATCGGCGTCGCTCATGCCGACAAGCATGAAAGGGGGAGAGGCGATGGCGGATACTGGCTTGGTCCGGTCATCATTGGAGGCATTCTTGGTTATGGACTGGCACAGCTTCGCGCCAAATATGTGCAGCCTGCTCTTCAACCTGTCGTCTTGGCGCCAAAAGAGCGTAGGCTGTCTACCTGGAATTTGTCGAATTCAACCCCGGCTGCAATTGTTACCGGCCTATTCTCCGTCATATTGGCTGGCGCTGATGCGGCCTCGGGTTTGCGCTGACTACGGAGAGCAATGGGCCAAGCCAGCTACAGGAGGCTATTCATGAAATCATATGCCAGGCATGTGTTGACGCATCTGCTTATCCTGTTGCTTTCCGTGTCAGTCGCATTAACCCTGCAAAATTCCGCATCGGCGCAAAGCATCCATGCATTTAATCAGGAAGAACTCGACCAGATGCTGGCGCCCATTGCGCTTTATCCTGACGCGCTGTTGTCGCAGATTCTGATGGCATCGACATACCCGCTCGAGATTGGCGAGGCTGCACACTGGTCCAGAGCCAATCCTGATCTTAAGGGCGAACAGGCTGTCAAGGCGGTCGACAAGAAAAACTGGGACCCCAGTGTCAAATCGCTCGTCGCATTTCCGCAGATACTTCTGATGATGGACGAAAAGCTGGATTGGACGGAGCGGCTGGGTGATGCGTTTCTTGCCCAGCAGTCCCAGGTAATGGACACGGTTCAATATCTGCGGCAAAGGGCGCAGGAGGCAGGTAACCTCTATTCAAGTGATCAGATACGTGTCGTGCCGCAAGAAGAAGTCATCGTTATCGAATCGGTGAATCCGCGGGTCATTTACGTGCCGTATTACGATCCGGTTGCAGTTTATGGGCCGTGGTGGTGGCCTGCGTACCCGCCGGTCTATTGGGCGCCGTGGCCTGGTTATTACTTCGTCGACAGGTTTGCGTGGGATGTCGGGATCATGATAGGGACGGAATTTTTCTTCGGCGCGATTGACTGGCCACGTCGCCATGTCTATGTGACACGCTTCAACATGATGAAGGCGCATCGCAGGCCACGCGAAAGGCATCCAGGCGCTGCGCTGAATGTCTGGCAGCACGATGCGGAACACCGCCGCGGTGTTCCTTACCGGGAGACGATCATGCGTCGGCAATCCTCGCCTGCGAATACGTTGCCGGAGGCGCAGCGTGATTTTCGCGGGTATGACCGTTCCCAGATGGAGGGGCACGGCAGTCAGCAATTTAAGGACGGTGTTCCCGCAGCACGTCCTGATGCGACTGGCACACCCATTCGTCCAAGTGCGCCTGGCGCCATCAGCCGACCTTCCGTTGGGCAGCCTCACGTTTTCGAGGGTGTGGACCACGGAGCAAAGGTGCGTGATTTTAGCCGGCGCGGCAAAGCCAGTTCCCAAGGAACTGTCCCCGATTCCCGGAAAATGGCCCCCGGCCCCAGTAGGGCTCGGGAATCACGTTCATCGGGTAATGTTTCTGCACCGCAATCCTCTGGAGGTTCAGCTCAGCCACGGTCCGAGCGTATGCGCGAACAGGGCGGAAAAAAACCTCGGGCGGCAGACAAGTGATCGCCTTCATTTTTAAAAAAATGAATTGCGTCGAGGAAAACATGCACAGTATTCCTGCGAAGACAATTTGGTGTGTGTGTTGCTGGAAGAAAGTACTGGGTTGTACGTTCGGTGCATTTTTGATGCTGGTCGTGCACCCGCTGTCATTTGCGGCAGCTGCGGAAAAAATGAATTTTGCCTCACCGGAGGCCGGGGTCACTGCACTGGCTGAAGCGGCCAGGCTGAACAACGAGCCGATGTTGCGTGCGATTCTCGGTTACCAGGCAGGCAAGTTGATCAGTTCCGGCGATGCAGTGGCCGATGAGCGCGGCCGCAATGGATTTTTGCAAGCTTATGACGAGGCCAGCAAGATCGTGCGCGAAAATGATACCCGTGCAACGCTCGTTGTCGGCAAGGATGAGTGGCCGCTCCCGATCCCGCTGGTGAAGTCAAAGCTTGGCTGGGGTTTTGACACCCGGCAGGGCGAAAAAGAGATTCTTGGCCGCCGCATCGGCCGCAATGAGATGGCAGCGATCCAGGTTTGCCTTGCGATTGTCGACGCCCAGCGCGACTATGCAGCGCAATGCATAGATACCAAAGGTGTTCCTGAATATGCACCCAGATTGGTGAGCACAGCGGGCAAGCGCGATGGGCTCTATTGGGAAACAAAGTCGGATGAGCGCCTGAGCCCGCTTGGTCCGCTGCTTGCGACTGCAGCCAGCGAAGGTTATGTGGGCGCCGGCTCCAAACCGCTCGCCCCCTATCATGGCTACTACTACAGGATGCTCACCTCGCAAGGCAAGGACGCACCGGGCGGTGCGCACGACTATATCGTCAAGGGCAGAATGATAGGCGGGTTTGCAGTGATCGCATACCCGGCGCGTTATGGTGCCTCGGGCGTCATGAGCTTCATGGTTAACCAGGATGGCGTCGTGCATGAAAAGAATCTTGGAAAGAACACTGCGACAATTGCCTCCAAAATGACAACTTACAATCCCGATGCGAGCTGGCAGCGGGTCGAGCCGGAAACTACTGCAGAAGGCATCAACGCACAGGATTTCACTTCACATTGAACACAATTGTTGAGAGATTGCCATCGTGCTTGAATGCCGACCACCGTTGATCACATAACACTAAAATTTTTTTGGCATATGCATAAGCGACACTTCATCAAAGCTTCAAAAACGCTTCCATGCACCATGGAGCAACATCGCACTGACCGCACCGGCTGGTTGCGGGCCGCAGTATTGGGTGCAAACGATGGCATCGTTTCCACCGCGAGCCTGGTATTGGGCGTTGCCGCTGCGCATGCGACGCACAGCAGCATATTGGTCGCAGGGGTTGCCGGCCTGGTTGCGGGATCCATGTCCATGGCGGCTGGAGAATACGTGTCCGTCCACTCGCAGGCGGATACCGAACTGGCAGATATCGAGCGCGAGCGGGAGGAACTCAAGACAAACTACGAATGTGAGCGCAAAGAATTGGCGGAAATATACGTCGGCCGCGGTCTGGAACCCGCGCTTGCCAGGCAAGTTGCCGATCAACTCATGGCCCATGACGCGCTCGGCGCACATGCCCGCGATGAACTCGGGATTTCCGAAACGCTCAAAGCGCGCCCGATCCAGGCGGCATTTTATTCGGCCGCCAGCTTCGCCGTTGGAGCAGCCATGCCTCTATTAGTCACATTGATAGCTCCCGAGGCGAGCCTGATTCCATTCGTTTCGGTCACTTCGCTGGCTTTTCTTGCGCTGCTGGGCGGGGTGGCTGCGCGCGCTGGCGGCGCAAACGCAACGGTAGGCGCGATGCGTGTGACGTTCTGGGGGGCGCTGGCCATGGCGCTGACGGCGGGCGTCGGGGCGCTGTTCGGAACAGTGGTGTAAGCGCTGTTTTAAGCGAAGTGAATGGGCTGTTCACCTTCTACAATAACCTCTTCAATCGGGATGCTCTGTGTCGTAATTGCGGTTGATGAAGCCGGGTGACGTCCGTGAGGTCGGCCCCGCAATTCTTTCTTCAAGTCATCTCGATTACTCTCGCCACATCGCCATGGCATTCCGAACATAAACCGACCAGCAACAGGTCGCCTGCTCTGACTGCCCCGGAGAAATTGGTAATCGTGACCTCACGCTGGCATTTTCCGCACCATACATTAGCGAGCAGTTGCTTCTGGTCCTGACTGGGAATGGTTGCCCACAGTTTGGCGGCGGGGGAGGTAAATTTAGGCATGGGTTCCATGGTCATAATTTGTTACTTCTGGACTGCCTGCCCACAGGGGTAGTTTCAGGCGGTAACGTTGACGTTCTGCCCGAGGTTCGGTGGCAGGTTAGCGGCACTTTGCTGCGGTGGCTGGGGGATTGCGTTAATCAATGCCATCGAACTCCGGGCCTCGATGTCCATCGCTTTTTTGAGTACTGCCATCCCAACATCGCTACCGGCCTTTTGCGCCAGAGCGGCGCTGGTGTTCATGCTGATGTCCATGCTCATCCCTTTTATTACGTTTGCTCAGTCAGCACAGATTATTGGGTGGTACCGATAGAGTCAATTCATACGAGATGAACGGCTATATTTTTTGATGAGCGGCAATTGGCCAGCCTCTAATCTCACACCTCGAATTACCGCGCCGGCGGGAAGCATGGGGTGCAGCAGGCTACTCTGGCTTGGTTGCCAGGATCAGAAAGGCATTTACCGCCTTGTCGAACTCGTGTCGCAACACCGTTTCCTGCACCTTGTGCAGGTGCAGTCCTGACTGCTTGATGATGTCCATGAGATAGCCTTTGCCGTGGCTGTAGCGACCATGAGGCCCCAGCGTATAGCTGCAACCCTCATCGCTGCACTCAACGCTGAAAGCCAGGCTGCCACCGGGGAGAAGCGCATGAGCAGCGTCGCCCAATATTGATGCCAGATCCCCGAAATAGATGAATACATCGTATACGACAATCATGTCGAAAGCGGCTTTGCGGGTCTTGAGGAAGTCTCCCAGTTCCATTTCAACCAGCTCGTCATACAGCCCCTTTTCCCGTGCCTTTTCAAGCATGCGCGGGGAGATGTCCACGCCAACCAGCCTGCTCGCTTTCTGCCGCAAGCTTGTCGCGGCCAGGCCGGTGCCACAACCGGCATCAAGGATTATCAGGTCACCTTTCGAGCCAACGGATTCAGTCATGGTCGCTACGATATCCGATACCTGATACCCAATGCGGGCAAGCTGTCCCTCAAACGATTCGGCGAAATTATCGAACAGCTTCTTGACGTAACTGTCGCTGGCCCGATCCGGTGCCGGCAATCCGAGCACACCTGAACCGATGTGCTGTGCAAAAGCGCTGTCAGGAAACGCAGCGATCCATCGACGCGCGTGTTGGCGGGCCGATTCCGGATCGTGCCGATAAAGCAGGTAGATCAGGTCGGCCATTTGTGCCTGCTGGTTGTCGTCGCGGCCATTGAGCGCAAGGGCACGGTTGTTCGCGTCGATGGCTTCCTCAAGCAAATTGAGATGCCTGAGCGCGACGGTCAATGAAACCCAGGCCTTTGCGTCACTGTCGCGAAGCTGTGTCGCCTTGCGCAGCAGCGATGCCGCTTCGGTGTATTGTTCCTGAAGCACCAGCAGTTCGCCGAGACGTAATAGCGCTTGCTGCATGTGGGGGCGCAAAGAAATCACCCTGCGCAGCGCAGACTCTGCCTCGTCTTTGCGCCCCAGTTCCATCAGGACCACCCCCAGGCTGAAGTGCGCTTCGGGAAAGTCCGGTGCATTCGCCACAGTCTTGGCCAGGACCTGTCTTGCCTCTGCCGTCTTGGCCTGCTGGTGCAATACAACACCCAGATGGTAGAGCACCGAAACTTCCAGAGGCGCCTTCGCAAGAATCTTGCGGTATTGGTTCTCGGCTGCGGCGAGATCGCCGGACTGGTGGCTGGCCAGGGCCTGGCGAAATTTGTTGGCTGCGGCTGACATTGATTATCTGGTCCACGTAATCATGGGGAAACAGGGGCGATGCTTGCCAGGGTGAACAATCGTGCCTGTACGATCACTCGATGCGGCTCGGCTTGAGTTTGGTCTTCAGGCTCTTGCCGCCGCGCGCGCGTTTCCCGAAATATTCCTGCAGCGCATTGCCAGATAGTTTGATCTGCTGCTCGCGTGCACCTGCCATGCCAGTGATTGTAATTGCAGGCTGACTGATCACGGCCGCAGCGGCCAGCGTTTCACCTTCTGCCAACCCCATCAGAATGACGCCTTTGCCGCCGCCCGGCAGGTGCTTCAATTCTGCCAGCAGGAACAGCAATAACCTTGCGCCGCTGGAAACTGCCGCCACCAATGATTGTTCCGTGGGCGTGAACGGAGCAGGGGGCAGGATCGCTTCCTTGTCCACCGTGATGAACTGTTTGCCGGTCCGCGTGCGCCCCACCATGTCACCCAAAGTGCAGGAGAAGCCATAGCCGGCGGATGTGGCGATCAATATCTGCTGCTCGGCCTTGCCGCACAGCACATGTGCAATGCGGGCGCCGCTGGCAATTTCGATGAGTGTGGCAAGCGGTACGCCATCTCCCCGACCGGAAGGCAGCTGCGTCACCGGTATGCTGCATGCGCGTCCGTTGTCGCAGATCACGATGCAGTGGTCGATAGTGCGACATTCGAACTTTGCCAGCAGGGCGTCGCCATCCTTGAATGAGGTGCCTGACAGATCCAGGCCATGCCCCGGGCGGCTGCGCACCCAATGCTTCTTCGAGATGATAACGGTCATCGGCTCGTCCAGCACCGGCACCACGATGGTGGATTTTTCTGCTTCCTCGATCAGAGTGCGTCGGTCATCACCGTAGGTTTTTGCATCGGCCTCGATTTCGCCGGCGACCAGTTCACGCATTGCGCTTTCCCTGGCCAGCAGGCGCGTCAGCTCCTTGCGCTCCTTCTCCAGCGCCTTGATCTCCTTCTCGATGCGGATGCCTTCCATTTTCGCCAGTTGGCGCAGGCGGATTTCCAGAATATCCTCGGCCTGGCGATCGGAAAGTTCGAAGCGCGCGATCAGCGCAGCCTTGGGGTCGTCCGATTCGCGGATCAGCGCGATCACTTCATCCAGGTTCAGGAAGACCACCATGCGCCCTGCCAGAATGTGCAGGCGGTCGTTGACTTGGGCCAGGCGATATTCGCAGCGGCGGCGCACCGTGGCCAGGCGGAAGTCCGCCCATTCGCGCAGCATGCGCGCCAGCGGCTTCTGCTGCGGACGCCCGTCCAGGCCGATCATGGTCATGTTGAGCGGTGTGGAAGATTCCAGGCTGGTGTGCGCGAGCAGCACGTTCATCAGCTCGTCCGGCGTCTGGCGCGAGGACTTGGGCTGGAACACCAGGCGCACTGCCTGCGTCTTGTCGGATTCGTCGGCGACTGCATCCAGCACCGAAAGCAGCAGCTGCTTGTTCTGCACCTGATCCTGGCTCAGGCTCTTCTTGTTGGCCTTGATCTTCGGGTTGGTCAGCTCGTCGATTTCTTCCAGCACCTTTCTGGCCGAGGTGCCATGCGGCAATTCATACACCACGATCTGCCAGCGGCTGCGCGCCAGCTCTTCCACTGTCCAGCGCGCGCGCATCTTGATGGAGCCGCGGCCGCTCAGATAGCACTCGCGCAGGTCGCGCGCCGACGAGATGATTTGGCCGCCGCCAGGGAAGTCCGGCCCGTGTATGCAGGCGAGCAGCGCATCGTCGCTGATGGCGGGATCGCGCACCAGTTGTACGGCTGCGTCCGCCACCTCGCGCAGGTTGTGCGAGGGAATCTCCGTCGCCATGCCCACCGCAATGCCCGATGCGCCGTTGAGCAGCACCATGGGCAAACGCGCGGGGAGCAGGGCGGGCTCCTGGAATGCGCCGTCGTAGTTGGGCACAAAGTCCACCGTGCCCATGTCGATTTCGGACAGCAGCAATTCGGCCAGCGGCGTGAGGCGCGTTTCGGTGTAGCGCATGGCGGCCGCATTGTCGCCGTCGCGCGTGCCGAAGTTGCCCTGGCCGTCGATCAGCGGGTAGCGCAGCGAAAAATCCTGCGCCAGGCGCACCATCGCCTCATAGGCGGAAGCGTCGCCATGCGGATGATATTTGCCCAGCACGTCGCCGACCACACGCGCCGACTTCACATGCTTGCTGCTGGCCGTCAGGCCCATCTGGCGCATCGCGTACAGAATGCGGCGCTGCACCGGCTTCTGCCCGTCGCACACGTCCGGCAGCGCGCGGCCCTTCACGACCGAGATCGCATATTCCAGATAGGCGCGCTCTGCATACAGTGCAATCGGCACTTCGTCGCCGTCCGGCAGCGCGGGCAGAGGAGCAAACTGCCGCACACCACCCGCTCCGCCAGAAGAGGCGGAAGGAGTGTCTTCTGTTGGCGGCGTAGTCGGTTCGCTTATTCCGGATACTGGTGTTTCAGCGTCGGGCAAAATTGTTTCCTCATCCGGGAAGATATTTTGCTGATCTTCGATTGCAGGATCTTTACCCATGGTCAAACATCTCCCTCAACTTCATTTCCGTGATATTCCAGCCATGCGCGGCGCGACGAGGCCTCGTGCTTGCCCATCAGCATATTGAATTTGTCCAGCGTATCAGCCAGCGGCGCGGTTGTCGCATTGACCCGCAGTGCGCGCCGCGTATCCGGGTTGAGCGTCGTTTCCCAGAGCTGTTCGGCATTCATCTCGCCCAAGCCCTTGAAGCGCGATACCGACCATGAGCCCTCGCGGATTTTTTCCTGGCGCAGGCGGTCTTCGATGCCTTCCAGTTCACCGGCGTTGAGCGCATAAATCTTGCGCATGGGCTTCTT
Organism: Gallionellaceae bacterium; assembly: GCA_030834965.1. GTDB lineage: Bacteria > Pseudomonadota > Gammaproteobacteria > Burkholderiales > Gallionellaceae > JAUQWW01. Next base: position 75,212 of record JAUQWW010000058.1, on the reverse strand, counting down.
GCCCTGAGCGGGCACGTCGACTCGGAACAGCGGCGGTTGCGCGACATAAATCTTGCCGGCAAGGATGACCTTGTAGAAGTGGCGGAAGAACAGGGTCAGCAGCAGCGTGGAGATGTGCGCGCCATCCACGTCGGCATCGGCCATGATGTAGATGCCGTTGTAGCGCATGCCGGACAAGTCGGCTTCATCGTCCGGACCGTGCGGATCGACACCGATCGCCACTGCGATGTCGTGAATCTCATTATTGGCGAAGAGGCGGTCTTTCTCGACCTCGAAGGTGTTGAGCACCTTGCCGCGCAACGGCAGCACAGCCTGGAATTCCTTATTGCGCCCCTGCTTGGCCGAGCCGCCGGCAGAGTCGCCTTCCACCAGAAACAGCTCGGTACGGGTCGGGTCGTTCGAGCTGCAATCGGTGAGTTTTCCCGGCAGCACCGCGACCGACGAGCCTTTCTTCTTTTCGATTTTCTGCGCCGAGCGCAACCGGCTTTGCGCCTGCTGGATGGCGAGTTCGGTGATGCGCTTGCCAAACTCGACGTGCTCGTTCAGCCACAGATCGAGCGGGTCCTTGACCATCAGCGAAACCAGGCGCAGCGCATCGCGCGATACCAGTTTGTCCTTGGTCTGCCCCTGAAACTGCGGGTCGAGCACCTTGGCGGACAATACAAAACTGGCGCGCGAGAACACGTCTTCCGGCACCAGCTTGACGCCTTTGGGCAGCAGCGCATGCAGCTCCGCGAAATTCTTCACCGCGTTGAACACGCCATCGCGCAGCCCCGCATCGTGCGTGCCGCCTGACCAGGTGGGAATGAGGTTGACGTAGGACTCGCGCACGATCGCGCCCTCCGCAGACCAGACGATTGCCCAGGCCGCACCTTCGCCTTCGGCGTAGCCATTGTCGCCGCCTTTGGGGATGAATTTCTCCATCGCGAAAATCGGCACGGCCAGTTCCTGTTCCGCCGTCGCCTCGGTCAGGTAGCTGCGCAAGCCGTCCGGATAGGACCATGAACGTGTCTCGTTGGTCTTCTCGATGTGCAGCGTGACGTTGACTCCCGGCAGCAGCACCGCTTTGGAACGCAGCGAACGCTCAAGCTGCGGCAGGATGACGTTGGGTGTGTCGAAATACTTGGAATTGGGCCATGCCCGCACCATGGTGCCGCTGCGCTTTTTCGGGCAATCGCCGATGCGCGCGACCGGCGCTTCCGCCACGCCATCGAGGAAGCGGATAAAGTATTCGCCGCCGTCGCGATACACGGTCACCTCCACCTTGTTGGACAAGGCATTGGTGACGGCCACGCCCACGCCATGCAACCCGCCTGCGAACTTGTAGGCGCCGCCGCTATCCTTGTCGAACTTGCCGCCGGAATGCAGCACGGTGAATGCCACCTCGACCACCGACACGCCTTCTTCCGCATGGATGCCGACCGGAATGCCGCGACCGTCGTCATGCACCGACACCGAGCCATCGATATGCGCGGTTACGGTGATATTCCGGGCATGACCTGCCAACGCTTCGTCGCAGGCGTTGTCGATGACTTCGGCGATCAGGTGGTTGGGGGATTCGAGATTGGTATACATCCCCGGGCGCTGGCGCACCGGTTCGAGGCCGCGCAGGACTTTGAAGCTGGATTCGTCGTAAATGTTTTTTGCCATGGATTGGGTAGATTCGAGCGGACAGTTTCAGGCGAAATAAACAAAATTATATCGTGCCATACGATCCGGCATATACAAACTCTGCAATGCAGGCGGCATCGGGGTTGCCGGGCCGCAAAAAAAAGCCCCGCAAGAGCAGGGCTTTTTGTGCGCGCGAAACGGAATTATTTCAGGCCGGAGACCTCGACTTCCACGCGGCGATCAGGCGCTTTGCAGGCGACCAGTTCCTTGGTGACCTTCTGGCCCCTGCATTGACCGGGCTTAGTTACGGGCTCCGTCTCGCCTTTTCCGATGGCAGTGATCTTGCTGGGGTCAATCCCGCCCTGTTTGACCAGATAGGCCTTGACCGCTTCGGCGCGGCGCTCCGAGAGCTTCATGTTGTACTTAGGTGAGCCGATCCGGTCGGCGTGTCCCGTTACCGTAATGACGTCATATTCGAGGTTCTTCAGGTCAGACACAAACTTGTCGAGGCTCCATGTGCCCTGTGGTTTGATGGTCGCTTTATCGAAATCGAAAAGCGAATCTGCCGAGAGCGTCAGCTTCTTCTTTGCCGGCGGCGCCACCGCCACTGCGGGAGCCGGTGCACGTGGCGGAGTTACAACGGGTGCCAGCGCTGCCGGAGCGGGTGCCGGAGCAGGTGCGGGAGCCGGACGGGGAGTCGCGACCTTTGGCTCCTCCTTCTTGACCAGATTCGGATCGCATTCAGCGATCGCCATCGCCGGAGTCCAGTAGCCCGTTCTTACGCACAGGTTGTGACTGTTTCGGATAACGTTGCCGCGTGTATCGGTCACGTATCCCTGTTTTTCCGAGATGTGCGCATAGGCGGTAGACATGCCCAGACCTGACACTGCTGTCAAAGTGGCGATGCCTAGAACCAGTTTATTTGTATGTGAGGCTTTCATGATATTTCCTTTTTATTAAAAACGTTTTTGTCAGAATGGCGGCCGGGATAATTAACCCAGCAAATGCCAAGCAGCAGACTACGCGGATCATTCTAGCATTTTGCCAGTGTTAATTTCATCTCCGCCTTGGCGCGCCCTGCCGTCTGATATGCGGAACCCTTGGAATAATATTGACGGGTGCTAGGGGCTAATCCTTGTATTTGAAGTGATATAAGCATTCGTGCCGTAACAAAATAAGGATTTTTCTTAATTTTCGGCACCGCGCTGCTGCCAATACCGCGCATGGGTTTTGCGGTAGCGCTCAATGCTGAAATTCTGCGCATCCATTTTCAGCACAAGCGCACCGTCTTCATCCGAGCGCAGCAATTCGCTGCCCATCGCACGATAACGCTCGACGACCTCGTCCTTGGGGTGGCCGAAACGGTTGCGGTATCCGACGGTAAATACGGCGTAGCGTGGATGAATCGCGTCCACGAAGGGTTGCACCGAAGAGGTCTTGCTGCCATGGTGCGGCACCACCAGCAAGGTGGCGGGCAGCTTGTCTTCATGCTGTTTCAGCAAACGCCATTCCGAGCCTTTCTCGATGTCGGCGGCGAGCAATACGCTGTGTTGCCCGATGCTGATGTGCAGCACACAGCCCTGGTTGTTTTTGCTGATTGCGTCCTCCGCATAGCTTGCGCGTGACGGGTGCAGCACCTCGAAATGCACGCCATCCCAATCCCAGTTCTGGCCATCTGCGCAGCGTTGCGGATAGTTTGCCTGCTGCAGGATGGGGCTGTCGTCGGGCAGTGAAGAAGACAGGCTGTCGACTGGCATGGCCTGCATCACGGAAAGTGCACCGCCGGTGTGGTCGGTGTCGTCGTGTGTGAGCATCAGGCTGTCGAGCCGGCCGATGCCCAGGCCGCGCAGCGCTGGCACCAGGATGCGATTGCCGCTGTCGGCCTCCCCGTTGAAATCCGGGCCGGTGTCATAGAGCAGGGCGCGGCTGTGTGTTTGCGCGGCGACTGCGAGGCCCTGCCCGACATCGAAAATCACCAGATGTAGCGCACCCGGCGGCGGGGTCGCGGGCAAGATAAGGAACATCGGCAGCATGGCAATCAAACCCAGCCAGCGTGCCGGAAAGCCGCGCGGCAGCAGCATCCAGATCACCCCCAGCATGCCGGCCACGATGCTCCACGCAGGCGGCGCATGCTGCACCCACACGGCATCCGGCAATCTGTTCAGCCATTCCAGCGCCGCCATGCATGCGCTCATTGCATGATGCGCCAGCCACAACGGCCATTCCAGCGGCAGCAATGCGCCGAGCAGGGTGAGCGGCACGACGACGAAGCTCACCAGCGGAATGGCGAAGGCATTGGCGAGGGGAGACACCACGGAAACCTGTTGGAACAGCGCCAGCAGCGGCGGGATCAGGCCGATGCTGATCGCCCATTGCACGCGGCCATATTGCATCAGCCCCCGCAACGGGGACGCCAATGGGTGCCCGACGGCTGCGCCGTTGCCCTCTTGCATCCGGCGGGCGTGTCCCAGGCGATTTGCGGTGACGTAGAGTATCAGCGCCACCGCGCCGAACGACAGCCAGAATCCTGCGGACAGCACCGCCCACGGATCGAGCAGCAGCACCGCCAGCAGCGCGGCTGCCAGAATCTGGGTCGGTGCGATGTTGCGCGACAGCAGCAATGCACCGGCTACCGTCGCCAGCATGTACACGGTGCGCTGTGCCGGCACCGCAAATCCTGACAGCAGCGCATAAGCCAGCGCCACCAGCAGTCCCGCGATGGCTGCGGCCTTGCGCGCAGGCAGGCGCAAGGCAAGCCGCACGCTGCGCCGCCACAGTGCGTAAACGACCCAGAACGCAAGCCCGGCCAGCATGGTGATATGCAGGCCGGAAATGCTCATCAGATGGTTGACCCCGGTGCGCGTGAATACCTGCCATTGCGCTTGCGGAATGCTGCCCTGGTCGCCGATGGCCAGCGCGGTCAATACTCCGGCGTATTTATTTTCGACACCCTCTCCCGCGCTGTCGCGCACCCCTCTCCCGCTTGCGGGAGAGGGGCTGGGGGAGAGGGTAAGCACTTTCTGGAAACGCTCGCGCACGGTTTCGCGCACATGCTCGATGAGGTAGAACGGTCGCTCTACCAGCGGGTCAATCCGCCGGTTATCGCCTTTGCCGTGCACATAGCCCGTGGCGCGCACATTATTTTCCAGCGCCCATGCCTCGAAATCGAAGTTGTAGGGGTTGCTCGTGCCGTGCGGTTGCTTGAGGCGTACGGTGAATTGCCAGCGTTCGCCGGCGTGCAGCAACAGCGGCGCATCCTTTTCATTTTCATAGGTGGAAAGCAGCAGTCGGCGCGGCACATGTGCCCCTGCGGTACTGTTCTGTTCTGCATCAAAAGCAAAGCTCAACCCGCGCTCGTGCCGTTTAGGCATCCCGGCCACCACACCCGTTACCTGAATGTCCTTGCCCTGCCATGCGGCAGGTAACTCATCGCTCAAACGGTGTTGTGCCATCCAGGCGGCATAGAAAAAGCCACACGCGGCGGCCAATGCGCTCAACAGAAGTGTGCGGAGGATGCGTTGCCACAGAGCGTGGCGCGGTAGAAGCACGGCAAGAGCGAGCAGCGCAAGCAGCCATGGCCATCCGAAACCAGGCAGCGCCGCCTGCTGTTGCAGCAGCCAGACGCCGAGAGCGAAGGAAACGGAAAAGATGAGCATGGGGCATAGAGTAACGCCGAATCAGCGTGGCGTTAACCCGGATGTGGGTGAATTTGACCCTTGCGTGGCTGAAGTGGGCGAGTTGACGCTGGTTTGCAAGCAGATGGCTTTGTCTGCACGCGCATCGCTATAATGCGCCAGTCCAATCAGGGAGCCGCCGCATGACCCCGCAACAGTTCATCATCAAGTGGCAAGGCTGCCAGCTTGCCGAACGCGCCTTCTATCAGCAACACTTCAACGACCTGTGCGCGCTGCTTGGTCATCCCACTCCTGCCGCGCAGGACACCATGGGCGACACATTCTGCTTTGAAAAAGGTGCCACCAAGACCGGCGGCGGCAACGGCTGGGCAGACGTGTGGAAGCGCGGATTCTTTGCGGTGGAATACAAAGGCCAGAGCGGCGATCTGCACAAGGCACTGGAGCAGGTGCAACGCTACGCGCTGGCGCTGGAAAATCCGCCGCTGCTGGTAGTGGCGCGCGCCGACCTGATCGAAATTCACACCAACTTCACCAACACCGTTTCCGACACGCACACCATTGCGCTGGAAGAAATCGGCACACCGGAAAATCTCGCCAAGCTGCGCGCGCTGTTCTTCGAGCCGGAGCGCTTGCGTCCTGCGCGCACCACACGCGCCCTTACTGAACAAGCCGCATCGCTCTTCGCCTCGCTTGCCAACACCCTGCGCGACCGCGGCCATGCCCCGCAATCTGTGGCGCATTTCCTCGACAAGCTGCTGTTCAGCTTCTTCGCCGAAGATGCCGGATTGTTGCCCGCTGGCCTGGTCACCCGCGTACTGGAAAACGGCGCGAAAGACCCCGCACGCATCGACCGCCAGCTCAAGCAACTGTTCGCTTCGATGAGCAAGGGCGGCGACTTCGGTGCCGAGATCATCGACTGGTTCAACGGCGGCCTGTTCGACAGCGACGCCACCCTGCCGCTGCAAAGCGACGACATCGCCGCGCTGATTACCGTGGCGCGGCTGGACTGGACGGAGGTGGAGCCCTCTATTTTCGGCACGCTGTTCGAGCGCGGCCTCGATCCGTCCAAACGCAGCCAGCTGGGCGCGCATTACACCGACCCCGAATCCATCATGCGTATCGTCAGGCCCGTGATCATCGAGCCGCTCAATGCCGAATGGGAGACGGCCAAGGCACAGATTGCGCAAGGCATGGCGAGCTACGCGGCAGGCGGCAAGGGTTCCAAAAAAGGCATTGAAGGGGCGCAGGCTGCGTATCAAGGTTTCATGCAACGCCTGACGGATTTTCGTGTACTCGATCCCGCCTGCGGTTCCGGTAACTTTTTGTACCTTGCCCTGCACGCGCTGAAAGACATCGAGCATCGCGCCGCGCTGGAAGCCGAAATGCTTGGATTGCCGCTGGGCTTTGCCGGATTTCACACCGGCCCGCACAACGTGATGGGCATCGAGATCAACTCCTACGCGGCGGAGCTTGCACGCGTCACGGTGTGGATAGGTGAACTGCAATGGATGCTGCGCCACGGCATGAGCCCGTCGAAAAATCCGATCCTAAAACCGCTCGATCATATTGAATGCGGTGATGCGATACTGGACCACGGAAAGTTTGCTCCACGCAGGCCAAAGGATGTGAGCGCGGCCGAATGGGCAAGCCTTCCCGGCTATGTGGAAGACCCTGTGTTTGAAGCGGAATGGCCGACCGTTGATGCCATCGTCGGCAACCCGCCTTTTCTAGGCGGTTCCAAGATGCGCGGCGAACTGGGAGATGACTATGCCGAAGCCTTGCGCAGATGCTACGAAGGCCGCGTGCCCGGCGGCGCAGACCTGGTTACCTACTGGTTCGAGAAGGCGCGTGCACAAATCGAGGCGGGCAAGTGCCAGCGCGCCGGATTGGTTGCTACAAACTCGATACGTGGCGGCGCAAATCAGCAAGTGCTGGCGCGTATTTGCGATACCACAAAAATTTTCAATGCGTGGAGTGATGAGGAATGGGTCAACGAAGGCGCGGCGGTGCGAGTGTCGCTGGTGTGTTTCGGTGAAACCCAAATCCCCCCCAACCCCCCTTTTGCAAAGGGGGAGATGAAAGACGGTGCGCAGGAGTCTTCCCCCTTTGCAAAAGGGGGACTGAGGGGGATTTATCTCGACGGCCAGCCCGTTGCAGCCATACACGCCGATTTGACGGCCGGCAATGGATTGAACCTGACACAAGCAAGGCCGCTGAAAGAGAATGCGGGGGTGAGCTTTCAAGGCTCGCAAAAAATTGGCGCGTTCGACATTGAGGGCGAGTTAGCGCGGCAATGGCTCAAACTGCCGAATCCGAATGGCCGACCGAATAGCGATGTAATTAAGCCTTCTTGGAATGGGCTGGATGTGGCACGCCGTCCACGCGATGGCTGGATTATTGATTTCGGCGCCACGATGAGGGAGGCCGATGCCGCCTTGTATGAAGCACCGTTCGAGTACGTTGTACAACACGTCAAACCAGAGCGAATACAGAACCCTCGTCCAGTTCGCGCTAAATACTGGTGGCGGCATGGCGATCCACAGCCAGCCATGCGTGCTGCCCTCAAAGGCTTGCCGCGTTATATCGCTACGCCGCACGTTTCCAAGCATCGTTTTTTTATTTGGCTGGATGCCGGTGTGCTACCGGACAAAATGCTGATTGTTACTGCCCGTTCCGACGACACTACATTTGGCATTCTGCATTCGCGTTTTCACGAACTATGGGCTTTGCGCATGGGCACGAGCTTGGAAGACCGACCGCGTTATACGCCGACCACCACCTTCGAGACTTTCCCATTTCCTGAAGGGTTGGCACCGAAGGATGCCGTGTCCCTCTCCCGGCCTGACGGCCACCCTCTCCCGCAAGCGGGAGAGGGGCTGGGGGAGAGGGATGGTGAAGCTATCGCCCAGGCCGCAAAGGCGCTCAACCAATTGCGCGAAAACTGGCTCAACCCGCCGGAGTGGGTGGACTGGGTGCGTACTCCCGAAGAAGAAAAAGCTGGCTACCCGCTGCGCCCCGTTGCCAAGGCAGGCCGTGAGGCTGACCTGAAAAAGCGCACCCTGACCAATCTCTATAACGCCCGCCCCGCGTGGCTGGACAACGCCCACAAGGCGCTGGATGCAGCCGTCGCCCAGGCTTACGGCTGGAACGACTACACACCGGAGATGCCGGACGAGGAAATCTTGCGGCGCTTGCTGGCGTTGAATCTGGCGCGAGCGCAGTGACGCAGGAGAAACAGGGAAACACTACGATTTACAAAAAGGCGACCGGTGGCCGCCTTTGGCGGCTCAAAATTCGATCAGCTCCATTCCATTGCGCTTTGCGTTCGTTGCCAGCGTCACATCAAGCGTAGCCATGTGGCTTGCTCCCAATTCCAAAGCGACAGCAAGATGCAGTGCATCGCCGGCACGCAAGCCGCGATCGTGCAGCTTGACCATTTCGGCCGCGTGCGCGAATGCGGCGCGACTGACCGGAACAATGCGCAAGCCGCCATCCGTCAATAGCGCGAATTCCTTGCGCACCCGCTTTGCGGTGGCCTCAGTGATTTGGCCGGTGCGCAGCTTGATCGACAGGGCGCTGGAAAACTCGGTCAGCAGCCAGTCGGAACAGGTTGGCGTGTCGCCCAGCTCCGCATACCAGGCGGTTACGCTCTGCGTTTTTGGCTCGACGGTCAGCAGCGCGACGATCACGCTGGTATCAACATAGACCATCAGTAGCGCGCCTCTTGCCGCATGGTTTCCACAACCGGCTCGGTCATCGGCATGGAAGCGTGCAGCCTGGCGATGCGCGTCAGAAAGGCACCCTTGTCGAATGCCCGCTCAGGCGCCAGGGTGATTTCCCCAGCCGTGGTGATGCTGGCCTCGACAGTGTCTCCTTCTTTCAGGCCGGCAGCGCGCGTGCACTCAACCGGGAGTCGCACGGCCAGGCTATTGCCCCATTTCGCTATTTGCAGTTTCATCACACCCTCCATGGTGTATATCCATGTAGATACAATATGCCCGGATGCGATTTATGTCAAGCAGTGTGACCCGGCCGGGAACTTCATCATCTAGCGCCGCCGCATCAGCTTGAACAATTCGAACCACAGCACGCTGCCCAGGCCGGCGGCAAGACTCAGCGCGAGTTGCCAGAGAGTGATGGGCGCGAAGTGGAACACCTCGCGCAGGAAAGGCAAATACAGCGCCAGCAGCAGGAAGGTGAAGGCGCCGCCCACTACCCACCACAGCGCGGGGTTGCGCCTGTCGAGCGTGCCCAGAATTGTGTGCCGCCAGGAACGGTTGACCAGGATCAGCCCAAGATTGCCGATGACCAGCGTGGCGAATGTCAGCGCGCGCGCTTCTGTATCCGCCGCGCCATGCTGCAGCGCATAGCCCAGCACTGCAAGCGTGACCAGCAGCACCAGCAAACCTTGCAGCAGGCTGAGTGTGAGGGTGTGCCTGCCGAACAGGGGTTCATGCGGGCTGCGCGGCGGGCGCCGCATGATCTGCCGTTCTGCCGGTTCCGCTTCGAAGGCAATCGAGCAGGCGGGGTTGATGATCATTTCCAGAAAAACGATATGCACCGGGGCGAATACAGGAGGCCAGCCCAGCAGCAGCGGGATCAGCGACAGCCCGGCAATGGGGATATGCACTGCGAGGATAAAAGCCATCGCCTTGCGCAGATTGTCGAAGATGCCGCGCCCCAGGCGCACTGCATGGACGATGGAAGCGAAGTCATCGTCCAGCAGCACCAGCGCAGCCGCTTCGCGCGCCACGTCGGTGCCATGCCCCCCCATCGCGATACCGATGTGCGCGGCCTTCAGTGCGGGAGCATCGTTCACGCCGTCGCCGGTCATCGCCACCACTTCGCCATTTGCCTTGAGTGCGGTGACCAGCCGCAGTTTCTGATCCGGCACCATGCGCGCAAAAATATTGCTGTGGCGTATGCGCTCGCGCAGCGTCTCATCATCCAGCTGGTTGAGTTCCGGGCCAGTGATGGTTCCGCCAGTACCTGCATCCAGACCGATCTGTTGGGCAATCGCGGCGGCCGTAACGGGGTAATCCCCGGTAATCATCACCACGCGGATGCCGGCCGTCGCACACTCCTTTAGCGCCGCTGTGACAGTCGGACGCACCGGGTCGGCCAGCCCGATCAGGCCGAGAAATTCGAAATCGAAATCATGCTGGATGTCAGGCCATTCCTTGCCGGAATAATTAGCGCGGGCCACGCCGAGCACGCGCATGCCCTGTACGGCGAGTGTATTGATCTGTTCATTCAATGCCGCCAGCTGCGCGGTATCCAGATGGCACAGGTCGGCTACCGCCTCCGGTGCGCCTTTGGTAGCAACAACGTATTCGTCCCGGTCGCGCGCGCGCCACACATGCGACAGTGCCAGCATGCCAGGCGACAGGGAATATTCATGTGCCAGTACCCAATCGTAGTGCAGGTGTTCGGTGGCGCTCAGGTAATGGGTGCCGAGTGCATGGATGGCTTTTTCCATCGGATCGAAGGGGTCGGTCTCGCTGGCGAGAATGCCGAATTCGACCAGTTCGTGGAATGTCTCTGGCAGCTGGGTGTGGGTGGCGTCTGTCAGTTCACTGGGAACATCTCCATTCCTTCCCCCTTGCAGGGGGAAGGTTAGGATGGGGGTAGAACAGTGGAAAGTTTCTACCCCCTCCCCAGCCCTCCCCCTGCAAGGGGGAGGGAATGTATTGGCGGGATTCATCGCGATCAACTGCTGCACCGTCATGCGGTTCTGCGTGAGCGTGCCGGTCTTGTCCACGCACAGCACCGTGGCGGAACCCAGCGCTTCCACGGTATGCACGCGGCGGGTGAGCACTTGATGGCGCGAAATGCGCCACGCGCCCATCGCCATGAATACGATCAGCACCAGGGGATATTCTTCGGGCAGGATGGACATGGCCAGCGTGATGCCGGACAGCAGGCCGCGCAACCAGTCGCCCCGTGTCAGGCCGTAAACCACGACCAGTGCCAGGCACAACAGCACGCCTATGACGGCGAGGTTGCGCACCAATCTGCTGATTTCTTTCTGTAACGGTGTGGTCTCGGCAGACAGGGCCTGCAAGGATTTGCCGATCTTGCCGATTTCACTGTGTAACCCGGTCGCCAGCACGCGCGCCGTGCCATGCCCTTGCACCACCAGCGTGCCGGAATATACGAAGGGGAGGTCGTCGCCGCCGGGCGGCTGAATCTCTACTGCATCGGTTCGGGCGATCTTGCGCACCGCCACCGATTCGCCGGTGAGCAGGGATTCATCCGCAGCCAGGCCGTTGCAGGAAATCAGCACTGCATCCGCCGGCACGCGGTCGCCTTCCGCCAAAATCACGAGGTCGCCGCGCACCACGTCGCGTCCGGCAATGCGTTGCTCGACACCATCGCGCAGCACCAGTGCGCGCGGGCTGGTGAGGTCGCGCAGGGCTTCCAGCACCCGCTCCGTCTTGTATTCCTGATAGGTGGTGATGCCGATCACGACGCATACAAATCCCAGCAGCATCAGCGCATCGTTGACATCACCCAGCAGCAGGTAGATTGCGCCCGCAACCACAAGCAGCAGGAACATCGGCTCGCGCAGCACCTCCAGCATGATCCTGGGCAGGTTGCGTTGTCCGGCGGCAGGCAACTCGTTGGGGCCTTCCTCACGCAGCCGCGCCCGTGCCTCGGTTTGTGTGAGGCCTTGCGGTTCAGTCTCGCCGGACGATGTCTGCGTCATTCATGCAACCTTTCTACGGGTGGCTGGCATATTCGTTGCAATCGGGTAATCTATCCTTTCTGATTTTGCCGGAAACCACCGCACCGTGCCGAGAAAATATTTCAGGAAATTCTTGCCTGACCACGAATCCATCAAGCAGAACCGCTGGCTGCGGCTTTTTGGCACATGGCTGCATCATCACAACCTGTGGCATCTGCATCGCCGCTCGGTGGCGGGCGGGGTTGCGGTCGGCATGTTCTGCGGCCTGATTCCCGGCCCATTTCAGATGATAGGCGCAGCGATCCTGTCCGTGTTGTTCCGCGTCAATCTGCCGGTGGCGCTGCTCTCCACGCTGTACACCAATCCGTTCACCATCATTCCGCTGTATGTGGTTGCGTATAAACTCGGGGCGTTTGTCACCGGCCAGCACGACGTCCTTTCGCCCGGACAGTTTGTCCTGCCGGATATAGGCTGGGACAACTGGTTTGCGGTCATGCTGGATTGGCTTGTCTCCCTGGGCAAGCCATTCGCGGTCGGCCTGCCGCTGTTGGCCATCATCCTCGCCATTGCGGGTTATTTTGTTGCGCGTATGCTGTGGTACGCAATGGTGGTATGGGAATGGCGCAGACGGGCGGCGCGGCGCAAGGAAAAAGACAACGGAGGGCTAAATGACAGTTGATGCGCACAAGCTTCAGGTCGCGACACTGGCGGGCGGATGCTTCTGGTGCCTGGAGGCGGTGTTTGAGCAGCTGCGCGGCGTGGAGCGCGTGGTTTCCGGCTACATCGGCGGCATCGCGCCCGACCCCGATTACGAGGCGGTGTGCAGCGGGCAGACCGGCCATGCCGAGGCGGTGCAGATTCATTTTGATGCGCAGCAGATTTCCTTTCGCGAGCTGCTCGAGGTGTTCTTCAGCATCCACAACCCCACCACCCTGAACTGCCAGGGCAACGATGTCGGCACGCAATACCGTTCGGCAATTTTTTATCACACGGACGAGCAGCGCGCAGAGGCGCTGGCGATGATCGCGGAATTAAATGGGCAGCGCCTCTGGCCTGCACCACTGGTGACCGAAGTAGTGGCTGCGCCGGCCTTTTATCCTGCCGAGGATTATCACCAGCATTACTTCGCACGTCATCCGGAACAGGGCTATTGCCAGATCGTGGTGGGGCCGAAGCTGGCGAAGTTCCGCGAACATTTTGCCGGGAAGCTGAAGAGGTGATGTTGCGACTACCTTCCTCAAACTCCCAGGACGTTTGATCCCAAATAATTCATTGGAAGATTCAACACACCTCCCCCTTTGTAAAAGGGGGATTGAGGGGGATTTTTGTATCCATGCGAGAATCAAATCCCCCCTTACCCCCTTTGCAAAGGGGGGATGTCTCGTCGTTGCTCGATTTGTGTCTAATGGATTTTTTGGGTTGACATGGGGCGTCAGAACTGAATCATGTCTGCGATGGCCTTGATCCCGGCGTGTGCGCAAGCGTCATCGGCATCACCGCCCGGCGCGCCGGACACCCCTATGGCGCCGAACACGGCGCCGTCTCCTTCGATGACCAAGCCTCCGCCTGCGGCGAGGAACCTCGGCAGGCTGCGGAGCCCGCTCATGGGTTTTCCAGGCTGGGTGTCAGTCGCAAGTTCAGCCGTCGGCGTCCGGAAACTGGCCACAGTCCAGGCTTTGTTCGCTGCAACCTCAACCGTATGCGCACCCGCAAACCGGTCCCGCAGCAACACTTGTAACAGCCCTGCCCGATCGACCACCGCAACGGCGACCTGATAGCCTTGCTCTCTGCACGACTCCATCGCAGTTCGCGCCGCCACAAGAGCCGTTTCCGGTTTCAGCGACTTGGTCTGGAAGACTCCCTCCTGCGCAACGGCGCTACCGGCCAGTCCGACAACGGTGAAGAGTGCGGTCAGTGTTTTATACATTTGAATTCCTCCTGTGGGTTGGTGAGTTTCTGGCGATTCCGCCAGCGGATGTTTGACGTTTGTTCGCATTGGGAGCGAACGCGGTTATTCGCCGTGCCGAATCAACAAGAACGGCCTTTTAAACGTCACTTCAGCAGATGACGATATTCCCTGGCGAACTTCTGCATGGCCTCGGCCATGGTTTTTTCGAAGGGGAATTTATCAATCCGCTCTGGAGAAAGATTGTTGCGTTGGTCAAACTGTCTACCGCTGTTGCAGACGATCGCCGTCTGACGCAATTCCGGCCAGTATGCGCTTTCCACAGAGGAGGATGCAAAGGTCTCCTGTACCCGTGCAGCGAGCACGATGTCCGCGCCCGTGCTTTCGCACAAGCGCTTTGGGTCTCTGAGCATCTTTTCCAGAACGCGCATGTCACGCTCACCGCTTGTGTCGATCTTCATCTCGATGGGGGCTGAGGCCGATTCTTTCAGGATGTCGCTGTAGAGCCTGGCCATCATTGCGCTGTAGGCAGGTTTTTTCGCTCCCTCCCAGAATCTTCTGGCAGTAGGTTCGCCCTGCGCAATGACGGTGACTTTGCCGTCCGTCGCCGCAGGCTCGGTTCCCGCCGATGCGGCTGCAATCACCAGTTCCACCGCTGCTCCTCTTTTAATCGGCTGGCCGGGACCCGGCTTCTGGTCGATCACGGTTCCGGGACTGGCGCGGTCATACACTTTCTTGTGTAATACGCCAGGCTTGAGCCCTTCCCGTGCGAGGGATTCGCGCGCCATTGCCAAGGTGAGTCCAGTCAGCTTTGGCACCTCCACAAGCTTGGCCTCCGCCGGTGCGGTCGCGATCAGCAATTCCACTGTCGTGCCTTTCTGTACCTGCTGGCCGGGTTTAGGCCTCTGGTCGATAACGGTTCCGGGGCGGCCAAGGTCGCTGGCTTTTTCGTGTACAGCGCCCGCCGTGAGCCCTTCCCGCGCGAGAGATTCGCGCGCCATTTCCACGGTGAGTCCGCCCAGCTTCGGCACCGTCGCAAGCACGGGAGTTGGCGGCTCAAGCGCAACGACCAGCGTTACGACACTTCCCTTGGCCAGCGGTCGCCCGGCCGGAGGCGCCTGTTCGATCACCGTGCCGGGTTTTGCTTGGCGCGATTCCACCTGCCGGACCTTGCCCATCGCAAGCCCAGCCTTCTTCAGTGCCGCTCGGGCATTTTCCTGCGACAGCCCGACCAGTTTCGGAACGGCAACCGGCTCTGGTTCGGGTTTCGGCTCTGGCCTTTTTTCCGGTTCTGCCGGATTTTCGGCAACGACCAGATGCACCTTTGATCCCGGATCAAGACGGCTGCCCGCTGCCGGCTCCTGCTCCACCACCGTCCCCGGCGAACGGTCTTCGGGGCGGCCTCTCACGGCACCGGGTTGCAGCCGTTCCCGACGAAGCTGCGCCACGGCGGCATCGAGTGATATGCCGATCAGGTTTGGCACAACAACACTTACCTGCGGTGGTGGCGTCTCAGCAGAGGAGGGTGCCGTTGTCTCGATTCTCTTCTCCGATTGAGAGGAAAAGAGCCCGCTGAAGGTGTTTTTCACCGAATCAATGGTTGAAAGCAGGCCGCCCAACGCAACCACTACCGCGGTAATGGTGGAGATCAGCCAAACGAGGCGGTTTTTCTCCGGAGCGGGCGGAATGATTGGCGTCTCGGGGTTTTTTTCGGCCGGTGACGGCTTCGCCTCGCCGGGCAGCACCTTGGTCAGGGTTTCGATCAGGGCTTCGGTGTCAGAACCCCAGTGGCCATCGCTGATTTCAATGCCCTGCCGCCGGGCCAGCTTCACAATATCTTCCGGGAGATCTTTCTCCGTCGGCATCGCGGTATCCTGAATCAGAACGGGAATCACCCGAATTCCCCGGCGCA
Organism: Gallionellaceae bacterium; assembly: GCA_030834965.1. Taxonomy (GTDB): domain Bacteria; phylum Pseudomonadota; class Gammaproteobacteria; order Burkholderiales; family Gallionellaceae; genus JAUQWW01. The sequence goes on along the minus strand of JAUQWW010000058.1, from coordinate 59,460 downwards.
GCGCCGTGGCGGTTTCCAGGCGGATAAAATCTTTCGGATCATCCAGCCGCCGGTTTCCCGCAGCATCGGTGCAGGTGAGCCACTTGCGGCCGATCACCACGATCAGCGCATCGCACGATCCAACGGCGCTGTCGATCGCCTCCACGAAATCAACGCCCGGCTCGATGCCCGCCACATCCATGAACACATGATCCTTGCCGAACCGCTCCTGCAGCCGGTCAAATAGCCGCCCCGCGTGGCCGGCGCTGTCTTCCCTGCGATAACTGATAAAAATGCCGCCCATTCGATCTCACTCCTCTGCCTGGCGGGCCAAAACCACTACGCCTGCCTCACCCGTAACGAGGTTTTTGTAGCTGCCCGCCATCTGCCTTCCATCGACGGAAACCTGAAGCCTTGCCTCGCCGCCGGTGTTGTCGACACGGTTATACGCAATCGTCACCATCCCCTGTACGATCGCGCCCGTTCCTAGGGCAATCAGCGACTGGTTCCAGCCGTACAATTGGAAGTTGACCCTGTTTCCCGACTGCTGAAAGATGTAAGTGCCATCCTGGCCGCGCCATGAGCCGCTGATGTTGATCGGCTGGATCGCGCGCGGCGCAGGTGCGGGTTCCTTCAATGCCTTGTTGAATATTCCCCAATCGTCCGGAAGCCCAGTGGCGGGTGCAGAGGGTGCCGAGGGTGCAGGTGTCGGCACAGAGGGTCTGGGTACAACAGGCGTGGACAGAGGGGGCACGCGTACAGAAGGCGTCGGTACGGACGGCGCAGGCGCGGAAGGCGTCGGGGCTGGCAGACCTGATGAGGGTTGCGTCTCGACAACTGGCAGCACCGGCGTCTCGGATGTTGTCAGCGTTCCGATAAAGGCGAGGCTCAGGATTGCGCCTAGAGCCATGCCGGCGATGGACAGCATCTTCACTCTGGTCATGCTTGCGTCGGGGCTGTGCTTCATATCGTAGAAGGCGCTGATGCCAAGGCCCAATGCAACCAGTGAGAATATCAATCCACCTATCTTCGTGTCCTGATCGACCGTTTCTCCCGAGAACAGGCTCATCATCAATATGCCCAGAACCACGCTGGTGATGGCCTTCCAGTTGAATTTTTTCGTGACTTGCTGAGTCGGTGTGGCGCGCTCATCGGAAGCAACTGCTTGGCCAGGTTTGGCCTTCACCCCGGCCTTTTCCAGCACCTTTACCAATTGCTGCGTATCGAACTCCCAGCGGTTGTCGCTTATCTCCGAAGCCTGCCGCTTGGCAAGCCGTTTAAGGTCATCGGGAAGGCTGCCCTCATCCGGCATGGCCGCTCCCTGCACCAGTACCGGAATCACCCGAATGTCGCGCCTGAGTGCCGCTGCGATTTCCATGTGCACGAAATCATTAGGATCATCCAGGCGGCGCTTACCCTTTGCGTCCTCCGCCGTGAGCCACTCCTTGCCTATCACCACTAGCAGGGCATTGCACGAGGACACCGCTGTCTCGATGACCCTGTCGAACTCAAGACCGGGCTCGATGCTGCCCGAGACATCCATGAACACCTGGTCCTTGCCGAAATACCGGCTCAGCCAGTCGAACAGCCTCCCCGCCTCAGACTTGGCATCGTCACGCCTGTAGTTGATGAACACGCCCGCCATTTGAGCTCTCCCGAATTAGATAAAAATCCGTTATTGAACGTTACGTGGCTTCTTGCCGCCGTTTGCGGCCGGAGCAGCCACACCGGGCGTTTTTGCGGCAGCAAGATGCAATGGCAGATCCGCGGTTTCGCCCAGTGATTCGTGATGAATGATGCGCAGTGCCTGAACGTGCGCGCCATAGGGCACTTGATAACTGACCATGCCTTCCTTGGCGGCGTTGCCGGGGACGATTTCATTCAGGTTGGAGTCCGGTGCGCTGGGCAGGCCGTCGATCAGCAGCCGGAAGCTGCTGTCCCAGAAATTCATGTCCATGCTGCTTCGGGTGAGCAGGCGGATGCGAAATCGCAAAGCGTAATGGGTAGGCGTGCGGGGCAAGGACTCGATGCCAAGGACGGTGTAGGTGCTGGGGCGATATTTCTCGAAGCTGGCCTCCGCCGGGCCGGCCAGAACCACACGGGGCAGTGCGGGCGCTATGTATTCGGCTGCGGTGGAAGATTCGCGAGCAGCTGCGGCAGGCTGCGCCATAGCCGCAGGCGCTGCCGGCTGTTGCACTGGAATGGCGGGTGGCGGGGGAGGCGGATTTTCCCGAGAGGCGAACAAGGCGATCAGCGCGGCGATGACAGCCGCCGCGCCGGTCAGCATGCCAGGCGTAGTCGACCACCATCCCTTACCAAGCTGTGTGGCAGGGCTGGGCCCGTTGGATGCAGACTGGCTGGCAGGTCGCTGATGTTGTCGGACGGCGGGCGAGTTGTCGCGAACTGATTCACGACCGGTAGCCCGAGGGACTTCCGCTTGCCGAGACCTTTCGCCCAATGCCCGCTGTACGGATGTGCTGAGGGCGGCGATCAGTTCCGCCTCATCATTGAACTCCGCCGGGCGCACGGTCTGCCTGACCTCGCTGTGGAAATCCCGCAGGCGTTGGTTACGGGCCGGGTCGAGCAGGTCGGAATGGCTGATGTCCGGCACGCTGGTGCGTATCAGCGCAATTCGCGGCAGGCCCAGTTCTCCGGCGCGCCGGAATTCCAGATGGGTGATGGATAATCCCTCCGGATTGCCCCGCTCCGGCACGTAGCCGTAGCGATGGCCGAGAATCAGCACATACAGGTCGCAGCGCTCCATATCGGCCAGGCAGCTGTCACGCACCGTCTCGGTGGCGGCCACGTAGCTGTGCACCGGCTGATGGTCGGCAGCGACCAGCCAGTCGATAACGACTTGGCGTTCTCTCTTCAGATCGGCGACGGTGGATGAGACATAAACTTTAGCCATTGACGCCCCCTTGATAATTTCTGTGTTTCACCAAAGCTTCCTGTATCCAGCCATGAACCTGCCCCGTTCTATCCTTTACTTCGTTGTACATGTTGTGCCCCCTCGGCACACCACCGCCACATTTCGCCAAATCGGCAGTGGGTACACTCCACCGTGTCACACACCTTCGCTAACCTTTTTGCCGGTAACAACTATTCCGGCCACCGGCGCTCCGCCTTCTTTCCGCAAGACCGCTTCTTCGATGTAAATTGGGCTGTATCCAATGTCCATCAACAGCCGACGCACATAGTCGCGCCGATGGCTGTAGCGCCCGTGCGGGTTGATGCGGTAGTCGGCTGCCGCATCGCCTTCCTCCACCGCCTCGGCGGTGAAGGCCAGAATGCCGCCGGGGCGCAACGCGGCATAGGCCGCGCGCAACACCGCCTCGAGGGGCCCGAAATACACCAGGGTGTCGGCCGAGACGATCAGGTCGAATGTCGCCGGGTGCGCGGCCAGGTATGCGGTCAGCTCATCTTTGACCAATTCATCGTACACGCCCCGCGTCCTGGCCCGGTTCAGCATGCCGCCGGAAAGATCAACGCCGGTGAGCCTCGCCGAGCAGGATTTGATCAGCGGGCCGCACAGCCCGGTGCCACATCCGGCATCCAGGGTGTGTTGACTACAACCGCCATCCAAGGCGCGCGCCACCGCTTCGGCGACCAGTTGCGGGGCGCGATAGTCGAGCTGGGACAGCTTGGCATCGAAGCTCGATGCAAAGTTATCGAACGTGGTTTCGACGTAGGTATCCGAGGCGCGTGCCGGCACGTTCTCGCCAGAACAGGAGGCGAGCATATGCAGTGCAACGGGGTTGCCGGGCTCTTCCACCAGCCATGCGCCATAGACCCTGGCGGCCTCGTCCGCCTGGCCCAGCCTGGAATAGGCCAGCCCCAGCAGCGCGCGCGATTGGGCGTGCCGGGGCGCGAGGGTGATTGCCTTGCAGTAGCAGTTCACCGCGTCATGCAGGCGGCCCTGTATGGCCAGCAGGTTGCCGTAGTTGTTGTAGGCATCAGCATGCTCGGGCGCTAACTCAATCGCGTTTTGATAGGCTGCAGCGGCTGCGTCGTAGCGCGCCTGGGTGCGCAGCACGGCACCGAGGTTGCTCCAGGCGTTGGCGAGCGCAGGCGCGGCTGTGGCTGCACATGCAATCGCCTGATGGTAGTTTGCAGCCGCCGCGTCGAGTTCACCGCATTCTGCGAGCACATTGCCCAGATTGACGTAGCGGTCGGGCAACGCAGGATCGACCGCAATGGAACGTCGGATCAGTTCGATTGCGCTGTCGCTGTCGCCGCGCTGGTGGACGAGCACACCGAGGAAGTGCAGGGCATCCGGATCGTCCGGTGCCACGTCGAGCACGCGCCGATAGATCATCTCGGCGGCGTCGAGTTGCCCCTCGCGGTGCAGCCTGGTCGCAAAGACGAGGCCGTCGGCGAGGCTCATCTCGGCAGGCGGCTGAGTTTCGATAACATTCACTTGGCTGTCCTTGCTACACCTTGCTGTTCTTCGCGATGTTCCACCCCGCCGAATAGGTGGTACCGGCCGAGCCGTCCGCCTTCTGCGACGTATAGTCCAGCTTGAACTCGGCGAAGTTGAGCGTGATGTTCTCCGTAGGGCGATTTCCGCCTTCACTGCCAGTGGTCTGGGATGTGATCCGAACATCTTTCAGGGATATCTTGAGATATTCCAGAGGGGTCTTGAGTGCTTTGCGCACGGTCAGCATGGCCTCCTTGTAGTGCTTGCCGCTGCAACAGGCCATGATCAGCGGCGCCGTGGCGGCATCGCTGAACTTGGTGATCGATATGTCCTGCACGTTCACCTTGCCTGCACCCCCTCCGGTTCCTCCGCCCGCTGCGGTCTGGCTCATCCCCCAGCTCCATGACAGGACGTCGATCTCGTCCTTGTGTTTGGCATCAGTGGACTCGCCTTTGATGTCTCCGATTTTCAGAAATGTTGCATCATTCATTTCGCTTCTCCTTTCAACACATGTTTCAAAAACGCACCCGTGAGGTTGCGCACGTAATCAGTCAACGATGTTTCACAAGCTCATGCTGTGCTCCTTTTGTCGTTAAGAGATAGATCGGTACTTTTGCGGGTGGCAGGGAACAATGCAGCCAATACGCGCGTGGTCATGGCCTTGTTCAGTTGCCCGGCATCCAGCCACTGGAAGCGGCCTGCAGGTGCGCCTGCCACAGCTGTATCGGCCACCGGCCGTTGCGTATCCTGGTCATGCAGCAGCACCACACGCTGTAGATGGGACGCGCCCGCGAGTATGCCCAGCTCATGGATGCAGCCGGCGTTTTTTTCCTTGAATCCGCGCAGGTCCATCAGCACCACATCAGCCTTTTGTACCAGCGCGTCCAGCATGGTGCGCCAGGTGGTGTCGAAGCAATAACAGTCGTTCACGCGATAGCGTCCGTCCGGATCGGGCGCCAGATCCAGCTCCGATATGCGCCGCGGCACTTCGCTCTCGCTGGCGACGAAGCGCTCGGCCAGGCGGCCCTCGAAGTAGGCGAACAACTCATCCGGATCCAGCGTGCGGCTTATCAGATCGGTGCCCGCGATCAGCACAGTGTTGCCGGTATGACGCCAGCGTTCGATCACCTGGTCGAACAGTCGCTTGACCTGTGCGTCGCGCTGGAACACGCGCAGCACCAGCAGGGTAGGCGGGTTGCCGCGCGGTGCAAGCCAACCCTTCAGGCTGTACCCGGCCAGCGGGATCCACAGCCACGGCAGCATCTGCACCAGTGCCCCCCATCCTGCCCCCTGCAACGCCGGCAAGGTGCTGGTGAACAGCACCATGAACCAGTACACGCCTAACAGGTAAATCAGATCGGAAAAGCGCTTATGCCGGTAGGCCGTGGCCAGGCGCTGGCTCATTGCGTACACGGGCCATGCGAGCAGCACCCACGGCGCAAAGGCAAGCAGCAGGATGGCAGGTGTCCCCCCCAGTATGCCTACCAGCGTGATGATCCAGCCGGGCGGCGTCTCCGTTGCATTGCTGAGTATGTCGAGCGTAAACACGGAAGAGGTGGTCAGCAGGATGATGGGCGGCAGGAGGTAGGGTGCAACCGCGCGTATGCGCCCGCTCGCGCTGATGAACAACGTGATGATCAGCGGGATGGCAACCTGGCTGGCGAGCCAGACGATGACGCTCGCCAGGTTCTGCTGTTCGTTGGAGCGCCACATGACGAGGAGCACCATCGCCACCAGGTAGAGGCACACGCCTGCCAGGATGCGCAGCCAGGACCAGCGCCGCGCCAAGCCCCATGCCAGCACCATCGGCCAGGCATACACGACGCCGAGCATCAGTATCCGGTTCAGCGAAAATTCGGGGTTGGTATAAACAAAGTGCAGTTCCAGCCAGGATTGCGTCAGGCCGATCAGCAAGCACATGATGGTCAATAGCAGCATGAAACGCATGGATGCGCGCTGGTTGGCTGCCAAGTCCATGGTGGCAGGCAAGCGCGGTGTTTCGGCGACCAATGGCGCCGATGCATCGTGAGCTGCTGAATCAGGCGGCGGGCCGCCGCGCATCAGCGCCAACATGCGTCGCCGGTACAGGCTTGCTACCACCCACGACGCCGCTGCCGTGAGCAGGACGCCGAGCAGAAAGGCAAACAGGATTGGGCCGCTGTTAAGCACGTTGGTTTATTCCCGATTTATGGCTTTGACGACTGTGGCCGCTGATCTGCAGGAGGCGGCGCATCGTAAGCCGGAGCCTGGTCAGCAGAAACTGCATCCATTGCAAGTCTGCCGGCGAGCTTTGCGCGTTCGGTGTCACCGAGAAAACTGAACAAGGTGGCGAGGTTCTTCAAGGTTGGAACGTGACGCGGGTCGGACATGGATACCGTCGCCAGTTCGTCGACCACAGAGCGCACCACATTTTCGGTTGGCTGTCCCTCTTGAAATTGCCAGGCTGTTTTTCTGCTGAAAGCGACCACACGAATAATGGCGCGCAGGTTGCAAATGGCAGCTCCGCCTGGAGGGGGCGCATGCTTGCTGCCCGTCACATCATCTTTTCCCGGGCACCAGGGGTTGAGCCTGTACAAGGCTTCTTGTTCGGCGTATTGGTCGGGGACTCCGTTGAGTACTTCGACAGCCATTAACTGGTCAATAAAGGCCAAGGCATCGGGCGCGAGGCTTGTGCTACTGCTCGGAATGCTGCTCCGGTCGTCGTAGGCCATCAATTCGGAAGCGAAGGTCGAGACCGACAACAGGGGCGCGCACGAGCCGGTGCAAAATCCCTTTGTGCGCAACCAGCCACCTTTCCCGGACTGCATGCCCACCTGGACCCATTCGCCCTGACGCTGTTTCAGATAATAAATGCTACCCAGCGGCAGCTGTCCTGCAAACGGCGAGCTGTCTTTCGGAGCTGCGCGTAAACGGTCCAGATCCGCTGCAATTGAAGCCAGGTTGGCAGCTTGGTCTGCCGGTAGCTCCAGACGCTGGGTCAGCATTCGGTCCGGGCCGATGCGGTGCACCAGCCGGCCGGCGCCCATCGCGGGGGGCATCTGGAAGGAGAAGCTGAATGCCGTGTCCATCACCGAGGGCGAGAGTTGCGTGAAACTGTCGATGCGCACTCGGTCGCCGCGGCGCCGGATCGTGCCCCAGATGGCGACCTGCACTCCCTGCGACTCGATCAGCGGCTCGACCTTGTCGAAATAACGCAGTTGCCTGTCATCGCTGGCCTTGCTCAGGTCGCCTACATAGCGCAGCACACCCACCGAACTGACCTTGCTGTTCATCAGCAGATTGTGGCTCAGGATGCTCGCCACGGCATTGCCGAGCCCGGTGCCGTCCGGGTCCTCGAACGTGAACACCGCGAAGCGGTAGCGTGCCAGGCCGATATGTTTCTGCGCCTTTCCGTCACGCAGCAAACGCAGTTCCTTTTCGATATCCAGCTGCATGCCGGCCGATGCTGCACCGGCGCCAAGCAACGCAATCAGCGCGACGAGCCAGATCATGAAATTGCGTTGCATCATTGGACACCTCCCGTCAGCAATCCCCTGTTGGGCAGCTTGATCTGGCAGGATTTGCGCAATTCGATCAATACCGGCACCTTGCCCAGCACATGTTCTGCCGCCATGGAAAACTCCACGCATTCTGCGTAGCGCGCTTCGTTCAGATAGGCTCGGGTCAATGCGATCATGATAGGCTCGAGCGCAGCCCGGCCCAGGTCGGCAGAGGAGGGGAGGTCGAGATTCATTGCGGGTGTGGAAACCATGGCCGGCAAACTGGCCGCCTCCGCGTAGCGTGCGGTTACCTGCATATCCACCTTGAACTTGCTGCTCACGGGTTCAGCCGCACCCACGACAAAAGCATCTGTTTTCAGCGCACGCGCCCAATCCGAATGCTCCTTCAGAGTTCTGGGCAGGGCATTCGGGCAGGCGAGCACCGATGGCTGCTGGGCAGGGGGCAAATGCGTCTTCTGAACTTCCGTTAACAGGTCATGCTCAAGCACTGCCCTTACTCGTTCGGATAGCGCGAGATCATGGGTGGCTGAGGCAGGCGCGCGCACATGGCCTATCACTACTGTTCGCCCCGGATCGGGTATGCACCCTATGGCTTCGTTGCGCGGCAGCGATAGCTTGTAACTAAGCTGATCAGCCTGACCCGAAGTGACCACCACATTGCGCGCCTGTGCGCCATACCCGGGTTGCGACACTTCCAGGGTATACGCCTGCGGCGTCGGCTTGACAGGCAGATTCACAAACAAGCGGAAAACTCCGTCAGCCTCGCTGGTGCCCACGCTGAGGGCTGTTTGCCCGCTGGCCAATGAAACGCGCGCGCCTGCCACCGGTTTGCCGGTGATGGAGTCGGTGACGACCCCCGAGATATTGGTATCCGCGAGGGATTCCAGCGATATGCCCAACGCCATTGCTGCCAGCGTCATTGCGATGAGCGCAGGCCGGGCTGGCCCGACCAGAGCGGCATGAAGCCAGCCGTTGTGCAACCCTGATTTATTTCGATCAACGCGGATCAATGACCAATTCATAGCCCCCTCCAAAATCCACTTTGAGACGCGACGTGGGACACCCCGTAACAGCTTGCTTTCCAAGCGAACTGCCATCCCTTCCGCGTAGCATTGCATTCCATGTGACATCCCGTTGCGTGAAAGGGCCGACTTCAAACGGGACCGGGGAATTCCCCAGCATGAGGGCCGTGGTGCCGGCGGGACTGATGATATCCAGGGCCAGGCCGTCGACATTCTGGGCAAGCAACAAGGCCGACAATTGGCACGGAGGCGGAGCCGTATCCGATCTCCACCAGTTGACCCCAGCCAGGCCCAGTATCACCGCAACTGCTGCGGCCCCACCGATGCGCAGCCATCGTCGCCGACTATGCCGGTCAAGCAAACGATCGGCTTCCGCTACTGTCTCGGCCACCAGATTGCCCTGCGGTTGCAGGATGGTGATCGCACTTAAATAGGCTGGAATGCCGCTGAACGGCGTAGCTTTGGTCATGACCGGAAGTACTCGTCCCTTAGGGTTCGGAAACTGCTCGCGCGCGAACTTCAGTTCGGTCATCGTGTAGCGGCCGGGCTGAACCGACAGGGGAGAAACCAGAAACAGGAACAGATCGCATGATGCAATTGCCGCGCGAATCTGGGCATCGTATCCCTCGCCCTCGGGCAGGTTATCCTTGTCGAGGAATACCGTATGTCCTTCAGTGCGCAGCCGCACAGCCAACTCATCCGCTATTGACCGTTCCTCATTCGCATAGGATATGAATATCTTCATGCTGCTGCGGAGACGCCTGAAGTCATCGCTATAGCTGCCGGGTATCGATCCAAATCACTCTCCCTGTTCTTTCATTCACTTCGTTGTACATGTGCGCTGTTCCCCCCAGTCCGTCAGCACCCTCGCCATTCCACAGGCAGATGAAATGTACCTTGTCCAGGCCATAGGCCAGCGCGGTGTAGAGCAGCCAGAGGTTGCAGCGTTCGTAGGCATAGCCGTCATCCGTATTCTGCAGCGGTTCGCCCAGCTCTTCCGGCGCGGAGCGGAGTGGGGCGGCGAGTTTGGCCTTGGCGTCAAAATACCGGTTGCGCCAGGCTTCGCCCCCCTTGATCACGGATTTCCGGATGAAATCCGGTTCATCGAACGGTTGCAGCCAATGCACTTTTACTCCGCGTTGCTGGCAGGCCTCGGTAAACAGGATGTCGCCGCCACAGGCACCCTGGGTGAGCGCGAGGTCTTCCGGCCCGGCGCCGAGTTGCGCCAGCGCTGCGGCGATCTTCTGCGCCGCGATGGATTCCTTTGCGGCGGGAAAACGCGGGGCGGGGCGATCCGGCGCGTCGATCATGTGGCCGCTGAACAGGAACACCTGGCGCGGCTGCCAACTGCCTTCAGGTCTGGCCAGTTTTTGCAGAGCGCGGTCGAAGGCGGCGATGCCCGCCTCGACCGTTTCCGGGCGGAACCCGAGATCCTTCAGCAGTTGCAGTTGCGCGCTGCTGGAGTTGAGCGCGAACCAGTCCTTGTCGTTCTTCGCGATGGCCTCTTTGTAGGCGGCCTTCACCGTATCGGGCGTGCCGAGCAGCACTTCCAGATCGCCAAGGGTTGTCTGCGACCAGAAGCGCAGGTATTCGTACGGTTCGCATTCGGCTGCAAATCGCACTGCACCGGCCATGGTGGAGATTTCGCGGTCATAGCGCGCGTCGTTGGTCAGATGGCGGTAAAGGTGCATCAGGGTGAGTGCGTTGATGCCGGAATAATAATGGCTGGGGTTGCGGCGGTAACCCTGGGAGTAGCTGTCGATAGCCGCGCGCAGCAGCGCATCCTCGTACGCGGCTTCGTCGCGCATTTGCGCCGGAGTTTTGCCGGGCTGGCGCCAAGCAGAGATCCAAGCGTCCTTGTCGAGCCGGCCGAGCAGTGCCCAGGTTTCCGGATCGTTAGGGTAGATCTGCAGCACATTGTGGTAATGCTCGCGCGCGCGATCCAATGAATGCCCGGGGCTGCCTGCCAGGGCCAGCCGTTGCAGGCATGTTCCCAACTCGCGCAGGCCCCTGAGATTGTGCGGCTCGATCGCCAGCCCGCGTTCGAGCTGCTCCAGCGCAAAGTCGAAGCGCTCGGCCTTGCGCAATGCCTCACCGGCCTTGGTCCAGGCGTCGGCGCGAAATGCTGCGACCGGCGCTTCATCAGCCAGCACCAGCACATTGCCGATATGTCCGGCCTTGCGCGCCAACTCAACGCGATCCTCCCACGCATCGTACCGCTCCCAGAATTCGCGCACGTCACCAATGCGCAGCGACTTCCAGTCCGGTTCCTGCAGGTTGGGCATCAGCTGATAGACCGGGCTCACCTTGCGGCCGTGCCAGGATTCAAGCGTTGCCTTTGCCATTTCGGTGATGTGGAGCTTGTCGTTTTCCAGCGTCGCGGGATCGGGTCCACCGTCCTTGATGCTGTAGCGCAGCTTGCGATCGGTATACAGGTCGAATGCGGTAGTCACCCGTCCTCCACACAACAGCAACACGCCACGTGCGCGCAGCGCATGGCGCACGCCCAGCTCATACCAGACATTCGGGTTGTCGATGGTGAGGTCGGCCACCACCAGGTCGGCAATCAGCAACTCCTGGAACATGTCGGTGCGGATGTCGCCGGCGCGTTGTTCCTCATCAGCTCGAAACACCTCCAGGCCCGCCGCTTCAAGCGCAGGTTTGAACAGCTCGACATAGACACGGTTGAAATCAATCTCGCTGCCTTGGCTGTCTTTCTTAACGCCGAAAGGCATCGCGACAAAAGCGTGCAGTTTCATGCACCAATCCCCTTTGGTTCGTCCCCTTGAATTGCACGGCACACCTGACAAACAGGATATGCCGATTTATTTTTTTATCATAGTGTTGCGAGCGCAAATTAAGCAAAACTCCTATTGCCGGAATGACAGGGGGGTCATTACAGTCTGATTCATATGATGTCAGCCGGGTCAGTATCCGTCGCACCTGGGAGATCGGGTGATGGCCTGTGACACGTCACGCAAGCGGGCGAAAGGGACGTAGCCTCGCTGCATGAGGTTCACACTAATTCGAGAGGTTCTCAGATGGCAAAAAAACAACGAGAAAAACCAGCATCCGAGGCAATCGAAGAAAGTGGCAATAAGAAGGGCGGATCGTTCAGGATGCGGGGGGCGGCCGACAGGCAGGCGGGCGGTTCCGTGCTTCGCACCGAACAGGTGAAGCTTGAGCTGAAGGGGGCATTCCGCCCCGGCGCTGCCCGCGGGGACCAGCCGGTAGAGGCGGTGGATATCGCCGATAACGATCTCATCGAGGTTGAATTCGAAGGGGGCGAGCGGCTGTGGCTGAACGGCAAAGATTTCCGCAGGCGCTTTGGCGGCTCGGCGGCGAGAGGTGAGGCGCCGGGGGCCGCCGTCATGGCGGTGCCCGACTCATTGCAGTTGCTGCCCGGCGGCATGGAGGCCAGGGGGCCCGTCAACTGGCTCATCAAGGGGCTCAAGATATTCGGCGTCAATCTCGCCGGCATGACGGCCAAAAAGGTGGCCGAGGTGGTGGAGAAGCGGACTTCCGCCAAACGCCGCGCTCCCGGTCTGTACCGGTGCGTACTCAAGACCGACGGCTTTGATCTGGCTGATATCGGGAGTGCCGGATGGCCGGCGGACAAGCCCTGTCTCGTCTTTATCCACGGAACCCTGTCCAGCACTTGGGGGAGTTTCGGCGACCTCTGGTCAAAGGCGCGCAGCGGCGAGCTGGACACACTGCGTCAGGCGTATGGCGACAGAGTGCTGGCCTTCGAGCATGCGTACCTCACGCTAAGCCCTCTCGACAATGCACGTGACCTGGCGAAAAAGCTCAACGCCATCCTGCCCAGGAATGCGGTGGTGCACCTGGTGACCCACTCCCGCGGCGGCCTGGTCGGAGAGATGCTGTGCCGGGGAGCGCCCGGCGACGGCGGGGCGGCGCCGTTCCTGCCGGAAGAACTGGCACTGGCGGACGTCGATGACGAGGGCTACAAGGAGACCCTGAAATCGCTGAAGGCACTGGATGCCGAACTGAGGAAGAAGCAGTTCCGTGTGGAGCGTTTTGTCCGGGTGGCCTGCCCGGCTCTGGGGACTACGCTGGCCTCGGGGAGGCTGGACCGCTGGCTGTCCGTCATCGGCACCTTGGGCAGCGCGGCCCTGCCCGGCACGCCCCTGGCGGACGCATTCGCGGACGTCAGCGACTTCATCGCGGCGGTGGTGCAGGAGCGGACCGACCCCCGGACCCTGCCTGGCCTGGAAGCAATGATGCCGGAATCGGCCTTCATCAAGCTGGTGAACTGGCCGAGGGCGGTCGTTTCTGGCGATCTGACGGTCATCGCCGGCGACATCGACCCCGACAAGTGGTGGGCACGACTCATGGTCTGGCTGACTGACCGCTTCTATGAGAGCGACCACGATCTGGTGGTGAACACACCGTCGATGTATGGCGGGGCGAAGCGCTCCGGCGAGGCTCTGGCCGGCTTTCACAAGGGCCCCGAAGTCAATCACTTCACCTATTTCCAGAATACCGACAGCGCCGCGCAACTGGTGCGTGCACTGACAAGGCAGGCAGGCGACAGCGCCGGCTTCGAGCCGCTGGCGAAGCCGGTGGTCAACATTGCCCGCGCCATTGTGCCCCGTTCCGTCGAACCGCTGCCCGTCGTAGTCGTGCTGCCGGGCATCATGGGGAGCGAGCTCACGGTGGGGGACGACCATGTATGGGTCGATATTCCCGGCCTGATCTCCGGAGCGTTCACGCAACTGAAAATCGATGCGCGAGAGGTGCGTCCCACCAGCGTGATGGCCCGCTACTATGGCGCGCTGATCCAGCGACTGGCCAATACCCACAAGGTGGTGCCCTTCCCCTATGACTGGCGCCTTCCGGTGGAGCAGGAAGCGCAGCGGCTGGCAGGGCTGGTGCGGAGTGAATTCGAGCAGGCGAAGCCTCATAACCAGCCGGTGCGCATTCTGGCCCACTCCATGGGGGGGCTGGTGGCACGCACCATGTTTGCCCTCAACGCGGACCTGTGGAAGGAGATATGCGCTCACGCCGACGCCCGCGTGGTCATGCTCGGCACGCCGAATGGCGGATCTCACTCGATCACCGAGCTGCTGGTGGGGCAGTCCTCGACCCTGCGCAAACTCGCGTTTCTCGACATCAAAAATAATCAGCAGAAGATGCTGGAGGTCGTCGCCCGCTTTCCGGGCGTTCTCGCCATGCTGCCCAAGGACAGCCGGGAGAATTATTTCGCGTCGCAGACATGGAACACCTATCACGGCCAGGCGGGTGTCGGGTGGGTGCTGCCGGCTGATGCCGATCTGAAGCGGGCAGGCGAGTTACGCGACATGCTCGACAAGACCCCCGTGGACCCCGGGCGCACGGTCTATGTGGCCGGATGCGCCGATGTGACGCTGGCCAGCATGTATCTGGATGAAACCGCCGCCAACGCCGGGGACAGGATCAAATTCCTGGCCACCACACGCGGCGACGGCCGGGTTACGTGGGACAGCGGCATACCGAAGGATGTGCCGACCTGGTACATGGACGCGGAGCATGGCGACCTCCCCGCGCATGAGGAATCCTTTGACGCGATCGAGGAACTGCTCGCCCGCGGTACGACCACGCTGTTGCCCAAAACACCGCCTGTGTCCAGGGCGGCAGCCGTTTCCTTTCCCCGTCCAAGGGCGGCGGAAGATCTGTATCCCGACGAAGAGGTGCTCGTCGCCGAGGCCCTCGGGGCGCGGCCCCGCAAGCGCCGGCGCAAGGCAGCTCCGCGGTTGCCGGTGCGCGTTACCGTGGCCCACGGCAATCTGGCCTATGCCAGCCATCCCGTGGCAACAGGCCACTACGCCGGCGATACGATCATCAGCGCCGAAAAATATCTGGACCGGGTGCTGGACTCGGCGCTGAGCCGCCGCCAACAGCTGGGTATCTATCCCGGTGCCATCGAAACCAGTGCGATATTCATCAATCCCCGGCTTTTCAGGAACGAAGACGCAACGCCGCAAGGCGCCATCGTGGTGGGTCTCGGCACCGTCGGCAGCCTGAGCGCCGCTTCGCTGGCGCGCAGCTTTGCCCGCGCCTTGCTGGAGTATGTCACCGAGTGGCGGGAGAGGGGCACGGGCGGAGCGGAAAATGCGGAAGCGCAGCGGGTGAAGGATTTCAAGGTGACCAGTCTCCTTATCGGAACGGGAGCCGGAGGCATCAGCGTCAGCGATTCCCTCTACGCCCTGCTGCAAGGAGTGGTGCGCGCCAACCAGGCGCTCGCCAACTCGGGGCAGGATGCGCGGCTCAGCGGTGTGGAGTTCATCGAGCTGTGGGAAGATCGGGCCATTCAGGCAGTGAAGGCATTGGAGCGGCTTCAGTCGGAACCGCAGTTCCGCAAGGATTTTGTGTTCGAGACCACGCTTTGCTCTGTCAGCGGCGGCTTGCGCCGAGTGGACTACAGTGAGCCCGGCGGGTGGTGGGACCGCCTGCAGATTCTTGGCGGCGGCAAGAAGGGAGAGCCTTCCGACGGGACGCTGCGCTTCTCCGCCCTGACGAAACGGGCCCGCAGCGAGGTCAGCCTGCTCGCCACCCAGCGCGAGCTGGTCGACAGCTTCATCGAGCAGTCGGTCAGCACCACATGCGACAACCGCACCACGGCGCGCACGATGTTCGAGCTTTTGCTGCCCAACGACATCAAGGACCAGGCTCCCGACCAGGACAATCTGGTGCTTGTCGTTGACGAGGAGGCGGCCCGCTACCCGTGGGAGCTTCTCGAGGACCCGTCCAATAAAAGTGCCCTGCCGTTCGTCATCGAGCACGGCATGCTGCGCCAGCTCGAATCGGCCGAGTTTCGCGGCTCGGTCCGCGACGTGACGGACAAGACCGCCCTCGTGATAGGGGACCCCGTCAGCAAGTATGTGGAGCTTAAAGGGGCACAGGCGGAAGCGCAGGCCGTGTGGCAACTGCTGCAACGCAGCGATTTCAACGCCGAGCAGAGGATACGGCCGTCGGCCGAGCAGGTGATGAATGCGCTGTTTGCACGGCCCTACAGGGTGCTCCATCTGGCGGGCCATGGCGTCTACAACTACCTGCCGGAGGAGCTGCTGCAATGCCAGAGCTGTCACCAGCCGCTGCCGCCGGATGCGGCCAACACGCTCAGGCCGGTGACGGGGATGATCATCGGCGACACGACGGTGCTGTCACCCAACGAGGTGCACCAGATGCGCAATGTGCCGGAGCTGGTGTTCATCAACTGCTGCCACCTGGGGCACATAGAGGATACCCAGGGGCGCCCAGACGCACTCAACGAACGGCGTGATTACAATCGCATCGCCGCCAACGTGGCCACCGAGTTCATCCGCATGGGCGTGCGTGCGGTCATTGCCGCGGGTTGGGCGGTGGATGACGCGGCTGCGACTGTATTCGCGACGACGTTCTACGAAGGCATGCTGGACGGCATGCGTTTCGGCGAGGCAGTGAAACGGGCGCGCGGAGCCGCGTTCCGGCAGCATCCCGAAACCAATACCTGGGGCGCGTACCAGTGTTATGGGGACCCCGATTATCGCCTCGTCCATGAAGAAGGGGGTGCAAGGGGAGGCCAGGATAAGCCTGCTTATGTGTCTCCTGCAGAGGCAGTGGCCGAGATCGAGAATATCGCCGCCAACCTGTCCACCGGGGCGGGCGAAGACATGTCGGCCGCGGTCAGCTGGCTAGGCCGCATCGAGAAGGTGCTGGAGGAGAAAAAATGGCTGGAAGACGGGCGGGTGTATGCAGCCCTGGGGCGCGCCTACGGCAGGGCCGGGAAGTTCGACACCGCAGTGGAGTATTACACGAAGGCGCTCAAGGCCGAAGACGGCGCGATGACCCTCAAGGATATCGAGCAGCTGGCAAACCTGGAGGTGCGCCGCGCAGTCCAGTGGTGGAAGGAGCGCAAGAAACCCCGGGAAGAAATTCTGGCATCCATCGACAGCGGCATCCGGCGACTGGAAGGCCTGGAGCCGACCGCAGAGCGCTACTCCTTGCGGGGAAGCGCCTTCAAGCGCCGGGCCATGGTTGATCCCGCAGAACGGGTTGAATCCCTGCAAAACATGCGCGATGCCTATAGGCAGGCATATGAGCTGGCCGAGAAGGCAGGGCGCTTCGATCCCTACCCCGTGTTCAACTGGCTTACCGGGGCATTGACGGTTGAGTGGCAGACGGGAAAAAAGAGACGTTCCGGAAAGGAGAATGAAAATCTTGCCGCAGCGCTTGAAAATGTGCGGCCAAAGGTTCGGGATTTGAGCGCCACAAAGAAAAATTTCTGGCACGCGGTCTATCCCGTCGATCTGGGACTGTTCGACGCACTCGCGGAGGGTGAGCCCGACAATCAGCGCATGGACATGCTTGCAGCACGGTATCGTGAAGTAGAAAAACTGGGCAGCCCCAAAGACTTTGCGTCGGTGACTGATCAGCTCGACTTTCTGCTGACCGTGGCGGAGGAGGGCTCGAAGGTCGCCGCTGCATTGACACGGTTGAAGAAGGCGCTCGAGGAAAAATCATAGAAAGGATGTTCCATGAAGAACACAGCTGCTCTCTGTCTCCCGGTGCTGGTTGCATTTGCCCTGTCAGGTTGTGCTACGCCACCTCCCGTCGCCGAGGTGAGAATGGTGGCGAAGGCTTTTGACAATCTCAGTGCGGCGAGCCAGCCGCTGCTGGACGACCTGGCGCTCGCGGAGCGCGCTCAGGGCAAGTCCGCCGCCGAGGCCCGGGCAAGGCAGCGCGCGGGAGACAAACCCGCGTCCGCCAATGCAACCATGGACCATCTGCTGCAACGCTGCCCCGGCATCCTGATGCTGGGCGGGGAGGGCAACGAACCCGGCGTACAGAACAGTTTCTGTATCGACGACAGTTATTACTATTCCGAGCTGGCCGATCCGCCGGGAACCCGGGCGTTCCGCCAGGCCCTGGCTGCGGTGGGAGACTACACGCAGCTGCTCCTCGTCCTGGCGGAAGGGCGCAACATCGATGAGGCGAAAGGGCAGCTGCAGGTTCTCGCCGGCAACGTGGGCATGGCTCTGGAGGTGGCGGGGGGCGGCGGTGCGGGCATGGCGCTCGGGGAAGCCCTAAACGCCCTTGACCCGCTCATTGCCCTTGCCGCCAGAGACGCTACCGCCGAAGAGCTGCGGCGCGTAGTCAGCCAGGAATCACCCAAGGTGAGGGAGCTGGTCACGGCGCTGAGATCAGCCGCAAGCGAGCTGTTCCGCACTGTGACCGAGGCCCCGCTGGCGCGCTTCAACACGGAAGGGCTCACGAAGCCCGAGGTGGCAAGAGTCGAGGCGCAGCGCATCGAAAGCTACCGGGCAGGGGTTTCCAGCTATGTGGTTCTGCTCGACCAGTATTCCTTGCTGCTGGGCGACCTGGTCATGGTGTACGACAAACCGCGCGGGGCTGCTACTGTCGCCTCCCTCGCCGAGCGGTCGGCGCAGTTGAGCGCTCAGGCGGACGCATGGCGGCGCGCGCTGGCGGCCATGAGGACCGGCCTGCGATAACAGAACAACAAAAGGAGAAAAACAATGGACCCGATCGAAGAACTGCGTTTTGAAATCAGCCGCTCCATCAGCACGCTGCGGCGGAGACACGCCAACACTGCCGACGCGAAGGAAAAAAAGGCCATCATCAAGACCGTCGAATCGCTCAACGGCAAGCTGTCCATGCTGAACCAGGCGACATTGCTGGACGCGGCGGTAACGCTCTCCGATGCCACGCAGGATCTGGAACAGGCCATTGCCGCGGCAAAGAAAGGCCCATTCGACGGATATCTCGCCGCCATCGAGGGACACATGGACCGCCTCCAGATGCTTTCCGGGGAGATGCACGGCCGCGACCGTCTTCCCCCCGCGCTGGAAGAAAAAGGGGAGCAGCCAGAACGGAAGTCCAGGGCGCCGGCAACGGCCAGAGGTGCGGCAAAGACCAGAGGTGCGGCAGCGGCGATCCCGCTCCCGCTTGCGGTCAAGGATTACCCCTCGCTCGAGGGCGAATACCAGGCATATTTCAATGCGTGCAAGGTGCGCCCCGGCAACGAAGGGGTCGTGGCCTACTACGTCAAGAAGCTTAACCAGGGGCACGCCGTATACGAGCAGGTGAGCAAGGATTTAAATAACATACCGTGGGCGTTCATCGGCATCATCCACGGCATGGAGTGCGGCTTCAATTTTGCCGGGCATTTGCATAACGGCGACCCGTTGACCGCCCGGACCGTGCAGGTGCCCGCGGGGCGGCCGGTCAGCGGCACGCCGCCCTTCACCTGGCGGCAGAGCGCCGTCGACGCGCTGACCATGAAGGGGTACCACGAAGTGACCGACTGGTCGGTTCCGCGCATGCTCTATCTGCTGGAAAAATATAACGGCTTCGGCTACCGTGTGCGCCACGTGCCCACGCCCTACCTGTGGAGTTTTTCCAACCTGTATGAGAAGGGGAAGTTCGTCAAGGACGGCAAGTTCGACTCCAATGCCGTCAGTAAACAGTGCGGTGCGGCACTGATGCTGAAGACGGTGATGGCGTGAGGCACGCTCGGGGATAGTCCAGTGTCAGCTTATAAATCTATGGGGTCGCTGTAATGATAGAAAATTTTCTGCATGCGCTCCAGGAACAGCTCAAGAACCAATTGTTTGTTGGCGGGTTAGCACTGGGGATGGTTGGTTTGCTGGTTGCGTGGTTCCGCAATGTCCCGGGTGTTTTGTGGAAGTATGGATGTCGCATCATCGTCGCCACTGCAGTGATTGATAGCCGCAACAATTTATTTGATGCGATGGTTGTCTGGCTGAACGATTTGCCGTTTGGCCGAAGCAGCCGCTTTTTTACGGTCATCCAGGCAAATGCCGATCCGGATGATGAATCAAGTCAGAATGGGATGCCGCGATTGTTGTATAGCCCGGCGCCTGGGTTTCACATTTTCTGGTATCAAGGCCGCTTGATGTGGATGGAGCGTGATGTCAGCATCAATTTACAGGTTATTGATACGCTGAAAATACACGTGTTGTTCGGCGGACGCCGTTTCTTGTCAGGCTTGTTTGATGATGTTTTGAAGCGGACCTATGCTGGCCTGGTAAACCATACCATGTTGTTTACGGTGGATAGCTGGGCGGATAACTGGCGACAGGGCGATGCGCGGCCGCGCCGTGCAATCGACTCGGTAATATTGGATGGAGAGATACGCCAGCAACTGCTGGCTGACGTGACAGCGTTTTTTTCCAAACGAAGCTGGTATGAAAAGATCGGCATACCCTGGCGCAGAGGATATTTGTTGTATGGCCCGCCCGGGACAGGCAAAACCAGTGTTGCGTTTGCGTTGGCCGGGGAGTTGCGCCTGAATCTGTGCTGGTTGTCGCTGACCAACCCAAAGCTCAATGATCAGACCATCTCTCTGTTGCTGCAAAAAACTCCCGCTCGCTCGCTGATTTTGATTGAAGATGTCGATGCGTTTTTTACCGCGCGGCAAAAACAGGATGACCGCATCGAAGTGAGTTTTAGCGGTTTGCTCAACGCGTTAGATGGCGTTGCGGCACAGGAAGGGCGCATCATTTTCCTGACCACGAATCATCGACAACTGCTCGATTCTGCGCTGATACGTCCAGGCCGCATCGATGTTGAATTTGAGCTTGGCCTCGCATCTCGCGAGCAAATCGTCAGCATGTTCTTGCGCTTTCATCCGGAGCATAAAGCGCTGGCCGATGCGCTGGTAGAAAACTTGCCTGAACGCTTGCTGAGTCCCGCGCAATTGCAGCAAATTTTGCTGGTGAACTCGGAACCAGAGTCGGCGGTTGAGGCGATACGTGCGATGACGCTGGCGGCGCAGGCTAAAGCGTAATGGATAAATGTCGGAAAAATTTACAGTCTTTCGGTCGATGGTGCTCTGATAAAATAGAAACTATTTTGTGACAGATGCTTATAATTAATGGCACGTATTTTGCTAAATTATTGGATAGACATGCTTTAACGGTGATGCGGAAATAAAATATTTATAGAGGCTTGGCCCAATCACTACCGTTAACGAGTTAACGATCAATCATCTGAGAAAGTTCTGAGAAAATGAGGATAAAAAAATGAAAACGAACATGGCTCCAAAATTTTCCCCAATCCTTACCGCAATTGCCTTGGCGATTGCAAGCCATGCAGCCTGCGCAGCGCCGGTCTTTTGGACGGACTGGACAACTTCTTCAAATACCAACGGCTTTACGGGTAATGGAACCATCACAACAGGATCATCGACGGTGCAGGTGACTTATAACAATCCGCAAGGTATCGCGTTCTATAATACCGGCGGCGGCACTGATTACTGGACGAGTGGCGGCGTCAGGAACAATGCGACATCCCCTTACACCAGCGCACTGGTCGACAACATTCCGACGGGTACGGATATTATCGCACTGCAGTTTGCAGGGAATCAGACCCTGCAATTTTCGCAAGCGATTGCGAATCCGGTTTTTTCTTATGTCAGCCTGAATGGCAACGGCTATGCTTTCAACCAGAATTTTGACATTCTGAGTTTCGGCAATGGCTCTGCTAACGATACCTGCGGATATTGGGGATGCGGTACTTCGTCAAAGAGCATAGTCGATCTTGGCGGCGGTAATTTCGAATACCAGCTGCTGGGTACGGGCGAGCCGCATGGGACGATACGCTTTACGGGCGCGTTTGACACAGTGAGCTGGCGCAGCCTTAGCGGCGAAAACTGGAACGGATTCACGGTCGGTGTTCAAGGCACGGCCGCTGAAGTATTCCCTTCTGTCCCGGAACCTGCGACCCTTGCGTTAATGGGATTGGGCCTGGCAGGATTGGGTTTTTCTCGCAAAAAATAGAAAATTGATGTACCAGTGTTTCAAACGGCGGCCTCGGCCGCCGTTTTTTTTTTGGTTTTTTCCTTGTTCAGTGGCGCCACCCGGTGTATCTTTGCTGCGGTTTTTTTGAGCGTTCAAGAATCGGTCTGGTCTCAGGAGGAAATTCATGAAGGCAGCAATGCTTGCTGTGTTGATAGCTATGTCCGGATACGCTTTGATTGGCAACAGCGGACACGCTTTTGCAGAGACACAAGATAAATATTCCCAGTGCATGGAGCGATTGAAAACGGACGCACGGTTTTCTTCAATCGCAAATCATGTTTCGCTTGACGCACAAGGCACGGTCAGCC
Organism: Gallionellaceae bacterium; assembly: GCA_030834965.1. Lineage (GTDB taxonomy): Bacteria > Pseudomonadota > Gammaproteobacteria > Burkholderiales > Gallionellaceae > JAUQWW01. Next base: position 37,410 of record JAUQWW010000058.1, on the reverse strand, counting down.
GTCAAATGCTGGCGGACAAGACACGGGCTGACGAACAGCAGAAGCTGGCTATCGCAGACTGGATTGATGCCAGGGCGCAATGCGTCAATTTTGGCGTTGGCCCGGTTCAGATCAATCTGCACATGGCTTTTGTGAGTATTGTGGCAGGCCTGTACAACGGCCAGATGACCTTTGGCGAATTCAACAAGAAATGGCAGGATATGTACAAGAAGGAAAGCAAGTAAAAGTTGCCAATTAGCGGACCGTATTTCAATACGGAGTATGGTTTGAGCCTCTAGATTGACCAGCATGCGCAAATGAAGGGTACGCATTGAAGAAACCCGGTTTCATGGATCCGCATCGTGCCATCAATGCATCCATCATCACACTGGCGCTCTTTGTATTTGCCCTCTCTGTGAAGCAGGCTTGGCAAGCCTACACCGAATACACCATCTCGAATGAGGTCGCAAACGTCAACAGGATAGCGGACGATCTTGTCGCCGCCACCGGCATCGAGGCGCTGGAACGCGGCATGACTGCGAATGCACTCGGGAGTCAGCTTGCCACGTATCCGGTGCTGCAGAAGATAGGCGAGACGCGCCGCAAAGGTGACGAGAAATGGAACCGTGCCTCCGACATCGCGCGCACGCTCGCCACGAAATTCCCGAACGAAGCAGATTTTCATCTCGCCATGAACGAGGCGGAGGACGCCCGCAAGGCATTGCAGCAGATGCGCATGCGTGCGGATGCATGCCTGCGGGGCGAGAAATGCGACGCAACTGCAAGTGAATGGATAGCAGCCATCACCCGCTTCATTACCTGCAACGCCAGATTGCGCGAAGCTGCCTATCTGACGATCGACACGCAGCGGCACGTTACCCAGCTCAACCTTTCACTCAAGCGCTGGGTGTGGATGGCAAGCGAACATGCCGGGCGGGAGCGCGCCACCCTGGCGTATCACATCAGTGCACGCAAGCCTGTCCCCCCCGCGCTGCTGGATGAACTCAAGGCCAACCGCGGCGTGGTCGGTCACAGCATCATGGATATTCAGTCGGTCAAGGGGCTGCGCAACACGGATCCGCGCATCAAGCAGGCAATCGCCGGCATGGAGGAAAATTTCCTGCACCGCTTCAGTGCCGTGCGCGCGCAGGCTTATGCCGGCGCGGAAAGCGGCAATTATCCTGTGAGCAGCGATCAATGGTTTGAGGGCGCCACTGCGGCGATCAATTCCATACTGGCGGTTTCTGCCGCGGTCACCGAGGTGACCGACGGCTTTGCCCGGGAGGATATGCGCAAGGCCACAACCCACATGGCCGGGCACGTTGGGCTGCTGGGCGTGACCCTGATGCTGGTGTTTGTCAGCCTGACCAAGGTGCGCCAAGCCACCAATGCCTTGTTCCAGCAAAAGGAACTGGCCGAGGTGACGCTGCATTCCATCGGCGACGCGGTGATCACCACCGATGCACAGTCGCGGGTGGATTACCTCAACCCGGTAGCCGAGGAGATGCTGGGCTGGACCACGCAGGAAGCGCATGGGCGGCCGCTCAAGGAGGTTTTCAATATCATCAACGGACTGACCCGCGAACCGGAGCCCAACCCGATAGAGGTTTGTCTGCGCGAAAACCGTGTGGTGGGGCTGGCAAGCAACACCATCCTGATCCGGCGCGGCGGCAAGGAGTTTGCCATCGAGGATTCGGCCGCACCGATCCGGAACAGGGAAGGGAATGTCATCGGCGGCGTGTTGGTGTTCTACGACACAAGCCAGGCACGCCATGGGGCGCACCTGCTGTCCTTCCATGCCGCCCACGACCCGCTGACCGGGCTCATCAACCGGCGGGAATTCGAGCGCCGCCTGGCAGAACTCCTGATGCAGGCGAAAATCGAAGGTCAGCAGCATGCCTTGTGTTACATGGACCTCGATCAGTTCAAGGTGATCAATGATACCGGCGGCCACATGGTGGGCGACAAAATGCTGCGCCAGCTCGCCTATCTGCTGCAGGAACGCGTGCGCAGCAGCGATACCCTGGCGCGCATGGGCGGGGATGAATTCGGCCTGCTGATAGAGGGCTGCTCCATGGAGCAGGCAATGCGCATCGCGGACAACATGCGCCAGGTCGTGAAGGATTTCCGCTTCGTTTGGGAAGGGAAAACTTTAGAAATTGGGGTGAGCATCGGCCTGGTACCGATCGATGCCGGCAGCATCAGCGCTGCCGAATTGCTGAGTGAAGCGGATGCCGCCTGCTATGCCGCCAAGGAGAAGGGGCGCAACCGGGTGCAGATTTATCAGCCCGGTGACATCGATCTGGCACGGCGCCACGGAGAGATGCAGTGGGTGTCGCGCATCAACCAGGCGCTCAAAGAAGGACGTTTCCATCTGTATTGCCAGGCCATCGCGCCGATCGACAAATCCCAGATGCCGCACTGCGAAGTGCTTTTGCGCATGAAGGATGAGCAGGGGCACATGGTGCAGCCGCTGGCATTCATTCCCGCCGCTGAGCGCTATGGCCTGATGCCGGCCGTTGACCGCTGGGTGATCCAGTCCACGCTGGAAGCAATCGGGCAGAACCTGCGAGCGCAACCCGGCCAACCGGTAAAGCTGCACAACATCAATCTTTCCGGCACCACATTTAACGACGAAGGATTCGAGGCATTCGTGCGCGAGCAATTGGCCCTGCACCAGGTGCCAGCCCATGCGATCTGTTTTGAAATGACCGAGACAGCAGCGGTTGCCAACCTCGAGCAAGCCGCCATGCTGATCAAGTCGCTGAAGGCGGATGGGTGCCGCTTCGCGCTGGACGATTTCGGCAGCGGCCTGTCGTCGTTCATGTACCTGAAATCACTGCCGGTGGACTATCTCAAGATTGACGGGAATTTCGTCAAGGGAATGGTTGATGATCCGGTGGCCTATGCCATGGTGCAGTCCATCAACACCGTAGGTCATGTGATGGGCATCAAGACCATCGCCGAGTATGTGGAAAACGATGCCATCCTCGCCAGGCTGGACGAAATGGGAGTCGATTACGCGCAAGGATGGGCCATAGGCATGCCCCGACCTATCGCGGAATGCTTTGTGTCTGACGGCTGCGCCTGACTGGGGAGCAGGTGCCCGGTTCTAGATTCCTTCGATTTTCTTGCTGATATCACTGAGCAGCGCTTCCGCCTCAGCCGGATCGAAATCCATGTGCTGCCGCTTCTTCACGCCGAAGTCGTGCAGCACGATATGCGTTTCAGGCTCGACGTTGTGCCGCGCCAGGCAGTTCTTTGCGCAGGCCATCACACAGCCATCGATGGCAATGATGGGCCGGCCCGAAAGCGCGACCTTCACCAGAGCGGGTACGTCGCCTCCCACCCCGGCGATGCATGACATTTCCGCCAAGCCCTTGCGGTCCAGCTGGAGTGCGACGTGGTTGGCCATCTGTGCGGCGCTGGAGCAGCCCGAGCAGGAGTAGACGAGCGGAAATTTGTTTTTCGGGTTTTCTTGGGACATCTTTCAATTCGAGAGAGGCAGATACAGGAAAATTATAGCATCGCGCTTAGCTCAGGACCCAGTTCGCAAAAATCATGCATGGCGCAATTATTGATTTGTGTAACGCGTAAACGCCATTAAAATAGCGCGCTTTGACGGCATACCAGCCGTTAACCACATTGAAACGCAGGAGATTGAGAACCATGGCAGGTCAACCGGCAGCAAATAAGAAAAAGACAAATGTGATACTCGTGTTTGCCATTGCACAGTTTTTTATCGCAGCTTTGCTCTGGGTCGCTTTTTCAGGGTCCGGCGACCGTGAAGGGCGGATCAAAGTCGCGCTCGCCGCCGGCAAGGCTGCCGAGATACAAAATGCGATCGCGAGCTATCACGCAGCAAACCAGATTCTGCCCGCCGACAATAAAGCATTGACCCTTCCGGATAAACAGGGAAAACCCTATTTCACCGCATTTGAGGGGCAAGGTGATTCGTCATATGCGGTCAGCGTTGCGCACGGTGTCATTACGCTGACCTTCGCGCAAAATCAGCAGCCCGTATCCGGCAAGACGCTCGTTTATATTCCGCGGGTTTCCAATGGGAAGCTTGAGTGGATTTGCACGTCGGGCACAGTGGAGGCTGTGTACCTTCCTCCGCAATGCCAGAGTCAGCAGCAATCGGTGCGATAGTCTGGCTTGGCAGGCATGGCGCGTCTTACACAGGCGGGTTGATTCAGTTTTCACTGCGCAGAAAGTGGTGAGGGAGGCGGTGGGCTACACCAGTCTCTTCAACTGATACAGCCTTTCCAGCGCTTCCTTTGGGCTCAATTCATCCGGCTGCATCTCACGCAACGCCGCGAGCAGCGGATGCTCTTCCGGCTCTTCCGGTTCTACTGGCTTGTGGTCGAACAAATCTCCCTGCGGACTCTGTGCCGCGCTGTGTTGTTCCAACGCGCGCAGTTGTTTCTTCGCGCTGCGGATGACACTTTGCGGCACGCCCGCCAGCGCCGCCACTTGCAGACCATAGCTCTGGCTGGCCGCGCCTTCGTTCACGCTGTGCAGGAACACGATGCTGTGCTGATGCTCGACCGCAGCGAGGTGGACGTTGGCGAGTTGCTGGAATTCTTCGTTCAGGCGCGTCAGCTCGAAGTAGTGCGTAGCAAACAGCGTGTAGCTGCGGTTGCTTTCCAGCAGGTGCCGCGCGATGGCGTAGGCCAGGGCGAGGCCGTCGAAGGTGGAGGTGCCGCGGCCGATTTCGTCCACTAAAACTAAACTGCGTTCCGTGGCGTTGTGCAGGATGTTGGCGGCCTCGGTCATTTCGACCATGAAGGTGGAACGCCCGCTGGCGAGGTCGTCCGATGCGCCGATGCGCGTGAAAATCTGGTCGATCTCGCCCAGCACCGCTTCTTCTGCCGGTACGAAACAGCCGCAGTGTGCGAGCAGCGCGATCAATGCGACCTGGCGCATGTAGGTGGATTTGCCGCCCATGTTGGGGCCGGTGATCAGCAGCATCTTGCGCATGCCGTGCAGGTCGGCGTCGTTGGCGATGAACTGCTCGACCTGTGCCTCCACGACCGGATGCCGTCCCTTGGCTATGCGCAGCACGGGTTCGTCCACGAATTGCGGCGCGCTGAAATTCAGCGTGGCGGCTCGTTCCGCAAAAGTGGCGAGCACATCGAGCTCGGCGATGGCGGCGGCGATGCGTTGCAGTTGCGGGATGAATGGGGAAAGCTGGTCCAGCAGTTGTTCGTAGAGAAATTTTTCGCGTGCCAGCGCGCGCTCATTGGCGGATAGTGCCTTGTCCTCGAAGGCCTTGAGTTCCGGCGTGATGTAGCGTTCGGCATTTTTCAATGTCTGACGGCGGCGGTAATCTTCCGGTACGTTAGCCGACTGCGCTTGCGTCACTTCGATGTAGAAGCCATGCACGCGGTTGTATTCGACTTTCAGCGTGGCGATGCCGGTGCGCGCGCGTTCGCGTGCTTCCAGTTCCAGCAGGAAGTCGCCGCAGTTGGTCTGGATGCCGCGCAGTTCGTCCAGTTCGGGGTCAAAGCCGTCTGCGATTACGCCCCCCTCGCGCAGCATGCTAGAGGGTTCGGCACGCAGGGAGTTTTGCAGGATGGATACAAGCTGCACATCAGCTTGCAGCGCATTGACTAGCGTATTCACCAACGGTGAATCGCATGCCAACAGTGTGGCGTGCAGCTGCGGCAAGGTCAGCAGCGTGTCGCGCAGGCCGGAAAGGTCGCGCGGCCGCGCACTGCGCAACGCGATGCGCGCGGTGATGCGTTCTACGTCCACGCACGGTTTGAGTTGCTCGTGCACGGAACGGTAAACCCCGCCCGGCCGTCCCTTGTGCGAGCATCCGCTTCGCGGATTGCCTGCTTGACCCACTCCAGGGGAGGAGTCGCCCAGCTTGTCCACCGCATCCAGCCTTGCATTCAAAACAGCACGCTCGCGCAGCGGATGATGCAGCCAGTGGCCCAGCAGACGGCTGCCCATGTTGGTGGCGCAGGTGTCGAGCAGAGAGAGCAGGGTGGGGGCAGGGTCACCGCGCAGGGTCTGGGTGATTTCTAAATTGCGCCGCGTGGCGGCATCCATGCGCACGAACTGGTTGGCGCTGTAAACCTGCATGGCGCGCACATGGCTGATGCTTTGCCCCTGTGTGAGCCTCGCATAGCCGAGCAACGCACCGGCGGCTTCCAGTCCCAGCGTGAAGTCGTCGCAGCCGAAACCGGCCAGGTCGAGCGTGGCGAACTGCTGGCACAGCGTGCGTCGCGCGGTTTCCAGATCGAAGTGCCAGGCAGGCAAGGTCTTGATGGAAGTTTTGTAAGAGGCGGGCTGCTCGGTGTTTTCCGCAAGTAGTATTTCTGAAGGCTGCAGGCGTTCCAGTTCTGCAGGAAGATTTTGCACGGCAGTCTCGGCCACGAAAAATTTGCCCGAGGCCAGGTTCAGCCAGGCCATCCCTACTTTGCCGTGGCGCTCATGCAGCGCCAGCAGCAGGCTGTCGCGCTTCTCGTCCAGCAGTGCGGAATCGGTGAGCGTACCGGGGGTGACGATGCGCACCACCTTGCGTTCGACCGGCCCTTTGCTGGCGGCAGGGTCGCCGATCTGCTCGCAGATGGCCACGGATTCGCCCAGCTTGACCAGCCGCGCCAGGTATTGCTCGGCAGCATGGTAAGGTACGCCCGCCATCTTGATCGGCTGGCCGTTGGATGCGCCGCGCTGTGTCAGCGTGATGTCGAGCAGCTTGGCGGCGCGCGCCGCATCTTCATGGAACAGCTCGTAGAAATCGCCCATGCGGTAGAACAGCAGCATGTCGGGATGATCTGCCTTAATGCGCAGGTATTGCTGCATCATCGGCGTGTGCTGGGCTGTGGTCATACGCGGAGCAGGCCGTTCAGGGGGCGGGTGTTTTCAGGCCTTCGGTCAGGTGCGGCGCAATCACCTGCAGCATTTGCGCAAACACCTTGGGGTTGCCCGCGCAGACGTGGCCGCTCTTGAGGTAGCTGTCATTGCCTTGCATATCGCCCACGAGGCCACCCGCCTCGGTAATCAGCAGGCATCCGGCGGCGATGTCCCAGGGCTTGAGGGCGGTTTCAAAGAAGCCGTCGTAGCGTCCGGCAGCGGTGTAGGCCAGGTCCAGTGCGGCGGAGCCGGGGCGGCGCAGGCCAGCGGTCTTCTGCATCATGTCGCGCATGATGGCCATGTAGGCGTCGATATGTTCAAAGCGCGTATAGGGAAAGCCAGTGCCGATCAGGGAATCGGCCAGTTCAGCGCGTTTGCTCACGCGCAGGCGGCGGTCGTTGAGGTAGGCGCCGCGGCCGCGCGTGGCAGTGAACAATTCATTCTTTGTCGGGTCGTACACTACGGCTTGGGTCAGTACACCCTTGTGCTGTAGGGCGATGGAGACGGCATATTGCGGATAGCCATGCAGGAAATTGGTGGTGCCATCTAGCGGATCGATGATCCACACGTATTCGGAGTCGCCTTGGGTGCCGCTCTCTTCTGCTAAAATTGCATGATTAGGGTAGACGTCAAGCAGGGTTTCAATGATGGCCTGCTCGGCAGCACGATCCACTTCGCTGACATAATCCGCATTGGATTTCTTGGTGACGGTGAGATGGCCAATATTGTCGGCGGATCGGTGTATCAAATTGCCGGCGCGGCGCGCGGCTTTCACCGCGATGTTGAGCATGGGATGCATGGTTGCCTTAAGTTTAATGAGCGGTCGGAATGTTCCGGTGGCGCGTATTTTAGTGTGAATTGCGTTTTGGATAAACCTGTTTTGGATAAACCAGCCCCAAATAAATCCCCAAACAAACTCAAGGATAAGCCTGGGATTTTAAGTAATGTGCGTGTGGTGCTGAGCCATACCACGCATCCGGGCAATATCGGCGCGGCTGCACGGGCGATGAAGACCATGGGGCTGGAGTCGTTGTACTTGGTCAACCCGCGCCACTTTCCCGATGCGCAGGCAGATACGATGTCCGCGGGCGCGGATGATTTGCTGCGCAATGCCGCGGTGTGCGGCTCGATAGACGAGGCATTGCACGGCACGGTGTTCGTGGCGGCGATGACGGCGCGGTTGCGCGACATCTCGCACGAGGTGCTGACACCGCGCGAGGCGATGCCGCTGCTGGCGCAGCATGCGGCGCAGGGGCAGGTGGCGCTGCTGTTCGGCACCGAGATGTCCGGGCTGACCAATGAGGAAATGGGCAAGAGCCATGTGCTGGTGCGCATTCCAGCCAATCCGCAATACAGTTCGCTGAACCTCGCGGCGGCGGTGCAGGTGGCGTGTTACGAACTGAGCGTGGCGATGCAGTACGCCGGGCTGAATTTGCGCCAGGTTGAGGTGGAGCCGGCCAAGAGCGAGGAGGTGGAAAGATTCTTTGTTCACCTTGAAGACGTGCTGACGCAGATCGGTTTTTTCAACACCAAGCATCCGAACAAGCTGATGCAGAAACTGCGCCGCCTGTATGCGCGCGCGCGGCTGGAGCAGGAGGAGATCAACATCCTGCGGGGTATTCTCAGTGCCACGACCGGGTACAATGCGCGGCCCAGAAAGGAGACGCCGGTGAACGACAAAGAAAAACAGGTGAATGATGTTTGATGCGATCAGGGAAGACATAGGCAGCGTGTTTGACCGCGACCCGGCGGCACGCAGCACGTTCGAGGTGGTGACCTGCTACCCGGGGTTGCACGCACGCATTTTTCATCGCATGGCGCATCACCTCTGGCTTGCCAATTTCAAATGGCTGGCACGTTTTCTGTCGCATGTCGGGCGCTGGTTCACCGGCATCGAAATTCATCCGGGGGCGGTCATCGGGCGGAGGTTTTTCATCGACCACGGCATGGGCGTGGTGATCGGCGAGACTGCCGAGATCGGCGACGATGTGACGCTGTATCACGGCGTGACGCTGGGGGGCACGTCATGGAAAGAAGGCAAGCGCCATCCCACGCTGGGCAACGGCGTGGTGGTCGGTGCGGGGGCGAAGATACTGGGCCCCATCCACATCGGGGACAATGCCAAGATCGGCTCGAATGCGGTGGTGGTGAAGGATGTGCCGGCAGGCTCCACGGCAGCGGGCATTCCTGCGCGCATTCTGGACGAGGCGAAGAAGGCCGAAGGCTTCAATGCCTACGGTGTCGGCAATGACCAGAACGACCCGCTGTCCAAGGCCATTCACGGCCTGCTCGGGCACAGCATGGTGGTGGATCAGCGCATCAATCTTATCCTCGAACAACTGGAAAAAATGGGCGTGAACATCGAAGAGGAGCGCGCCACGGCCGACAAGTTTGACCCGAATTACCTGAACAAGATTGTTGACTAAATTATTCGGGTATTCTAGTATTCTTTACGCGATTTATTCAGGCGCGCATGACAATTCCTGACGTTATGCGATTTGAACCCAGAGGGAAATTATGCGACTAACGACAAAAGGACGTTTCGCCGTGATGGCGATGGTTGATCTGGCGCTGCATGGCGGCAAAGGCCCGGTCACGCTGGCAAGCATCAGCGAACGCCAGAAGATTTCGCTGTCTTACCTCGAGCAATTGTTTGGCAAGTTGCGCAAGCACGACATTGTGGAAAGCGTGCGCGGCCCGGGTGGTGGTTATTACCTGGCGCGTCAGGGTGCAAAGATTTCGGTTGCCGACATCATTGTCGCAGTGGATGAACCGCTGGATGCGACCAAGTGCGGCGGCAAGGGCAATTGCCAGGAAGAGCAGCAATGCCTGACCCATGATTTGTGGATGGGCCTGAACGAGACCATCTATAACTATCTGGCGGCAGTGAACTTGCAGCACTTGGTGGAAAGCCAGCAGTCGACCAAATCAAACGTCATTACGGTGACGCTGGACAGGAAGGCGAAGCGGCCGGTACTGACTTCGGTGTGAATGAACGAACAATTTGACTGGATCTGGAGAGAACAGGAATGGCGATTACATTGACTGAAAAAGCGGCGCAACATGTGCTGAATGCCCTGGCCAAGCGCGGCAAAGGTGTGGGGCTGCGCGTTGGCGTGCATAGCAGCGGCTGTTCGGGCCTGGCCTACAAGCTGGAATACGCGGACGAAATGGCGGCAGACGATCTTCAGTTTGTCAGCAACGGAGTGAAGGTGCTGGTTGATCCAAAGAGCCTGCCGTTTATCAATGGTACGGAGCTGGACTACGTACGCGAGGGGTTGAATGAGAGCTTCAAGTTCAACAACCCGAATGTCAAAAACGAGTGCGGCTGTGGCGAGAGTTTTGGCGTGTAACATTGATGCAAGCCTCGGCGAGCGGATTTCAGCAGAATTTTTTCGAGTTGTTCAGTCTTCCGGCGCGCTATCAGCTGGATAACGCGCTGCTCGATCGTCATTATCACGCGCTGCAGGCGCAATTTCATCCGGACAATCTCTCACTACTCTCCGAGGCCGAGCGCCGCGCGTCCATGCAATCGGCTGCCCGGGCAAACGAGGCCTATCAAACTCTGCGCAGTTCCACCAGGCGCGCATGCTATCTGCTCGCGTTGCATGGCGTAAATCTTCCGGAAGAAACAGGTTTCGCGATGTCAGACGATTTCCTCATGCAGCAGATGGGATGGCGCGAGGCCATTGCAGATGCGCAGCATACGGGCGATGCTCATTTGCTGGTGGAACTGGAAACGCGCTTGCAGCATGAGATGCGTGAACTCGAAGAGCAGCTTGCAGTTAGAATCGACAGCGAACAAAATTATGCGGATGCAGCAGAAGAGGTGCACAAACTGAGATTCCTGGAAAAACTCGCGCAAGAAATTGCGGATGCTTCCGGCACGATGCAACACTGATTGCGCTGCGTTCGATTATGAACCCAGGTTCGGGGCTAAAGATTCCCTGTAGCCTTTCGGGCGGCGCGTATAAACGAGGTAAAGCAAGGCATGAATAAGTTGATGACACTTTGGCGCACGCTGACCAATCGTTGGCTTTATCTGGCCGGCACGCTGGTGATTGGCGGGTTGTTCGGCGCGGCGCTCTACCTGCAATATGTCATGCGTCAGGACCCGTGCCCGCTGTGCATGGTGCAGCGCGTCATATTCATCGCGATGCTGGTGTTGTTTGCCATCGCCACCCTGCACGGCCCGAAACGCGCGGGTGAAAAGATTTATGCGGCATTGATATCCCTGTTTGCATTGGGCGGAGTGGGCGTGGCCGGCCGCCATATCTGGATACAACACCTGCCCAAGGATGAGGTGCCGGCCTGCGGCCCGGGGTTGAATTACATGCTGGAAAACTTTCCGTTGTCCGAGGTGTGGCAGGAGCTTCTGCACGGCTCGGGAGAATGTGCCGCCAAGGGCTGGAGCTTCCTTGGGCTGGGCATTCCGGAGTGGTCGCTGGTCTGGTACGTGCTGCTCGGCGTATGGGCGGTGATGATCGCGGTCAGAAAGCCGGCCTAGTCTTGTGATAGAGGCGGCAGGGTATCCTGACTGACTAAGGAGGAGTCATGTTTTTCATGTCACGTGCGGTTTCAACTGCAATCATTGTCTTTTTCCTTGCGGCTTGCAGCACCGTTCAAATAGGTCAGAATTTTGACGTGCGCTCTGTCCAAGCGAAGATCGAGCGCGGAATCACCACACAGGACCAAATTCGCGCCTGGCTGGGCACACCGACGAACACAGGAGGCAGCCTGGATACGGGTGGTGAACGCTTTGATGAGTGGACATATTATTATGCTTCCGGCAAGCTGCCTGCCATGTCGGATGCGCGCATAAAAATGCTGCAAATCAAGTTTGACAAGCAGGGTATCGTGCGCGGCTACAACTGGTCAGCTTCCGACCAGTAATTCCGTGGCTTGAAAATTCGGAGTAAGATTCTCAATCCACCAACTGCGGGAGGATGTCATGATCAACATCGAACAACTGCTGGCAGATGAAGCGGAACGTTTGCTCCATTATCGCTGCACGGGAATCCCCAAGGAATCGCTGCATCTGCCGGGACCGGACTACGTAGATCGCGTGGTGGCGGTGAAAGACCGCAAGCCCGGTGTGTTGCGCAGCCTGCAGGCGCTGTATGGGCACGGACGGCTGGCGAATACCGGCTACCTTTCCATTCTGCCGGTGGATCAGGGCGTGGAACATTCCGGAGGGGCTTCGTTCGCGCCCAACCCACTCTATTTCGACCCGGAGAATATCGTCAAGCTCGCCATCGAAGGCGGCTGCAACGGCGTAGCCTCTACACTCGGCGTGCTGTCCTCGGTGGCGCGCCGCTATGCGCACAAGATCCCGTTCATCGTCAAAATCAACCACAACGAGCTGCTGACCTATCCCAACATCTACGACCAGACGCTGTTCGCCAGCGTCGATCAGGCGTTCGACATGGGGGCGGTGGCGGTGGGCGCGACGGTGTTCTTCGGCTCGGAGCATTCGCGGCGCCAGATTCAGGAAGTTTCGGAGGCCTTCGAGCATGCGCACAGCCTTGGCATGGCGACCTTCCTGTGGGCCTATTTGCGCAACCCAGCATTCAAGAAGGAGGAAGCGGACTACCATGTTTCATCCGATCTCACCGGGCAGGCCAACCATCTCGCGGTCACCATCAATGCAGACATCGTGAAGCAGAAGATGGCGGAGAACAACGGCGGCTATAACGCCATCAAGTTTGGCAAGACCAGCCCCAAGGTATACAGCGAGCTTACCAGCGACCACCCGATAGACCTGGTGCGCTACCAGGTGGCGAACTGCTATATGGGACGCGTGGGCATGATCAACTCCGGCGGCGAATCCGGCAAGGACGACCTGCATCAGGCCGTGCGCACGGCGGTGATCAACAAGCGCGCAGGCGGCATGGGGCTGATCTCCGGGCGTAAGGCGTTCCAGAAGCCGATGCAGGACGGGGTGGTATTATTGAACGCGATTCAGGATGTATATGCGGCCAACGCAGTAACGGTGGCTTAATCGTGTGAGTGAGTAGATAAACTTTAAGGAGGCAGTTGATGCGGAAATTTTCGTTGATGAAAAGCAATGCGCTGGTATTTTTCATTGCCGGGATGCTGGCGGCCGCTCCGGCGCTTGCCGAAAAACCCTCGTGGGCCGGCGGTGAAAAGGGTGACAGGGGCAAACACAATGACCGCCACGACAAACATTCGAAACAAGACCATGACTCTTATGACAGGGATGAGCGTGGGGACGGAAGGCATCAGCATTTTGGTGAGCAGCAGCGCGTCGTCGTTCGTGAATACTATGTTGAACAGTATCGCAAAGGCCGCTGTCCGCCGGGCCTGGCCAAGAAGCGCAACGGCTGCATGCCCCCGGGGCAGGCAAAGAAATGGAAAATAGGCCGGCCACTGCCGCGCGAGGTGATCTACTATGACCTGCCGCCAGCCGTGGTCATGCAGATTGGGCCGCCACCGTCGGGGCATCGCTATGTGCGCGTGGCGAGCGATATCCTGTTGATTGCGATCGGGACCGGGATGATTGTGGATGCCATCGAGGATTTGTCTCGCTAGGTTAGGCTGGACGCAGCGGGCCTGTATGTTTGCAGGCTCGCTACACTGCTCTTGTTGGGTACCGCTACGTACCCCGGCCTGAACCTCAACTCACTTCCGGAATATCCAGAAAAGCAGCGACAGCACCAGAGAAATGATGATGCCAGTCGTGAGCGGAAAATAGAAACTGAATCCTTTGCGCGCAATATGAATGTCGCCGGGCAGATGGCCGAGGCCCAGCTTTGACAGCCAAGGCCAGGCCAAGCCAATCAGTATGAATATAATGCCAAGAATGATGAGCCACTTTGCCATGGTTGGTTAAGGCGTCTCGCGCAGCTTGGCGAGCTTGGCTTTCAGTTCGGGCAGGATCGCGGCGACAGCCTTCTCGCCTTCCAGCACGGCGAGGTGGCGATCCTTGAAGTGGGTCCCGCCGATCTCGATGGTGCTTGGACGGATGACTACGTCAGCCCCCGCCAGCTCGTGGCGGCTGATGGCCTGCCCCATGATGGTAAAGGTTTGCAGCATCACGTCGAGGCTGCTTTCCGTTTTATTGTTCTGCGGCTTGCTGGAAATATCCACGGCAATGATGAAGCTGGCGCCGAGCGTGCGCGCGACGTTTACCGGAACCGGACTGACCAGGCCGCCGTCCACATAATCGTGACCGCTGATGGTGACCGGCTGGAATACGCCGGGCACGGCGCTGGAAGCGCGCACTGCCATGCCGGTGTTCCCGGTGCGGAATATGACCATTTCGCCACTATGCAGATCGGTGGCCACCACCGCGAACGGGTGCCTGAGTTTTTCCAGCGGGCGCTGCTGCACCGCCTGGTTGATGAAGTCCTGTAATGCCTCGCCCTTGATCACGCCACGGTTGGGCATGGACCAGTCGCTGACTTGCCCTTCTTCCATCTGCATCGCCAGCTTCTGCAATTCAAATCCGTTGTAGCCGGCTGCATACAGCGCGCCGACCACGGAGCCGACGCTGGTCCCGACGATCATGTCCGGGGTTATGCCCTGAGCTTCCAGCGCCTTGATCACCCCGATATGGGCAAAGCCGCGTGCTGCGCCGCCGCCCAATACCAGCGCGACTTTAGGCGCTAGCCGCGCCGCGGCCACAGGAGGTGATAGAGGCGGGGGAGCTTGTGTTGCGGCTTCTGATGGGATGACTTCCATCTGTTTGGGCAGCGTGCTGCAGCCGGCCAGCAGCAGTGCGGCCAGCGGCAGGAGCAGCCGACGGTAAAGTCGTCTCAGGCGCTGACCGCACATGCCGGCAAATAAGGGCGGGCAAACCATCTAATTGTCTTTCTCGGGCTGCGAAGTATTCAAGGCTTGTTCATAACGGCGCTGCGCATGCCGGCTGGCCAGCTGGTAGATCATCACCAGGTCCTCTTCGCTGATATCTACGAAGCTGTCGATTTGGCTGGCCGCCCATACGATATCAGGTTCCTCAATCACGACAGTCTCCGACGCCGGATCTGCAACCGGCTGAATATGGCTGTGCACCGGCAGCGGGTAATGTCTGCCGGGCATGAGGTTGTTGATCAGCAGCGCCAGTAACAGGGAAATTCCAGCATTCATCGCCACGATGTATGTCACCCAGGGCCAGCCCATGGGGTGGAATTGTGCGCTGCTCAGCACCAGCGTGAGTGCCGTTGCCCCCCCCGGCGGGTGCAGGCAATTGAGGTAATGCATCAGGAATATCGCCAGGCATACTGCACAGCCCGCGGCCAGCAGCGGGTCAGCGATAAGCTGGATGCATGTCCACCCCGCCAGCACGGAAACCAGATGGCCGCCGAGCAATGGCCATGGCTGTGCCATCGGGCTGTGCGGTGCGGCAAACAGCAGCACGGCCGAAGCTGCCATGGAGCCGAGCATGAGCATGGGGTAATTGAAATGAGGCAGAAATTTGAGTGCCAATCCCAGCAGCAGCATTGCGACGCCTGCGGCCAGTGCGCTGCGTATCTTTTCCGCAATGGAGACGGGTGCAACATGCGGCTTGAAAGACCGGATGAAATTCTTGATGTCCATTGTGCAAGGATAGTCTGGCCGGATGCGTGCGAAAACTCACCCGCCGAACAGATTCACCAGCCCATCCAGCCCTACAAAATTGAATGCATAGCTGGCCTGCGCGCGCACGATGGGCTTGGCGCGGTAGGCAATGCTGACGCCCGCCTTGGCCATCATCTTGAGGTCATTCGCGCCGTCGCCCATGGCGATGACCTGTTCGGGTCTGAGCTCCAGCACGTTGCGGGTGTGCACCAGCCACTCGGCTTTGCCTTCTGCGTCAATGATGTGCGGCAGCACCTTGCCGGTGAGTCTTCCGTCGACGATTTCCAGCGCGTTGGCACGTGCATAGTCGATGCCCAGGCGGGCCTTGAGGCGTTCGGAAAAGTAAATGAAACCGCCTGACACCAGCAGCGTCTTGATGCCATGTTCTTTCAGTTTGCCCAGCATGATCTCGGCGCCGGGGCTGAGTTGCAGGCGTTCGTCATACACGCGCTGCAGGGCGCTTTCCTCCAGACCTTCCAGCAGCGCCACGCGGCGGCGCAGGCTTTCGGCGAAATCGATCTCGCCACGCATGGCGGCTTCGGTGATGGCAGATACCTGCGGCTTGAGATGATACATGTCGGCGATTTCATCGATGCATTCGATGGTGATCAGCGTGGAATCCATGTCCATCACCACCAGGCCGAAGTTGCCGAGGTGCCGGTGCGGATCGACAAAGCCGTAATCGATCTGATGCTCCCAGCAATACATTGCGACGGTATCGTGCGGCTTTGCATCGCACAGGCGGAAGGCGTGCGCCGCAGTTTGCTCGATGCGGGAAGCATTCGTCAGTTTGGCAAGATGGTTGAGACGTGCGGTCGCGATATCGTGGGTGGCCTGGATGATGAGGTTCATGACAATTCGTTATAAAAGTTTTTTATAGCCAGTACGCGCTGGGCAATATCATTATATTTTAATTCAATTTTCAGTTTGTCTTGACCACTTAGTTTGTAGTGTCTCTTGCTCTGTATCAGGGTGATGATTTTCATCGGGTCGATGGGCGGATTGGGCACAAACTGGATCTGGATGGCCTCGCTCGATGCGTCCACCTTGATGATGCCGAGCGGCTTGGCGAGGATGCGCAAACGATGGCAATCAAGCAGGGCGTGCGCGGGCGGCGGTAGCAGGCCGAAGCGGTCGATGAGTTCCTGGTGCATCTCGTCGAGCTCTTCCAGCGAGTTGCAGTTGGCCAGGCGCTTGTAGATCACCAGCCGCTGGTGGATGTCGCCGCAGTAATCGTCTGGCAGCAACGCAGGGGTGTGCAGGTTGATCTCGGTGGTCACGCCCAGCGGGTGCGCCATGTCGGGCTCGTGCCCCTGGCGCAGCGAGGTGATGGCGGCATTGAGCATATCGGTATAGAGCGAGAAACCGATCTCCTGCATCTCACCGCTCTGCGATTCGCCCAGCACCTCGCCCGCGCCGCGGATTTCCAGGTCGTGCATGGCAAGATAGAAGCCGCTGCCCAACTGCTCCATCGCCTGTATGGCCTCCAGCCGTTTCTTCGCCTGCACAGTGAGACCTTCCATGCTGTCCACCAGCAGGTAGGCGTAGGCCTGATGGTGCGAGCGCCCGACGCGGCCGCGCAGCTGGTGCAACTGCGCCAGGCCGAAGCGGTCGGCGCGGTTCATGATGATCGTGTTGGCCGTAGGAACGTCAATTCCCGTTTCGATAATCGTGGTGCACAGCAGTACGTTGAAGCGCTGGTGGTAGAAATCGCGCATCACTGCTTCCAGGTCGCGCTCGCCCATCTGCCCGTGCGCCACGCGGATGCGCGCTTCCGGCAGCAGCGTCTCCAGCTTCTCCGCCATGTTGGCGATGGTGTCCACCTCGTTGTGCAGGAAGTACACCTGCCCGCCGCGCTTGAGTTCGCGCAGCACCGCCTCGCGGATCACGCCCTGGCTGTAGCTGCTGACAAAAGTCTTGATCGACAGGCGGCGCTGCGGCGCGGTGGCGATCACCGAGAAATCGCGCAGCCCTTCCAGCGACATCGCCAGCGTGCGCGGGATCGGCGTGGCGGTCAGCGTGAGCACGTCTACTTCGGCACGGAGCGCCTTCAGTTTTTCCTTCTGCTGCACGCCGAAGCGGTGTTCTTCGTCGATGATGACCAGGCCGAGGTTGTCGAACTTCACGCCTTTCTGGATCAGCTTGTGCGTGCCGATAATGATGTCCAGCTTGCCATCCTCCATATCTTTCAGCGCTTGCGTCTGTTCCTTGGCGGAGCGGAAGCGCGACAGTTCGGCGATCTTCACCGGCCAGTCGGCAAAGCGCGTGGAGAAATTCTGGAAGTGCTGTTCGGCGAGCAGCGTGGTCGGCACCAGCACCGCCACCTGCTTGCCGTCCATTACCGCGACAAAGGCGGCGCGCAGCGCGACTTCGGTCTTGCCGAAGCCCACGTCGCCGCAGATCAGCCGGTCCATCGGCTTGCCGGACTGAAGGTCCAGAATCACCGCTTCGATCGCGGCGGCCTGGTCGGGCGTCTCCTCGAAGCCGAATCCGGCGGAGAAGGCTTCATAGTCATGATACGTCAGCTTGAAAGCGTGACCTTTGCGCGTGGCGCGCTGGGCATAGATGTTCAACAGCTCTGCGGCGGTGTCGCGCACCTGCTGCATGGCGCGGCGCTTGGCCTTGTCCCAGGCGCCGCTGCCCAGCTTGTGCAGCGGCGCAGTATCCGCTGCGCCGCCGCTGTAGCGGCCGATGACATGCAGCTGCGCCACCGGCACATAGAGCTTGTCGCCGCCGGCATATTCGAGCAGCAGGAATTCATTCTCGCCTTCGCCGAGATCGAGATTGACCAGGCCCTGATAGCGCGCGATGCCGTGCTGTTCGTGCACCACCGGGTCGCCCGGCTTGAGCTCGGACAGATCGCGCAACATGCCTTCCACGTTGCTTTTCTTCGCGGCGCGCGCGGCACGGCTGCGCGGTTGCGCAGCATACAGTTCGCTTTCGGTGACAACCGCCGCTTTTTCGTCTTGCAAAATGAAGCCGTTCTGCAGCGCGGCAACGCCGAGCATGAATTTTTCTTGGCTGGCGAGGAATGCGGCATAGTTCTCGCACGGTACGGGTGCGAGGCCGTATTCGTTCAAATAGCCCGACATGATTTCGCGCCGTCCCAGACTGTCGGCAAGCAACAGCACGCGTCCGTCGTATCCCTGCAGAAAGTTCTGGAACGTCTGCACGGGAATTTCGGCGCGGCGGTTGACGGCGATGTCGGGGAGCGGGGCGGTGGGGCATAGAATCAGATTTTTGGGTGTTCCTTCACCCTCTCTCCCAGCCTCTCTCCCTTCCAGGGAGAGAGGGGCTGTTGTCCCCTCTCCCGCGTGCGGGAGAGGGTGTCGCGTAGCGACGGGAGAGGGAAGAATGTCCAGCCGCGCAAAATCCTTTGCGCGAATGTAAAACTGTTCCGCATCCAGGAACAGCTCGTGCGGCTCCAGCAATGGCCGCTGCGGATCGCCGCGCAGCAGGTTGTAGCGAGACACCGCATCCTTCGCGAAACCTCCAATGGCCGCATCCACTTCATGATGCAGGCACAGCGTGGCGTTGGCGGGCAGGTAGTCGAACAGCGTGGCCGTGCGCTCGAAAAATAGCGGCAGGTAATACTCGATCCCCGCAGGTGCGATGCCCTTGCTGACATCCTTGTAGATGCGCGCCTTGGACGGATCACCCTCGAAGCGCTCGCGGAAGTTCTGGCGGAAGCGCGCCTGCCCGGCTTCATCCAGCGGAAATTCGCGCGCCGGCAGGAGGCGGATTTCCGGTACCGGGTAAATGGTGCGCTGCGTGTCCACATCGAACGTGGCGATGGTTTCGATCTCTTCGCCAAACAGGTCAATGCGGTACGGTACCGGGCTACCCATCGGATACAGGTCGATCAGCCCGCCGCGCACGCAATATTCGCCGGGCGTCAGCACCTGCTGCACATGGGTGTAACCGGCCAGCGTGAGCTGTTCGCGCAATGTATTAATGTCGAGTTTTTCGCCACGCTTGAGAAAGAAGGTGAAGGCAGCCAGATATTCCACCGGCGGCAAAGGATAGAGCGCCGTGGTGACCGGCACCACGATCACGTCGGATGCATGGGTGCGGATGTGATGCAGCGTGGCCAGCCGTTCCGAGACCAGATCCTGATGCGGCGAAAAATGGTCGTAAGGCAGCGTTTCCCAGTCCGGCAGCAGATGCACGCGCAACTGGGGCGCAAAGAACGGAATCTCCTCCACCAGCCGCTGCGCCTCCAGTGCATTGGCGGTAATCACCGCCAGCGGCGCGCGCTGCCCGGCGTATTGCGCCAGGGCCAGCGCGTCGGACGAGCCGTGCAGCCGTGTATAGCGCGGGCGGGAATATGAAGACTGGAAAAGCATTGGGAGTAAATCAGTGCAAAGGCGTACATTATAAGCCAAGCAGGGTGCTACCCTTTAATTTACAATTCTCTTATGTCTGATTTTTACGCCCTCGTTCCCGCCGCCGGCTTCGGTTCCCGTATGGGAAGCGAACTGCCCAAGCAATATCTGCTGCTCGCCGGGCAGCCAATGATTTATCACTCGCTTGCAACCTTGTGTGGCAGCGCCGACATCGACACCGTGTTTGTGGTGCTGGCGCCGGATGATGCCCACTTTCATCAATACGACTGGTCGCATTTTGGCGACAAGCTGCAGCCGCTATACTGCGGCGGCGCAACGCGTGCGGAAAGCGTGCTGAACGGCCTGATGGCTTCCGAGCTGGAGCCGGACGACTGGGTGCTGGTGCATGACGCTGCGCGGCCCTGTCTGACCCAGGCGCAGCTTGCGCGCCTGATCGCAGAGCTGCGCGATGATGAAGTGGGCGGCATTCTCGCCGTTCCGGTGGCGGACACCTTGAAGCGCGCAGATGGCGAGCAACGCATTGCGCATACGGAAAACAGGGATGGGCTGTGGCAGGCGCAGACGCCGCAGATGTTCCGCACCGGGCTGCTGCTGCGGGCGCTGCAAACCGCGCCGGCTGTGACGGACGAGGCTTCCGCAATCGAAGCGCTGGGGCTGCATCCCCGGCTGGTGGCGAGCGAGTCCACTAACTTCAAGGTCACCTATGCGCAGGATGTGCATCTGGCGGAGCTGTTGTTGCGGCAGGCCGGAAGGTAATGATGACCTGAGATGCTCCGTCTGAGGCTACCTGTTTTACTGCAAATCCTTATTGTTTTTAATGTTGTTACCGCTTGTCCGGCAAATCCGACCGCTCACTCCAAAAGTGTTGATCTAAGTCAACCAACTCAATATTCTTCAATCGCTTCGCGAACTTGCTGAAACGCAAAGGCTGCAAAGTTAGCGGCACAGATGTTCGTCCTGTGCGCATGAATCACCGCTCCAACAGGATAAAAAAAGCTGTTTTTTCCTAATGAATTCCTGATTTAAGCCGATAGGGACAGAGCGTGGTTTTTAGAGCGCATACATTCATCCTGGAAATCACAGTCGGGTACGGGTTTTTATGCAGCAGTTTGGAGCCAGTCAAAAATTTTAAAGGGGGCAAAATAAAATCATGACTCAGGAAACAGATGGCACCAAGACAGGTGGACTGGGAACGGAATTCCTGACCTTCACGCTGGGCAACGAAGAGTACGGCATCGACATCCTCAAGGTGCAGGAAATCCGGGGATATGACGCCGTTACCGCCATCGCCAACACGCCGGAATTTATCAAGGGCGTGATCAATCTGCGCGGCATCATCGTCCCCATCATCGATATGCGCATCAAGTTCAAACTGGGCAACATCACCTACGACCAGCTCACCGTGGTGATCATTCTCAATGTCGCCAACCGCGTGATGGGCATGGTGGTGGATGGCGTGTCCGACGTGCTGGCGCTGACTCAGGAACAGATCAAGCCGGCTCCTAGTCTGTCCTCTGCGCTCGATACACGCTACATCATGGGGTTGGGTACGGTGGACGAGCGCATGTTGATTCTGGTGGATATCGAAAGACTGATGTCCAGCAGCGACATGGCGCTGATGGAACAAGCAGTCGCGTAATTGTGGATAAGTAAATAATCATAAGGAGACTCAGGAATGTCATTCGCAAACATGAAAGTGGGAACCCGGCTGGCCTTGGGCTTCGGCTCTGTCATCGTGTTGCTGGCGATCATCGCCGGCATCAGCATCAAGGACATGAGCAGCCTGGAGACTGATGTCAACGACATGGTCAACGACAAGATGACCAAGGTCAAAATGATGTCCGTCGCGGTTGAAAACATCAACATGATCGCGCGCTCAATGCGCAACGCCCTGCTTGTCGATGCCAAAGATAGGGCTGCAATACAGAAGGAAGTGGACCGTGTCTACGAGTCGCGCAAGAACATCAAGGACACCCTTGAGAAGGTTGAAAAAGTTGTGGTCAAGCCGGAAGGCAAGGAAATGCTGAAGGCGATATTTGAAGCGCGCACCAAGTTCGTCGCGGCGCAGGACAAATTCCTTGAACTGCTCAAGGAAGGAAGGCATGAAGAGGCGAAAGTGTTTCTCATGAATGAAGTGCGCCAGCCCCAGCTCGCCTACATGGATGCAATCAACAAGCTGACTGAATTCCAGGTCAGGATGATGGAAGACACCGGTTCGAAGGCCAGTGAGCAGGTTAAGAGTGCGATGATGCAGATCATTGCGCTTGGCCTGATTGCGCTGCTGGCTGGCGTGGGGATTGGGTTTCTGATTACCCGCAACCTGCTGAACCAGTTGGGCGGCGAGCCTGATTATGCCGCTGCGGCGGCGAAGCGAATTGCCGACGGCGACCTGTCCATGGAACTGGCCTTGCGGGCCGGCGACAACAGCAGCATGGTTTATGCCATGAAAAACATGCAGGACAGTCTGAAGAAAATCGTAGCCGAAATTCAGCAAATCGTTGAAGCAGCGGTGCAGGGTGACTTCAGCAAGAAGATGGATCTGAACGGCAAGGCCGGCTACACCAAGACCCTGAGCGAGTTGCTCAACCAGTTGTCGGATACCGTCGATTCGGCGTTCAAGGACACCATGCGCGTGACTCAGGCACTGGCCCAGGGCGATCTCAGCCAGAAGATCACCAAGGATTATGCCGGCGCTTACAATCAGGTGAAAATCAGCGTCAACACTACAGCAGATGCGCTTACCCAGATCGTGACGGAAGTTGACGGCATCGTCGCCGCAGCCGTGCAGGGAGACATCGGCAAGAAGATGGACTTGAACGGCAAGCAGGGCTATACCAAGCGCCTGAGCGAGCTGCTCAACCAGTTGTCCGAGACCCTCAATGTCACGTTCGGTGACATCCAGCGCGTAGCGGGCGCATTGGCCAAGGGCGACCTGACCCAGACCATCACCAAGGAATACCCCGGCATCTTCGGAGAGGTGAAGGACGGGATCAACAACACAGTCGATAACCTCAAGAAGCTGGTATACGAAATCAAGGAATCGGTTGACTCCATTGGCACCGCGTCCAAGGAGATTGCCTCGGGCAACACCGATCTGTCGCAACGTACCGAAGAGCAGGCATCCAGCCTGGAAGAAACGGCAGCCAGCATGGAAGAATTGACGGCCACCGTGAAGCAGAATGCCGAGAACGCCAAGCAGGCCAACCAGCTTGCGTCGGGCGCATCCGACATCGCGATCAAGGGTGGCGAGGTGGTCGGCCAGGTGGTGGATACCATGTCTTCGATCAACGACAGCTCGAAGAAGATTGTGGATATCATCAGCGTGATCGACGGCATCGCGTTCCAGACCAACATCCTCGCACTGAATGCGGCAGTCGAAGCTGCGCGTGCTGGCGAGCAGGGGCGCGGCTTCGCAGTGGTGGCGAGCGAAGTGCGCAACCTGGCGCAGCGCTCCGCCGCAGCGGCGAAGGAAATCAAGACGCTGATCGGTGACTCGGTGGACAAGGTCAAGGTGGGCACCGATCTGGTGGACAAGGCCGGCAAGACCATGGATGAAGTCGTCAGTTCGGTCAAGCGCGTCACCGACATCATGGCGGAAATCAGCGCGGCCTCGATCGAACAGAGCTCCGGCATCGAGCAGATCAATCAGGCTGTCACCCAGATGGACGATGTGACGCAACAGAACGCAGCCTTGGTGGAAGAGGCTGCAGCTGCGGCCGAGTCGCTCGAGGAGCAGGCGCAGAACCTTTCCCAGTCGGTCAGCGTGTTCAGGCTCGACAGTAGCGGCGGCACTGCCGTGGCGCGTGTCGCGCATGCTCCCGCGGCAAAGAAACCTCCCGTGGTAACACGGCAGAAATCCTCTGCCCATAATGCGCCAGCCAGGCCTGCATCCAAGACCGCCAAGGCGGAAAGCGTGGATGCAGATGATGGTGAATGGAAGGAATTTTAGTGTGGTGCGGAGGCAGGCAGCAGGCGTTTAACCGCTTCCATGCCTGCGGGGCGCATTAAAAAGGCGACGAGGTTATTCTGGGAAACGTCGCCGTAAGCAAAAATGATATGAGAGGCTTGCAACCCCGTAACCATAACTGGCTACGGGGTTGTGTTTTTTCTGAGGATGCAATGTCTACCAGGCAGGCAGCGGCAAGAGGGCTCCATTTTACGGCGGCAGGCAAATCACGGCATAATCCGCACTGCTTTCCTTCCACGAAATTATCGCAACATTGCACCGGGAAAAAATAATGAGGATAGGCCAGGGATTTGACGTTCATCAGCTGGTGGAAGGCCGCAAGCTGATTATCGGCGGCGTGACGATTCCCTACGACAAGGGCTTGCTCGGCCATTCCGATGCCGACGTGCTGCTGCATGCCATCTGCGATGCGTTGCTGGGTGCAGCGGCGCTGGGCGACATCGGGCGCCACTTTGCCGATACCGATGTCCAGTACAAGAACATCGACAGCCGAGTCCTGCTGCGCGAAGTGGCGCGCATGGTCGGGAATGAAGGTTTTCGTGTGGGCAACGTCGATGCCACGATCATTGCGCAGGCTCCCAGAATGGCGCCGCATATTCCGCAGATGGTGGCGAATATCGCGGCAGATCTGGGGGTTGCAATGAATGCCGTGAACGTGAAGGCGACCACCACTGAGAAACTTGGCTACACCGGGCGCAGCGAAGGTATCGCGGCGCAGGCGGTCGTTTTGTTGCTGATTTAAATCATGCAGCCCTTCTCGGTATTTCTATCTCGGCGTGGCGGATTCTTATTTTGAATATTCTCGCCATCGAAACTTCCACAGAATATTGCTCTGTTGCGGTATCGCAGAATGGCAGGATATCCAGCCGCTGCGAGCTGGCCGGGCAGCGCCATTCCGAGTTTTTGATTGCCATGCTGGATGAGGTGTTGAGCGAGGCAGGTCTGACGCTTGCACAACTCGATGGGATCGCCTACGGCGCAGGACCGGGTTCTTTTACCGGTGTGCGCATTGCCTGCGGTGTCGCACAGGGGCTGGCGCTGGGCGCGGACCTGCCGCTGGCCGGGGTGTGTACGTTGCAGGCGCTGGCGCAAGCCTCGGGTCACGATAAGGTTATCGCTGCGCTGGATGCACGCATGGGCGAGCTGTACCTCGCCGCTTATGAAAAACGGGCGGGCACATGGGTGACGGCATGCAAACCGGGGATGTACCTGCCGCAGGCCGTGCCGATGATTGCGGGCAATGGCTGGTTCGGTGCGGGTAGCGGCTTCGCCGTGTGCGGCGCAGCCTTGAGCGAGCGCTATGCGGGCCAGCTTTCCGGCAGCGATGGGCAGGCAGTGCCACAGGCCAGCGCGATCGCGGAGCTGGCCGCGGATATGTTCGCCGCCGGACTGGGCGTAGATGCAGCGCAAGCCATGCCGCTGTATCTGCGCGACAAGGTGGCGCTAAAAACCCGCGAACGCGAACAACAGAAAGTCAGTGAGCAATGATGCCGCTGCGCGACATGACTTCGGCGGATCTGGATGAGGTCATGCGTATCGAGCAGAGAGTGCACCGCAGCCCATGGACGCGCGGCAATTTCGCGGATGCGCTCGATAGTGGTTATGTGTGCAGGGTGTATGAGGATGCGGGAGAAATGCTGGGCTATACTGTACTCATGCCTGCAGTGGATGAAGCGCAATTGCTCAACATCAGCATCGCTGCCGAGCATCAGCGCAAGGGACTTGGGCGCAAGCTGCTGGGCGAGATCAAGGAAATCGCACGCGGCCTGCACATGCAGCGCCTGCTGCTGGAAGTGCGGCCATCCAATGTGGCGGCGCTGGGGCTGTACCGCGATACCGATTTCCGCGAGATCGGTTTGCGGCGCGGCTACTATGCCGCTGCCAGCGGACGCGAGGATGCCATCGTAATGGAATGTTTACTGTGAAATTTGAAGAAGCGGCTTTGCGCGAACTGAATCTCTACCCGTTGTGGCAACGGCGTACTGCGCCTATGCCGGTGCAAGAGGCAGCGGCGACACCACCGGAAATTCAGCCCGGGCCGGACAAGAGCCGCGCGCAGCTTATCAGCCAGCTCGACTGGCCCGAACTGAAAACAATGGTAAAGGACTGCACCGCGTGCAAATTGCGCGCGGGCTGCAACCAGACCGTGTTCGGCGTGGGGGATGAAAAGGCCGACTGGTTGTTCGTGGGCGAGGGGCCGGGTGCAGATGAAGATGCACAGGGTGAGCCGTTCGTAGGCCAGGCGGGAAAACTTCTCGACAATATGCTGGCTGCGATCAAACTGAAACGTGGCAGGAATGTTTATATCGCCAACATCGTGAAATGCCGGCCACCCGGTAATCGCACGCCGGAAGCAGATGAGATCGCAACCTGTCTTCCCTACCTGCAACGGCAAATCGGACTCATCCAGCCCAGGATCATCGTTGGGCTCGGCAAGACGGCTGCGGCGTCCCTGCTGGGGCGCGATGACACACTTGCCAGCATGCGCGGCTCGTTGCACCATTATCGCGTAATGTCTTCCGCTGGCGCGGCACAGGATATTCCGCTCATCATTACCTATCATCCGGCCTATCTGCTACGCACGCCAATGGACAAGGCCAAGGCGTGGCAGGACTTGTGTCTGGCACTAGAAACAATGAGCAGTTTGGCAGAGCGGCCACAGCCTACTAGAAGGGAGGCGGATTAATGCCAAATAATCATGAGCTGAAGGTGATGGTGGTTGAGGACAGCAAGGTGACCATGAAGGCACTGTGCAATTACCTTGAGCGTATGGGTATCCGCCACCCGCTGACAGCGGTGACGGGCCAGGCTGCCATTGATCTTTTTCGCAAGGATCGCCCCGACATCGTGCTATTGGATGCGCTCCTGCCCGACATCGACGGCTTTGATATTGCCAAGCAGTTACGTGCCATGGAGAAGGGGAACGAATGGACGGCCATCCTCTTCCTCACCAGCATGGCCAAGGATGAAGATCTCGCCCGGGGCATCGAGGCCGGCGGCGACGATTATCTGATGAAGCCGATCAGCGAAGTGGTGCTGAAGGCCAAGATTGGCGCCATGCGCAGGCTGGTTGAGATGCAGCGCTCGTTGGTGGACGTGACACTGAAACTGAATGTGGCAAACAAAAAGTTGCAGCGCATGACGACGATAGACGGGCTGACCGGAATCGGCAACCGGCGCTCGTTTGATGATTTTGCTGTGCGTGAGTGGCGGCGCTGCACGCGCATGAAGAAACCGATGTCGATCATCATGGTGGATGTCGATCATTTCAAGCAGTACAACGACACTTATGGCCACCAGGCGGGAGATATGTGCCTCAAAGCCGTCGCGACCCAAGTGGCGCGCTCGGCGCCGCGCGCCGGCGACCTGTCGGCGCGTTACGGCGGTGAAGAGTTTGTGCTGATTCTGGGAGAAACCGATGTGGACGGCGCCACATGGGTGGCCAACCATATCCGCCAGCTGGTCACTGACAAGAAGATACCGCACAGTGCTTCGCCATTTGAGCATGTGACGGTCAGCTGTGGTGTTGCTTCGGTGACCCCACGCGATGATCTGTCGCTGGGAACGCTATTGAAGGCCGCCGACAATGCGCTGTATATGGCCAAGTCACAAGGGCGCAATACGGTCATTGCAGGTGACTACTGGCAGCTTACCTGAACAAACACCGATTCAGCTCCCGCTCCCGCTGGGAGCCACAGCCCCCTATATTCTCTTGCCCATATCCTGGTCATGGCCATGCTTCCTGTAGAGCCCGGCCATGATGCCTGACAACAGCAGCCCGAACACCAGAATAATGACGTAGATGCTGAACTCAAGTTTTTCCATCAGCGCGTAAAGCGCAAGCATGGCAAAGATGCTGAGGTTTTCATTGAAGTTCTGCACCGCAATGGAGCTGCCAGCGCCCATCAGCAAGTGGCCGCGATGTTGCAGCAGCGCATTCATCGGCACCACGAAATAGCCCCCCATCGCACCGATGATGATGAGCAGCACGATGGCTACAGGCGCGCTGGTGACGGGGATCATCGCCAGCACGACGATTCCCATGGCGATTCCGACCGGCAGCACTTTTACCGAATGTTCAAGTTTTACAAATTTTGCGGCCAGAACTGAGCCAATCGCGATGCCGACGGCGACCCAGGCGACAAGCTTGGTGGCAGCTCCCATGTCAAAGTGCAGCGCGACCGATGCCCACGCTAGCACGAGCAGGCGCAGCGTGGCACCCGCGCCCCAGAATAGTGTGGTGACGGCAAGCGATACTTGCCCCAACGGGTCTTTCCACAGCAGCCTGAAACAGTGTATGAATTCCTTTAGCAGGAATACCGGATTGCGACTTAATGGCTTGTGGTCGATCGGTACGCGCGGAATATACAGGTTGAACAGCGCCGCAGCGAAATAGATGGTCACGATGATGGAAATGGCCAGTTCCGGCGCCGTGTTTATGCCGGTATCGATCAGCGGCACATCCCACCATTGCAGCATGTCGGCAGCGATGGCCGGGCTGATGAGGATGCCGCTGACCACCGCGCCGAGAATGATGGCGAGGACGGTCAATCCTTCCATCCAGCTATTGGCCAGAACCAGTTTTCCCGGCGGCAGATATTCGGTGAGGATGCCGTATTTTGCCGGGGAGTAAGCCGCCGCGCCGAAGCCCACCAGGCCATAGGCAATGAGCGGATGGAGGCCGGCCAGCATCGCGATGCAGCCAGCGAGCTTGATGGTATTGCTGATGAGCATCACCTTGCCCTTGGGCAGCGAATCGGCAAAGGCGCCGACGAATGGCGCCAGCACGATGTAGGACGCCACGAAGGCGCTTTGCAATATGGGAGTGTGCCAGCCGGGGGAATGCAGCTCTTTCAGCAAGGCAATGGCGGCAAACAGCAGAGCATTGTCTGCGAGCGCGGAAAAGAATTGCGCCGCCAGGATGATATAGAAGCCGCGATTCATTAGGGGGTGCTGTTTTTAGGAGGGCGTTTTATAACACGAAAAGAAGAGGCCTGCTATCATTGCAACATCAACCCTTGCGCCGCATCAACACTTGCACGTCACTTCGCATTCATGCCCCGTCCGATACAAGCACTAATCGACCTTTCCGCACTCGAACACAACCTGCAGGTTGCACGCCGTGCAAGCAGCGCACGCATCATGGCGGTGATCAAGGCTGCCGCCTACGGGCATGGGCTGTTGCGCGCCGCCGAGGCGCTGAATGCTGCAGACGGCTTTGCGCTGCTCGATGTGCGTGATGCCGTGCAATTGCGCGAGGCGGGATTTCGCCAGACCATTCTGCTGCTGGAGGGGTTTTTTACTCCGGATGATTTGCCGCTGGCGGCGGAACATGACCTGGCGTGTGTGATTCACAGCCCGCACCAGATTGCCATGCTGGATGGCTATCCGCGCCGTGGCAGCCTGCAGGTGTGGCTGAAGGTCAACAGCGGCATGAACCGCCTGGGCCTGCAGCCTCATGATGTTCCTGCCGCACTGGAAAAGCTCAAGGCCCATCCAGCCGTGCGCGACATCACGCTGATGACGCATTTTTCCCACGCCGACGAGGCGGCAGGCGTGGCCGTGCAACTGGAAATGTTCAATGCGCTGGCAGCGCCTTATCGTGTGGCGCGCTCGCTGGCCAATTCCGCTGCCCTGCTGCGCTATCCGGCAACTCACGCAGATTGGGTGCGTCCCGGCATCATGCTGTATGGTACATCGCCATTCGCGCCAGGCAGCGGAGACAGTGCGCAACAGCTCGGCCTGAAGCCGGCGATGACCCTGCAGAGCCGCATTATCTCGGTGCGCGAGTTGGGTGCGGGTGAGTACATCGGCTATGGTGGGATGTTCCGGGCGGAGGCTGCAATGCGTGTCGGTGTAGTCGCCTGCGGCTATGCGGACGGCTATCCGCGCCATGCGCCGACCGGCACGCCCGTGCTGGTGGAGGGGAAGCGCACGCGTACGCTGGGGCGCGTTTCGATGGATATGCTGAGCGTGGACTTGAGTGCTTTGCCCGGGACGGGTGTGGGCAGCCGCGTGACACTGTGGGGAAAGGGTCTGCCGGTGGAACAGGTTGCACATGCGGCAGGCACGATCAGCTACGAATTATTGTGCGCGTTGACCCCACGCGTTCCGTTGGTGGTTTGACATTGCCTGTGGCAGCCTGATGATCTCACATCACCGTTTTCGAATATGTATCTCAGGATGGTTGATGAGGTCGTATTCAAGCGCGTTTGCCAGGCTGTCAATTAAAGTCGCTTGTATCTGAGGAGAGAAATAATCGGCACTATCGACAGATGCCTGATATACAGCAAGCGAAATCTGGTGTCCATCTGTGTCGAAAGCGGCAACATGGACTGTTATTGAGTTGGTCCATGACTCGATACTTACTGTCGCTCCATTGCCAAGACGAAAGTCATTCCTCTTTATTTTGTGTCTGCTCATCTGGAACCCCTTTTCTCTGACGGATTAGCTGTGGATTCTTCCTGATATGTGATCTGCTCCTGAAGGTATGCTGCCTGCTGCACCAAGTAAATAAGCAAAATGCTTGTTTTGATCTGCCAATAATCACTAATGCGCAACGGGATGTGGCTTGCTGCGGGCGGGTATTTCAGCCGCCCGGCCGCAAAAACTGCACCGGCAGGAACAATTGCCGGCCAAAACGGCAATTTATTGCCAAATTTCAAATTCTCAATAGACTTGAGCAACCCCCTCATTCAAGAGTAGAATGCAGCACTTTTTTAGTGGAGAGTTGGAAGATATGTCTATTACGGCAGCGCAAAAAGCGCAAATTGTTACTGATTACCAACGCGTCAAGGGCGACACCGGTTCTCCGGAAGTCCAGGTTGCGCTGATGACCGCACGCATCAACTATTTGACCGAGCATTTCAAGGAGCACAATAAGGACCACCACTCACGCCGCGGCCTGCTGCGCTTGGTGAGCCGCCGCCGCAAGCTGCTGGATTACCTCAAGGGCAAGAACGAGGAAAGCTACCGTGCGTTGATTCAACGTCTGGAATTGCGCAAGTAACAGATTTCAAGTGGGTCGCGTAGGCGGCCCACATCGTTTTGGTGTCATTCCCCATTCATGGCGTGCAAGCACGTCATATCAAGCACAGAGAGGCGAACCTTGAGTCACTACAAGAAAACAATAGCGTACGGCAATCATCAACTCACTCTGGAAACCGGTGAAATCGCGCGCCAGGCAAGCGGCGCGGTAATGGTCAGTCTGGATGATACGGTTGTGCTCGTCACCGTGGTGGGCAGAAAAGATGCCAAGCCGGAGCAGGATTTTTTCCCATTGACTGTGGATTATCAGGAACGTACGTATGCCGCGGGCAAGATTCCCGGCGGCTTCTTCCGCCGCGAGGGCCGTCCCAGCGAGAAAGAAATTCTGACTTCGCGCCTGATCGATCGTCCGCTGCGCCCTCTGTTTCCGGAAGGTTTTTACAACGAAGTGCAGATTGTTGCGACCGTGATGTCGTCTGACAGTCAGATCGATTCCGATATTCCCTCCATGATCGGCGCATCTGCTGCGCTGATGCTGGCCGGCATTCCGTTCGACGGCCCGATCGGTGCAGCGCGCGTGGGTTATCTGAATGGCGAATATGTGCTCAACCCAACCGCCGACCAGCTCGCCGAGTCGAAGATGGATCTGGTCGTGGCCGGTACGGCACAGGCCGTGCTGATGGTGGAATCCGAAGCGCAGGAATTGTCCGAGGACATTATGCTGGGCGCGGTCATGTTCGGCCACCAGCAGATGCAAGCGGTGATCCAGGCCATCAACGAAATGGCCGACGCGGTGGGCGCAGATGCCTGGGATTGGGCGCCTGCTACCAAGGACGAAGCGTTGATCGCCAAAATTGCCGGGCTGGCAGAGAACGATCTGCAAGCCGCTTACGCCGTGCGCCAGAAGCAGGCCCGCACCGCGCAAGTGGATGCGATTCGCGCGCGAGTGGTGGATGCACTGCTGGCTGATGATGGCACGCTGCAAAAAAATCATCTCAACGATTTGTTCAGCGCGCTGGAAGCCAAGATCGTGCGCGGTCAGATACTGAGCGGCGAACCGCGCATCGACGGGCGCGATACCCGCACCGTGCGTCCGATTACCATCCGCACCGGCGTATTGCCGCGCACGCATGGCTCGGTCCTGTTTACCCGTGGTGAAACACAGGCACTGGTAGTGGCGACGCTCGGCACCGCGCGCGACGCGCAGATCATTGATGCGCTGCAAGGCGAATACTCGGACCGCTTCATGCTGCACTACAACTTCCCGCCGTATTCCACAGGCGAGACCGGCCGCGTCGGCACACCCAAGCGCCGTGAAATCGGCCATGGCCGCCTGGCCAAGCGCGCGCTGGTTGCGGCGCTGCCAAGGGAAGAGGAATTTGGCTACTCCATTCGTGTGGTTTCCGAGATTACCGAATCGAATGGTTCCAGTTCGATGGCTTCGGTGTGCGGTGGCTGCCTGGCATTGATGGATGCAGGCGTACCCTTTAAGACGCACGTGGCGGGCATCGCGATGGGGCTGATCAAGGAAGGCAACCGTTTTGCCGTGCTGACCGACATTCTGGGCGACGAGGATCATCTGGGCGACATGGACTTCAAGGTGGCCGGCTCCGAGCAAGGCATCACTGCGCTTCAGATGGATATCAAGATCAACGGTATCACACGCGACATCATGCAGGCTGCACTGAGCCAGGCGCGCGAAGGGCGCATGCATATTCTCGGCATCATGAAGCAGGCCATGCCTCAGGTACGTGCAGATGTGTCGGAGCATGCGCCGCGCATGATCAAGCTCAAGATCAATCCTGAAAAAATCCGTGATGTGATCGGCAAGGGCGGTGCAGTGATTCGTGCGCTGACCGAAGAGACCGGCACCACGATCGACATCGATGATGAAGGCAATGTGACCATCGCCAGCGTCAGCAGCGAAGGTGGGCTGGCGGCGAAGAAGCGCATCGAAGACATCGTGGCGGAAGTGGAAGTGGGCAAGACCTACGAAGGCCCGGTGGTCAAGCTGCTGGATTTCGGCGCGATCGTGAACATCATGCCAGGGAAAGACGGCTTGCTGCACATCTCGCAGATTTCCAACGAGCGCATCAATGCGGTATCCGATGTGCTGAAAGAAGGCCAGGTGGTCAAGGTCAAGGTGCTGGAGGCTGATGAAAAAGGCCGCTTGCGCCTGAGCATGAAGGCGCTTCTTGTCATGGAATCAAACGAAGCACCGGCTGCATCACAGTAACGGCAGGAGGTTTTGAAACGATCCCAAGCCGTTTGCTTGCAAGTATCAGAAATAGCCCCAAATTAGTTGGGGCTATTTTTTTGCTGACGGTTGAAATATGCTCATGCAACTGTTCCATTTGCCAGGGGATCGTGAAGAATTATCAGAAGCGACAGGAATAGTATGGACGAACAGAAAATTGAATTGCTGGTGGTGGACGACGAGGAGTTCAACCGCGATATTCTGGAAGAATACCTGACCGCGGGGGGCTATGCCGTAACGCTGGCTGAAGACGGCGAGGCAGCGTGGGAAGTGCTCAATAGCGGCGGCCATAATTTCTCCGCTGTGCTGCTGGACCGCATGATGCCGCGCCTGGATGGCATGGGGCTGCTCAAGCGCATCAAGTCGGTTAGCCGGTTTGAGCACATCCCGGTGATTTTCCAGACTGCCCTCGATAATCCGTCGGACATCGTTGAGGGGATGAATGCGGGCGCGTTCTATTATCTCACCAAGCCCGTAGACAAGGATATGCTGCTCGCCATCGTCCAGAGCGCGGTGAGCGTTCGTGTTCTGAGCACATCGCGTCACGAAGAGCTATCCAAGGAGCGACGACAGTTTTTCTCCCTCATGCGCCGGGGTGAGTTTCAATTGTGCACGCTGGAGGAGGCTCGTGGGCTTGCGAATACGCTGGCCAGTTTTTATCCCGACCCTGCGCGCGTATTGCTGGGGCTTTCCGAGTTGCTGATCAATGCGGTTGAACATGGCAATCTTGGAATCAGTTACACAGAAAAATCCAGGCTGTTGCACGAGGCAAGGTGGGAAGAAGAAATCAAGCATCGGCTTGCTCTGCCCGAGAGCGCCGGAAAGGTCGTCAATGTGCAACTGGAGCATCTTTCGGGCGAGATCCGCGTGACGATTACGGATTGCGGCACCGGCTTTGACTGGAACAAGTACCTGGAAATGTCGCCGGAGCGCGCCTTCGATCCGAACGGTCGTGGCATTGCGATGAGCAGGATGATGAGTTTCGATGCACTGGAATACATGGGCAAGGGAAATCAGGTCACGGCTGTGGTGAGGGTCTGACTTGAAACCTGATTCCAATGCAGCGTTTTCCTGCCGCTTATGCCCGCGCTTGGCGGAGTTTCTGGACGAGGTGCGCCGGGTGCAGCCGGATTACTTTGCCCGGCCGGTACCATCCTTCGGTGATACAGGATCGCGCTTGTTGATCGTGGGGCTGGCACCCGGCATGCATGGGGCCAACCGTACCGGCCGTCCGTTTACCGGCGATTTTGCCGGCAAGCTGCTGTATTCCACCCTGCATCAATTTGGCTTCGCCAGCTGCGCCGAGCCGCTGGATGCTGCTGGACAAGCCAATCCCGAACTGACCCTGCGTAATTGCCGCATCACCAACGCGGTGCGTTGCCTGCCACCGCAGAATAAACCTGAGCCCGCCGAGGTCAAACAATGCAATTCATATCTGGCAGGTGAGCTGGCCTCTTTGCCACAGGGCGCGGTAGTGCTGTCTTTGGGGCTGGTGTCCCATCAGGCGGTGCTGCGCGCGCTGGGCCTGCGCGCCAAGGATCACGTGTTTGCGCACGGTGCGCAGCATGCGCTGCCGAACGGCATGATGCTGTATGACAGCTATCATTGCAGCCGCTACAATACCCAGACCAGGCGCCTCACCGAGGCGATGTTCCATGATGTCTTCGGCGCAATCGTCCACTACCTTGAGTCAAGCCAACGAATTCGACCCTAGGGAATTCATTTCCAGCCTGCCTTTGTTGCCGGGCGTCTATCGCATGCTGGACAAGGAAGGGCAGGTGCTCTATGTCGGCAAGGCCGGGCAACTGAAGAAGCGCGTCGCATCCTACTTCCAGAAAACCAATATTTCTCCGCGCATTCGCCTGATGGTGTCCCATATCGCGCGCATCGAGGTGACCGTCACGCGCTCCGAAGCGGAAGCGTTGCTGCTGGAAAACAATCTGATCAAGGCACTGAAGCCGCGCTACAACATCCTTTTTCGGGATGACAAATCCTATCCATACATTGTCCTGACCGGGCATGAATTTCCGCGCATCTCTTACTATCGCGGCGCGACCGGCAAGCAGCACCAGTATTTCGGGCCCTATCCGAACTCGCATGCGGCCAAGGAAAGCATACAGCTGCTGCAAAAAATTTTTCGCATCCGTACCTGCGAAGACAGCGTGTTCAGCAACCGCACGCGCCCGTGTCTGCTGCACCAGATTCATCGCTGCACTGCGCCCTGTGTCGGGCTGATCAGCCAGCAGGACTATGCAACCGATATCCGCAATGCGGCGCTGTTGCTGCAGGGCAAGCAGGACGAAGTGGAAGGCGTGCTGCGGCGGGCT
This sequence comes from Gallionellaceae bacterium, assembly GCA_030834965.1. Lineage (GTDB taxonomy): Bacteria > Pseudomonadota > Gammaproteobacteria > Burkholderiales > Gallionellaceae > JAUQWW01. Next base: position 2,100 of record JAUQWW010000058.1, on the reverse strand, counting down.
ATGGAGCAAGCATCCGAGCAGCAGCATTATGAGCAGGCCGCTGCGCTGCGCGACCAGCTGCAGGCGCTGCACACGGTGCAGCAAAAGCAATTCATGGAAAGCGGCCGCGCGACAGATGCGGACATTGTTGCGGTGGCTGAACTGAACGGCATGCTGTGCGTGAACCTGGCCATGGTGCGCGGCGGCAGGCATCTGGGCGACAAGAGCCTGTTTCCGCAGAATGCCGAAGGCCAATCGCCGGAGGAGGTGCTGGAAGCGTTTCTGGCACAGCATTATCTGAACACCAGCGTGCCGCCATTGATACTCTCCAGCGTGGAAATTGCAGCGGAGCCGCTCGAAGCCTTGCTGTCCGAGCAGGCAGGATACAAAGTGCAGATTCGCCACAACGTCAGCGGCGAGCGCCGCCAATGGCTGGAAATGGCGCAGCAGAATGCGCTGCTGGCGCTGGGCCAGCAGGCCGGGCAACAGGCCAGCCAACTGGCGCGCCTGAATGCGCTGCGCGAGGTGCTGGCGCTGCCGCAACTGGCGCGCATCGAATGCTTTGATATCAGCCATACGATGGGCGAGGCAACCGTTGCTTCCTGCGTCGTGTATGACAACCTGGCCATGCGCAATGCCGAATACCGCCGCTACAACATAGATGGGATTACAGCGGGGGACGATTACGCGGCGATGCGACAGGCCCTGTTGCGCCGCTACCAGAAATTGCAGAGCGGGGAAGGCAAACGGCCGGATCTGGTACTGATTGATGGCGGAGCCGGGCAGTTGGGAGTAGCGTGTGAAGTCATGGCGGAATTGAATCTGACGGACATCCCGTTGCTCGGCGTGGCCAAAGGTGTGGAGCGCAAACCGGGCATGGAGCAATTGTTGCGTCCCCAATTTGAAAAGCCGCTACAATTAGCGCCGGATCATCCGGCGCTGCATTTGATCCAGCAGGTGCGTGATGAAGCTCACCGCTTTGCCATCAGCGGACACCGCGCCAAGCGCGGCAAGGTGCGCACGGCCTCCAGGCTGGAGGAAATCAGTGGTGTGGGCGAGCGGCGCAGGCGCAATCTGCTGGCGCGTTTCGGCGGGTTGCAGGGCGTTTACCAGGCCAGTGTGCATGAGCTGGCGCAGGTGGAAGGCATCAGCCAGGCACTGGCGGAAAAAATTTATCAACAGCTGCATTAAGAGAATCTCGACTTCGGCGTCACACATTTATGCCGCTCAATATTCCCATTCTGCTGACCTGGTTCAGGATCGTGATGATCCCGGTGTTTTTCGCCGTGTTCTATTTGCCCGACAGCGTACTCAGTCTGCACCATAAGCATCTGATCGCTGCGCTGATCTTTGCGCTTGCTGCGATTACCGACTGGCTGGACGGCTATCTTGCACGTTCGTGGAACCAGACTTCCGCTTTCGGCGCATTCCTGGACCCGGTCGCCGACAAGTTGATGGTCGCAAGTGCGCTGGTTTTGCTGGTGAGTCTGAGCCATGCGGACGCCATCATCGCCTTTATCATCATCGGTCGGGAAATCACGATCTCCGCTTTGCGCGAGTGGATGGCACAGCTGGGCGAGAGCAAAAGCATCGCGGTTTCCATGCTGGGAAAAATAAAAACGGGTTTTCAGATGACGGCCATATTGCTGTTGCTTTACCATGAGCCGCTGCTGGGTTTTTCTGCTCATTCAGTTGGCACGCTGTTGATTTACCTTGCTGCGCTGCTGACGTTATGGTCCATGGTCTATTACCTGATACTGGCCATGCCGCAGATCAGGAAAAAATCGCGCGAGTAAAATTGATTTTTTACCGTGCGACCTGTATAGTGCCGCGTCTTCGGGGTGTAGCGTAGCCTGGTAGCGCGCCTGCTTTGGGAGCAGGATGTCGGGAGTTCGAATCTCTCCACCCCGACCAGTTTCAGATCGAATTGGTTACCGAAGGAATTGTGCCCGTAGCTCAATCGGATAGAGCACCAGCCTTCTAAGCTGGGGGTTACAGGTTCGATTCCTGTCGGGCACGCCAGACAGGTCTTTCAAGTTCAATGGTGGTCGTAGCTCAGTTGGTAGAGCCCCGGATTGTGATTCCGGTTGTCGTGGGTTCGAGCCCCATCGATCACCCCAT
>JAUQWW010000057.1 GCA_030834965.1 Gallionellaceae bacterium | reverse complement strand
CTACACCAACGTGCTGCCGCTGGAGCGCATCTACCGCGACATCCGCCTCGCCTCGATCTGGACCGGCACCAACGAAGTGATGGCCATGATCGTCGCCCACGAGTGGTACCGCGAGCACGGCAAGCACAAGGCCGCGAAGCTGGCGCGCGACTACGCACGGGATGCGGTTGAGGCGGATGCGGCGGATGAGATTATTTATGAGTAGCGATACTAGATGCGCTTCTCTCGCTGTGTGTCGAGCCAATGTGCTCGATTACGTTGAACAGTTCTACAATCTTAGGCGCCAGTATTCAACGCTTGGCCACTTTGCACTATGTATTTTGAATAGTGCCTAATCGGCTAAGCAAACCATCAGGAAAATCGGGAAAGACTAATTTTCATAGCGCCTTGATCTAGGCATTAATATTCAAATAAATCAACAAGTAGTGGTTTTTGTAAGCGGAATGTAAGAGTAACGTGGAATCTTTCCATAACCAAAAAGTTTTATATCAAAGATTTAGGAAGCTGCTTTCAAATTTTTTCACTTTGGCAGATTTGATGCTAAAAAATTAGATTTTGGAACGTGTTGATTTAGTGACTTGGACCGCTACAAAGGGCATCTGAAAGCCGATAGTCATGTGTGCGTGGCATAGGGGAGGCGAAATGGATCGGATCAATATTCCAAAGGAGTATCTACCACCCGCGGAGTTCATGCCGCGAAATGTCAAGCTGCTTCCGGAACTTGAGTATCCTTATCGACTCAACCTGGCCGAAGTTCTGCTTGATCGGAACATTCCCGACCGTGGTGACGCAATAGCCATCTATGACGAGTCGAAGCGAATTACATATCGGGAACTACAATCCCAAGTCAATCGCTTTGCAAATGCTTTGCGCGAACTCGGAGTGCGCAAGGGACACAGGGTTGTCCTCCGCTCGGCCAACATTCCGGAATATTTTGTCTGGAACTTTGCCTGCTGGCGAATTGGCGCAATTCCGGTCTTGTTGAGTCACCTGAACCGATCAAACGAGGTTAGTTTCAAAATAAACGATTCGGATGCGATCGCCATTTGCGTTCATTCCGATAGTTACGACGACGTCGGAATGGTGCGGGACGAGTGCCCAAATTTAAAGCACGTGATTGTTTATGGAGACCGGGTACCTGGCACACTCCATTATGATGATTTGATGCAGGGGCAATCGACACAGATCGTCACCGAGGACACCTGCCGGGAGGACTTTGCTCGCATCATTTACAGTTCAGGTACCACCGGCAAACCGAAAGGAATTCTGACAACTTTGGAAGGGATTCTTTCTGTCTCCGATACCCACTCACGCCATATCCTAAAACTACGGCCCGAGGACGTATTGGGCGGCCATCCTTACTATTCGTTTGCCTTCGGAGGTAGTTTTCTTTGTTTGCCTTGGCGATTCGGCGCCGCCGTTTCTATCATTACTCATTTCTCTCCGGAACGGCAGTTTGAGCTAATGAATGAGCACGGTATTACCGTTTTGTTCGCCGTGCCTACTGCCCTTCGCATGATGCTTGGAGTTGCCGACGCCGAGCACAAATACCGGATGTCGACACTACGGCTCTGCCAGACCGCGGGCGAACCGCTGCCAGAGACTACATTTCGCGAATGGCGTGCGCGGTTCGGTCAAACCGTTATCAACTCTCTGGGTTCCAGCGAACTGAACTATTGGCTTTCTACGTTTGAGGGCATGCCTGAGGAAAAGACCGGCTCAAGCGGTCTATCTGTTCCCGGTTATGAAAATATTGTAGTTGACGACGAGTTGAATCCGGTACCGCCGGGAGTACCAGGTGAGTTAATTGTTCGCGGGCCGATTGGTCAGGTCTACTGGCGCCGGCCGGACGCCCAGCAAAATGGTGTGTGCCCCCCCAACAGCCAATATGCTGGCTGGAGCCGGCCGGGGCTTTACTTTGTACAAGACTCTGATGGCTACTTCTGGTACAAGAGTCGTCTCGACGATATGATCGTCACCTCCGGCTACAAGGTGCCGGGCGGTGAAGTCGAGGGCGCGCTAAATAATCATCCGGCCGTTCTCGAATCAGCCGTAATTGGTATACCTGACAAGGAGCGTGGCAATATCATCAAGGCTTTTGTGGTATTAAAGAAGGGAGTTGAACCAAATCCTCATCTCATCGAGATCTTGCAGGATTTCGTTAAACAGGAGATCGAGCCATATAAATACCCAAGGCTAATCGAATTCGTGTCCGAAAATGCCATGCCCCGCACCTCTACCGGAAAGCTTCAGCGTAAGGCGCTGCGCGACTTGGAAATTGCGCGTGCTGCCAGAGTGGAACCAGCAATCAACGCCCAATTTGTCACCGATGCCCGGCAATTTGCAGAAAATGCATTTTCTTCAGGTTTCTACTGTGCTGAAAGCGTTGTTCTTGCTCTCGCCAAAACGCAAGGCTTAGAGTCCGAAATATTTCCAAAGATGGCTACGAGCTTTTGCAGCGGCATGGCTCGTACTTGCGGCCCCTGCGGTGCTCTGACTGGTGCGATGATGGGTGTGAGTCTTGCCCTCGGACGCAGCCAGGCGGGGGAACCCGTTCACAGTGCGTATGTGGCGACCCAAGAACTGATTCGTGAATTCGAGCAGGAATTTGGCGCTCGAAACTGCGATGAGCTGCTTGGCTGCGACCTTGGTACCCCTGAAGGTCAGGCTAAGTTCCATGAAAACCGGCTCCAAGAGCGTTGTGCACTTTACACCGGTAAGGCAGCTGAAATTGCTGCATCCATTATTAGTAAGGCCAAGGGTTGAGACCCTAGTCAATAACTAAATTTGAGATGCGATCGTGGGGTTTCGGCAAACGCTTGGCCAAAACCGTAATGCGCTCTGACGGTATATGATTATTCAACAATAGTCACCCGATGCCGCTTCGGCGAACCCATTGGTTGCTACAGATAGCTTAATAGCCATGGGAGTGATCGTTACTCCTTGGATATATTGGAAATGATTGGCGGCCGCGCGTGTATCCGGTGCCATATCGATATTGGAATTACAGTTTGTCGCGTCATATCGGAACAAGCGCCTAACTTGGAATTGAACAATTTTGTCTGGCAGGTTTCGTATCTGCCCAATTGGCACCCAGCAAAGCGTTAGATATTGCTGGTTGCCTGAGCCCGGTAATTAAGGGGAACAAGTATGCGTTCGTTCAATGTAACTCGCAACCTCGCTCAAATTCGGCCTATGTCCTCACGCCCTTTATTGTTAATCAATAAGGATAGGAAAATCGGCTGGGGCGTAACGAGCAGCGGCGAATCGATACAGGGCCGGTACTGCTGGGACGTATTGGGTTGCAGTGCGTGTGCTAACCAACAATGCAATGCCGTAAAGTGTCATAAGTCTGGCCCGCACCAGACAAAAACCGCCAATACCGCACCCTACCCCACTAATGTTTGCCTGATCTCTTCAATACAATTGCCGTTTTTCTGGCAACTCGTATGGGGTCCTCAAGGGAGGAACTCTGCTCGTACGAACATCGACCTTAACGTTATGGCCAGTCTTGCCGGATCAATCCTTGCCAAAGACGTAATAAATGGTGGAGAAACTGCACTCGATTTAATCCGCATTGCAATGGAGGCGGATAGTGGCAAGCTATTTCTCTCCGATCCCCAAGGTAAGAGGCTTCTGCTTGCCGCCTGCGTGGGATCCGATCAATCGACGCATTCGCAACGTCAGCGTTTCGAATCCATGAGGGAGTTTTCCAACCTTGCATTTGCGCAAGGCTGCCCGGTAACTTCGCTAGCACCTAGTGCCCGCTTTCTCCGGGAGGAGATGACCGACATGGGCATGTGCTCTATTATCAGTGTGCCTATTAAAGCGCCTGACGATCGCGTACTCGGTTGTCTCGAACTAGCCTGGCATGACAACGAGGCAGCCGTTGAGTCAGTCGCAGAAGCGCTTTGGTCAGCAGTGGCACCACTTGGTAATGCCATTTGCGCCGCCTATTGGACCTTGAGCCAACAGATCGCCCGAACCAGCAGTGAAGGCTCCGCGCCGCCTTTCGCCGATTTGCTTCATTTACTTCGAGATAGTGTGGGGGCCAGCGCTGGATCCATCGTCATGTGGGATGAACGCAGCCGCAAGATGCAGAGCCTTGATACTTTCGGTGTTTCACCACCCGTCTGCCAGTGGATGGCGTCTCCGGAAGCGGCCCCTTGTTCATCACGAGAAAATAAGAGCTATTTTCGCCTCGTTACTCTAACGAAGCATGGTAATCAATGGCCGGATGCGTGCCGTCAGATTCGATTCGACGGCGCGTCCGTATGTTGTATTCCAGTGATGGGCCGAGCAACACGTATCGGCCGAGCAATAGTCACTTTCAAACGCAACTCACCCAGGTGTCCAGAGCGTCTTCTCGTGCCGCTACAAATAATGTCGGAACAAATGAGCTTGCACCGGCAGGAACCGAATGCGCCAAAGATTGACGTCACGCATGCCCCGGCAATTCCGCAATTACATATTCGATGCTTTGGGCACTTCGAGATAGAAATTGATGGAAAAAATTTGCCAACGCCAACATTCTATCGACGGGACGCGCTGACGTTGCTGAAGATACTCGTGCTAAGAGCCGGCAAGAAAGTGCATCGGGAAAAGATAATCGCATGGCTCTGGCCGGAGGTGGACGAGCGTGCTGGTATCAATCGGCTTTACGGCGTCGTACATGCTTTGCGGGCAGCTATCGAGCCTTACGCAGCAGAGCGTTGTTGGAAGTACGTGCTAAACGAGGGTAGTACTTATACGTTTTCTCCCAACAATTCTACGTTTGTGGATTTGATAGAATTGACCTGCCCCCACCCAGCCGTACCACCTGAAAGTAGAGAAGTCCGTCAAACCATGGAGAATGACGGACATGAAGAAGAGCAGATACACGGAAGAACAGATCATCGGTTTCCTGCGGCAGGCCGAAGCCGGCATGCCGA
>JAUQWW010000010.1 GCA_030834965.1 Gallionellaceae bacterium | reverse complement strand
TTCCACCCTGTCGCCGGTGCCCGGCTTCATGGAATGGCTGCAGAGGCAGGATATCGAAGAACTGAGCCGGAACCTGCCGCCCGAACTCGATTTCATCGTCTCCGGCGATGCCCGGATGCGTGCCTCCAGGCTTCAGGCGGCGATTGTCGGCAGACAGGACAGAGTGACCGGGCGCAGGATAGAAGACTGGACGCGCCGGCAGTGCGCTCGTTATCTGCTGACGGAACGAAGAGGAAACGCCCCGCTCGATCCTGTCGGCCGATTTCATTTCTCCAATGGCGCCAGCCTTGCCCGCATCAATTGGCTTGCCGACAACTCGCCTCGCGGCTTGCGTCAATCGGCAGGGTTGATGGTTAACTACCTATATTCCCTGAGGGAAATCGAGAAGAATCACAAGATGTACTGCGACAGCGGCATTCTCGCGGCTTCACGCCAGATCAGGCGGCTGCTTGATGGCTGACGATATCCAGCATGTCCTTAATGCGCACGAATTTCTCCCGCGGCTTGCCTGCCTCCGCGCCGCGCGCAATTTCTGCCGCATCGATCTTCAGCCAGTCCTCGAAACTTGTGCAACGAAGGCCGCGGCTCGCCAGCATCGGCAGCAGGGCAGAGGCGCCGGCCTTGGAGGGCAAACTGGCGTTCGTGTGCATGTCCGCCAATAGATGGTTTGCGGTTTCGACGGCATCCGCACGGTTGGTTCCAATAATTCCGCTCGGACCGCGCTTGATCCAGCCGGCACAGTACATCCCGGTGAGCGGAAGTCCGTCCCTGATCACGCGTCCTTCCCGATTCGGAATGATTCCACGCCGTTCGTCGAAAGGCAGACCGGGCATTTCCAGTCCCTTGTAACCCACGCTTCGAAAGAGCAGGCCGCAATCCAGTCGAGCCGTCACGCCGGTGCCAAGGGCGCATTGCCCGAAGGGGGGGCCTTCAAGCCGGTTTTTTTCGAGAACCGCTCCACCCAGGTTCTGGCCGCCATACAGCGCCACGGGGCTCTCCAGGAATCTGAAATGTATCCGGCGCCGAGCCTGGGCGAGCGGCCTCGATGCGAATTCGCGCAGCAGCGCCATGTTCCATGCGGCGGTCTGTCCTCTCGGGTCTTCGATTTCCTTGGCGCTGGCCGGATCCAGAACCAGATCAGCAGGGTCCAGGGATACGCAAGCCCGAGGGATTTCCCCGAGTTCGCGCAACTCCTTGTCGGTAAACTTGGCCTGTGCCGGGCCGCGGCGGCCAATGATGTGGATTTCGCGCACGCGGCTCTCTGCCAATGCCTGGAGCGCATGTTCCGCGATGTCGGTTTGCCTGAGATCGTCGACCGGCTTGGCAAGAATGCGACAGACATCCGCAGCGACGTTGCCTTGGCCAATGATGACGGCCTGCTCCTGGGTCAGATCGAAACTGTGCTGCAAGAAATCGGGGTGGCCGTTGTACCAGCCAACGAACGCGGTGGCGGCATGGCTGCCCGGCAGGTTTTCGCCGGGAATGCCCAGCTCCCGGTCGGTTTCGGCCCCGCAGCAGAAGACCACGGCATGGTAGGCGTCCTTGAGTTCTTCGACGCTGACATCCTTGCCTACCGTGACGCCTCCGACGAAGCGAAAACCCGACAAGGCGGCAGTACGCGCGTAGGTCGTCGCCGGCAGCTTCAACTTGGGATGATCCGGGGCGACCCCGTAGCGGACCAGGCCGTACGGCACCGGCAAACGCTCGAGCATGTCCACTTCGGCTTTTGAAGATTTGAGCAGCGCCTCCGCGGTGTAAAAGCCGCTCGGGCCGCTGCCGACAACGGCGATCTTCAACACGCTTTGCCTCCCGCCGATGCCTCAGAAACCCAGCTGCTTCTTGCGCTCGAGCGCGCCCGGCAAGGGTTGCGACTTGTCGGTAATCAGCGGCAATGCGGCGGAACGCTCGGCGTTGATGGCGATCCAGTGATGCTTGTCGGGCGGCAGATTCTTGACTTCATAAATCGCACGAACCGGGCAAACGGGAATGCAGGCTCCGCAATCGATGCATACCACCGGATCGATGTAGAGCATTTTGTCGTCGGCGTGAAAACAGACCATCGGGCAGACGGTCACGCAGTCGGTGAAGCGGCACAGGTCGCAATTGTCAGTGACTATGGTTGCCATCGTTCATGTCCAGTACTGGCAGAGGGTTAGCATTGTCGGTGTCTTGTCAGGCTGCATATTCCCGCAGGCCGAGATTGTGCAGTGTTTCAGGCGTTGGCTTGCCATCGCTGCTCCAGCCCCGGCAGCGGTAATAATCCAGGATGGCTTCGTCGAGTCCGAGCGGAATGCGGCCGGCTGCGGGACCGGTGGAGACGGGCTCCATGAAGCGCTTCGGATAGCTGAAATCATCGGATTTCTTCCAGCCGTAGCGCATGTTCAGCAGCTTCTGCAGGTTCGTGATGCGATCTCCGCAGCGGCGCATATCGTCCATCGACCAATCCAGGCCGGTTGCGGCATTGATTGTCTTTTGCAGATCGGTGAGCGTATAGCCGCGGAACTCCATGAATTTGCAATGCACGGCGGAGTTGATCAGGTTGCAATAGTCATGGAATTTGGCATTGCGGTCGGCAGCCTTGTCCCATGACCAGCGCTCCTCGTTCTCGACGTGATCGATGCCCCATTCGGGCAGGAGGATGTGGCCGACCCAGATATGCTGGGAGTTGCCTCGTTCATGGTTCGGCCCGGCAGCCACCCCAGTGCAGTAATTCAGGGCGGAGATGTATTGGGCGCGCCAGTTGTGCGCGGCGATTTCCTGGCCTTTCATCTGCACCGCCCAATCCTGGGAACCGCCGCCGAGCGTCCTGGACGCTATGGCCGTGCCCTCCCCGAGCAGGTGGCCGAGCCCCTCGGCGCGCTCGCCGATCTTTTTCGTCAACTCCACCATCGCGTCGGCATTGCCCCATTCGAGGTCCAGCCCATAGCAGTCGTCCTTGCCAATCAGGCCCTTTTCGTAGGACTCGAAAGCCCACGCCAGCACGCCGCCGAGCGAAATGGTGTCCATGCAGTATTTATTGGCGAGTTCGCCGGCATAGGCCACCGCCTTCATGTCGTCGACCATGACGTTGAAACCCATCATTGCGAAGGATTCGTACTCGGGACCCTTGCCGACATAGCCGTACTTTTCATGCTCCACGGTGACGTGGTTGTGGCACTGGATGACGCAACCGCGACAGGGCCACGGTTCTGCGTTGAGCTGCTCGACATACGGCATTCCGCCCAGCTTGGCGACACCCTCGGGAAAATCGGCCTCGCGATAGTTCTTGATCGGCAGGTTTCCCTGCGGTGCGAAAAGCGCCGTGGCCATCGCCGTGCCGAGCCGCTTGATGCGGAATTCCTCGGGCTTCGACATGTCGATGGCAACCATGCGCGCATTCGCTTCGGTCGAAGCCTTGTCTGCGGCTTTCTGATCGTGCAGGGGACAGACCTGATTGCCGGTGACGGCCACTCCCTTGAGGTTCTTCGAACCCATCACGGCGCCCAGGCCGCAGCGTCCGACAAATGATTTCTTGCCCGTCTGGATGCTCGCATAGCGCACCAGGCGCTCGCCGGCCTGGCCGATAGTTGCAACTTCGAATCGGTCGCCTTCCAAGGCGCGGATGGCATCGTGCGCCTCGTAGGCATCCTTGCCCCACAGCGCCGAGGCATCCTTGATTTCCACGCGGTCGTTGTCCACGACGATATAAACCGGCCGGTTGGCGCGGCCATGCATCACGATTGCATCGAGCCCCGCCTGCTTCAGGACGCTGCCGAAGGCGGCAGTGGCGCCCGAGTCGGCGTTCATGTTTATCGAAGGCGAGATGGCGGCCGCACTCCATTTTGCAGCGCCGCTTTGCCGCAAGCCCTGCAGCGGCCCGACAGCGAAGGTCAGCCTGTTTCCCGGGTCGAAAGCGGTCGTGCCGGCCGGACACTCCTTCCACAAATAATAGGCGGCGAGGCCGGCCCCACCCAGGAAATATTCGTAGACATGGTCGGGAACCCGCTCGATAACCGAGGTTCCTGCCGTCAGATCGACCTTCAATATCTTGCTCCAAACACCTTTCATTGTCCGCCTCCAATGACTTTCCAGTTATCCGGACATCGAGCTATCCCGATCCGGCTTCATGTCAGCTGCCCGTGCATTCTGTCGCGACTAGGACGCCAGCGGCAAGCCCAGCATCTTGCGAGCCTGGGCGGGGGTGGCCACCTCACGATTCATGTCATGCGCCATGCGAACTGCACGTTGCACCAGCTGCGCGCTGCTCGCCGCGCGTTCGCCACGGCGCAGGTAGAGATTGTCCTCCA
>JAUQWW010000056.1 GCA_030834965.1 Gallionellaceae bacterium | reverse complement strand
GCGTATCGGCAAGCTGCCGGTCTCCTTGTGATAGACCGGATGGATGCCGTGCTCGAAGGTCGCCGCGCGTTTGAGGAAAGGCAATCGCATATCAGTTGAATTTCGCCGCACGTTGTTTGAGCTTGTCCAGATTCGCCTCGTTCATGTTCCAGGGCGTGCCGGGGTGGATGACGCCGGCGGTGCATTTTTCCGCCGCTTTGACGACATCGAGATAACACCCCGCCTTCGGATTGAGGATGACGACTTTTTTCGATTCGTTGTAGCCAAACACTTTCGGATTGATGTTGATGCATTCGTCGCACCCCGTGCATTCCGGCGTATCGACCCACGCTGCCTCATAGCCGTCCATCGATGCCGGCACTGCCGCAACCGGCTGTACGGTGTCGCTGGAGCTGATGCCCAAGCCCGTGGATAGTTTGTGGATCAGTTCCTGCCGCACGCGGTTGGCGATGGCTTCTTCATTGACTTGCGGACGGCTGACGCCTGCCACATCCTTGAGTTGCTGCCAGAACTGCACACGTTCCTCGCAGGAACGCACCATCTCCACCGACACCAGCACGCGCATCAGGCGATTCTTCTTGTCCACCGACCAGATGAACGGAAATTTGCCTTCGCGCTCATCCTCAGAGAGTTTCAGGAAATCGCCCAGCAGCACCATGTCGTCGTTCCAGGTTTCCGGCGGCGCCTTCCTGAACTGCTTGGCGAAGCGCCCTTCGCTCAACGCGAAATCGGCAAACGTCATCGGCAGCGTCATCGACTTCTGCCCGGACTCATCCACATAGTCGAGCTTGTACGTCGGCCAGTCGGCATCCAGCGCCGGGTTGCCTTCCAGGCTGATGCATTCGGAGAAGGTCACGCCCAGATCGGGGTTGTAGCGGAACAGCGGGAAGGCGCGCGACTCCACCGCCATCTTGCTCTGTGCCACGGCGCTGTTATCGCCCACGCCATGCTCTGGCGGGCACACTGCGTACACGTTGAACAGTGCCGGGCGGCGGCTGTTCAGGCCGTCGATATAGCTTTCCAGCAGATGCGTGGTGTTGGCCAGCGAGCCTTGCATCACATACGAGGTGCGGTGCGCCATGCCGATCACGCTGATCTCCTTGCGCTTCTCGGTCTTGCCGTGTTTGTTCGCGCCGTAGGGCGACATGTCCGCCACCTGGCCGATGAAGCCGGAAGTGCAGGCCTGGCCGCCGGTGTTGGAATACACCTGCGTATCCACGATCAATACCTTGATCGGCTTGCCCGACATCAGTGCGCGCGACAGGTTCTGGAAACCGATGTCGAACATCGCTCCGTCTCCGCCCATCGCCACGACCGGCGGGCACAGATGCCACTCCTCGGTGCTCAGCTGTTCCCAATCCAGCCGGGCGAGCGCATCGCCGCTTTCATCCGGATCGTACCCGCCCGCGAGCTCCATCTCGGCCATGCGCACAGTTTTGAAGCCTTCCACCATCTTGGCCATGTGCCCTTCGAACACGCCCATCGCGACCGAAGGCGAATCCTGGAACAGATGCGAGGTCCACGGGAAAGGATAGGGGTTGAACGGAAAGGTGGAGGCCCACACCGAGGTGCAACCGGTGGAGTTGATCACGCCCATTTCCGCACGGCCTTTCTTGCTCGGCCCTTCCATGTAGCGCCAGCGCAGGTCCTTCAGCTTTTCCAGCATCTGCGTCACGCGTATCAGCCATTGCGGATCGATAGGCTGGCCGGGGTGTTTGGCCAGCAGGCTCTCCGACAGGTTCGCCAGCGTCAGATCGTGCCCGCGATGCGCCTGTACCGCCTGCATCATCGCCTGTGTGTCGGTGAGATCGACCGTCGCGCTGAGCTTCATGCGGATATGGTTCTCCATACCTGCGATCAGCGTGTCCAGTTTGGCCAGAAATTTCTTCACGCGCGGCTGCATCAGCGCGGTGACAGCGCCGGTGAACAAGTGGATGGCGACCTTCTCGCCGCAGCCCAGGCACGCGCCGTCGCCGCAGGCCATGGACTGGTAGTTGTGCTTGTCCAGCAGCAGCGTTTCCAGCGCGCCGACCTTGTCATCCAGATCGTCGATGCGGCTGAATTGCGGCGGCGTGGTCGGCAGGTCGAGCCAGAAGTTCCAGTCGCTGCGCAGCGTGTCGATGCTTTCCCTGGTCTGCGTGACCATGGTCAACGCATTGTCGGCGCACACCTCAACGCACAGGCCGCAGCCTTTGCAGGTGTAGGGGTTGACGGTGATGGAGAACAATCCGCCCGAGCCTTTTTCCTTCTTCTCTTTCAGGTTCCAGTAGGGCTTGGTGGTGGCAAACTTGAATCCGCCGATGGCTTCGCGCAGCAGGTCAAGTTCGGCTTCCAGACGGGCGCGCTCGTCGCCCTGCGCCGGGTCTTCGGCAAAGGCTTCGTTGATCGCGTTGCCCAGCAGCGCGCGCACATCCAGCCCATCCTTGTCCAGCGCGTTGCGTAATTTCTTGTCGATGACGCGGCTGAACTTGCGCAGGAAGCGCGTCGGGCGCCCGCCCACCTCGATCTTGTGGATGGCAGTGTTGAGCACATCGGTGGTGGTCGAGACCAAGCCGGGGATGGCGCTGTCCGGACATTCCGTGAAACATTCGCCGCAGGCAGTGCAGTTTTCGGCATGCCATTCCGGGTATTCGAAACGAATGCCCGTCATGTCGCGATACACGCCGGTCACGGCGGGGATCACCGACAGGCCCATGAACGGATCGACCAGATTGTCCGAGCCCTGGCCCTTGAGGTAGAAGCTGCCGGTCTGCTCCCAGAAACGGTGGACGTCGGAGATGCCGCCATCGCCTTCCGGAAGCTGCTTCAGCATGACGGGCAGCGCCGGTGCAGGCTTGCCCACCGCCTTGGCGCGCTGGCCGACTTTCATCTGCTCCGGCTTGATCTCGAAGAGTTCCTCATAGCCGCGGCGCACCACGCGCAGGTTGTCTTCAACGATGCGCTTTCCCTTCTTGCCAAACTTGGATTCAAGCTGGTTCTCGATCGCATTGAACAGCGTCTCTTCGCTCAGGCCGGCGCGTTCCTTCACATCGGAAGCATGGAAGAACGCGCCCTGAAAGGCGTTGCCCTGCATGCGCAGCTGCAGGTCGGGATTGCTGGATTCTTCGCGCGCAATCTTGAACGCATCCAGATAGAACACGCGGATATTGTTGTCCACAATGTATTTCTGGGTATGCATCGGGAATGTCTCCCACACCGCTTCCGCGCTGCCCAGGTTGCTCTGGATGATGAACACGCCGTTCTTGTTCAGGCCTTCCAGCGCATTGGTATGCAGGAACACATTCGAGTCGGGCGACAGCACCACGTCGACATGCGTATATTCGCAGTTGATGCGAATCGGTTCGGGTGCGGCGGACAAATAATAGGTGGTCGGCTGTCCCTTCTTCTCCGAACCGTATTTTGGATTGGCCTTGATGTCCCAGCCGAGCAGCTCGAACAGCGTCATCGCCAGATTCTTGCCGGTGGTCACCGCACCCCAGCCGCCAATCGAGTGCATGCGCACGGCAATTGCGCCCTTCGGCAGCAGGTTGGGATTCTCGGAGCCGCGCAGCGCCAGCTCTTTGACGTGCGGATAATGCCCCTGCAATTCCTGCTGGCGTATCTCCTGCTTCGGCGTGGCCGATTCATCGCGCACGAAATCCACCGACAGGTAGTAGAACTTGCGGCGCGCCGCGCCCGGCAGCATATTCTCGACAGCCGCGATCAGGCCTTCCGGCTGCAGATCGCGCGAGCCCAGGCCATAGCAGCCGGAATACAAGGATGGCATATCTTTGACATTCTCATAGGTAGCGTAACCGGCATAAGAAGCTTCGCGCCCGTTTTCTACGCATTTGGTCACCGTGGAACGCACTTCGCGCATCAGCGGCAGGTCCTCCGACAGCGGCTGGTCGGTGCGTTCCAGCACGGCTACGCCTTTCTTGCCCTTGAGCACATGGCCCAGCAGGTCGCCGGGGAACGGGCGGAACATGGTCATGTTGACCACGCCCACCTTGATCTTGCGTGTCTCGCGCAGCCAGTCGGCGACCGCGGCGGCCTGCACCGTCATGCTGCCCTGACCGAGGATGAGGTAGTCGGCGTCGTCGCAGCGATAGGCGTCGATGCGGCTATAACGACGACCCGTCAGTGCGTGGAATTCGTCCGCACTGCGCTCGAACAGCTCGGGAATATGGTCAAAGAAATAGGGACGCTGCGCGGCCACGGCTTGCATGTACGCATCCTGATTCTGAACCACCCCGGTCTGCATCGGATTGTCCACATCCCAGCTGGAAGGCACACGGCGACGCTTGGGTCCATACAGCATCTGTTGGGCTGGCGTGGGGGTGTCGATCAGGTCATCGGCATTGCCCAGGAATTCTGCGATCAATTCCCTTTCCGGCACCATCATCGGCTCGATCAAATGCGTGGTGAGGAAACCATCTTGCGCCACGATGGCCGGGGTGAGCGCCAGTTCGGCGGTCTTGCGCGCAATCATGTTGAGGTCGGCCGCTTCCTGCGCATTCTTGGCCATCACCTGGATGAAGCCGGTGTCATCGGCGCAGTGGTAGTCGTCATGTGCGCAATGCACGTTCAGCGAGGCCTTGGTGATGGCGCGGCAGCCGAGGTTCAACACATAAGGCAGGCGCTTGCCGACGGCGGCATACAGCGACTCGTGCATGAAGGCCAGGCCCTGCGACGAGGTGAAGTTGACCGCGCGCAGACCGGTCATGGACATGCCGGCGGTGACGCCTGCGGCAGCGTGCTCGGATTCCGGCTCGACGAAAATCAGCGGGTGGCCCGCGGTGTTGAGGTGCCCCTTGGCGACCTCTTCCGCCCAGTATTCCCCCATCTGCGTGGAAGGCGTGATCGGGTAGGCGCCTGCGCCCTGCGAAGCCTCGCGCTCCACCATGATGACCGCGGTGTTGCCGTCAATGGCATCGCGCACGCCGGGATATTTGCACCGGGTGCGGCTGCCGTGCGAACTGCTGTCCGCGCCGATCAGTTTGAATTGCTTGAGTTTGTTAAACATGATGCCCCCTATGCCTCTGCAGTGGCCGGTAATGGTTCGATACGGATGATTTTCTTGGCAGACTTGCCCTTGATGATGCGGTCGCCCTCAAGCCAGACGATGGCTCCGGTGGGGCAGCGCTCGGTCGCCTCACGGCTCGCGCTGTCGTTCTTGTCGTAATCGATCACGGCCAGATTGCGCTCAAGCTGGACGACGCCCGGTGCGGCATCGACCACACAGCGCCCGCAGGCCGTGCACGCCACCTCACAGGCGGCTTCCGCGGCATCGGGGTCGGATTCGTTGCGGCATGCCATCCACAATTTGCGTGACACGCCTTGTATCGAGAACAGGTTTTTCGGGCAGATGTCGACGCAGTCGCCGCAGGCCGTGCATTTTGCGGCATCGACAACCGGCAGCCCGTGGCTGTCCATGCATATCGCATCGAACTCGCACACGTCGGCGCAATCGCCCAGGCCCAGACAGCCCCACGCACAGCTCTTGCCGCCGCCGCCCGCCACCGCAGCGGCCCAGCACGAAGACAGTCCGGCGTAATGGGCGCGCATCCTGGCAACATGATTGCCGCCGGCACACGCCAGACGCGCCACGCGCTTTTCGACATCGCCCAGCGCGACGCCCAGCAAATTGGCGATAGTTTTATTTTGATCGGGGGTGTTGACGGTGCAGGAGGCCGGTTTGATCGTGCCGGCCACCGCCTGCTCTGCGAAGTGACGGCAGCCCGCCGTGCCGCAGGCGCCGCAATTGGAATGGGGGAGCAACTCTTCGACCTGGTCGATGCGGGGATCTTCGAACACATAGAGACGCTTGCTGGCGATCGCCAGCAGAAGCGCCAGCAGGGCACCCAGTCCGGCCATGAACGCTCCTGTGACCAGCACGCTGTATGTGATTCCCATGTGCCACCCCGCCCGAATAAACTTGCCTGAAAAACCTGAAATCAGGCTTTCCTCTTGCTGCATTTATTATTAACGCCCCGCCAGACGTTTCAGGGGCGAAATCGGAACCCTCTCAAATTGCTGCTTTTTTCTTGTTGGGTGCAGACTAAACCCGGCGCCAATCATTTAGCCAATCAATTGTTTCAATCATGAGTATTAATAATTAGAATATTGAAACCTTGGCACCGGGGAGGACGGGATGAGCACAGACAAACAAAGCTATTACAAGAACAACCGTCTCAAGCAATTGCGCGCATTTTGCGAGGTCGTTCGCTCCGGAAACATCACTTTGGCTGCAGAAAAGCTTTTTCTGAGCCAGCCTTCCGTGACTCTGCAAATTCAGGCAATGGAGCGCGAATTGGGCGTGACGGTGTTCGAGCGGCGCGGCCCTGCGCTCAAACTGACGCCGGACGGCGAGACGATTTACGCACTGTCCAAGCCTCTGGTCGAGGGGATAGACCACCTGCAGGAGAACTTCGCCGCGCAGAAGGGCATGCTCGACTCGGGGGAACTGAACATCGGCGCGGGCGAATCGACCATCCTGTATATCCTGCCGGAAGCGGTGCGCCGCTTCGTCACCGCGCATCCGCATATCCAGCTCAAGATACATAACGAGACCGGGCGCGACGGGCTGAAAATGCTGCGGGAAGACGAGATCGACCTCGTTGTCGGTTCGATGCTGGATGTGCCAGACGACATCACGTACCAAAAGGTCGTCACGTTTGATCCGGTGCTCATCACCCCGCTCGGTCACCCGCTGGCGCAGCATCAGCACGTCACGCTCGAGGAGATCAGCCAGTACGGGCTGATCCTGCCGCCCCGCCACCTGTCCACCTGGCGCATGGTCAAATACGTATTCCAGCAGCACAACCTGACCTTCACCGTGACCCTGGAAGCGGGTGGCTGGGAAGTGATCAAGAAATACGTGGAGCTGGGAATGGGCATCTCCATCGTGACCGCCATCTGCCTGACCGGCAGCGAAAAACTGGCGCGCATCCCGCTCAAGCAGCATTTCCCGCAACGCAGCTACGGGCTGGTGTTGCGCAAGGGGCGCTTCCTGTCACCGCAGGCAAAGCGCTTCGTGGAGATACTGCGAGAGGTATATCAGGTTAGTGACCTGGACACTGTCCCGGCGTAACTTGCGGCTTTCTCATAATCGGGCGCATGGCGCGACCCATGTTTTTGCTGGGCATCCTTCACACCCTTTCCTGCCGCGCTTCAGGCTATGCCTTCGCCGCACACCCGATTGCGCCCCTCGTTCTTGGCTCTGTACATCGCCGCGTCGGCACGATTGATCATTGCGCCGACCGTGGTATCTGTTGCAGCCAGGCTGGTCACGCCGATCGAAACCGTGAAGCGCAGGAGACTCCCATCTTCAAGCGGAACGGCTGCATCGGCGATGGCTGACCGCAGCCGTTCCGCCACTTCGAGCGCGCGCTCGCCCGTGGTTTCTGGCAGCAGCACCACAAATTCCTCTCCGCCCAGACGCCCGAGGATGTCAATTTCACGCATGGTGTGGAGGCTCACTTCACCCAGTTTTTTCAGCACCTCGTCGCCGACGGCATGCCCGTAGGTATCATTCACCGACTTGAAGCGATCCAAATCCAGCATCAGCAGCGAGAGCGGCTCGGCATGGCGCCTGATGCGCGCCAGTTCCTGCTCCGCCAGCTCGAAGAAGTGGCGCCGGTTGTTGAGGCCGGTCAGCACATCGATGCGCGCCTGGCGCTCCAGCTCGTGCTCCAGTTTCTTGCGTTCGGAAATATTGCTGACCACACCGCTCCACAAGCTCCCGCCGCCGGGTTGCGGCATCGGATCGGATGAGATGCGAATCCAGCGTGTTTCACTGTCGATGATAAAGCGGCCTTCCCAGCGGAACGGCTTCAGGCTTGTCGCTGCTTCCTGACTGGAGCGGATCAGGCGATCACGGTCGTCCGGATGGACGGCAGCGAAGGCAGCGCTGGCATCGCGCAGCACGGCATTTGCATCCAGGCCCAGTATCCGGCAAAACACCGGGCTGGCGTACTCAAGGCGCATCGATCCATCGGCATGGATGTGTAAGAGATAGACCCCGACGGGGCTGTTGCGCACCAGTTCGTCGTAGCGCGCCTTGCTGGCAGCCAGATCTGCGCGCGCACGCTCACGGCTCAGGGTGATGTGCGCAACGATCCAGGCGGCTGCCGCAATCGCGAGACAGGCGATGACAAACAATATCCTGACATCGGTCTGGTTGTAGAAAGCCGCGCGCGACAGCGCCTCATGCGGAACGAACGATACGATCTTCCACAGGTAATCTTCCGCCGTCAGACCCCGCTCGCTGGGCGCGCGCGCCAGAGCGGACCCGGTCGAGGAATGTTGCCCCAGACTCAGCGGGTAGACCGTGGTATAGATAAACAGGCCTTTGGCTGTACGTAGCGCACCCTGCTCACCGGCGGAGATGTCGCGCCATTCTGCGGGGAAATCGTGCCCGAAAGTGCGCTCGCTCCTGCCCAGCATGAAGCCCCATTCATCTTCCGGCCTGGAACTGCTCAGCCAGTAGCCGTCGCGATTGAGCAGCATGGCGCTATGCCCATCGCCCATCTTCATGGAGTTGCGAAAGAACTGTATCAACTCGCCGCCGAGGTAATTGAGCAGGATCACGCCCTTCTTGTTTCCCTGACTGTCGAATACCGGCGTGCCAAAACGGATGACTGGTTTGTAGGGTATCTCCAGCCGGTCGTGCTCTATATTCAGGTCGAGCGGAGAAACAAATGTTTCGCCTTGATTGAGTTTGAGCGTGTCGCGGAAATAGTAACGTTCGGCTTTGTTCTGCAACATGTCCTGCGGCACGATGGCCGGACTGCCATCGTTGTAATCAACGCGGATGACCTCCTGCCCGCTGGCATCAATGTAGCGCACCTGGTCGTAGCTTCCCGCCTCGCGGGACAGCACAAGAAAAAGATTGGCCACTTCCTCACGCTGCGCGGCATTGCCGCTGTCCAGGTACCAGCGCAGCGCAGGCTGGCCGGCGACGACGCGCAGGTTGGCATTAACCTCGGAGAAATCATGTGAGATCACCCACTTGGTAATTTCGATGAGGCTGCTTTCACGCTCCTCCAGTCTTTCCAGCCGCCTTTGGTCATCGAAGCGAATGCTCAGCATCAATGCACCAAGAAAAATGGCCATGACCGACAGGTAAATCAGAACAAAGCGTTTAAGCAGCGCTTTGAGGGGAATCCTGTCATCAGAGTTAATTAGCGGCACACAACCTCCACGATCGAGCTGACCCTCCACGATGGAGCTGCCCGGGTGGCAAACTCAAATAGCCGTATTACCCTGAAAAAATCGGAAGCATGACGCATGTGCAACAATCTACCAGCAATTTCCCGCATCGACCATAGGGGTCAATGACAATTCCCGCAGATGCAGCGCGGCGGCAGGATAGAATAGCGCCCATGCTGCGACTCACCGAAATCAAACTCCCGCTCGACCATCCGGAAGTTGCCCTGCATGCCGCGATCCTCAAGCGGCTGGGCATCGCCGCGGATGAACTGATCGGCTACGCCATCTCCCGGCGTGGCTTTGATGCCCGCAAGCCTTCCGCGATTCAGTTCGTATATACGCTGGAGGTGGAGGTCAGGAACGAGGCGGCGCTGCTCAAGCGCCTGAAGGATACCCCGCACATCTCAATTGCTCCGGATAGCAGCTATCACTTTGTCACCCACGCTCCGCAAGGATTGGCCGAACGCCCCATCGTGATCGGCATGGGCCCCTGCGGAATTTTCGCTGGATTGATCCTGGCACAGATGGGCTTCCACCCCATCATCCTGGAGCGCGGCAAGGCTGTGCGCGAGCGCACGAAAGACACGTGGGGATTGTGGCGGCAGGGCAAGCTCGATCCGGAATCCAACGTGCAGTTTGGCGAAGGTGGCGCGGGAACGTTCTCCGATGGCAAACTGCACAGCCAGATCAAGGACCCGAAATTTTATGGGCGCAAGGTGCTCAGCGAATTCGTGAAGGCGGGCGCGCCGGAGGAAATTCTCTATGTGAGCAAGCCGCACATCGGCACGTTCC
Source organism: Gallionellaceae bacterium (assembly GCA_030834965.1). GTDB lineage: Bacteria > Pseudomonadota > Gammaproteobacteria > Burkholderiales > Gallionellaceae > JAUQWW01. The sequence goes on along the minus strand of JAUQWW010000056.1, from coordinate 214 downwards.
GCTTAGTGGGAATGGTGGAAGAAATGCGCCACACCATTGAGTCTTTGGGTGGCGAGATTCGCTTTCAAAGCAGGGTGGCGGACATCGAAATCGAGAGCGGCCCCAACAACATTGGACAGGTGCGCGGCGTGGTGCTCGCCAATGGCGAACGCATCGCAACCCGGCACGTCGTGCTGGCCGTGGGCCACAGCGCGCGCGACACTTTCGAGATGCT
>JAUQWW010000055.1 GCA_030834965.1 Gallionellaceae bacterium | reverse complement strand
CCTCCGCCCAGCGCTGCGCTGAAGCGGGGTCGATATCGAAAATGGTGAAGCGCCGGCCTTCGCGTATGCGGATGCGCAACAAGCTCATTCCGCCGTCCGCGTGATCAATCTGCTGCAACTCGACCTGCTGATTTCCAAGTGGGATTCTGAACTTGTCCAGTTCGCTGATGTGCGTCATTTCTCTCCGTTCCGCCCCGTGTATCGACATGAAAATCCCGCCTCGATTTTTCCGCCATTTTCACACCGCTATTGAGCACGTCATGGGGGTCCAGCGTCTATAGCCAATACAGGGGACACCAAGTAACACCAAGGGATAAGTCATACACCCCCCCATTAGGGCTATATGCATCCACGTGGTAGTTGGGTAATTATACTCACACGAAAAATGTGAGGTTTGCAGCTCAGATTCACCGGTCCTTGCATGATGCCGCAACAATAGTTTTATCTTTGTTGTGTAGTGCCGGGTACTTCAACTTCGCGCCAGCCGTAGCAAGGTCTGTGCGACATGAACGAAAGGAAAATTCATGGCCAAGAAACTGCATGATACACCGAACCTCGACCAGCTTGAGAGTGGCCCGTGGCCGAGCTTTGTCACCGGGATCAAGCGCCTGGCTAAAAACAACGATATGGCAGTTGACCTGCTGGGCCAGCTTGAAACTTCCTACAAGACGAAGAAGGGCTACTGGAAAGGCGGCACCGTCGGCGTGTTCGGATATGGCGGCGGCGTGATACCGCGTTTCACCGAACTCAAGGACGAGAATGGCGAACCCGTTTACAAGGACGCCGCCGAATTCCATACCCTGCGCATTCAGCCCCCTGCTGGCATGCACTACACCACGGATGTGCTGCGCAAGATGACTGACATCTGGGAGAAGTATGGCTCCGGCTTGATTGCGTTTCACGGCCAATCCGGCGACATCATGTTTCAAGGCATATCGACCGCCAACGTGCAACCTGCGTTCGACGAATTCAATGAGTTGGGATTTGACCTGGGTGGTGCCGGCCCGGCCGTGCGAACCTCGATGTCCTGCGTAGGCGCAGCCCGTTGCGAGCAATCCTGCTTCGACGAGGGCAAGGCACTCCGGACTGTGGTCAACACCTTCCTTGACGACATGCACCGCCCATCCCTGCCCTACAAATTCAAATTCAAGTTTTCCGGCTGCCCGAACGATTGCATGAATTCGATTCAGCGCGCCGACATGGCAGTGATCGGCACCTGGCGCGACAACATACGCACCGACGAAGCCCTGGCAAAAAAATGGTTCGCCAAACATGGCATGGAAGAGCTGGTAAATGACGTCGTTGCCCGCTGCCCGACCAAGACCTTCCAGCTCAAGCAGATCAAGGACATCAAAAAGGGCGAGCATATCTCCAGCGTGGCGATCAATGACACCCACGCCATCGAGATCGACAACAAGGATTGCGTGCGCTGCATGCACTGCATCAACGTCATGACCGGCGCGCTTGCACCGGGCAAGGACAAAGGCGCAAGCATCCTGGTCGGCGGCAAGCGCACACTGAAGATCGGCGACCTGTTCGGCACGGTGGTTGTTCCGTTCATGAAGCTGGATACCGACGAGGACATGGAGAAGCTGGTAGATCTGGGTCAGCGCATCATTGATTTCTTTGCTGAAAATGCACTTGAACACGAACGCACCGGTGAAATGATAGAGCGTATCGGCCTTGTCAACTTCCTTGAGGCAATGGAGCTCGACGTGGATGCAAACATGATTTCCACTCCGCGCACGAACCCCTATGTCCGCACCGACGGATGGGATGACGAAGTCGCAAAAATCAACGCCAGGAAACAGGCCGGCACACGAGATTAATCACTGGGGAGAATGATCATGGCTCAACCGCAATTACGTCGTCCTGTCGAGAGCGGTGTTCCCGACAACAAGCAATACATGCATCCGGTGCTGCTCAAGAATTACGGCAACTGGAAATATCATGACCGGCCGCGCCCCGGCGTCCTGCATCACGTCTCGCACAGTGGCGATGAAGTGTGGACCGTACGCGCAGGCACACAGCGTCAGATGGACGTTTTCACCATACGCAAGCTGTGCGATATCGCGGACCAGTTCGCTGAAGGTCATGTCCGCTTCACCATACGTTCCAACATCGAATTCATGGTATCGAGCGCAAGCAAGGTCGATCCGCTGGTCGCCGAACTCGAAAAGAACGGCTTCCCCGTGGGCGGCACCGGCAACTCGATATCGATGATTGCCCACACCCAGGGATGGCTGCATTGCGACATTCCGGGCACCGATGCGTCGGGCGTCGTCAAGTCGCTGATGGACGAACTGATCGACGAATTCAGGCGTGAGGAAATGCCCAACCGCGTGCATCTTTCCACCTCCTGCTGCGAGATCAACTGCGGCGGGCAGGCAGACATCGCCATCGTCATCCAGCACACCAAACCGCCCAAGATCAACCACGACCTCGTGGCCAATGTCTGCGAGCGGCCTGCCGTGGTCGCGCGCTGCCCGGTGGCAGCGATACGCCCGGCCATGGTGAACGGCAAGCCCTCGCTGGAAATCGACGAAACCAAATGCATGTGCTGCGGCGCCTGCTTCCCACCCTGCCCACCCATGCAGATCAACGACCCGGAATATTCAAAGCTCGCCATCTGGGTGGGCGGCAAAAATGCCAATGCCCGAGGCAAGCCCACCTTCATGAAAATGGTGGCGTCCGGGCTGCCCAACAATCCGCCAAGGTGGCCCGAAGTTGCAGAAGTGGTAAAAAACATTCTGCATGTGTACAAGAACGATGCCAGACCCTGGGAACGGATGTCAGACTGGGTCGAGCGGATCGGCTGGCCACGCTTTTTCGAGAAGACCGGTCTGCCGTTTACCAAGTACCTCATCGATGACTGGCGCGGCGCACGGTCCAACCTCAACGCCTCGACGCACATCCGCTTCTGACCAACAGGAGACTGCGACATGAAATTCGGTATTGTCGTGAATGAAGGTCCTTACCAGCACCAGGCCAGCGATTCAGCCTATCTGTTCTGCAAGGCTGCCATCGAAAAGGGGCACGAGGTCTGGCGCGTTTTCTTCTACCATGACGGCGTCAATAATGCCACGCGGCTGACCGAGCCTCCGCAAGACGATCGCAACATCGTGAGCCGGTGGAGCAAACTGGCCGAGGAGCACAAAGTGGACCTCGTGGTGTGTGTTGCAGCGGCCTTGCGGCGCGGCATCAGGGACGAAAATCTGGCACCGGGCTTTCGCATTTCGGGTCTTGGTCAACTGGTTGAAGCCGGAATACAGACAGATCGTCTGGTCGTGTTTGGTGACTAGGGGAATTTGGTGATTGGGAGAATACGATGAGCGATATCAAGAAATTCCTGTTCGTCAACCGCAAACCGCCGTATGGCACGATCTACGCGCTTGAAGCACTGGAAGTCGTGCTCATCTCCGCCGCTTTCGATCAGGACGTATCGTTAGCATTCCTTGATGACGGCGTTTACCAGTTGAAGAAGGGCCAGCAAACGAAGGGGATAGAAACCAAGAATTTCTCCCCCACCTACCGCGCGCTGGAGGGCTACGACGTCGAAAAACTCTATGTGGAAAAGGAATCGCTGGCAGCCCGTGGCCTGACTGAGGATGACCTGCTGGTTGATGTCACCGTTCTGAGCAGCGAGGAAATGGGTAACCTGATGGATCAGCAAGACGTGGTGCTGAGTTTCTGACGAACTGACTTTTAAAACCCGGCTTTCTTGGGAAGGAACAGAGCATGCTGCACATCATCAACAAATCACCGCTAGGCAACGTGTCACTCGATTCCTGCCTGCGCGTTGCAAAATCAGGGGAAATCCTGCTGATTGAAGATGCGGTCTATGCCGCAACCAGGGGAAACGCTTTTGAAGCCCGGATATCCGAAGCACTGGGCCGGCTCAAAATTCATGTGCTGCTCCCCGATCTTGAAGCACGCGGACTTGCCGACCGCCTGATGGATGGCATTTCCAAGGTCGATTATGGCGGTTTCGTCGACCTTGTTGCTGCAAACAAAAACTGCCAATCGTGGCTTTGATTCACATCGTTAACCAGGAGAAATATCATGTCCAGCATTGAAGTCAACGGCAAAACCTACGAAACCGATGAAGAGGGTTATCTCGTCAATTTGTCTGATTGGAACATGGACGTCGCCAATTACATTGCAAAAACCGAAAACCTGACCATGACCGACAACCATTGGGAGGTCGTCAATTTCCTGCGCGAGTACTACGAGGAATATCAGATTGCACCCGCGGTGCGCGTGCTGACCAAGGCCATCGGCAAGAAGTTTGGCCCCGATAAAGGCAACAGCCAGTACCTGTACGAACTCTTCCCCTACGGGCCGGGCAAACAGGCGTGCAAGATCGCGGGACTGCCCAAGCCCACTGGCTGTATCTAAGGATGTACCGAAGCCTGCCACGCACACGGTGAATGATCATGACCATCGCCAGCATCATGTTCGCAGGGCTCTTCTACCTGGCGGCTGTGCTGTTCGCCGGCGGGCTGGCTTACCGGATTAGGGATTACGCCCGCACGCCGGCCCCGCTGAAGATTCCGACCACCCCTGCCCCACTGACCAAGGGCGGAGTCGCCCTGCGCATGGCGCGCGAAGTCGTCTTCTTCGAGAGCCTGTTCAAGTCCAACCTGTGGACCTGGGGATTCGGCTGGCTGTTTCATGCCGGCCTCGCCCTGGTACTCATGCGCCACCTGCGCTATTTCATTGACCCCGTCTGGTCATGGGTGGCCTTCATCCAGCCATTCGGCAAGTATGCAGGGCTGGTCATGCTCGTCGGCCTCTGCGGGCTGTGGGCGCGGCGCTTCCTTGTGGATCGCGTGCGTTACATCTCGACGCCGTCCGACCACCTCATGCTCGCATTGCTGATCACGATTGCGGCATCGGGCCTGCTGATGACATTCGTTTCCCATACCGACGTCATCGGTGCCAAAAACTTTTTCAGGGGCCTCATGCATTTCGGACCCCAGCCCTTGCCTGGCGACGTCGTGCTCATGCTGCACCTGCTGATGGTCGCGGTACTGATGATTATCTTCCCGGTCAGCAAGCTGCTGCACGCGCCGGGCGTGTTCTTCTCTCCTTCGCGCAACCAGGCCGACGATTCGCGCGACAAGCGCCACCTGTCTGCGTGGGCAGCCCAACTGGAGGCCAAAAAATAAATGGCTGCCGAAATTAAAGCCCCTGCCTATCGTGTCTTCCCGATCGCTCCGGCGGTCCAGCCCGGCGCGATGGCGGAAACCAAATCCTTCGTCGCCAGCGACAAGATTCAGGAAGCCTTGGGCTTCCCGGGACAGCTGGTTGAAGACTGGCATGATCGCGCCATCGCCAAAATGGGCGACCTTCTGGAAAAATACCGCTCGTTCAAGGTGTTCATGGATGCCTGCGTGCATTGCGGCGCATGCTCCGATAAATGCCATTACTTCATCGGCAGCGGCGATCCAAAGAACATGCCGGTAGCGCGCCAGGACCTGATGCGCAGCGTTTACCGCCGCCACTTCACGCTGCCGGGCAAATATTTTCCGAAGCTGGTGGGAGCGCGCGACCTGACGCGCGAAGTGTTGGACGAGTGGTACTCCTATTTCTATCAATGCTCGGAATGCCGGCGCTGCTCGGTTTTCTGCCCATACGGCATCGATACCGCAGAAATCACCATGGCCGCCAGGGAAATCCTGGACAGCGTGGGCTACGGCCAGAAATATTCGAACGAGATCATCGGCAAGGTACATAAAATCGGCAACAACCTGGGTCTGCCCGGGCCCGCGCTCGCGGATACGCTGGAAGGATTGGAAGAGGACGTCAAGGACGCCTGCGGCGTCGACGTGCGCTTCCCGCTGGATGTAAAGGGTGCAGAAGTCCTGCTCGTCACCCCCTCAGCTGACTTCTTTGCCGAGCCGCACATCGACAGCCTGATCGGCTACGGCAAGGTGTTTCATGCCGCGGGGATCAGCTGGACCGTTTCCTCGATGGCATCCGAGGCGGGTAATTTCGGCATGTTCATCGGAAACTACGAGCAGCTCCGAAAAATCGCACTGCGTGTGCGCGAAGCGGCGCTCGAGTTGGGCGTCAAACGCATCGTGGTCGGCGAATGCGGGCATGCCTGGCGCGTTGCATACAGCTTCTGGAATACGCTGACCGGGATCGGCGCCGGCGCAGACGATCCCTATGCGATCCAGTTGCAGAGCCAGCTCGACCACAGCTACAAGCAGCCCATGCATATCTGCGAACTGACCTGGGATCTGATCGAGCGCAAGGTCATCACGCTCGACCCCGAAGCCAACGACAAATACGTCGTCACCTTCCACGACTCGTGCAATGTCGCGCGCGGCTCGAACATGGGCGACTTCTTCGGCGGGCAGTTCGAGATTCCGCGCAACATCATCAAGGCGGCCGCCAATCATTTTGTGGAAATGGCAGACGGAACCACGCGCGAGCAAACCTTCTGCTGCGGCGGCGGGGGCGGCCTGCTGACTGACGATCTGCTCGACCTGCGCATCAAGGGATCGTTGCCGCGCATGGAGGCATTGCAGCAGGTGGTGGATGAACACAAGGTTAATTTCATGGCATGCATCTGCGCCATCTGCAAGGCGCAGTTTACCAAGGTGCTTCCCTATTACGGCTTCGACAGGCGCGTGGTGGGCGGCGTACATCAGCTGGTGAGCAACGCAATCCGGCTCGGTGACAAGTAAAACAGGCATATTCGAGGAGGCAGCGATGTCAGCAACGACTGAAGAAACCCAACTTAATTTCCGCCGCTTCAAGGACGGTGACAACAAAGTGCGTGCCTTGCGCGACAAGATTTTCCAGGCCAGCTGGTCGCACAAGTGCCCCACCTACATCCAGTCCACGCCTCCGTGCCAGGGCAGCTGTCCTTCGGGTGAAGACATCCGCGGTTATCTATCCATTACGCGTGGCACCGAAAAGCCGCCTGTAGGCGCCGATGGCAAGCCCATGCCATGGCAGGAATATGCCTGGCGCAGGCTGACCGAGGCCAACCCTTTTCCCTCGGTGATGGGGCGTGTCTGCCCTGCCCCATGCGAAACCGGCTGCAACCGCAACGAAGTGGAGGACCATGTAGGCATCAACTCTGTCGAACATTTTCTCGGCGAATACGCGATCAAGAACAACCTCAAATTCAACAAGCCGACCATCTCTACCGGCAAGAAGGTGGCTATCCTGGGCGGCGGCCCCGGAGGCCTTTCCTGCGCCTACCAGCTGGCGCTCAAGGGCCATGAGGTAACGATATTCGACGATCATGAATATCTGGGCGGCATGATGCGCTACGGCATTCCCGGGTTCCGCACGCCGCGCAACGTGCTCGATGCCGAAATCCAGCGCATTCTGGACCTCGGCGTGAAAACACGCATGAACTGCCACGTGGGGAAAGACATCACGCTGGAACAGATACGCAAGGAATTTGATGCAGTGTTTCTCGGCATGGGCGCGCAATCCGGCAGAGCGCTCCCCGTCCCTGACTCGGACGCGCCCAATGTCGTGACTGCCATGTCGTTTCTGAGCGCCTTCAATCAGGGTCGCCTGAAATATGTCGGCAAGCGCGTCGTCGTAGTCGGCGGGGGTGACACCTCGGTCGACGTTGCGACGGTCGCCCGGCGCCTCGGCCACATCGAGAATGCCAAGCCTACCGATCTGGACAGGGCCATCGCCGGCCAGATGGCGCACGACGTCGCCGAGATATCGGCCAAGCAGGGTGCCGACGTCACGCTCACTTCGATTTTCCCGATAGACAAAATGCAGGCCAACAAGCATGAAATCGAGCAGGCGCTGGCTGAAGGCATCGTGATCCTGGGAGGGGTGGTGCCGGTCGGCCTGATTAAAGATGCCAATGGCCGGGCCACTGCACTGCGCGTTGCCAAATGCGAAGCCAAGATCGCCGGCGGCAAGCTTGAAGTCAACCAGATAGCAGGTTCCGAATATGACCTCGAAGCCGATCTCGTCGTCTCAGCCATCGGCCAGGCCGTCGATTTTACCGGGCTGGAAGTATTCGATAACGGGCGCGGAGCAATTGCCGCGGACAAGAACTACCAGGTGCAGGGACAGCCGGGAACATTTGCCGGTGGCGATGTCATCCGCCCGCATCTGCTGACGACCGCCATCGGTCACGGTTCAATTGCAGCCGACGGAATCGACCGCTTCCTCGCCGGGGAAGACCTGGAGAAACGGCCCAAGATTGACGCTCACCAATTCGACCTGATGAGGAAAATCGTGGAAAAAGGCTTGCCCCTGTCCGAAATCCATGAGCCCCTTCGCGGCACCTATGCCTCGACTGGAGCCATTCACAACTTCGACAACCGTTCGGACCGCTACATCATCCCCCATGACGAACTTTTCCTCGGACACTTTTCCTATACCCCACGCCTCAAGCGCAAGATCATTACGCTGGACACAGAAGCCGTGCTCGGCAATTTCGAGGAAAGGATAGAGCCTCTCTCGGAAGCGCAAGCCATCGAAGAGGCCAAGCGCTGCATGAGCTGCGGCCTGTGCTTCGAGTGCGACAATTGCGTCGTGTACTGCCCGCAGACTGCAGTTTTCCGCGTACCAAAGAGCAAGGCGACGACGGGCCGCTATGTCGATACCAACTACGACAAATGCATCGGCTGCCACATCTGCCATGACGTATGCCCGACCGGCTATATCCAGATGGGATTGGGTGATTGATCATGGCACCCTGGCGCATGGCGGTTATGCTCGCAATATGCATTGCCACCTCGGCGCTGACTTCTGCGCCCGTATTTGCCGCGGACGAATCACCCATGCCCAAACTCGATATCGGCAAGGGCGGAAAGTGCGTAGATGACCCGAAGTTCATGCGCAAGAACCATATGGATGTCCTCAAGCACCAGCGCGACGAAACGATGCGCCAGGGAATCCGGGGCGGCAAGTACAGCCTTGCAGCATGTGTTGATTGCCACGCCAGCAAGAAGAACAACAGCGTACTCGGCAGCAACGAGAATTTCTGTCAGGGCTGCCATGAGTATGTCGAAGTCAAAATCGACTGCTTCGAATGTCATTCCAGCAAACGAAAAGTGGTCGCAGAGGTTTCCAAATGAGCGACACAAATCTTGATCGCAGGCAATTCCTGGGCAGGGCTTCGGTAGCGTTGGCCGGGCTTGCCATTGCTCCAGGCATGCTGCTGTATGAATTTTCCCAAGCGCGTCCGCTCGGTGAGGCTGCTTCCGGCAAGGTGCGGTGGGGCATGCTGATCGACACAAACCAGTGTGAGAGCGGGTGCAATGATTGCGTCACCGCATGCAACGAGGAAAACGGACTCTCCGGCGGCACCGCGCCGACCGATGCGCAATGGATACGCAAGGTTGAACTCAAGGACACAGGCAGCGGCCGCATCACCTCATTGCCGGTGATGTGCCAGCACTGTGCCAGCCCGCCCTGTGTCGATGTCTGCCCGACGGGCGCCTCGTTCAAACGTGCAGACGGCATCGTGCTGGTCGACAAGCATATTTGCATCGGCTGCCGCTATTGCATGATGGCCTGCCCATACAAGGCACGGTCTTTCGTGCATGAAACCCTGACTGACCAGCTTACCGACGTGCCGCGGGGTAAAGGCACGGTCGAAAGCTGCACGCTGTGCGTGCATCGTGTCGACAAGGGACAGGAGACGACTGCATGCGCGGAGGCCTGTGCAAGAGGTGGCCACCATGCCATCCTGTTTGGAAACCTCAACGACCCGGACAGCGAGATTTCCAAGCGCGTCCGTGCCGTGGCAACGACCCAGATACGCGCCGACCTCGGCCTGAATACGGGCGTGCGTTACCAGGGGATATAACATGCAAAGCACATCCTTCTCACGTCTCGAAAGCCGCTACTTCTACGCTTTTGCCGCAGCATGCGCGATGGTTGCGGGCATAGGTTACCTGGCCTCGCACTATATGGAAGAGCACGGCCACATCGTCACCGGGATGAATAACACGATAGTCTGGGGCATGCCGCACGTATTCGCCATTTTCATGATCGTTGCTGCTTCCGGTGTACTGAACGTCGCGTCGATCGGCTCGGTCTTTGGCAAAGCCGTATACAAGGCCAGAGCGCCGCTTTCGGGCCTGCTCTGCATCGGCCTGCTGGCAGGCGGCCTCATGGTGCTCATGCTCGACCTCGGGCGGCCCGACCGCTTCATCGTGGCGGCCACGCATTACAACCCGACTTCCGTCTTCGCATGGAATGTGCTGCTGTATAGCGGCATGTTCTCGCTGGTCGCCATCTACCTGTGGACGCTGCTGGAAAAGCGCTTCAACTCCTGGTCCAAACCGGCAGGATTGATGGTCTTCGCCTGGCGCTTCATACTCACCACCGGCACCGGCCTGATCTTCGCCTTCCTGGTGGCGCGCCAGGCTTATGGCTCGGCGCTGCTCCCGCCCATGTTCATCGTGCTTTCGTTCGCCTGGGGGCTGGCTGTTTTCCTTCTCGCACAAGCGGCAATTTATGCCTGGAACCGGGAAACACTGGATCCGGCCATCCTGAAACGCATGCGCAACCTGCTCGGCGTCTTCATCATCGGCGCCCTCTATCTAGTCGCCGCCTATCACCTGACCAATCTGTATTTTGCCAAACAGACTGGCTTTGAACGCTTTATCCTGGTCGATGGCGGAACCTATCCCTGGCTGTTCTGGGCGGGCTACGTTGTGTTCGGAAGCTTGCTCCCGCTGCTGCTCATATACCACCCCAGCCTGGGCAAGACACGCAGTGTCGTCGCTGCCTCGCTGCTCGTCATCATCGGCAGCCTCGCCCTGCTTTACGTTTTCATCATTGGCGGCCAGGCCTACCCGCTAGCCATTTTTCCCGGCTTTGAAGCAAGCAGCAGTTTTGGCGATGGCCAGATTGCAGCCTACAAGCCTTCACTGCCCGAATTTTTGCTGGGCATTGGCGGCATCGGCGTAGCCTTACTGATCACAACTGTCGGCGTGCGGGTATTCAATATGCTGCCGCACGACGCTGCCCTGCCACAGGGGGTTCATGGCGAGACCCACTGACATCATGAACAGAATGCTGATTTCTGCAGCGCACAAGTCTTCCGGCAAGACGACGGTCAGCATCGGCCTGTGTGCCGCGTTGCACATGCGCGGCTTTGCCGTGCAGCCTTTCAAGAAAGGCCCGGACTACATCGATCCGATGTGGCTGTCGCAAGCCAGCGGAAGGGCCTGCCGCAACCTCGACCTGTATCTGATGGAACGTGATGACATTGTTTCCACCTTTGTGCGCAACAGCGCTGAAATCAACCTGGTCGAGGGCAACAAAGGGCTATACGATGGCCTGGCACTTGACGGCAGCAACAGCAATGCGGCACTGGCCAAGCTGCTCGACCTGCCGGTGGTGCTGGTGATAGACGCAAGAGGCATGACACGCGGCATCGCCCCCTTGATTCTGGGCTACCAGGCGTTCGACAAGGACATCAACATTGCCGGCGTGATCCTCAATAATCTCGGTGGCACCCGGCATGAGGCAAAGCTGCGTGCGGTCATCGAGCATTACACCAATGTGCCGGTAATCGGTGCAATCCAGCATGACAGGCGGCTCGAGATCATCGAGCGCCATCTCGGCCTGATGCCGAACAATGAATCCGGTGAGGCGGCAGACAGAATTGCCGACATTGCGGCCGCTGTTGCCAGCCAGGTCGATCTGGACAAGTTGCTGGAGATTACCGCCAGACAACCGCTCAATGCACCCACCCAGGCCGTGGTCACGCCCTTCCCCTGGCACGAAAAAATCCGCATCGGCATCGCCCGCGACCGTGCCTTCGGTTTCTATTATGCCGACGATCTTGATGCGCTCTCTGCCGCGGGCGCAGAGCTCGTTCCCTTCGACACGCTGCACGACCCCCATCTGCCCGAGGTCGATGCGCTGTATATCGGCGGTGGATTCCCGGAGGTTTGCGCCGAAGCGCTCGAAGCCAACAGCATGCTGCGCAGCGAAATCAGGAATGCCATTGCAGCCGGCATGCCGGCCTACGCCGAATGCGGCGGCCTGATGTATCTTGCCCGCAAGATTTCCTGGCAGGGACGCAGCTACGACATGGTCGGCGCCATACCCGGCGATGTGGTGATGCACGACAAGCCAGTCGGTCGCGGCTATGTTCATCTGGCCGAAAATCCGGAACATCCGTGGCCGCGTCCACATTCCCCGGCAAACAACATCAAGGCACACGAGTTCCACTACTCAAGCCTGGAAAATTTGCCAGCCGATTCGAAGTTTGCTTATCATGTCACGCGCGGCTACGGCATTACCGGTGAACACGATGGACTCGTTCTGCATAATCTGCTTGCCTCGTACACGCATCTGCGCACCATCGGCAGTTGCTACTGGGCTGCCCGCTTCGTCGCCTTTATCCAACACATCAAGAAGGGGGAACACCCCCGACAGGAACAGATCGCGTTATGACTGACAGTTTGAGCAGGACAATTCTGGTTAATGGCAAGACAATTGAAACTGATTCCGAGGGCTACCTCAAGAACCTTAATGATTGGTCAGAGGATTTCGCAATTGCGCGTGCGCAAGATGAAGGACTCGTTCTGACCGAGGAACACTGGCAGGTCATCCGCTACTTGCGCGACTATTTCCATGAACATGGCGTCCAGGCCCAAGTCCGCGTCATGATCCCGCACTTCAGAAACGAATGGGGAGAAGCAAGGGGCAATAACCATTATTTGCACGATCTGTTCCCGATGGGTGGGCCGCAGAAACAAGGGAACCGACTGGCAGGTCTATTGCGAACCAAGGGTGAGCATTGATCCAACAATAAGGAAAAACATGGCACACATCGTTGTTCTGGGAGCGGGTATAGGCGGCATGCCAGCCGCCTATGAAATCAGGGAAAACATCGGGAACGGACACCAGGTCACGCTCATCAACGCTTCCAGCACTTTCCAGTTCGTCCCTTCCAATCCATGGATTGCGGTGGGGTGGCGGACGCGCGATGAAGTCAGCTTCGATATCCGCTCACACGTCGAAGCGAAAGGCATCAATTTCATCGCCCAGGCTGTTTCCAAAATCGACGCCGATGGCAACACACTGATCCTGGCCAACGGCGAAACCGTGCAATACGATTATCTGGTCATCACCACCGGACCGCGCCTCGCCTTCGAGGAAGTCGAAGGATCGGGTCCGATAACGGGCCACACCCAGTCGATCTGCACACTCGACCATGCCGAAAAGGCTTACGAGGCCTACAAGAAATTGCTCGCCGAACCCGGCCCGGTCGTGATCGGCGCGATGGCGCTCGCAAGCTGCTTCGGCCCGGCTTATGAATTTGCTTTCATCATGGATGCCGACCTGAGAAAACGCAAGCTGCGCAACAAGGTGCCGATGACCTATGTCACTTCCGAGCCATACATCGGCCATCTGGGACTGGCAGGCGTAGGTGATTCAAAGGGGCTGCTCGAATCGGAGCTCAGAAGCCACGACATCAAATGGATCACCAACGCCAAGACCACGCGCGTCGAAGCGGGGAAGATGTTTGTGTCCGAGCACAACGACAAGGGCGAAGTCATCAAGGAACACGAACTCCCTTTCAAATATTCGATGATGCTCCCCGCCTTCAAGGGTGTCGATGCGGTCGCCAACGTGGAAGGGTTGTGCAACCCGCGAGGTTTCGTGCTCGTTGATGATCATCAGCGCAGCAAGAAATATCGCAATATATTCTCGGCGGGCGTCTGCATCGCCATCCCGCCGGTGGAAGCCACGCCTGTGCCGACAGGCGCGCCCAAGACCGGTTTCATGATCGAAACCATGATTACCGCGATTGCCCATAACATCTGCGACGAACTGCAGGGCAAGCCCACACATGCCGCTGCTACGTGGGGCGCAATCTGCCTGGCCGACATGGGAACTACCGGGGCCGCCTTTGTTGCAATCCCGCAGATCGGCCCCAGAAACGTCAGCTGGTTCAAGAAGGGAAGATGGGTGCACTGGTCAAAAATTGCGTTCGAAAAATATTTCATCCGGAAAATGAAAAAGGGCAATTCCGAGCCAATTTACGAGAAATTCATCCTGAAGAAATTTGGCGTCGAAAGGCTGAAGTAACTCGGCAAGACAATCGCGCCGTTCCTGTGCGCGGATGAATGGGGCAGCGAAACTCCCCATCTCGCGCCGCGCATGCCACAATAACGCCAACGCTCAACAAACCAAAAAAACCGAATGGATTATCTGCCGATTTTTCTTAACCTGAAAGGCAAGCCGTGCCTGGTCGTGGGAGGCGGAGAAGTCGCCTTGAGAAAGGCCTCGCTGCTGCTTCAGGCGGGCGCTGCGGTCACAGTCGTTGCACCTGAATTGCATGCCTCGTTCGCCGCGCACCCGGAAATCAAACACATCGCGGAACGCTTTCTGGCTTCACATCTCGATGGCGCAGCGCTCGTCATTGCCGCGACGAACGAAACCCAGACCAACAACGACATTTCGCGCGAGGCCAAAGCCAGAAACATCCCGGTCAACGTGGTCGACAACCCCGGGCTTTGCACCTTCATCATGCCTGCCATCCTGGATCGCTCCCCCATCATGGTGGCGTTTTCCAGTGGCGGCGCGTCCCCCGTGCTCACGCGGATGCTGCGCGGCAAGCTGGAAACGCTGATCCCGCAAGGCTACGGCAAGCTGGCGGCGTTTTCGGCCAAATTCAGGGATGCCATCAAGGCGCAAATCCATGAGGCGGCGAAGCGGCGTATCTTCTGGGAAGACGTGCTGGAAGGTCCCGTCGCCGAAAAAGTATTTGCAGGCGATGAAACATCAGCGGAAACCCATCTGCTTGCCATGCTGAAAGAGCAAAAGCCGGGTGCAACCGGCGAGGTGTATCTGGTTGGCGCAGGGCCGGGCGACCCGGATCTGCTGACGTTCCGGGCGCTGCGCCTGATGCAGAAAGCCGACGTGGTGCTCTACGACAATCTGGTTTCCAAGCCCGTGCTCGAAATGACGCGGCGCGATGCGGAACGAATTTTTGTCGGCAAGAAGCGCGGCAACCACACCATGCCGCAGGAAGGCATCAACGATCTTCTGGTCAGGCTTGCCAAAACGGGAAAGCGCGTATTGCGCCTCAAGGGCGGCGACCCGTTCATTTTCGGGCGTGGCGGCGAAGAAATCGAAAAGCTTGCAGAGCACAAGATCAGCTTTCAGGTAGTGCCGGGCATCACGGCCGCCTCCGGCGTCTCATCCTATGCCGGGATACCGCTCACTCACCGCGACCATGCGCAGTCCTGTGTTTTTGTAACGGGTCATCTGAAAGACGACAGCATGGATCTCGACTGGGAAATGCTGGCGCGCCCCAGGCAAACCATCGTGGTATACATGGGTCTGCACGGCCTCGACATCCTGTGCTCGCAACTGATTGCGCACGGGCTGGCAGCATCCACTCCCGCTGCCATCGTGCAGCAGGGGACCACGCAGAATCAGCGCGTGGTGTGCGGCACATTGTCCACCCTGCCGGGGATCGTAGAAACCGCAAACCTTCAGGCGCCGACTTTGATCATCATCGGCGGCGTAGTCAGCCTCAGGGAAAAACTTTCCTGGTTCAAGCCGGGAGGAACCGCAACAGCATAGGCTGCTAGCTGTTTTTGCAATCAACCAGCATCAGCGAAATATCGTCGTGCGGCACAGCCGCACCAACATGACTGGCAAATGCCGCCTTCACTGCCGCTATCCGCTGATCCGCAGAAGCGGCCAGGACTGCCTTCTTGAGCCGCTCCACGCCGAACGGCTCGCCCGCCGTGTTGGTGGCCTCGATCAGACCATCGGAATACATCACGAACTGGCTGCCCGCCTCCCAGGAAATTTGCGTGGTGGCAGACGTCTCCGCATTGAAATCGACAATGCCAAGCGGCAGCTGCGATGAAACCAGCGTCCGCATCAGGCGTCCGTCCGGCCCCAGCAACAACAGCTCAGGCATTCCGCCGTTCCAGACCTCTGCGGTGCGCTCCACGCAGTCGATATAAGTCATGGTTGCGGCGACGAAACGCCCTGTCGGAAGCACTGCGCGCAAATTGCGATTGATTTCGGCAAGAATTTCTCCGACTGGGCAGCCACGTTCGGCCAGCGCGTAGAAGACCGACAATACCGGAAGGGCAGTAATTGCCGCCACGAGCCCATGGCCGGTGGCGTCCGCCATCAGGGCATAGAACCTCCCTTTGGTACCATGCACGGCGGCAACGATGTCGCCGCTGAAAATAGCTGCGGGAGAAAACCAGAGATGCAGTTTCGAATTCGATAGTTCCTCACGCTGCACCAGCCCCGTGATGATGTCATGCGTCAGCGCATTTTCTTCTTCCTGCTTGTCATGGTAAGCCTGCAACTGGCGGTTCAGTTCCAGCATTTCAAAAGTGCGCGTGCCGAGGCTGTCATAAAGATCGCTCACGGTATCAACGAGCGCTTCGTGGAGCGGGCTTTCCGCAATCCCGTTTTGCCTGCCCGCATCTCCGGAACGCAACGCAATGATTTCACGCGCCATGCGCGCATCCACGCCGGTGATGTGATGCACCAGCCATTTCACCAGGAATGCGAGCAGATTGTCGACGACGGCATCGGGATAGGTGGTAATCAGTTCTCCTGCTTTCTCGATGCGATCGACAAAAGCCTGATGCGCCCTCAGATGGGCAGCCTTGTTGGCCTCATTTACCGGCAGTGACTCCATCAGATCGGCTTCGTGCTGGAAATGGTACACCGTGTAGTTGCGCAATTCTGCGAATACGATGAGAAGCTCCTCAACCGTAGCGCCTTCGGCGTGCATTCTGCCCAGCTCATTGATGATATCGATGAGCCGCTGGTGTTGGCTGTCCACATCGGGCAGACCGGTTTCCAGTTGGCTGCTCCAGGAAAGAACGCGCGCAGTGGTCATCAAGTCCCAATCATTTTCGTGCACGGCGCCGCTCCTTAAACGTGTTCCGCGTCAGTAATACCGATGATGCAATTACATTGTCAGAGTGCTAGAGTTCAGCTAATCATAATACAAGGCAAGCTCCTACACGGAGAATTTCTATGACCTCCTCTGCCTTACCCGATGGCCAGATCGGTCCAAGCCTCAGCGCAAATGATCGGCGCGTCAACATGCATTTGCGGATGCTGTTCGAAAATGCGTGCCGGATAACAGAACCATTTTTTGACCCTAACCGAGGATGGAGCACCGCGCATTTGACACTCTATGCTCAGCAGGTCTTGCGCGAAGCCTACCCGGAACTGTCATTGCAGGATATTGCGATCCTGTTTTCAGGCGTACAGAGTTTTCATATAACCAGCTTGAACAAACATCGTGGCGGATCCTAATCGGCTTATAACTAATGACCGATCATAAGAATACACACTGGGCGCATATAGCGAGCATCTGGCAGCAGCGTCAGTGATCGATAAGACAAGGGTTTAATAGGTAGCGGTGAGGACACCCGTTCCGTATGTTCGCGAGCGTACAGAACTCCGTTATCGGAAGTGAAACAATTGCGCCATTCGTGGCTCGTGGCACAGACCACGCGTTAACCAACCAATCACTCTGCGGCGGCCAATCATGCGTATTCTTCGGATCGTAACTGCAACAACTTTTCTCCTGTCCGCGCTGGCGCTCGGCGGCTGCCAGACCACCACCTCGGGTGGGGCGGTCGGCGCGGAGCGCAAGCAACTGATGCTGATTTCTTCGCAGGAACTCGATCAGATGGCCGCGCAAGGTTACAACAAACTGACAGCCGATGCCTCCGCCAAGGGCGCGCTTAATACGGACAGTGCGATGCTGCAGCGGGTACGCGCCATAGCCACCCGCATCAAGCCGCAGACCCGGGTATTCCGCCCCGATGCGCCCGGGTGGAAGTGGGAAGTCAACGTGATCAACAGCAACGAACTCAACGCCTTCTGCATGCCGGGAGGCAAAATCATGTTTTATTCCGGCCTGATCCGGCAGCTCAATCTGAGCGATGAGGAAATCGCAGTGGTCATGGGCCATGAGATTGCACACGCCCTGCGCGAGCATTCGCGCGAGCAGGTGTCACAGGCCATCGCCGCACAGACGACTATTGGCATTGGTGCCGCGCTGCTCGGCTTGGGCCAGGGGTCTGCCGACATAGCAGGAGTCGCCTACAAGTCCCTGATTGCAACCAGGTTCAGCCGCACCGACGAAAACGAAGCCGACCGCATCGGCCTGGAACTCGCGGCTCGCGCGGCCTACGATCCGCGCGCCGGAGTCAGCCTGTGGCAGAAAATGATCAAAGCAAACAGCGGCGGACGCCCACCCGAGTTCCTCAGCAGCCACCCTACCGAATCAAGCCGGGTGCAGCAGATCGAGGCGCTGCTGCCGACCGTTATGCCGTTGTATACAGCAGCGCGCCGCGGCGGCTGAAGATACCCGATTATGGAGTTGGGCGATCTCTATTTTTCTCGCACGCAATGATTCCGCCATGAATATCACCTTGAGTCTGGCTCACTTGGTATCGCTGATCGCAGGCGTGACTATTCTGATCGTGCCGCGGCTCTCAACAATATCGACGTGACATATCTGATCGTCGCCGGATTGCCGTGACTGTTCGGCAACATACAACTGCACTGAACCGGGCCTGGGCGCTGGCTTCCTTGGAGAGCCAAAACTACCGGAGTCCAATGGCATTCCAATTATTACCTGCCGCGTCTCGCCAAGCAGATTCAGCCAGGCCATATGTGCGCTAGCGAACAGACCACTTCTTGTCTTGGGTGCAACATGAATACTTAGAAGGCGGGGGGGTTTGTGCTAGCCAATCAGCAGCGAACAAGCCACGCCCCGTCAGCATCCCCCTCAATCGGGCGCAGTTCGACCATCTCACCCACTAACACTGAAAGGAATTCAGTCATGCGCAAATTTTTGATCGGCACTGTTGCAGTAACGTTGGCGCTCTCCGGCTGCGCCAACATGTCTGACACTCAACGCGGCACCGCGACCGGTGCGGGTGTGGGAGCCGGTGTTGGCGCTGTGATTGGTGGAGCAACCGGTGACGGCGGCGGCAAGCGAGCGGCGACGGGCGCGGTTCTGGGCGGTCTCGCGGGCGCAGTAGCCGGGAACATCTGGTCTAAGAAAATGGAAGCACAGAAACAAAGCATGGAGCAGGCAACACAAGGCACCGGCGTTCAAGTCAGCCAGACCGCGGACAATCGCTTGAAGCTGGATATACCAAGTGATATCTCGTTCGATACCAATCGGGCAGACATCAAACCTAACTTCCGCCAAATTTTGGATAAATTCGCGGAGGGCTTAGTCGACAACGCTACGGCCCAAATCTCTATCATCGGCCACACCGACAATACCGGTAGCGATGCGATCAATGACCCCTTATCCATCGAGCGCGCTGCACGCACCCGCGACTATTTAACTGCAAGAAATGTCGCGCCGGGACGTATCAATGTGTATGGCCGCGGCTCGCACGAGCCAGTTGCAGCGAACGATACGGAAGCTGGTCGTGCCAGAAACCGCCGTGTGGAAATTTTTGTGAACGAGCCACAGCGCTAAACGCGCATTGCGACCAAGTACGTCGCGCTGTCAGATGTATGCGATCGTTATTCTGAGCCGGAGGGTGTCTGGAATTTTGTATATTTCGTGAATGGCCAAAACAAAACGCCACACAAAGTGGCGTTTTACTTAAATATGGCAGCTGTGTCAGCCATACTTTGCTATGCAAGTTGCATAAATACTGGACTTGCAGAATTCCAATTTGACTTATACCCCCAAATATACCCCCAAAAGCATCATGCTTGAGGTCGCCTCCAAATGGAAAGCTTATGCCAGGAACCTTCTCATCGCCGAGCCTGAAGGCGGGGTAAGCCCGTAACGCATGGCTACGCTGAACCGAGCGAATGCGAATGGCGTCATACCGATGGAGTAAGCGTATCGACAGGCGTGCGGATGCCCGCCCTGCTGGTCGCGGCTTTTTCCTGAGATGTCGGCAATCGAAAACATGATTGAAGAAGTTAATTGCCTGCTTGGTCTCGTAACGGTGCGCACTATACGCCTCAGTCAATTTTCAGTACAAGAAAAAGATTAGGGGAATTTTCCCGAGCAAGGTGAAATCCCATTCTCAGACTCAGTCAGCTTGTTTGCGCAGAAACGCAGGGATGTCTAAGATGCTGCCAGCCATTTCATCATTGACCACCCTATCCAAGGCCAATGTCCGGTATTGCCGGTTGGACGCCGAAAGCGCATCCCGGTGTTCCCTGTTTGGAGCTGAGTAGCCCCTTACGTATTCCTTGTCTATCAGGACGCCTTCTGGTGTAAAGCGTGTGACAGAGGGACGCAAGGCCAGTCGCAGCCCATTCATATCCATTCTGGCCAGAATTTCGCCTCCGCAACCGGGATGATGCAAGACATATTGTTCAGACTTCTCTTTATGATCTAATTCTGGTTTCTCGGGCGCTTCATCCTTTACGCTGTACACACAGGGTGAATCTGGAATCTCGTCAGGACTCAATGCGCGTTTTACCGGCACATGTACCTGTGTACTCAAGCACTGTAAACAGCGCGGCGGGCTCTTTCTGGCAGCGAGCATTTCCAGCGCATCAATTGCGTCTTCCATATTCTCCTCGTACCTTAGCCTCAAGGACTTCTCCCATTTCGATAACCCGAACAGCCGCTGTCGCCACGAGCGCCGGGCAAACGAATGTAACTCTCGTTGAGCTTCCCGATATTCCTGTATACGGGATTCATGGGATAAATCCTCGATTGCCGCAATCCCATTGCAGGACTCACACCAGCCGACGCACCAGCGCACCGGAATGTGCACGCCGCTTCCCAGTACATATTCGCGCCTACCCCAGGTTCCCGCATCACCCTGCCTAAAATCACATGCTGTGCAGTAATAAATCGTTACCGGCCAGGACATTTAACCTCCCGTCTAGTTGCAAATCTTGCTTGAAACAAGCGTGGCAGGATACTCCAGTGGAATAATGAATCCAAAATTCGCCTTTTTTTCTGCGCGCTGGAGATAAACTATGGGTGCCAGCATGCATCTGTGAAATGTCTCGTATCAAACGTCGGCAATTCGCTACTTCGTTTCGTCTGCACTTTCCGGCGTTTCCTGATCAAACAAATGGGTATTCCCGGGCGTGACCACTCTCAAGACCAAATAGGCGGGCTGGTGCTCCACGAGTGCGTATCCACCGTCCTTGGATTGCAGCGGCGCTTCCCGATCGCGCAAGGTGCGCGGAGGCGGCTTTCTGACCGGCGCAGGCAAGTGGCTCACCGGGAGATGTTCGGTTTTTTTCTTCATGTCATCCGGCCTTGCTCAAGTTCATGGGCTGGCAGCCATCCTTATGCCGCAACAAACAAAACTACCACCCACCCGATCATGCACACACATACGACCATGGCATCGGCATCCATCACTTTCAGCGCATTCATTTTTCAGCTCCTCTTTGGTAGTTGATGGAAGCAGAATAACGAGTGCCAAGCTCACTGAATGAGCCAGTCAGTATTTTTCCAGCGCAGCCTTCAGAATGCCCTTGATTCGGCCCCGGAGTTGCTGTGGTGCCAAAACTTCGACCTCATTCCCATGGCGCATCACGTCCATCAGCAACTCCCGGTCGTCGGCGTAGGGCAGCTCAAGCAGGTAGCTGCCATCCGGCTCATAGGAGCCCCGCTGTTTCGGGTGCCAGGACTCGTTTGCCACCCAGCGCGCCCGGGCCGGCGAGAACCGAAGCTTTGCCCACTGCACCTTGCTGCCGGAGAAGATGCCATAGCCCTTCTCGAAATAGTCCCTGAGCTCTGATGCCTTGATGTCCTTGGCGCGCTCGTCCAGCATTTCCGCAGCCGTAATGGCGTCAATGGAAAAACTGCGAATGCCTTTTCTCAGGTGGCACCAGGCATCCAGATACCAGTTGTCCCGGTAGAACACGATCTGCTGGGGAGAAATCACCCGCTCTGTGGCCTCGTTTCGCTCCCGATTGTAGTGGACGATCCTGAGCTGTTTCCGGCTAAGGGTGGCGCTGGCGATCACCTCGAAATGTTTCAGCGGCGTAATGCGCTTTGCCGCATGGATCATCCGGAAGCGTTTCTCCACTTCGTCGGCGCTGTGGTCCGCGCTCCCGAGCAGCGCCTTGAGCCTGGCCTGTAACGGCTCAATCTGCGGCCCGAGCAAGCCAGGATGGATGTCCTTCAATAGCTTCTGGATCAACAATAGCGCATGCGCCTCCGAGGCGTTGAACCAGATGCCGGGCAGAGAAAAGGCCGGCCCGGACGTGTGCTTCGACTCATAGCGGTAGCCGCCCGCATCGCGATCCCAGATGATGGGCGCGTTCAGCCGGTCGCGCAGATATTCCAGATCACGCTTGAAGGTGGCCAGAGAAATGCCCAGCTCCGCCATGAATGCTTCAATCGGAACAATCCCGCGCGCCGAAAGCATCTGGTCAATCTTGTAAAAGCGTTCGCTACGATCCATTTTCATCCTCCATGATCCTATAATGGTAGCTCATCTGCTGAGCCAGGTAGCTGAAATAATGGCCACACCCTGTACCGGGCATGAGCGATGAACAACAATCAAGAAAGATCCGACGAGACTGGAGAGCAGCCATGTACGATGACGACGATTATCCCGTCTTTAACACCGGACAACCGGAAGAAGAATTGCCTGATTGTGTTATCGACACAATCGGCATGCTCATCCAGCGCGAGAATGTGCAATCGGTATCCTTTCCGTTCAACAATTCCCGAGTCTGGCGTCTGCTGGTAAATGAACAAGTACGCCGCGCCGGGATGACCGGGCTGGCAAATCAGCAGGCATTCACGTTGTCCGGCCCCGATAGCGGGCTCGCCTGCAATCCCGCTGAATGGGGAGGGGCAGTGCATATCCCATATGAAGGGTGCTGCATGGGCGATCTCTTCGTCGTGCCCGAGTGGCGCAGGCTGTATCCGGACTGGAAGTATCAATTTCCGCGATCCGGCGAGGGCAGAGGCGACAAGGCGACGTTGGGAGACTATGCACACTACTGGGCCGATCCCGCTTTGGGCGATTCATGTCACTATTTGCTGCTTCGGCGCGACTTGGGCGAACTGAAGTGCGCCACCCGGCAAGTGATTGGCGAAGGATGGATACTCTACGAATCAAACCGCCCTTATGTGAAAGTGAATATGTCCGGCATTCAGGGACACCGCGTTGAACGATGCACGAACTGACAGAAAATCACATCCGGCAAGCGGCCGAGCTGATTCACTCTGCCGACAGCCTGATCATCACCGCCGGCGCAGGCATGGGCGTCGATTCCGGCTTGCCCGATTTCCGGGGGCAGGAGGGCTTCTGGAAAGCCTATCCTGCACTGGCCAAGGCGCAAATCGGCTTCACCGACATCGCTTGCCCGGACACCTTTGCGGATAACCCGAAGCTCGCCTGGGGATTCTATGGGCACAGGCTCAATCTCTATCGCAAGACTGAGCCGCACAAGGGGTTCAAGTTATTGCGCGCAATCACCAATCAACTTGATGGCGGTGCGTTCGTGTTCACCAGTAACGTGGACGGGCATTTTCAGAAATCAGGGTTTCCGCTGAACAGCATCGTGGAATGCCATGGCTCGATCCATCACCTGCAATGCCTGCAAGGCTGCAACCAGGAAATCTGGGAAGCTACAAAATTCATACCGGAGGTCGATGAAGAACATTGCCTCCTGACTTCTCCCTTTCCCACCTGTCGCCACTGCGGCGGCATCGCCCGCCCGAACATCCTCATGTTTGGAGACTGGCAATGGGTGAGCTGGCGCACCGAGTTTCAAAGGGCACGGTTTTACGAGTTGCGCGAAACCGTATCTCGGCCTGTCGTCATCGAAATTGGTGCAGGCCAGTCTATTCCCACGGTACGGGAGTTCGGTGAGAGACAGAAGGCACCGCTGATCCGCATCAACCTGTCCGATGCAGCCGTGAACCGGCCCGGCGATGTTGCGCTGCAAATGGGCGGGCTGGAGGCAATCGCTGCGATCTCGAAGTGCCTTGTGGATATGGATTTCATCGAAAAAGCGCCGGCGCAGAAACCATGAACTCCGCCGTTCGCACAAAAGCCTATCACCTGCCGCTGCGCTCTAAGTTGCTGGACTGGATTGAGTCATGTCCGCAAAACGTAGCGACTGCCCAGCAATGGTACGGCATGATAAATAATCTAAAAGGCGTGCGTAGTGTGCTTCCGACTTGATCTGGCAGGCGATATCCGATTCTCGGCCTGAGCAGCCGCTAGCAGGTGATCCGATTCAGTTGGCTACTAGGGGCTGCTTTCTGAAAATACAGATAGGTACTTTCGATCTATTGCGGTCGTTTAGCTTCCTCCGAAGCAGCCAGTCAGCATTAAGGAGATGGTACGCAAGCAATTTGACGAAAAGGTTGGGTTATGGGCAGGAGGGCGATTTCTTCTGCTTCGTGAATGCTTGTTGATTGTGATCAAGGCTCAACTGACGCTGTGTGCCAGCTACAGTCGGTCATAGGTATTTATCCACACCGGCCATTGAAATTATCTAAGGCCGTTATACCAGCCAAACATCTCTGGCACTGTGATATTCTCGCACATTAAGTGTTTACCATCTAACCATCTGAATAACAATACAGTTATTGAAACAGCAAATATCGTAATACTCTATGCTGAAACTCGAACAACTCCAAACCAACGCCGCAATACGCGGCATTGTGCCCGATGCACTGGTGACGATAGTCAACGTCCAGTGGTTCGGGTCTGAGGCACTGGAGCTTACCTATAAAACACCATCTGGCAAGGTGGCCAACGAACTGCTTTACCGCCACGACGAGCCGCGCCTGGAGTTGGTCGAGCATGGCAGGCCGTGGAGCTTCGACGGCGACGGAGCACTCTTCCGTTTGGTGTCCGAAGCGCAGCGTATACGCCTCGCGCATCTTTTTGATCCGGTACTAGCAGTGCATACCTCTGTTGTTGATCCGCTGCCACACCAGATCACGGCGGTCTATGAACACATGCTGCCGCGTCAACCGCTGCGCTTCCTGCTGGCTGACGACCCCGGTGCCGGAAAAACCATTATGGCCGGGCTGCTCATCAAGGAACTGATCGCCCGTGGCGACCTGCAACGCTGCCTGATTGTCTGCCCTGGTAGTTTGGCAGAGCAGTGGCAGGATGAGCTATACCGCCGTTTCCACTTGCCCTTCGAGATACTCACCAACGACAAATTGGAGGCAGCACGCACCGGCAACTGGTTTCTAGAAACTAACCTCGTCATCGCACGCCTTGACAAGCTTGCGCGCAACGAAGATGTGCAACTGAAGCTTGAAGCGCCCGATTGTCGCTGGGACTTGGTGGTCTGCGACGAAGCACACAAAATGTCGGCCACCGTGTTTGGTGGCGAAACGAAATACACCAAGCGTTATCGTCTCGGTCAACTGCTCTCGAACATCACCCGACATTTTCTGCTGATGTCAGCGACCCCGCACAACGGCAAAGAAGCTGACTTCCAATTGTTCATGGCGCTATTGGACGGGGATCGGTTTGAAGGGCGCTTCCGCGATGGAGTTCACACAGCCGATGTCTCCGACCTGATGCGGCGGATGGTAAAGGAAAACCTGCTGAAGTTTGATGGTACGCCATTGTTCCCGCAACGGATCGCCTACACAGTACCCTACAAACTGTCAGATGCTGAAACCGCCCTGTATCGAACTGTCACCGACTACGTGCGGGAAGAATTTAATCGTGCTGAAGCACTTGAAAACGACAAGCGTGCAGGCACGGTTGGCTTTGCGCTGACCATATTGCAGCGACGCCTTGCATCATCACCCGAAGCGATCTATCAATCGCTACGGCGCAGGCGTGAGCGATTGGAAAGCAGGTTGCGTGAATTGGAATTACTCCACCGTGGTGGGCAGGTTGCATCCATCGTGCCGGCAGCCGTACCTACGCTCGACAGTGAAGACATTGAAGATTTGGACGAAGCACCCGATAACGAAGTCGAAGCTGCCGAGGAAGAAATTCTCGATCAGGCCACCGCAGCCCGTTCCATAGCTGAGCTGCGCATCGAAATCGAAACACTCGCTGGCCTGGAAGGGCAAGCATTAGCTGTGCGGCGCAGCGGCACCGATACCAAGTGGCGCGAGCTTGCCAGCCTGCTGAGCGAAATCTTTACCGATGCTGACGCACCTTATCGCGTTGCTGAACCTGAAGCGCCTTATGGCGCAGGTGCAATTCCACCGCCCAAACACTCGTCCCACCAGAAGATCGTCGTCTTCACTGAGCATCGTGACACGCTGAACTATCTGGAGCAACGCATCACCACGTTGCTGGGCCGCAAAGAAGCAGTGGTTATTATCCACGGCGGTATTGGCCGTGAAGAGCGCCTGAAGGTGCAGGAATCTTTCAAGCACGATCCCGAGGTGCAAGTGCTGCTGGCCACCGATGCCGCTGGCGAAGGCATCAACCTTCAGCGCGCACACCTGATGGTCAACTACGATCTGCCTTGGAACCCTAACCGGCTAGAGCAGCGCTTTGGTCGCATTCATCGTATTGGTCAGACCGAAGTCTGCCACCTGTGGAATCTGGTTGCCGACGACACACGCGAAGGTGATGTGTATCGCAAGTTACTGGAAAAGTTGGAGCAAGCACGCCAGGCATTGGGCGGCCAAGTGTTCGATGTGCTCGGCAAGCTCCAGTTCGAGGGCAAAACACTGCGCGAACTGCTTATCGAAGCCATTCGCCATGGCGAAAAACCAGAGGTCAAGGCATTCCTTACCACTGTGCTCGACATAACACTCGATCGTGACCACCTGCAAAATTTGCTCGACGAACGTGTGCTAGCCCACGACGCAATGGACTCCAGCCAGGTTCAGCGTATCCGCGTGGATATGGAGCGTGCCGATGCGCGACGTTTGCAACCGCACTACATCGAATCCTTTTTTCACGAAGCCTTCAAGCGACTCGGCGGCACCTCCAAACAACGCGAACCGCGCCGCTACGAAGTTACCCACGTACCAGCTCCGGTGCGCAATCGCGACCGTCTCATCGGCATCGGCGAACCTGTGCTGCCGCGCTACGAGCGCATCGCCTTCGAGAAGTCCTTGGTCGCACCACAGGGTCAGCCACTCGCCGCTTTTGTCTGCCCCGGCCATCCATTACTTGATTCTGTTATTGATCTCACCCTAGAGCGCAACCGCGACCTGCTAAAGCGTGGCACCGTTCTCGTGGACGAACGCGATTTAGGCACGACACCGCGCGTGCTGTTTTATTTGGAACACTCCATTCAAGATGCCAGTATTACCCGTGCAGGGGATCGTCGCGTAGTCTCCAAGCGCATGCTCTACGTTGAACAGGATGTCAGCGGAACAATCCGCCATGTTCACTACGCACCATACCTCGACTATCGCCCATTAGCAGATGGTGAGCCTAGTGTCGATGCTATCCTCAATCGGCCAGAATGCCAGTGGATTAACCGTGAGCTGGAACAAAAGGCACAAGGGTATGCCATCGCCACCGTCGTGCCGGATCACTTGGGCGAAGTGCGCGACCGTAAGCTTGAACTCATCGCCAAAACCGAGGCCGCAGTAAAGGATAGACTCACCAAGGAAATAACCTACTGGGATCATCGCGCAGAGGAACTCAAACTTCAGGAGCAGGCTGGCAGACCGAATGCTAAGCTAAACTCCAATGAGGCACGCAAACGAGCCGACCTTCTGCAAGGCAGACTACAAAAACGACTGGAAGAACTCAAGCTTGAGGCGCAGATTTCGCCGCTGCCGCCAGTGGTAGTCGGTGGCATGTTGGTCGTTCCGATGGGTCTAATCAAAGCGATGGCAGGGCAAACCGCCACATTGTCTAATACGCCAGTGGACACCCAAATCAGCGCGTCCCGTGCTCGCGCCGTCATCATGGACATCGAGCGCAGTCTTGGTTTCGAGCCTACCGACCGTGAATTTGAGAAGCTGGGCTATGACATTGAAAGCCGTATTCCCGGCAGCGGCAAGTTGCGCTTCATCGAAGTGAAAGGTCGTGTCTCAGGCGCACCCACGATTACTGTCACGCGCAACGAGATACTCTACTCACTCAATAAGCCAGATGACTTCATACTTGCCATAGTCGAATTCACCAGCGAAGACACACACCGTACCCACTACCTTCGCCAGCCATTCCAGCGTGAGCCGGATTTTGGGGTGACTAGCGTCAACTATGATTTTGCCGAGTTAATCAAACGGGCGCAGCAACCTGCCTGAGCTGAAAGTTCAATATGGACGCACTGACCAAAGCAAAACAGCAACTCAACCTCTACGACGGATGGATGGCCGAGAAGGTCAGTCCGCTTGCAGCGACGTCCTGCCCCCTAAAGCTGGCCGAATGGCAGCGCGAATTGGAACTGATCCGCGGCCAGATTAGACGGCCTGATCGAGTGCGTATTGCCTTGATTGGAAGTACCGGCGCTGGCAAATCAACATTTCTAAACGCAGTCCTCGGCCAAGAGGTACTGCCTGTAGGCGTGATGCAGCCCTGCACAGCATTCGTAACACTGGTACGGCAGTCGGCCACTCCTGGTTTTACGGTTGGTGTCGATTTCTGCTCGCGTGCCGAGTGGTCCGCCGAGGTTGATACATTCGCCGCATTTTTGAACCCGGGTGACGACGATCAAGGACAAGGCGATGGTGAATCTAAGCGCCTGATCGAATCCGCAAAAAAGCGATTGCATGCCGTACTGGGCACGCAGGTTCTGCAGGTATCCAGCCGCGACGGATTGCTGGCGCTTCCCCTGCCCGGCGAAGCCGAGCAGATATTTTCTGACGCCTCCACCCAGTCCAGACACTTCGATTCGGCAGCGGAGATGCTCGACTACCTCCGCAAGCTGATTCGGGGTGAAAGCACACTCTGGCCCTTGGTCAAGCAGGTTTCCATCAGCGGCCCCTACGATTGTCTGGCGGGAGGGCTGGAACTTGTTGACCTGCCCGGCCTAAACGATCCGAACGCAGCGCGGGTCGAAGTCACCCGCGAATTTCTTCGTACGTCCCCCTTCGTCTGGGTGATGTTTCCCATGGTTCGGGGCCTGACCCAAGACATTCAAACTATCCTCGCTGAAGAAAAGCTGCTTCGTACGCTTGTGTTCGCAGGAACTTACAGCGCGCTATCGCTCATCGGCACCAAAGCCGATGATGTGGATACAAACATTGCGCCTCAGCTCGGGCTAGATAACGACTGTGAAACTGCCGAACTGATTCGCGAGTATCGTCGGCAAACGGAGATCGCGGCCCGTGAACAGCTTGTCCAGATGGTGCGCGATTTGGCGACCCCCGGCGACGCCGGTGATACGCTGGATCGGATGCTCAATCTGGCAAGCAACGTATCGGTCCACACAACCTCCGCCAGCGCTTACATGAAAATCCGCGGCATTGGCCGACTGCGCAAGGACTACGGATTGGACCAAGCCGAAGACACCGGCATCCCATCAGTTCATGAACACTTGGCGAAAATCGCCAGGGAGGCCGGGGCCGAGTTCAATGCCTCAATGGCGCTGAAGCGCCTAGACCAACTGGGTGCAGAGATCGCCTTTTTTTTTCGTGCGGCGGCGAAAGCAGCAACACCAGATGCACAACAGGTCCGGCAACGCATCGAAGAAGAGCTAAGCAAGTTTGCCGCGGGACTTTCCGCCGCGCAGTCAGAAGCCCAGACCAAGCTCGAGATATATCGCGAAGGTTTCCTTCGCCGGGTCAATCCACTCATGCTTGCCAGTGTTCAAGGGGTCAAGCGGGCCTGCTCAAGCTGGGGAGGGATTCACTGGGCTACCGTTCGAGCCATTGTTCAGCGGGATGGCGTCTTCAAGAGTCCGACCACAGGCAAGTTCTACGACTTTAATGGTGACTTGACCGAGCCTCTGATGAGCCAACTCCCCGTGACCTGGGAACATTACTTCACCGACGATCTCGGTCGCGTCACCGACGTATTCGTGACATCGGTGACTCAGAAAGGAACAGATTTTTGTGAGCGCGTGCGCCTCATCATCGACCTCATATTCCATCGCAAAGACGAATTGATGGAGCAGCAACTCGCCTGGTTCCAGAACAAGGTCAAATTGCTCGCTCAAGCATCCCACGCTCGCTTGATGGCGGCCGTTACCCAGCGCAGGAGCGAACTCGCGGTCAAGATACCGCTGGTTGCCCGCAAATACATGACTCCCGCGTATGGGGATGCCAAGGCTGAGGTTGGGCCCGGCATGAAAAACAGAATCTTGGAGACGCTAAGCGCAACGGCCGTGAAATCATCTCCGCCGATCTACGACACCATACAGACCGATCTCTTGGAAGGGTTGCGTGATCTGGACGCAGTTATTCTTGGGCTGTTTGCCGAACTGATGGGAGCCGCCAGCGACCAGGCGAAAACAGTTGCCCATAACGCTGGAATTGATATTGACCACGCAACGATTGACCCGGCGACCAAAGATTTGTTGGATTCCATCCCATTGACATCGAAATATTGTGAGAGTTTGATACATGAATTTGTTTGAAGACACCAACCCTCGTGCGCTCAAGGACTTGCTCTCGGAAATTCACAACCGGAGCGCCGTCCTCCCTGACTTTCAGCGCGATTTCGTCTGGGAGCCCGGCGCGACGCAGGAACTGATTGTTTCCATCGCCAACAACTATCCGGCGGGCAGCATTCTTCGGGTAAGGGATGCGAAGCGTGTGTTTGCAGCGCGTGAATTTGAGGGCGCACCACCGCTCGATGGTGCGAAGCACACCTTTCTGGTGCTGGATGGACAACAACGCATGACTTCGCTGTACCAGGCGTTCTATGGTGTCGGCGAACACCGCTACTTTCTTGATCTGAAAAAGCTCATCGACGGGACTGATTTTGAGGAGGCCATCTTTCATGCCCGGGCAACAACCAAGTGGGCAAAGGAACGAGAGAACTTTGATGTTCAGGCCGACGAACTCCTGTTGCCTCTTTCAGTGCTAAAAGGCGGTGCGGGAGGTTTTGGTCAGTGGAGTCGAAAGGCCGCTCGGCGCCTTGATGACCAAAAGCGTATTCAGCTAGAGGATGCGCTCGACACCATCGAGTCGAAATGGATTCAGGTCATAGATGACTATCACTTTCCTGTCGTTACACTCTCCGATAAGACCGAACCTGATGCTCTCTGCACCATTTTTGAAACCCTGAACAGAACCGGCGTGAAACTCAGCGTATTCGAGTTACTGACGGCGCGCTTCTGGCCTCAGAAGATCAACCTTCGCGATCTGTGGGACAAGGCGCGGCAGGACTACCCGATCATTGAAGAGTTCGAGGTTGATCCTTATTACATCCTCCAGTCCGTTGCACTGGTTAGCCGAAAGTCTCCTTCATGCAAACGCGGCGACGTCCTCAACCTTGGACCGGGCGACATTGAATCCTGGTGGCAACTCGTGGTGGACGGCCTCGCGTTGGGTTTGAGTATTCTGCGTGACGACTGCAAGGTCATGCTGCCCAAGTGGCTGCCCTACCAAACGATGCTCGCGACATTGGCAGCGATTCTAGCTAAGGGCGGGAGCCCGAAGAGCGCTGAGGCCGGGGCGCAGCGTGAAAAAATCAAACGCTGGTTCTGGTGCTCCGTGTTTGGCCAGTCGTATGAGAGTTCGCCGAACAGCCAGTCGGCGAAGGATGTGACTGAGGTACTCGCGTGGTTTGAGAATGGCAGCGAGCCGGAATCTATCAAGAGCTTGAGCTTCGATCCGAAATCTCTCCGTGACGTCACCCCACGCCAGCGTGCCATTTACCGTGGCGTCATTTGCCTGATTCTGGGCTCAGGAACTGGAGCACGTGACTTCCATACACAGGCCGTGATCACAGGAAAACTAATGAACGAAGAGGGCATCGATGATCACCATGTTTTCCCTGCCAACTTCCTCGAAGCCAAGAAGGGTATTGGCTTGGCGCGTCACCGTGACTGCATTTTGAATCGGACGCTGATCGACCGCACCACCAACCAGATGATCAGCAATCGCGCGCCATCGGATTACCTCTCCGAAATACGTAATACGGAAGGCTTTCCCTTCGACGCCGTTCTGTCGTCTCACTGTTTGCCGACAGGAGGCGCATCGCCGTTCTGGAATGACGACTACGCCGCCTTTCTGAATTGGCGGCAAGACAAACTATGGCAGGAGATAAAACGGGCCACGGGGCTGATGCATTCGGATGACCTCGAACTCAGCGACAGGGAACAAGAATGACCTACAAGAAAAAACTCATCGAAGTTGCCCTGCCGCTGGAGGCAATCAACCTCGCCAGCATACGCGAGAAATCCATTCGTCATGGTCATCCATCCACACTGCATCTGTGGTGGGCACGGCGGCCACTGGCTGCGGCGCGGGCGGTGATTTTTGCGCAGATGGTGGACGATCCATCGGCGCATCCCGACATTTTCAAAACAGAAAAAGCGCAGGAGAAGGAGCGGCAGCGGTTGTTCCGCATCATCGAGGAACTGGTGAAGTGGGAGAACACCACCAACGAGACGGTATTGCAGCAAGCACGGGACGAAATCTGGCAGAGCTGGCGCTACACCTGTGCCGAGAACGCTGACCATCCGTGCGCGAAGCAATTGTTTGACCGCTTCAAGCTGCCCGGCTTTCACGATCCATTTGCTGGTGGCGGGGCGTTACCACTGGAAGCGCAGAGGCTTGGCCTTGACAGCTTTGCCAGCGATCTTAACCCTGTGCCGGTGTTAATCAACAAAGCGATGATTGAGATACCGCCGAAATTCGCAGGTAAGCCACCTGTAAATCCAGAAGCGCACAAGAATCTTGATCTCGCTGGATGCAACTGGAAAGGGGCTCAAGGTTTGGCTGAAGACGTCCACTACTATGGCATGTGGATGCGAGATGAAGCTGAGAAACGTATTGGGCACCTTTACCCAAAGTTTGAGATCACTACGGCTATAGCTCGGGATAGGCAAGACCTAAAGTCTTTGTTGGGCAGCAAGCTAACTGTAATTGCATTCATCTGGGCTCGCACGGTAAAAAGTCCAAATCCTGCCTTCGCCGATATTGATGTACCACTTGTGTCAACATTTCATTTAGCCACGAAAGTTGGTAAGGAAGCTCACATAGAGCCAGTGATAGAGAAAGGCGGTTACCATTTTGCCGTAAAGTTAGGTAGGCCAGTTGATGAGGTGCGAGCAAAAAACGGAACGAAATCTGGTAGTAGTGGTACCAGTTTTCTTTGCCTTATGTCTGGCACGCCAATACCGTTCGACTACATCAGAAGCGAGGCAAAAGCTGGGCGCATGGGTATGCGCCTTATGGCCATTGTGGCAGAGGGTGATCGCGGTAGAACTTATCTTTCACCAACACAGGAAATGGAAGACATATCGAAGTGTGCCTCACCGGATGATGTTCCTGAAACTGAATTATCAAAAAAAGCACTCGGCTTCCGTGTTCAAGAGTATGGAATGACAAAATGGCGGGACCTTTTCACCACACGTCAACTTGTGGTTCTCACGACATTTTCAAATCTGGTTCAGGAAGCCCGTGAGAGAGTGAAGAGCGATTCAATATTGGCTGGACTAACTGACGTTGGAAATGGTCTTGACGCTGGCGGCTCCGGGGCTATAGCTTACGCCGACGCAGTAGCCGTATACCTAGCATTCACCCTTGATCGTTTGATGCAGCAATTCTCAACATTGGCAGTTTGGAGTAGTAACCCTGCGCATGAATTGGTTGTAAATATGTTTTCACGTCAAACACTCTCAATGACTTGGGACTTTGGTGAGGTTAACCCATTTTGTATGGCTGCAAGCTGGGAGAAATGTCTCGATTTCCTTGTGAAGCCATTGGGTAGTTTTTCCCAAGTGGGAGAACGTGCGGGCATTGTATTGCAGGCCGATGCACAGACACAGACCATATCAAAAGGAAAGCTAGTTTCCACTGACCCTCCTTATTACGACAACATCGGCTATGCCGACCTATCTGATTTCTTCTATGTATGGCTTCGTCGCTCCTTGAAACCTGTGTTCCCAAATTTATTTACGACAATGGCTGTGCCAAAAGTCGAAGAATTGATCGCCTCACCCTTCCGTCACGGGGGAAAAGAAAAAGCCGAGGCATTTTTCTTGAACGGCATGACACAGGCAATGCATCGCCTAGCAGAACAGGCGCACCCTGCGTTCCCAGTTACAATCTACTATGCCTTCAAACAATCAGAAACAGAGACTGATGGGGTAGGCGGTACAGCCTCAACTGGCTGGGAAACATTTTTGGAGGCAGTAGTTCTTGCTGGTTTTTCAATCAGTGGCACCTGGCCGGTACGAACTGAGCGGAAGGGAAGAATGAATGCGCAAAAAACAAACTCCCTCGCATCCAGCATCGTGCTTGTCTGTCGCAAGCGTGCTGATAATGCCACTAGTGTTACGTTTCGCGAATTTCGCACCGTACTTAGAGAGGAGCTTCCTCAATCACTGAAGCACCTCCAAGCCGGGAACATTGCTCCCGTTGATTTGGCACAAGCAGCCATTGGCCCCGGTATGGCAGTTTATACCCGTTTCACGAAGGTGCTTGATGCTGAGGGCAAGCCCTTATCAGTCAGAGCTGCACTGGCACTTATCAACCAGACCCTTGACGAAGCTCTGACCGAGCAGGAGGATGACTTTGATGCGGATTCGCGCTTTGCTTTAGCGTGGTTTGATCAATATGGGTTTGAGGAAGGTGAGTTTGGGGTAGCTGACGTTCTTGCGCGCGCCAAAGCCACAGCCGTCTCTGGTGTGGTTGAGGCTGGCATAGCGAACTCAGGTAAAGGAAGAGTGCGCCTTCTGAAACCAGCCGAATTACCTGCCAACTGGGATCCCACAACAGACACACGCCTCACTGTCTGGGAGATGGTGCATCACCTGATCCGCGTGCTCGAAGCGGGCGGCGAAGGGGCTGCGGCAGTGATTGTTGCACAGCTCGGCAGCCAAGCCGAAACTGCCCGTGAACTCTGCTACCGCCTCTACACTTTGTGTGAACGCAAGAAGCGCGCGAACGAGGCGATGGCCTACAACGGGTTGGTGCAGAGCTGGCCGGAGATCACCCGCCTTGCAAGAGAAAAACCGAGCGTAGCATCGGGTACGCAGAATTCATTTGAATTGGAATAAAGCCTATGGCCATTACAAATCACGAACGTGTCGGCAAGTCTCTTGAACTGCTCAAGGCAGGACTGACTCCTTTCGTCGAGCGCGAGTTCAAAGCCAAGTTCGGCGATGGCTGGGCGTTCGAGATGCGCGATGCTTTATCCGACACCCGTTTGGGCGCCAACAAGGACGAGGCGATCAACGATGTCGCCGCATTGCTGGTGGTGATGGATCGCAAGTGGGGCGATGTGTTTCGCCAGATTTTGGGCAAGACCGAGCGCAGTCTGGTGAATGAATTGCTGGCGGTGCGCAACCGCTGGGCGCATCAGGAAACTTTCTCCGGCGACGATACTTACCGCGCGCTGGATTCGGCGGGGCGATTGCTGACCGCTATATCTGCCCCACAGTCCGAAGAAATCGAAAAAGTGAAAATGGAGTTGCTGCGTGTGCGCTTCGATGAGCAGGCGCGCGGCGAAAAACGCAAGAGCGCAGGCACGGCCATCGAGAGTGGTGTGACGGGCAGCCTCAAGCCCTGGCGTGAAGTGGTGATGCCGCATGAAGACGTGGCCAACGGTCGCTACCAGCAGGCCGAGTTCGCCGCCGATCTGTGGCAGGTGCATCTGGGCGAGGGCACGGACGAATACCGCAACCCGGTGGAGTTTTTCCGCCGCACTTATCTCACCGAGAGCCTGAAGGAAATGTTGGTGGGCGCGGTGCAGCGGCTCACGGCGGGCGGTGGCGATCCGGTGGTGCAGTTGCAGACCAACTTCGGCGGCGGCAAGACGCACTCGATGCTGGCGCTTTATCACCTGTTTTCCGGCGTTGCGCCGACCGAGTTGTCCGGCATTGATGCGGTGATGCAGTTGGCCGGAGCAACAAAAATCCCGGTTGCACGGCGTGTGGTATTGGTGGGCAATAAAATTTCTCCGGGCAATCCTTCCATCAAACCCGATGGCACGGTGGTGCGCACCCTGTGGGGCGAGTTGGCTTGGCAACTGGGCGGCAAGCCAGCCTATGCGCGCATCCAGGCCGACGACGAGAAAGCCACCAGCCCCGGCGATGTGCTGCGCGAACTGTTCAACGAATATGGCCCATGTTTAATTTTGGTGGACGAGTGGGTGGCTTATGCGCGCCAGCTCCACGACCAGAGCGATCTGCCTGCGGGCGGCTTCGAGACGCAATTTACTTTTGCCCAGGTGCTTACAGAATCGGCCAAGCTGGCGAAAAATTGCCTGCTGGTGATCAGCCTGCCTGCTTCGGATACCTCCGGCTCACCGCACACCCAAGCCGATGACGTGGAAGTCGGCGGCACGCGCGGGCGCGAGGCGCTGGACAGGTTGCGCAACGTGGTGGGGCGCGTCGAATCTTCATGGCGTCCGGCCAGCGCGGAGGAAGGTTTCGAGATCGTGCGCAGGCGCTTATTCAAGCCACTATCCGACCCGGCGCAGTTCAAGGACAGGGATGTGGTGGCGCGCGCGTTTGCCGATTTCTACCGCACGCAGCAATCCGAGTTTCCGCCGGAGTGCCGCGAATCCGAATACGAGCAACGCCTCAAGATGGCGTATCCGATCCATCCGGAAATTTTCGACCGGCTTTATACCGACTGGTCAACGCTGGTGAAATTTCAGCGCACGCGCGGCGTGCTGCGCCTCATGGCAGCCGTAATTCACAGCCTGTGGGAAAAGGGCGACCGCAATCCGCTCATCCTGCCGGGCAACGTGGCAATTGATGACCAGCGCGTGCAGTCCGAATTGACGCGCTACCTCTCGGACAATTGGGTGCCGGTGATCGAGAAGGATGTGGATGGGCCAAACTCCTTGCCGCTGAAGCTGGACAGCGAGTTGCCCAATCTGGGTAAATTTTCGGCATGTCGGCGTGTTGCGCGCGCTATCTATATGGGCTCTGCACCAACCACGGCTGCCGCGCACAAGGGTATCGAGGATAGGCGCGTGAAGCTTGGCTGTGTGATGCCGGGCGAATCTCCCGCCGTATTTGGCGATGCCTTGCGCCGTATGGCTGGGGCAGCAACGTATTTATATCAGGACGGCCCGCATTACTGGTACTCAACCCAGCCTACTGTGACCAAACTGGCGGAAGACCGTGCCGAGCAGTTGAAACGTGACCCTGATAAGGTGGTGCATGAACTCGAACAGCGCTTGCGAAAAGACTTGATGCGCATGGGCGACTTCAACCGCATCCATTCCATGCCGCAGTCTGGGGCGGACGTACCGGATGACTTGGATGCGCGACTGGTGGTACTTGGCATCAATCAGCCATACAGCAAGGAAGGTGGCAGCGCTGCCGAGGTTGCTGCCAAGGCAATTCTGGAAGCACGCGGTAATACGCCACGGATTTTTCGCAACACGCTGGTGTTTCTCGCTGGTGATAAAACGCGGCTGCAAGATTTGGATGAGGCGGCACGAAAGTATCTGGCGTGGAAATCCATCCTGGCAGATGAAGATCAGCTTGGTCTGACAACGCATCAAAAAACGCAGATCGAAACTCAGATGACTGCTGCCGACAGTGCTGTTACTGCACGCCTGCCTGAAACTTATCAATGGCTACTGGTGCCGGTACAAGCAACACCGCAGGCTGCAATTACATGGGAGGCATTGCGCCTGTCTGGGCAAGATGCGCTCGCTGTGCGCGCCAGCAAGAAGTTGCGCACCGATGAACTTTACCTGACGAGCTTCGCATCAACACGTTTGCGCATGGAGTTGGACAAGATTCCACTTTGGCGTGGTGACCATGTGGCGGTGAAACAGTTGGTCGAGGATTTCGCGAAATATCTTTACCTGCCACGGCTGAAAGATTCGAGCGTGCTGCTGGATGCGATCCGCGATGGTGTAAACCTGTTGACCTGGACACATGACAGCTTTGGTTTTGCCGACAGCCTAGACGATGTGGCAGGCCGCTATAAAGGATTGCGCGGTGGCACCATGGTGATGCTGACCGATGCGCATTCACCGGGTCTGGTAGTGAAACCGGATGTTGCTGCGAAACAGATGGACGCCGAGCGTGCAGCCCAGCAGTCACCTGTGCCTGGGGATGGAACTAAAACAACGCCAACGCCGCCGGGCGAAACCCAGCCAGAAGAGACACAACCGGGGGCTACAAGACCAAAGCGCTTTCACGGCACGGCCGTCCTAGATACCACCCGCGTTGGCCGTGATGCCAGCCGAATTGCCGATGAAGTAATAGCGCATCTTGCCGGGCTGGTAGGTGCAAATGTGACGGTAACTATTGAAATCGAAGCCGAGATTCCCGACGGCGCGCCGGACAATGTTGTGCGCACAGTGACCGAGAACAGTAGGACGCTGAAGTTTACGAGTCAGGGGTTTGAGAGGGAGTAATAAGTACTTTAAATGTCTGCTTTGCTCCCATGTTTCCGTCTGCAATGGATCGGAAGTGACGATTCGAAAATATTGAAAGCGGACATCTAGGAAGCTGCACTTCCATAGAATTCCCGCAGTCCGCTTAGGCCGAATATCGGACATCACCTGTCGAATCGAATCTGAACTGCTACAGTTAACGGCACCAAAATGTCCGGTGCAAATCCGGGCCTGACTCTGGCGCCTCTCCCTCATCTCCGGAAATCCGGCACCGCCGACCTGATGCCATACACGGCATCGTATGGACTGCATTGGGTTATACTACTTTTGCCGGGAGCATTCGCCAAGGTCGCAGGTGTAGGCTGGCTGGGTAAGGTGCCGGTGCCCCCACCAGATGTACCGCCTGCGACTTCTCCCTCGGCAATCGCTCCCTCCTGTTTTTGCATACCAGAGGATTCAGGTGCGTAGATGCCGGTGGCGTTACCCGCCCCGGCATTATCAGTTTATAGGCCATAATTCTTCTGCAATTGCACTGGTCCTTTTCGCATTGAGCGCCGCGCCCTGATCGGTTGCCATCCACCCCACGGGGCTACTCCTCGATTTTGCGAAACAGATTCAAATCATCGCCGATGCCGCCCAGCTTCGCCTCCATCATTTGCATTCGCCGTGCCATATGATTCAGCGACAAGTTGACAAGCGCATCATGCTCCATGGTCAGCCTCTGATAAGTGCGCCAGTGCATTCCCTTCGGCCTGCCGCCAGTCGGATTCAAGATGCCAACATCCCAGCCAAGTCGCCGCCGGATCGTATCCGCCCGCCGTGCCGCCCGGTCATCATCCGTTTCCCGCTGGCACTCATAAACTAACTTGTAGCAATGTCTGCAGGCATAGTGTTTACC
>JAUQWW010000054.1 GCA_030834965.1 Gallionellaceae bacterium | reverse complement strand
TGGATATGCCACGCGTGGTGCCTGATGGATAACCATTACCACTTGCTGATTCAGACACCGGACGGCAATCTGTCCAAGGGCATGCGCCAGCTCAACGGGGTCTATACCCAAGCCAGCAATCGACGGCACACGCGCGTCGGGCATCTGTTTCAAGGGAGGTTCAAAGCGATCTTGGTGGATAGCGATGCTTATTTGCTGGAGCTGGCACGTTATGTTGTGCTCAATCCGGTGCGTGCTGGCATGGTGAAGAAGCCTGCCGATTGGCCGTGGAGCAGTTATCGGGCAAGCGTGGGGCTGCAGCCTGCCGCTCCCTGGCTTGCGGTAGATGGGTTGCTTGCGGTATTCGCCAAGCGCCGCAGTTTGGCGCAACAGCGTTATGCACAATTTGTGGCAGAGGGCATCGGCGCAGCGTCTCCTTGGGGTAACCTGAAGGGACAGGTGTATCTGGGCGATGAACAGTTTGTTAATCAGATGCAAACGCATATTCAGGCAGGCAAAGACGATGTGCAAATCCCCCTTGCACAGCGCCGTCCACAGCCGACTCCGTTATCGAAAATCGAGAGCCAAGCGCCAGACAGGAATACGGCAATTGTGGCTGCTTATGCGACGGGGGCCTATTCCTATCAACAAATTGCCGATTACTTCGGGGTGCACTTCACGACTGTGGGGAGAATCGTCAGGGGGACGGGGAAGTGATATGCATCTTAGCTAGACCTGACCCCAACCTCCGCTCGACCTCCCAACCTCCGCTGCGCCGTGAAGCGTCTCAAACAGTTCCCGCTGCACTCGAATCCGTAGTCATATATGTGTTCATGTCGTGCTCTTTGTTCCCGCTAAAAACCGCATAAGGTTTACCTGCGCGAATTTCGCTCAAAAATATTACCTCTGCCTCCTTGGCAGGAAGAGGCTTACTGCAGTAATACCCCTGAATTTTGTTGCAGTTCAGCTGCTTCAAGTAGTCATGCTGTTTTTCTGTTTCCACGCCCTTCGCCACCACATCCAGCCCCAGGTGATTTGCTAGCGTAACCGTAGCTGCGTAGATCGCGGCATCCTTGGGGTCGGTTTCAATATTCTTGATAAATGAATAATCCAGCTTTAACCGGTCAATCGGAAACTGCTTGAGATAACTAAGCGAGGAGTGACTCTTGCCAAAATCATCGATTGCCAGCGTCACCCCAATGCTGCGCAGCATTTGCATGATGTCGACTGCCTCCTGCGGATTGCTCATGGCCACGCTTTCCGGAATCTCCAGTTCCAGCAGCGCCGGATCGATCTTTTCCTCAGCCACGATTGAGGCTATTTTTACATGAAGATCTTTCTGGCGGAATTGCCGCAAGGACAGTTTCACGCACATCTGCATTTCCGTCATGCCGTGACCGAGCCATTGATTGAGTTGATGGCAAGCCGTGCGCAGGATCCACTCTCCTAAAGGAAATATCAGTCCGGTATCTTCTGCAATGGGGATAAACGTCGCCGGAAATACCAGTCCTTTCTTCGGGTGCTGCCAGCGCACCAATGCTTCTACCCCGACAACCTGACCGGTGATGATGTTGATCTGCGGCTGGTAATGCAGCAGGAACTCCTCCCGCTCTAACGCCAGGCGCATGTCATTTTCCAGCTCCATACGTTCCAGCGATGCGGTATTCATCGCCTGCTCAAAGAACTGATAGTTATTTCGCCCTTTGGATTTTGCGTGGTACATCGCTACATCGGCATTTTTCATCACCTCTTCGACGGTCTCGCCATCCTCCGGGAAGAAGGCAATCCCGATGCTGGGGCTGGAATAAAGTGCGTATTCCTCGACAAAATAGGTTTGCCCCAAGGTGCGCAATATATTGTCGGCCACATGAAACACCCTCTCGACCCCTTCGATCTCCACCAGGGCCACCACGAATTCATCCCCACCCAGACGGGCGACAATATCGCTGTTCCGCACACAGGATTGAAGACGTTGTGCCACCTGAATCAGCAGATGGTCTCCTATGTTATGCCCCAGCGTATCGTTGATGCTCTTGAACCGGTCCAGATCGATAAACATCACCGCCACTTTTTCCTTATTGCGCTGTGCAGAGCTGATGGCCTGCTCAAGGCGATCAACCAGGGTGAAGCGGTTAGGCAGACTGGTCAGCGTATCGTGGTGGGCCAGGTAGCGAATTTTTTCTTCGTAGGCCTTTTGTTCAGTAATATCGGAAAAATTACCAATGTAATTGGTAATCCTGCCTTGCTCATCACGAACGGCGGTGATGGACAAACGCTGAGGGTACACTTGCCCATTTTTGCGATGATCCAGAATTTCACCCTGCCAGCTTCCGTTATCCTTCAAACTGCTCCATATCTGTTGAAACAATTCATTGGTTTCTTTTCCGGCGCCCAGTTTCTTGTCCAGCACGTCTTCCTGCGTATAGCCCGTCATCGCATAAAACGCCTCATTCACGGCGATAATATTGTTTTCCGCATCCGTAACCAGAA
The DNA here is from genome assembly GCA_030834965.1 of Gallionellaceae bacterium. GTDB lineage: Bacteria > Pseudomonadota > Gammaproteobacteria > Burkholderiales > Gallionellaceae > JAUQWW01. The sequence goes on along the minus strand of JAUQWW010000054.1, from coordinate 18,658 downwards.
TGCCTTCCCCGCTATGCTCAAATGCAGTGGCCATCACGCGCAAGGATTGCGTGCTCTCGCCAACTTTCTCGTTTAATCGCTTGTTGACAGTAACCAGCCGCTCCGTCATCTTGTTAAAGGTGCTGGCCAATTCGGATATCTCATCGTGGCCTTCCACAACTGCACGAACTGCGTAATCCCCCTTCTTGATGTCACGCGCAACATTCGTGAGACGGGTAATCGGCTTCATTATGAGTCTTGCAAGATAGGTCGCAGCAATGATTGCCATGGCGATAAAAAACAGCATGGCCGCGGCCAATTTCTTTTTCATTGTTTGCAGTGGCGCAAATACCTCAGCCTGATCGATGTGCGCCATGATGCACCCCCCGCCGATTTCCGGGATCAGTCGGAATCCATGAATGACCGCCACGTCGCGGTAGTCCAGATCGAGAACCTCGCTGTTCTTTCCACTCAGGCAAAGCTGCATGGGGCGCGCCGAAATGGGGTGACTGTTCCCTTGTTCAGAGTGGTACTTCGCATTCGTGATGAAAAAACCTTCGTTATCGGTAAGGAATACTTCACCCGACTTGTGCAAATCCTGGGGAGGAATAAACAAGGATTGCAGAAAGCTGACGGGGTATGTCACCACCAATTGAAGTCCGGATTCCGGATCGGTCGCAACAACGATAAATAAGCGTTCCGCATCATGCTCGTGCCTCGTAAACAGCGCAAGCTGGCCCGCCCCTGCATCCGGAATTTCATCTACCCCTGCAAGGGGGGCTCCAACAGCCAAATCTTCCTCTGCGTTTCGCCGGTGCAGAATCGCACCCCGAGCACCCTCGATTTTCAGAAATTCTGAAATTTCTTTTTTTGCGCAACGCAAGTCGAGTTTGGCTGCATTACCACATTGAGAGACCGTATCCGAAAGGAGTGCCTTGGCCCGGTTATTTACTTTTGTCAGAACCGTGACAAGTTCAGTATGTTTTGCATCGGCAACGCGCCCTACTATTTTAATTTGTTCGTCGCGTATTCCTTCAATCCAGGAGCTATAGGCGATCCAGCCCACTGCTAGCGTTGGCAGCAAAATCAAAATTGCTAAGATGACAGAAAGACGTTTAGCAAGCATCTCTCAAGTTAAGACCAAGATTGTTGTATTGTGGGCGTCCAGGAATCGCTGAAATACGTTACTCATCAACTCCCCGTCCTGAATTGACACGACCGCCAAGATGCATGCGCAGCCAGTCTTGCTAAAACATACCCATAATAGCAGCTGTCGGGAGCGACGGGAACTGATAATACGGGACTATTCCGTGACTTAGCTATAGCACAACTTCAGAGGGACAGACACCGGTTCAGAGCGCATCATCCTCAATGGCAGATGCAAGCCGCATCACCTTCAAGATCACTTCCATGGAAAACCCGCGCGATTGCAGGAAGCGCATTTGCCGGTTTTTTTCCTTTTGATCTTGCGGGGGGGAGGCGAATTTTTTCTGCCACACTTCGCGTGCAGCCTCCAGTTCGCCTTGTTTCAGTTGCGGCAGTGCCGCGCTGATGAGGTCGTCGCTGATGCCTTTTTGCCTGAGTTCATGCGCGATGCGCTGGGTGCCGAAGCGGGAGCGGCGTGTGCTGACAGTCTGATCGAGCGCACGCGCATCCGACAACCAGCCCCGCGCGACCAGTCCATCCAGCACGGCATCCACATCATCCGTTTCTCCGGCATGAGGCAGCAGTTTCGCGCGCAGCTCGGCGCGGCTGTATTCGCGCCGCGCCAGGGCCTGCATGGCGCGGACACGAAGCGTCGGTTCAGTCTTCTTTGTCACCGGCCTTGGAGCCAGCACCCTTGGCGCCGCTGCCCTTGGCGCCAGCGCCCTTGGGAGCATCGGCTGCCACCAATGCCGCAACACCGACGGCCTCGCGCACCTTGTTCTCAATCTCGATCGCGATTTCGGGATGCTCTTTCAGGTATTCGCGCGCGTTGTCCTTGCCTTGGCCGATCTTTTCGCCCTTGTAGGCATACCATGCGCCGGATTTCTCGACCAGTTTGTGCAGCACGCCAAGCTCGATGACTTCGCCTTCGCGCGAAATGCCTGCGCCGTAAAGGATGTCGAAGTTGGCTTCCTTGAACGGGGGCGCGACCTTGTTCTTCACCACTTTCACGCGCGTTTCGTTACCAATGACTTCATCGCCCTTCTTGATCGCGCCGGTGCGGCGAATGTCGAGGCGCACGGATGCGTAAAACTTGAGCGCATTGCCGCCGGTGGTGGTTTCCGGGTTGCCGAACATCACGCCGATCTTCATGCGAATCTGGTTGATGAAAATGACCAGCGTGTTGGAGCGCTTGATATTGGCCGTAAGCTTGCGCAGTGCTTGCGACATCAGGCGTGCGTGCAGGCCCATCTGCGGGTCGCCCATCTCGCCTTCGATTTCCGCCTTGGGCGTCAACGCCGCGACCGAGTCCACCACCACGACGTCCACCGAGCCGGAGCGCACCAGCATGTCGGCGATTTCCAGCGCCTGCTCGCCGTTGTCCGGCTGTGATATCAGCAGGTCTTCCACCTTCACGCCCAGCTTCTGCGCATATTGCGGGTCAAGCGCGTGCTCCGCGTCGATGAAGGCCGCCGTACCGCCCAGCTTCTGCATCTCGGCGATCACTTGCAGCGTGAGTGTCGTCTTGCCGGACGATTCCGGGCCGTAGATTTCCACCACGCGGCCGCGCGGCAGGCCGCCCACGCCCAGTGCAATGTCTAATCCCAGCGAGCCGGTGGAAACCACCTGAATGTCGCGCGCAACGTCGTGTTCGCCCAGGCGCATGATGGAGCCCTTGCCGAACTGCTTTTCGATCTGACTCAACGCCGCTGCGAGTGCCTTGCTCTTATTGTCATCCATTGTGATTTCCCTTTTAAAAATGTTGCCGGATTATGGCATATCAATCCGCACTTGCATAGAACGATCGTTCTTTTAGTCAAAACCTAGGCTGTTTGGGTCGATTGGCTTAGCAAGTCCACCACTCCTTGCAGCGCGATGCGCACCGACTGGGCGCGAATTTCCGCGCGATTGCCGGAAAGGTGATGCAGGCGTGCCACGCATGTTCCACCCTTGATGCCCCAGGCGAACCATACCGTGCCCACCGGCTTGTCCACCGTACCCCCGTCAGGGCCGGCAATGCCGCTGACCGCCAGTGCGACTTGCGCATGGCTGTGGCGCAACGCACCCTCCACCATTGCGCGCACCACGGCCTCGCTCACTGCACCGTGCTGCAGCAGCGTATCGTGCGCCACGTCCAGCATCTCGCGCTTGGCGTCATTGGCGTAGGTGATGAAGCCGCGCTCGAACCAGCCCGAGCTGCCCGAGATTTCGGTGATGGCCTGCGCCACGCCGCCGCCGGTGCACGATTCCGCCGTCGCCAGCATCAGTCCGTGCGCCTTGAGCAGCCCTCCGACTTGTGCTGCGAGAATATCCATCGCAATTTCCTCTAAACCCATTCGTCACTCCCGCGAAGGCGCGAGTCCAGTTCTATCAAATAACTGGATCCCCGCCTGCGCGGGGATGACTTCCTTGTTACAACCCGCGCGCCAGATCGGCCTGTATATCGCCCACCGCCTCCAGCCCGACCGCGATGCGCAGCAAGCCTTCGGTGATGCCCGCAGCGGCACGCGCTTCCGGCGTAATGCGCGCGTGGGTGGTGGTGGCCGGATGGGTGAGCGTAGTCTTGGTGTCGCCCAGGTTGGCAGTGATGGAAACCATGCGCGCATTATCGATCACCCGCCACGCCGCCTCCCTGCCACCTTTCACTTCGAACGACACGATGCCGCCGCCGCTCTTCTGCTGCTTCATAGCCAGCGCATGTTGCGGATGCGACGGCAGTCCGGGATAAAACACGCGCGCCACATTCGGCTGCGCTTCCAGCCACTGTGCCACCGCCAGCGCATTGGCGCAGTGCGCGTCCATGCGGATTTTCAGCGTCTCCAGTCCTTTCAAAAACACCCATGCATTAAATGCACTCATTGTCGGCCCTGCAGTGCGCAGAAATCCATACACCGGCTCCATCAGCTTCTTGCTGCCCAGCACCGCGCCTCCCAGCACGCGCCCTTGACCATCAATATATTTGGTAGCGGAATGAATCACGATGTCCGCACCCAATTCCAGCGGGCGTTGCAGTATCGGCGTGCAGAAACAGTTGTCCACGGCCAACAGCACATTGTGCTGCTTGGCTAGCGCCGCGATGGCGGAGATATCGGATATTTCGGTAAGCGGATTGGACGGCGTTTCCAGGAAGAACAATTTTGTTTCGGGGTGCACCGCTGCTGTCCATTCACTGACATCGGTAGCAGAAACATAAGTCGTCTCCACGCCAAATTTTCTGAAGTAGTTGTTGAACAGATTAATGCTCGCGCCAAACAGGCTGCGCGAGGCGACGATATGGTCTCCGCTCTTCAGCAGCCCCATGCAGCAGGCCAGTATCGCCGACATGCCGGAAGCCGTGGCCACGCACTGCTCCGCGCCTTCCAGGGCGGCGAGGCGCTCCTCGAACATGGTGACGGTGGGATTAGTGAAGCGCGCGTAGATGTTGCCCGGCTCTTCGCCGATGAAGCGTGCGGCGGCCTGGGCAGCGCTGTCGAAGGTAAAGCTGGAGGTGAGGAACATTGCCTCGCTGTGTTCGTGGAACTGGCTCTGCACTCCACCCGCGCGCACCGCGAGCGTTTCCGGCTGATATGTATTCTCTGTCATATTCGACCCCCTGAAAGCAAAAAACCCGGAAAGCTTGGCATTAACCAGCGACTATGCTGTCGTCCTTTGACAGCCTAGCCGGTTGGCTATGCAGAGCTAAACCGGGTTTCCCACGCTTTAGCTGTATTTGTTATGCGCCCGCAAGCTGTTCCTCAAATCGGCGCAGGTAAAAATTACCACCCGCCTCGCGAAGCTGTCAACTAGTCGTTGGCCGCCAGGTTCAGGTCGAGCTGGCCGGCATCATCCTTGTTCGCCTTGCCAGCCTCACGCGCTGCTTCGACTGTATCCAGATAGTCCGGCGTGATGTCGCCGGTAATATAGACGCCATCGAAGCATGACGCTTCAAAGCTCTGTATAGCCGAATTGGCTTTGCGCACTGCCGTCTTGAGATCTTCCAGGTCCTGGTAGATCAGCCTGTCGGCGCCGATCTCGCGGCAGATTTCCTCATCATTACGCCCGGTGGCTATCAGCTCATGGCGCGAAGGCATGTCGATGCCATACACGTTGGGGAAACGCACCGGCGGCGCAGCGGAGGCAAAATAAACCTTGCGCGCTCCAGCATCGCGCGCCATCTGCACGATCTCGCGGCTGGTGGTGCCGCGCACGATGGAATCATCCACCAGCAGCACATTTTTTCCCTTGAATTCCACGCTGATCGCATTGAGTTTCTGGCGCACCGATTTTTTGCGCATCGCCTGCCCCGGCATGATGAACGTGCGCCCGATATACCGGTTCTTCACGAAGCCTTCACGGAACGTGATGCCTAGATGGTTGGCCAGTTGCAGAGCGCTGGGACGGCTCGAATCGGGAATGGGGATGACCACGTCAATATCATGCTGCGGCCATTCGCGCAGTATTTTCTCGGCCAGGCTCTCGCCCATGTGCAGGCGCGTCTCATACACCGAAACGCCGTCCAGCACGGAGTCCGGACGCGCCAGATAGACATACTCGAATATGCAGGGATTGAGAGTCGGATTTTCCGCACACTGCTGGCTGTGGAAGTTACCCTCCAGGTCGATGAATATCGCCTCGCCGGGTGCGACATCACGCAGAAACTTGAAGCCCAGCGTATCCAGCGCCACGCTCTCCGAGGCGATCAGATATTCCACCCCCTGTTCAGTCTGATGGCTGCCCACCATCAGCGGACGGATGCCATACGAATCACGGAACGCCAGCAGGCCATAGCCCGCAATCACCGCCACCACTGCATAAGCGCCGCGACAACGGCGATGCACACCCGTCACTGCGGCAAAAATGGTCTTGATGTCGAGGCGATAGCGCATCGTGGAATTGGCCTGCAACTCATGCGCCAGCACATTGAGCAACACCTCCGAATCGGAGTTGGTGTTCACGTGGCGCCGGTCTTCCAGGAACAGCTCCTGCTGCAACTGCTCGGTGTTGGTCAGGTTGCCGTTGTGGCCAAGCACGATGCCGAACGGCGAATTGACATAGAACGGCTGCGCCTCGTTGTGGTCGACGGCGGAACCGGCGGTGGGATAGCGCACATGGGCAATGCCCGCATTGCCGGGCAGTGCGCGCATGTTGCGCGTGCGGAATACATCGCGCACCAGGCCGTTGCCTTTGTGCATGTGGAAGGTATTGCCATCGATGGTGGCAATGCCGGCCGCATCCTGGCCGCGATGCTGCAGCACCAGCAGACCGTCATACAGTATCTGGTTGGCCGGTGTTTGCGCGACGATGCCTAATATGCCACACATGATTTAGTCCCAATGATAAAAACCTGTTTAGAAATGCACCCGCTGCGCCACGCTCACTGGCAACCATTGCCGGGCTACCAGTGCAATCTTTTCCAGCGGCTTGCTCAACCAAGCATCGCGCCAGGCTGGCTCCTTCGGCAAGTCGGTCAACCCTGCCAGCAGCACGAGCGCCACGATGACCAGCATCCCGCGCACCACGCCAAACAGCGCACCCAACAATCCATCCAGCCAGCCGAGCCCGACCCACTTGACGAATTTCGACAGCAGCCATGTCGCGATGCTGCTGGCAATCAGGGTGACAATGAACAGCAGCACAAAAGCCACTGTCGTTTTGATGGCCTCCGCTCCCAACGAGGCAGGCATCAAAGGCGCCAGATCGGCGGCAAACATCCGCGCCGCCAGATATGCCGCCACCCAGCCGAGCAGGGACAGCACTTCATATACCAGACCACGCCACCATCCCAGCAACAGCGACAACCCGGCGATTGCGATGACGCTGTAGTCAAACCACGTCATCAGTTATTCCTGAGCGATGATGTTTGGATGCAACCCCTGCGACTCCAGCCTGTGACGCACCTTGTCCGCCGCCTCACGCGTGGCATAAGGCCCCGCGCGCACCCGAATCTTGTCGCCGGCCTTTTCGGTATAGGCCTTGATGCCCTGCTTGATCAGATTCTTGTGCCAGCGATGCGCCGTGTCGGCATTGGAAAACGCGCCTATCTGTACGATGTATCCTGATTGCTGTGCAGCCTGCTCCTTGTGTGCAACCTCAGCCGGTGCAGCTTCCGGCGTGACCCGCTTTTGTTCCGGTGCAGCAGCAGGTTTGGCAGCCGGTTGTGAAGCATCAGGGGCTTGAGGAGCGACGGCTACGTGTGGAACATCGTCGCTGGTGACAACCGGGCTGGTGACGGCAGGAGCTGCCACCGCAGGCGAAGGAGCAGGCTGCGCTGCCGCAGGTACGGACGGCAAAGCCGCATTGGGTACGAACTCGCCCGCCTTGTCCTTGTCGGGGATGCGCAACTCAATGTCTTTCACCACGGATTTGGGTTCGCTGTCCAGCAGCATGGGCAGCACCGCCACGACGACAGTGACGAGCACGATGGCTCCAATCAGCCGGCGCCTGGCCTGACGCTTCAAATTATCTTCATCATCCATGGGTTGTTTTGCCATCGTGCGTCCTTGCGCCGTCGTACTTGCCGGTGAAAGTCAGGCGCAGCGCAGGCCGCGCACACGCATCACTTCTGCTACCGTATAGAATGAGCCAAAGGCTGCAATTCTATCATTTTCGGCAGCCTCTTTACAGGCATGCTGCAAGGCATCTGTTACGGTGGCGAATGTCAGCACTTCCCCCGTCACCCCCTCTGCATTCAACACCCGAGCCAGCTCTGCGGCCGTCGCACCGCGCGGCGCATCGATTCCCGCTACCAGCCAGACATCCACCTGGCTTTTCAGCACACGCACCACGCCGGCCATATCTTTGTCCTTGAGCATCGCAAACACCGCGAACGTCTTGCCACACGGCTGCATGCTCGACAGGTTATGCGCCAGCGAGCGCGCCGCATGGGGGTTATGCGCCACATCCAGGATCAAAACCGGCTTTCCCGGCACCACCTGGAAACGCCCCGGCAGCGCAACCTCGACCAGGCCGCGCCGCACCACCTCCATGTTCACCGGTAATCTGTCCTTCAGCGCGTCCAGCGCCGCCAGCGCAGCGCTGGCATTATTGAGTTGATAGTCACCGCGCAAAGCGGGATAGGGCAAGGCATTGCGTATGCCAGCTATGCTGCGATAGTTCCACTGCCCTCTCCCCTTCCCCTCTCCCGCTTGCGGGAGAGGGTGCCCGGTAGGGCGGGAGAGGGTGAGGGAACACCCGTCAAACCCAAACTCCCTTGCCAGCCGCCACAGATGCGCCCCGATGCGCAGCGCCTCGGTAGCGATGGCGACGGGCATATCCTGATCGCCAAACACCGCCACCTTGCCCGCACGAAAAATCCCTGCCTTCTCAAACGCAATCTGTTCGCGCGTATCACCCAGATAATCCGTGTGGTCGATGTCCACGCTGGTCACCACCGCGCAGTCGCTGTCGAACACATTCACCGCATCCAGCCGCCCGCCCAGCCCGACTTCCAGGACGGCAACATCTATCTTGCGCTCGATGAAACACTGCATCGCGGCCAGCGTGCCAAATTCGAAGTACGTTAAAGGTATGTCGCCGCGCGCCTGCTCGATCTTTTCAAACGCCGCGCACAGCTCCGCATCGCTCGCCTGCTGTTTTGCAATGCGCACGCGCTCGTTGTAATCCAGCAGATGCGGCGAGGTATAGCAGCCGACGCGGTATCCGGCGGCATGCAGCATGCTTTCCAGCATCGCGCACACCGAACCCTTGCCGTTGGTGCCGCCGACCACGATGACGGGAAAATTAGGTTGAAGGTCAAGCCGCTGTTTGACTTGCGCCACGCGCTCCAGGCCGAGCGCGATGGTTTTGGGGTACAGGGATTCGAGGTAGGTTAGCCAGTCGGCTAGTGTGTTGGGCAATTTGCCCACGCTACGCTCGCTTCAACGGTTGCATTAGATGTGCGATGGCTCCGGTTGGATCTGCTACAACACAAATCCTGCCAACATCCGGGACATCATGCGGAGGCACGACAATGCTTCCGCCGAGCGCAGGGGCACGCTTGGCGCATAGTTCGATATCTTCTACTGCGATATATGAATGCCAGAACGACCCCTTTCCGGGTGTATCAGGTGTTGGGTCCATCATTCCGGCGACATCCTGCCCATTCTTCCGGAACAGGGTATAGATACCGAATGGTCCTGCATCAACCTCCTTGCATGACCACCCGAATAGCTGACTGAAGAATGCACCGCTGCTCTTCTGGTCGGAAGTAACCAGTTCGTTCCATATGAACGGACTCTGGTCTATCGCAGATTTCTCTTCCTCGTCGCTCATGACATAAACTAGGCGGCTTCAATCTCCGCCACCGCCGCCTGCTTGGTCAACAAGGTAATCAGCGTTGCCAACTGTTTGCGCATTTCTCGCCTGTCCACAATCATGTCCACCGCGCCATGCTCCAGCAGAAACTCTGCACGCTGGAAGCCTTCCGGCAAAGTTTCGCGCACCGTCTGCTGAATCACGCGCGCACCGGCAAAGCCGATCAGCGCGCCAGGTTCGGCGATCACCACGTCGCCCATGAAGGCGAAGCTGGCCGACACGCCGCCCATGGTGGGATCGGTCAGCACCGAGATAAAGGGCAGTTTTTCCATGCTCAGCTGCGTCAGCGCGGCGCAGGTCTTGGCCATCTGCATCAATGACAGCAGCCCTTCCTGCATGCGCGCGCCGCCGCTGGCAGCAAAACACACGAACGGCACTTTCTGCTCGGTGGCAAGCTGCACGCCGCGCACGAAGCGCTCGCCCACCACAGAGCCCATGGAACCGCCCATGAAGCTGAATTCGAACACCGCCGCCACCAGCGGAATGGCATGCACGCTGCCCTGCATCACCACCAGTGCGTCGCTCTCGCCGGTGTCGCGCTGCGCTGCCGTCAGGCGCTCGCTGTATTTCCGGCTGTCCTTGAATTTCAGCGTGTCCAGCGGATGCACTTCGGCGCCGATCTCGAAACGCCCCTCGGCATCCAGCAGCCAGTCCAGCCGGGTGCGCGCGGTGATGCGGTGATGATGGTTGCACTTGGGGCAAACGCTCAGGTTCTTTTCCAGATCGGAGTGGTACAACACTGCCTGGCAGGATGGGCATTTGTGCCACAGCCCTTCGGGCACATTCTTCTTGCTTTCCGCGCCCAGTTCGCGGCGCTTGATTTTGGGAGGCAATAATTTTTGGAACCAGCTCATCTTTTCTCCTTGAGGTCAGGCCTGGTCTATCGCCAAACGCAGCTCTTTTACCAGCTTGCCCACATTGGTGACTAAATCCTGTTCATTCGAATTTTCGATTTCCTGCACGATGCGGCTGCCCACGACCACGCCGTCGCACAGCTTCGCAACAGCCAGCGCAGTTTCTGCATCGCGGATGCCGAAGCCCACGCCGATGGGCAGACGGATGTGCTGGCGCAGATGCGGAATTTTCTGTGCGATGGCCGACAGATCCAGATGCCCGGCCCCGGTCACGCCCTTGAGCGACACATAATACACATAGCCGCGCGCCAGTTTGGCCACCTGCGCGATGCGCGCATCGGAGGTAGTCGGTGCGAGCAGGAAGATGGGGTCGATGCCGTGCCGATGCAGGTGGCCGAACGCCTCGTGGCTCTCCTCCGGCGGAAAGTCCACCGTCAACACGCCATCCACGCCCGCTTCTGCACAGCGCGTGGCAAAACATTCCCAGCCCATCGCCTCGATGGGGTTGCCATAGCCCATCAGCACCACCGGCGTGCTGACGTCCTTGCTGCGGAACTGCGCCACCATGTCGAGCACATCATGTAGCGCAACGCCATGCTTGAGCGCACGCTCGGATGCGCGCTGAATGGTCGGGCCGTCTGCCATCGGGTCGGAGAAAGGCACGCCTAGCTCGATCACGTCTGCGCCGGCTTCCACCAGCGCATGCATCAACGGCACGGTGGTCTGAGTATTTGGGTCGCCCGCAGTGATGAAGGGGATCAGCGCCTTGCGGCCGCGCTGCTTGAGTTTTTCAAAGGTGGTCTGGATGCGTGACATAAGTGGCCTTACAAGGTAATTCCTGAAACGCGCGCCACGGTCGCCATGTCCTTGTCACCGCGCCCGGACAGGTTGACCAGCAGCACTTTGTCCTGGCCCAGGGTCGGCGCGATTTTCGCAGCATAGGCCAGCGCATGGCTGGATTCCAGCGCGGGAATGATGCCCTCAAAATGGCACAGGTCATGAAAAGCCTGCAGCGCCTCGCCGTCTTCGATGGCCACGTATTGTGCGCGGCCACTGTCCTTGAGCCAGGCGTGCTCGGGGCCGACTCCGGGATAGTCCAGGCCAGCGGAAATCGAATGCGTTTCGATGATCTGGCCGTTCTCATCCTGCAACAGATAGGTGCGATTGCCATGCAGCACGCCCGGCCTGCCCGCGCATAATGCGGCGGCATGTTGGCCGCTGGCGATGCCGCTGCCCGCCGCTTCGACGCCGACGAGCTGCACGCCGGGCATGTCGATATAGGAATGGAAAATCCCCATCGCATTGGAGCCGCCGCCGACGCAGGCGATCACCGCGTCCGGCTGGCGCCCGGCCAGTTCCGGCATCTGCGCGATGCACTCCTTGCTCACCACCGAATTGAAATCGCGCACCATCATCGGGTAGGGATGCGGCCCGGCCACGGTGCCGATAATGTAGAACGTATTTTCGATGTTGGTGACCCAGTCGCGCATCGCTTCGTTGAGCGCATCCTTGAGCGTCTTCGAGCCGCTCTCCACCGGCACCACGGTCGCCCCCAGCAGCTTCATGCGGTACACGTTGGTGGCCTGGCGCTTCACGTCTTCCGCGCCCATGTAGACCACGCACTCCATGCCGTAACGCGCCGCGACGGTGGCCGTGGCCACGCCGTGCTGCCCCGCGCCGGTCTCGGCAATGACGCGCTTCTTGCCCATGCGTTTGGCCAGAAGCGCCTGGCCCACGGTGTTATTCACCTTGTGCGCGCCGGTGTGGTTGAGGTCTTCGCGCTTGAGATATATCTGCGCGCCGCCCAAACGCTGCGACCAATGGCGCGCGTGATAAATCGGACTGGGGCGCCCGACATAGTGCTTCAGTTCATAGGAAAATTCGGCCCGGAACTTGGGGTCGTTGGAAAAATGCTCATAAGCGACACGCAGTTCATCCAGCGCTCCCATCAAGGTCTCGGCAACGTAAATGCCGCCGTAGGGGCCGAAATGGCCGGTGCTATCAGGATAGTTGTAAGTCAATGTTCTTAACCTCGTTGATGAATGCGGCGATCTTCGCCGCATCCTTGATTCCTTTTTCCGCCTCGACGCCACTAGACACGTCCACCGCGTAGGGCCGCACCTGTTTAATTGCCTGCGCCACGTTGCCGGCGTGCAATCCACCGGACAGTATCACCGGCAGCAGCAGGTCATGTGGGATCAGCGCCCAGTCGAACGATTCGCCCGTGCCGCCGTGCGTGCCTTCGACATAGGCATCCAGCAGCAAACCCTGCGCACTCCGGTAGCGCGCGGCGCATTGTACCAAATCCACCCCAGTCCTGACCCGAACTGCCTTCAAGTAAGAACGCCCGAACTGCGCACAAAATTCGGGAGCCTCCTCGCCGTGAAACTGCAATACATCCAGCGGCACCTGGCGCAATGCATCGCGCACCTCTTCCTCGGATGGGTTCACGAACAGCCCTACCCGGGTCACGAATGGCGGAATTGCCGCCGCCAATTGCGCCGCCTGCTGCATCGTCACATGGCGCGGGCTTTTCTGGTAGAACACCAGCCCGATTGCATTCGCACCGCAGCTCGCAACGGCAAGTGCATCTTCCACGCGTGTGATGCCGCAAATCTTGATTCGGGTCATTTTGATGGGACGGATTGATTGACGGTCAATGCGATATTGTAAAGCATTCAGGTGCCAGACCTGCTTCGGCCTGATAATTTGCGGGCTGACAAATCATGCAGATCTTTTTGCGCGGTGATTCTTGCCGATCGTGTCTAATGGAGGGAGTTCTGCGCCGGTCTGTGATTGAAAGACAATGACGTTGTTGGCGATGGTTAATCTTTCGGCAAGCGCCCTGGCGATGTTTCTATATAAAATACTGGCTGCAGCCGGTGCTTCATGCAGCCGGTCGAAACTGATGCACAATGCCAGCGTATCCTCCACTGCCTTGGCGCCTGCACTTCGCTTGCCCGCATCGACAAGCGCCATCTCTCCAAAGCTTTCTCCGACGGAAAGGCTGGCCAGGCTCAAGCATTGCCCGGCGCTCTTGCGCCAAATACTGATTTTCCCTGCACAGATGATGTACATGTTTCTTCCTGAATCTCCCTCGAAGAACACATCTTCCCCCGCCTTCCATAGCGCCTTTGATGAAACAGACAAAAGCTGTTTCAAATCAACAAGGCCAAAACCATGCAGGCATTTGGCTAAGGAAATAATCTTGATTTGAGTTTCCATATCATTATTCATAATTTTTTATCCGCTTTACCACTCATCCGCAAAATTCGACCATTCGTCCCGTACGGCTTGATTCTTTTCAAACAGCTCAATATTCTGCAATCGCTTGGCAATCTTACTGGACAGGGCGCAAAGTCACAGACCCAAATGTCGCTTCAGAAGCAGAAATGCGGCACATATGTTCGTCTGTGTACATTAAACACTGCTTCCCCAGGATAAGAATTCGAATCCTCACCAATGGATTGCCAGAATGTAAAAAATAATAAGCTATGGCACCATACTAAACAATCGCTACAAATCAAAATACTGCGCATGAGCCTTGTCTGCTTTCCGGCAAATTCATCAGCTTATTTTGTTTTTGAAAATGCTCACAAACTGGAGGGGAACTCATGCGCATTTTACTCATTGCCCTGTTGCTTGCCGGATGCTCTATGGATGAACTCAAGGGGGGTTACGAAGCTAACCTTGATGAACAAAAAGGTAACGCAAAGATTCTTGAAGCCGAACGCGAATGCGCTGCAAACGGGCTCGCAATCGGTACCCGGGGATATGATGTGTGCCTCGACGAAGAACTGCGGGAAGAACCAAAACTGAAAGCCCACCTTGACAGGCTAAGAGCCGACTTTGCAAAACGTGAAGCAAGCGGAACCGCCGTTGCCGATCGGCACTGTGAAGGCTTTGGGTATTACCGAGGCACCGCAGAATATAATATATGCCTCGAATATGCTCGTGAAAACAATGTTGGCGGGGCTGGCAAGACCAGGGCTACCAGGTAGCAAAGTTACTAGTTTGGTGCGCACCGCGCACTAAGCAACTACATTCTGCGGCAATCCCCACTTCACGTCGTAACTGATCCGGCGCAGATACAGACCATCCGGCGCAAAGGTCGGGGCCGCCTGGCTGCGGTTGCGGCTTTCCAGCACTTCTTTCATCCACTGCGGCGTGCGCTTGCCCTTGCCGACATACACCAGGCAGCCGACGATATTGCGCACCATGTGGTGCAGAAATGCGCCGGCGGTCAAATCAAAAACGATCATGTCGCCATGCCGCATGATATCGAGTTGCACCAGATTCTTGATGGGCGATCTGGCCTGGCATTCTGCAGCACGAAAAGCGCTGAAGTCGTGTTCACCCAACAGGCAGTGTGCTGCCTCAAGCATTTTTTCCACGTCCAGCGGCATATGGAACCAGCCCGCTTTGCCGTGCTGAACGGCACAGCGCACCTGGCGATTGATGAGCAGGTAGCGGTAGCTGCGTGCCTGCGCAGAAAAACGCGCATGGAATTCATCCGGCACGGCATGCGCCCACACCACTGCAACGCTCTTCGGCAACAGCGCATTAACACCGCGCACCCATGCAGACAATGGACGCTCGACAGGCGCATCGAAATGCACGACTTGCTCCAGCGCATGCACACCCGTATCGGTGCGCCCGGCAGCAATCACTGAAACGGGAACGCTGGCAATACGGTTCAGGGCGGATTGCAGCGCATCCTGCACGGTATGTCCACCCGCCTGGCTCTGCCAGCCAAAAAATTGGCTACCGTCATATTCCACCCCCAGTGCTACTCTCACAACAATACCAGCGCCAGCGGGATGAAACTCATGACCAGCAGCATGCCATCCCGCAGCGTAAATGGAGCGGCATGCAGTTCGATGCTGTCTTGTTTATTCTCTGCCGGAGCCAGCATTTGTTCGACGCTGTCGCGCCAATTGACGGTCGTATCCAGCATGACCGATTCAGCATAGTGCAGCGTCAACGCAAGGCGGACCGCAATGCGCTCACGTGACATGCCAACGTAACGCAGGGGATACGCCAGCGTGTAGAGGCCACTGACAAGTTGCTGTTGCGACAGCAAGGTTAACAGGATGGCTAAACCGGCCAGTGCACAGGCCAGACGGCCCAGCTGCAGCATGCCGTCGAGCAGGCCTTCGTACGTCGGACTGAATTCCGCAAGCTGCGCCCACACAGCCTCACCCGGTGTGGCATAAGCATAAATGAGCAGCAGTGACAGCATGATCCAGCGTGTGCGGCGCAGCAGCATGCGCAAGCGTGCGGCCGACAAGGCACAGGCAGCAAGCAGCAGCGGCACGCCGGTGAGCAGCAGGCCGACTGGGTGCAGAGACTGCACGGCAACCGTCAGACAGGCCCAGAGCAGAATTGACACGGCAGGGTGTGGCATCATTTTAGTCAAATGTTCAACCCAAAAAAGGGAACGGCAGCCGGTTATCCGCGGCTGCCGTCCGGTTCGCACAATACGGCTCAGCCAGGCAGTTGCTTCAGTATCGCCTCGGCAGTTTCGCGCTGCTGTGCATCGCCCTCGCGCACCACCTCATCCAGTATCTCGCGCGCACCTGCGGCATCACCCATTTCCTGATATGCCTTGGCAAGATCAAGCTTGGTCGCAACGTCGTGCCAGTTTGCATCCCTGCCCTCGCTCGCGGGTGCGGCCATCTGAACAGTCGGCTCGCCCATGTCCAGGCTGATATCGCTCAGGTCGATGTCCATTGTTTTCCTGGTCTCGACCTGCGCCGGTGCAGCCTCAGTCTTTTCACCGACAGGTCTGTCGTCGATGTGGAAATCCAGCATGAAGGCGTCCTCTTTACCGACATTCTCCGGGGCAGACGCAGCCGCGGTTTGTTCAGTCGTTGCAGACAACGAAGGATGAGCAGCGGTCACATCAACAATCATATCTTCAAGATTCGCTGCTGCCGCTTCAGCTTGTGCCAGCTCCGAACCTGGCACAGACAAACTTGGATTGGTAGCCGTCACATCAAAATCCAGCGATTCTGCCTGTACGCCGCTTTGGCTTTGTTGTGCAGGTCTTTCCTGATCAAAAGCAACTGCTGCCTCTCGCTGCTCCAATTCTCCCGGCGACATAACCATGGTTGTCTCGCTCAGTGGCGTTTTTGGCCCCTCAAGACCGAGATCAAAATCCACCTGCGGTATGGCAGCGGCCTTTTCGCCTGATGCGGGCAAAACTTCCGGAGCACCCAAGCCCAGATCGAAATCCACTACCTGTGCAGACGGTTCACCTTTGACTGCATCCGGGGATGCATGAACCACTTGCTCGCTGCCAGCACCTCCATACAATGGATTATTTGGTTCCAGCTTGCGACCCATCTCACAGGCTTGTTCCCATGCCGCCGCATCGCCCGAATCCTGCACCTGCTGCGCGTAGGTGGAGAACAGGCTGGCATCCTTGCGGTTCGCATAGATGGACATTAGCTTGAGCATCACCGGAAGATTCGATGGATTTCTGCCCAACGCATCTTTCAGAATTTCTTCCGCCTGACCATCGCGGCCGAAATTCAGGAACAAGTCAGCTTCACTGATCGGATCCACCTCATCGGGCTGCGCCACACTGGCAGCCGCGGCTGCGGCTGTGACCCGCGTGAAGTCGCCAGTTTCCGGAGAGGGTGCTGGCGGAGCAAAAATGCGGCCGCTGGTGCTGCCCACCTCCTCCATCTCCTCGCTGCCAGCAAATGCACTGGCCTTGCGCCGCCGTCCCAGCATCAATCCCAAACCACCCAAGGCAAGCAGGGCGGCGGCACCACCCGCCAGATAGAGCGGCTCGCCAAGAATCTCGTCCAGCAGCGAAGGCGGGGGTGGGGGCGCCACCGGCTTCGCAACTGGTTTGGCAGCAGGCTGGGCTGGCTGCACTGCACTGGCGACTGCCTCAACCGCGCTGGCTGCTTCAACCGCACTGGCTGCTTCAACCGCACTGGCTGCAACGACAGGAGCAAGTGCCTCCGGCTTAAGCGCAAATTTTGGAGGTTCCTGCTTGGCTTCCGGCGTGACTTCTGGCGCGGCTGCGGCTTTGGCTTCTGGTTTGGCTGCAGACTGGCTCTTCAATTCAATCAGGCGCTGCATTGCCTTGGCGTTCTTTTCCAGCATGGCAATGCGCTCGCTGCTTTCCTGCAGCGCCTTGCTCTTGGCGATGGCCTCCTCTTCCTGACGGGCCTTATCCTGCAAGGCTTTTGCCTCCCCGCCACCCGCCGTCTTGTCACCGGGCTCTTCACCCTTGGACAACCTTACCACTTCCTTGGCGGATTCTTTGGCAGCAGGTGTCTTATCGGCAACGGTTGTGCTGATTTTGCCGGATACCTCCTGCTTCGGTGCCTGCTCTGTCATGGCGACACTGGCTGCCGCCAGCTTCTGACGATAGGCATTCCAATCGGCAGCTTGTACACGAATTTCCTGCACCGAATCTGTCTGATTCAGAGCGTCCAACTCGGACCGATCCGGCATGCGCAGGATCTTGCCGGCCTTAAGGCGGTTCATGTTTTTGCCGCCGAATGCATCCGCATTGGCGCGATACAGTGCAACCAGCATGCGCTCAAGGCTGACATCGGAAGGTTTCATTTGTTTGGCGATTTTGCTCAACGTATCGCCGCGATTCACCTTGATGGTGCCCTCAGCAACTTCGCCAGGTGCAGCAGGTTTTGCGGCAGGTGCCGCCGTAGCAAACACCTTTTCATCCACTGGTGCGGTAGCGCGCATCGGTGCGGGTTCGCTTACCACTGCCGCGGGCCTGGGTTCGGCAGGCGCTACAGCGGCGCTCGGTGCAACCGGCTGCACTTCCGCTTCCTTGATCAACTCCGGCTTGAATCCCGGTGGATCGAGCAAGAAAGTATATTCACGCAACAGCTTGCCCGATGGCCAACTTAATTCCACCAGCATGCTGACAAAAGGCTCGTTTATAGGCTCTACGGAAGTCACCCGGATATACTTTCCGCCCTCTGCACGCGTCTCGATCTTGAATTTCAACTGGGGTAAGCGGGAAGGGTATTCCAAGCCCGCACTCTTGAACACCTCGGGCGAGGCCAAGCGCGCAGACATGCTATTTTTTTCAGCGCTGCTGACTGCTACCAGTTCGATATCTGCCTTCAGGGGTTCCCCCAAGGCAGTAATCACGTTGATGCCGCCCATGCCCAGCGCGAAAGCGGCTCCGGAAAAGGCCAGGCCAATAATAAACCCTATGCTGCGCTTACGCTCATACAGGGCAAATCCCAAAGCTTTGACGAGTGATTTCAGCACGCTGCCACCTTTAAGCATGAAATGAACAAGGAACTTAACATCATGGAGTTATAAGCACAAGCTCGAAACGACGAGCGGCAGGACAAGCGGTATCATGCGCTAACCCAAGTATTTTTCAATCA
>JAUQWW010000009.1 GCA_030834965.1 Gallionellaceae bacterium | reverse complement strand
GTGCCGCTGCTGGGGCGGCGGCGCGGCTGGATGGTGCTCACCCAGTTCGGCCTGCTGGCCGTGATTGCCTCAATGGGCGCATTTTCGCCGCAGAGCGATCTGCGCACCATCGCGTGGATCGCCACGCTGCTCGCCTTCCTCAGCGCCACGCAGGACATCGTGCTCGATGCCTACCGCCGCGAGCTGCTGGCGGACAGCGAGCTGGGGCTGGGGAATGCGGTGCACGTGAACGCCTACCGCATCGCGGGGCTGGTGCCGGGTTCGCTGTCGCTGGTGCTGGCAGACATCATGCCGTGGAACATGGTGTTCATCATCACCGCGCTGTTCATGCTGCCCGGCATCGCGATGACCTTGATGGTGCAGGAGCCGCACCGCGCCACGCCGCCGAAGTCGCTGCGCGACGCGGTGGTAGAGCCGTTCCGTGAATTCATCAATCGCCAGGGCTGGGGCAGCGCGCTGCTGATTCTCGCTTTCCTGCTGTTCTACAAGCTCGGCGACAGCATGTGCACCGCCCTGGCTACGCCGTTCTACCTCGACATGGGTTTTTCCAAGACCGACATCGGCCTGATCGCCAAGAACGCCGGGCTGTGGCCATCGGTCATCGGCGGCCTGCTGGGTGGATTATGGATGGTGAAGATCGGCATCAACCGCGCGCTGTGGCTGTTCGGTGTGGTGCAATTGCTCGCGATCTTCGGTTTCGCCTGGCTGGCCTCCATCGGCCATCACGCCGAAATCGGCGCGCTGGAACGCACCCAGCTCGCCATCGTGATCGGGCTGGAAGCATTCGGCGTCGGCGTCGGCACGGCTGCCTTCGTCGCCTTCATTGCACGCACCACACATCCTGCTTATACCGCCACTCAGTTCGCGCTGTTCACCAGCCTGATGGCCATTCCACGCACCTTCGCCAATGCCGCCACCGGCTGGCTGGTGGAGATGATGGGCTGGACGGGGTTCTTCTTGCTATGTGCACTGCTCGCGCTACCGGGCATGCTGCTGCTGTTCAAGGTTGCGCCGTGGAATGACGCTGCTTCAAGCAGCCAATCGGAATCCAATACTCACTAAAACGGCGGGAATAACCGATGAATCATTTCCTGATGTGCGAGCCGAAGTTCTTCGAGGTGCGCTACGTGATCAATCCCTGGATGGAAGGAAACCTGGGGAGAGTGGACCGGGAACTGGCGCAGCGGCAGTGGGAAAATCTGCACGGCATCGTGGCGAGGCTGGCGTCGGTCAGCCTGATCGAGACGGTGGCCGGACTGCCGGATATGACCTTCACCGCAAACGCAGGGCTGGTGCATGTGGGGGAGGACGGGAAAAAGCAATGCATCGTCTCGTCGTTTCGCCACGCGGAAAGACAACCTGAAGCCAGATTCTTCGAGACGTTTTTTTCAGCGCACGGCTACCGGGTGCAGCATCTTGCGCCGGACACGATATTCGAAGGCGCGGGCGATGCGCTGTTCGATTCCCAAGGCAGGCTCTGGGTCGGCTCGGGCATTCGCAGCGACTCGCACGCATTGGGTGAGATCATCGATGTACTCAGGGTCGAAGCCATGGGTCTGGAACTCATCAACCCTCACTGGTATCACCTCGACACGGCCTTCTGTCCGCTGCCGCAGGGGCAAGCCCTCGCCTACGACAAGGCGTTCTCCAGAAAGAGCGTGGAAATCCTCAAGCACGCATTCGGTGAAAACATCATCTGGGTGTCGGAGCAGGATGCCAGGAATTTTGCATGCAACGCCATCAACATCGGTCAGCGCATCATCCTGCATCGTGCGTCGCCAGAATTGAAATCCGCGCTGGCACAACGCGGCTTCGAAGTCATCGAAGCGGATGTTTCCGAATTTCTGAAGGCGGGCGGCGCCTGCAAGTGTCTTACCCTGGAGATTTGATGGCTGCGCCGTCGCTGGCCGGTGCGGCACCGTTCTTTTGCAGGGATGCGCGTATCGCCGGCCAGTCGTAGGCCAGCGGCGGCAAGGCCGGTGCGGTGTGCAATCGCGTCCTCATGGCGGCGGCGCGTTCTGCGCTGCCGGGGTGCGTGGACAACAGGCTCAACGCCCCGGGCATGTCATTTTGCTGCCTGGACAATGTGTCGAAAAAGCTTGCCATGCCGTGCGGGTCGATCCGGGCTGCCAGCAATCGTTCATAACCTCCTGCATCGGCAGCGGCTTCCTGGGCGCGGGAGAATTGCATGGCGGCCAGCCCCTTAAGCCATTCTGCCGCGGCCCCGCCGACGACATCTCCGCTGACGCCAGACCAGATCACCGTCAAACCCAGTTCCTGCACCAGTCCGCGCAGCGCGTGGCGCTGCTCGACATGCTCGATCTCATGCGCCAGGACGCCCGCCACTTCTTCGGCAGAAGCGGCTTTTTCGATCAGTCCGCGATGCACGACGATGGAGCCCGCCGGCATGGCGAACGCATTGACGCTGGCATCGTCCACGAGGAAAAACCGGTAGCGATAGGGCGTGGGCCGCGCCTGCGCCAGGCGTGCCCCGGTCTCTTCGATGAAACGATTGGCTGCAGCGCCTTTGATCAGTTTGAGTTGCGCGCCCTGCGCCTTCCACAGGCGTTCACCCAGGCTTTTTTCCTGTTCGACAGGGATGCGCGCAACGACGGCATCGACAATCTCCGCACGGTATCCAAAAAACAACGCGAGCAGCAACAGCGGCAGACCGAAGGACAGGAACAGAACCATCCACAGCCAGCGACGGGTGCTCGCATCTTGATGACTTCCGGCAGGCGGGAGCCAGCCGGCAAGTGCGGTTGCTGCTGGCGGTTCCAGCAACAATCCGCACCGCCCCTGGGGCGTCTGCCATTCCAGCAGCAGACCATTGTTCTGACAGCGCGCGGCGGCTTCTCCACTGCGTACGGCAACGATCTCTGGCCAGCCTTCGATCTGAAGCAGCTCGCCCGCAAGCTGCAGGCGCACAGCAGCGCCTTGCGGCGGCAGGCCCGGACCGAAGCCGCGTGCCGGATAAGTGTCAGTCGCTGCCATTCAACAGGCTGCCGAGCAAGCCTCCCTGTTCGCCGCCGGAACCGCCGCCACCCTGCCTCATCGGGGCAGCGGCAAAGATGCGCGAAGCCAGCCGCGCAAACGGCAGCGACTGCAGCCACACCGTACCCGGCCCGCGCATCACCGCGAAGAACAGCCCTTCACCGCCAAACAGCGCGGTCTTGATGCCGCCGACGAACTGGATGTCGAAATCCACGCTGGGCGTATAGGCCACCACGCAGCCCGTATCCACGCGCAATATTTCGCCGGGAGCGAGGTTGCGTTCCATCACGGTGCCGCCGGAATGCACGAAGGCCAGGCCGTCGCCTTCCAGCTTCTGCATGATGAAGCCTTCGCCGCCGAAGAAGCCGGTGCCCAGTTTTTTCTGGAAGGCGATGCCGAGCGACACGCCCTTGGCAGCGCAGAGGAAGGCGTCCTTCTGGCAGATCATGGTGCCGCCATATTTCTGCAGGTCGAACGGGATGATCTTGCCGGTGTAGGGTGCGGCGAAGGCCACCTTTTTCTTGCCTTGCCCCTGGTGGGTGAAGATCGTGGTGAACAGCGATTCTCCGGTGATCAGGCGCTTCCCGGCACCCATCAGTTTGCCGAAGATGCCGCCCTGCTGCGCCGAGCCGTCGCCGAACACGGTGTCCATCTGAATGCCATCCTCCATGTACATCATGCTGCCGGCCTCGCCGATCGCGGCCTCGCCCGGGTCCAGCTCGATTTCGACGAACTGCATGTCGTCGCCGTGCACGTAGTAATCAATTACATCCATTGCCATGTTGCCCTCCAGTTATGGTTGAGTATCGAAACCGTAATTTTCACGGCCAATATGCTATTTTAACAACCTGCCGAGCGCGTGCCGCTTCGTGCAGTAGATTTACGTTCCGTTTTCATAACAACACCATCGGGGAGAACGTCATGTCGCAGACCAAGTTCATCTTGCAGGAAAACGATATTCCAACGCACTGGTACAACGTGGTGGCGGACATGCCGAATCGGCCCGCGCCGGTGCTGGGGCCGGACGGCAAGCCGATCGGCCCCGAGGCGCTGGCGCCGATTTTCCCGATGAGTTTGATCATGCAGGAGGTCTCCAGCGAGCGCTGGATTCCGATTCCCGAAGCGGTGCGCGAGGCGTATCGCCTGTACCGACCTTCGCCGCTGTTCCGCGCGCACCGGCTGGAAGCGGCGCTGGGCACGCCTGCGAAGATCTATTACAAATACGAGGGCGTCTCACCGGCAGGGTCGCACAAGGTCAACACCTCCATCCCGCAGGCGTATTACAACAAGGAGGCGGGCATCAAGCGCATCGCCACCGAGACCGGCGCGGGGCAATGGGGTTCTTCGATTGCTCTGGCCGGGCAGATGTTCGGGCTGGAGGTGCGCGTGTACATGGTGAAGATCAGCTACGAGCAGAAGCCGTTCCGCCGCTCGATGATGCACACCTGGGGCGCGGAGGTGTTCGCCAGCCCCTCGATGGAAACACAGTCCGGGCGCGCTGCCTTGGCTGCTGACCCGAACAGCCCCGGCTCGCTCGGACTGGCGATTTCCGAGGCGGTGGAGGATGCCGCCAACCGCGCCGACACGAATTACGCGCTGGGCTCGGTGCTCAACCACGTACTGCTGCACCAGACCGTCATCGGGCTGGAAGCGAAGAAACAGTTCGAGCTGGCGGGCGATTATCCGGACATGATCTTCGCGCCCTGCGGCGGCGGCTCCAATTTTGGCGGCGTGGCCTTCCCGTTCTTCGCCGACAAGGCCGCTGGCCGCAACGTGCGGCTGGTGGCAGTGGAGCCGTCATCCTGCCCGACATTGACGCGCGGACAATATGCCTATGATTTCGGCGACACCGCCAAGCTCACGCCGCTGCTCAAGATGTACACGCTGGGACACGACTTCATGCCGCCCGGCATCCACGCCGGCGGGCTGCGCTACCACGGCGATTCGGCGTTGGTGTCGCAGCTGTATCACGAAAAACTGATCGAGGCGGTGGCGGTGCCGCAGCTGGCCACGTTCCAGGCAGGCGTCACTTTCGCACGTGCCGAGGGCATCATCCCCGCGCCGGAATCAAACCACGCGATTTCTGCCTGCATCGACGAGGCGCTGCGCTGCAAACAGAGCGGCGAGCCCAAGACGCTGTTCTTCAACCTGTCCGGGCACGGCCACTTCGACATGGCGGCGTATGACAAATATTTCGCGGACGAGCTGGAAGATTTCGCCTATCCGGAAGAGGCGCTGAAGCTGTCTCTCGCCAATCTGCCCAAGGTCGCGGCGTAAGGCCAGCCATTAAATGGCATGGTCGTAATCCACCGTCAGCGGCGCATGGTCGCTGAAGCGCTGTTCCTTGTAGATGCCGGATGATCGGGCGGTGCCGGCGATGCCGGGTGTGGCGATGTGGTAGTCGATGCGCCAGCCCACGTCTTTGGCCCAGGCCTGGCCGCGGTTCGACCACCAGGTGTAGGCTTCGAGTTCCGGGTGCAGCTTGCGGAACACGTCCACGAAGCCGACTTCGTCGAACAGCTGCGTGAGCCACGCGCGCTCCTCTGGCAGGAAGCCGGAATTCTTCTTGTTGCCGCGCCAGTTTTTCAGGTCCTTTTCGGTGTGCGCGATGTTCCAGTCGCCGCACAGGATGATTTCGCGGCCGCTGGCATACAGATCGCGCAGGTGAGGCATGAACGCTTTCATGAAACGAAACTTCACCGCCTGCCGCTCGTCGCCACTGGAGCCGGAGGGCAGGTAAAGCGACACCACGCTGAGCTTGCCGAACTGCGCTTCGAGATAGCGTCCCTCGGCATCGAACTCCGGCAGCCCCAGTCCTTCGATGATTGCATCTGGCTTCCGTCTGGAATAGATGCCTACGCCGCTGTAGCCCTTCTTTTCGGCATAGTGGAAATAGCCGTGATAGCCGTGCGGGGTGAGCATGTCCGGTGTCATGTCGGCAGCCTGCGCCTTGAGTTCCTGCAAGCAGACGATGTCGGCCTGCTGCTGCGCAAGCCAGGGCAGCAGCCCCTTGTTGAAGGCGGAACGGATGCCGTTCAGGTTGAGCGAGATGATGCGCACAAAGTTACTCCGTACTTAAAGCGCACCATTATAATGGCCTTCCAAATCCACCCCCTCAATTTGATATGTCGCAATTTCGCCAGGATTTCATTCGTTTCGCCATTCAGCAGGAAGTGCTGTGTTTCGGCGAATTCCAGACCAAAGCGGGGCGCCTGTCGCCCTATTTTTTCAATGCCGGGCTGTTCAATGATGGATCAGCGCTGCGCGAATTGTGCCAGTTCTATGCGCAGGCGGTTCTTGCCTCCGAAGTGCCTTTCGACATGCTCTTTGGCCCGGCCTACAAAGGCATTCCGCTGGCTGCGGGCACTGCCATCGCGCTCGCCGAGCAGGGTTGCAACGTGCCGTATTGCTTCAACCGCAAGGAAGCCAAGGATCATGGCGAGGGCGGCACCACGGTGGGCGCGAAGCTGCAGGGCAGGGTGCTGATCATCGACGACGTAATCTCTGCCGGAACTTCGGTGCGCGAGTCCATCGAACTCATCCGCGCGGCGGGCGCGACACCTTGCGGCGTGGTCATTGCGCTGGACCGAATGGAGCGCGGGCAGGGCGAGCTTTCCGCAACACAGGAGGTGCAACGAAACTATGGGCTGCCGGTGGTGTCTATCGCCACGCTGGATGATTTGCTCGGCTATTTGCAGGGTCAGGGTGGAATGATGCAGAATCTGCAGGCTGTGCAGTCTTATCGTGATCGTTATGGAGTGAAGAATGACTAAAACTGGGACATTTGGTGCGGCTCTGGTGCTGTTTGCCGCGTTCAGCGCAACGGCTGAAGCGAAACTGTACAAGTGGGTGGATGACAAGGGTGTCACTCACTATGGCGAAACCGTTCCGCCGGAATATGCCAATAAGGACAGGGTGCAATTTAACGACAAGGGGAGCGTGGTCAAGAAAAAGGCTTCACCGGAGGACGCCGCATCAGGCAAAAAGACTCCCGAGGAACAAGCAGCAATTGAGCAGCGCCGCAAGGACAGTGCATTGCTGAATACTTACAGCAATGAGAAGGAAATTGACCTGGCGCTTGAGCGCAACATGCAACAGGTTGATGCACGCATCAACAGCATCCACATGCTGCAGAAGTCAGCACAGGAAAGTCGGAGCAGTTACCAAAAAGAGGCTGCACAAATGAAGGCAGCCGGCAGAAAGATCCCGGCTTCATTGCAGACCGACATCGCTGAAGCAGAGAAAAAAATTACCCAACTGCAACAGGATTTGACTCAGGCTGAGAGTAAGGCGGCCGCCGTCAAGGCAACTTTTGCCGCCGACAAGGCACGCTACCGGGAACTGACCACGGCCACGAAAAAATAGAGGGCGCCGCTAAGGTTTAAAGTGCGGCGAATTTCCCGGCGGCGGCATCGTACTGCAGCAACTTGCCGTCCTCGATGTCGAAATACCAGCCGTGCAGCGTAAGCGTTCCATTTTCTACACGCTCGCGTATCCATGGGAAAGTCTCCAGGTTGCGCAATGAAACCAGGATGGCGCGCAGCTCGCAGGCATCTATCTTGTCTTCCAGCGGGGCATCGGGCATTTCCTGCAATACCTCAGCACGCGCACTCTGTGCCAGGCGCATCCAGTCGCCGATATAGGATTCAGTATCGCTGTTGGTTTCCCCTGTTTCGATCAGCGCGCGGATGCCGCTACACTGCGCATGGCCGAACACGATGATGTGTTCCACCTTCAGGTTGCGCACGCCAAACTCCAGTGCTGCACTCGTGCCATGATGGCCGCTGTTGCTGCTTTCTGCAGGCGGGACCAGGTTGGCCACGTTGCGGATCACGAACAGGTCGCCAGGCTCGCAGTCCAGCACCAGTGCGGGATCCACGCGCGAATCGCAGCAGCTGACGACCAGCGTCTTGGGCGTTTGCCCGCGCGCAACCAGCGTACTGTACAACGCATTGTCACGGGTGAAATGGCGCTCGCGGAAACGCCTGAAGCCCTCGATCAACTGCTGCAGAGACGCCATCAGCCAATCAGCCTGCGCAAGGCTTCGAGATATTTGTCCGAGGTTTTTTGCAGCACGTCGGCGGGCACTTCCGGTGCGGGCGGCTGCTTGTTCCAGCCGGACGACTCCAGCCAGTCGCGCACGAACTGCTTGTCGAAGCTGGGGGGATTGCTGCCGACGCGATATTGATCGGCAGGCCAGAAGCGCGAGGAATCCGGTGTCAGCGCTTCGTCGATCAGATACATCTTGCCCGACGCATCCACGCCGAATTCAAATTTCGTGTCGGCGATGATGATGCCTTTGGTGGCGGCGTATTCAGCGGCTTCGGTGTACAACGCCAGCGTCGCATTTTTTACTTCGTTGGCGCGCGCTTCTCCGAGCAATTTGCTGGCCTGATCGAAGGAGATGTTTTCGTCGTGCTCGCCCACCGCTGCCTTGGTAGACGGGGTAAACAGCGGTTGCGGTAGTTTCTGCGCTTCCTTCATGTCGGCGGGCAGCGCGATGCCGCACACTGCGCCGGTCTTCTGATAATCCTTCCAGCCGGAGCCGACCAGATAGCCGCGCACGATGGCCTCGATCGGCAGCGGCTTCAGGCGTTTCACGACAAAAGCACGGCCAGCCACCTGCGCGCGATCCGCATCGGTTTTCACGACCGATTCCGGTGCGATGCCGGAAAGATGGTTGGGGATGATGTGGCCCAGTTTGCCAAACCAGAAGTTGGACAGGGTGGTCAGCACCTGACCCTTGCCCGGTACGGGCGTGGGCAGGATGACATCGAACGCGGACAGGCGATCGGTCTGGACGATCAGTAAATGCTGATCGTCGATGCCATAGAGATCGCGTACCTTGCCGCGATGCAGCAGCGGCAGGCTGGTCAGGTTGGATTCATGCAAAACAGTCATGGTGTTCCTCGAAATCTCAAACCCTCCCAACAGGCGGGCCGGGAGGGGTGTGGGTTTATTCAGCCCAGCGACGGCAAGGTGGTCGCGGCGATTTGTTCGGCCTGCTTCTTGCGGTAATCAGCCAGCTTCTGTGCCAGCGCCGCATCGTTCAACGCCAGCATGGAAACCGCAAACAGACCCGCATTGGCCGCACCCGCTTCACCGATGGCGAAGGTGGCGACCGGGATGCCCTTCGGCATCTGCACGATGGACAGCAGCGAATCCATACCCTTGAGGTACTTGGAAGGAATCGGCACACCCAGCACCGGCAGCGTGGTTTTGCCCGCAACCACGCCGGCCAGGTGAGCCGCGCCGCCCGCGCCGGCGATGAAGCACTGCACGCCCTGCGCGGTCATGTCCTTGATGTAGTCGAACAACAGGTCGGGCGAGCGGTGCGCGGAGATCACGCGCGCATCATAAGCCACGCCGAAATCCTTCAACTGCTGCGCGGCCTGCTGCATGATCTCCCAGTCGTTGCTGCTGCCCATCACGATGGAAACGAGTGGCTTGCTCATGGCTCACGCTCCCTTGTGGTAACCCACCACGCGCTCGACTTCGTTCTTCGAGCCGAGAATCACTGGCACGCGCTGGTGCAGTCCGGTGGGCTTCAGTTCCATGATGCGCTCGCGCCCGGTGGAGCTCATGCCGCCCGCCTGTTCCACGATGAAGGACATCGGGTTGGCTTCGTACATCAGGCGCAGCTTGCCCGCCTTGCCGGCTTCCTTGGTGTCGAACGGGTACATGAAAATGCCGCCGCGCGTCAGGATGCGGTGCACTTCAGCTACCATCGAAGCAACCCAGCGCATGTTGAAATTCTTCTCGCGCCCGCCATCCTTGCCCTTGGTGCACTCTTCGACGTAACGCTGTACCGGGGCCTCCCAGTAGCGGCGGTTGGACATGTTGATGGCGAATTCCTGAGTGTCGGCAGGGATGGTCATGTTGGGATGGGTCAGGAAAAAGTCGCCCACGTCGCGGTCCAGCGTGAAACCGTTCACGCCCTGCCCGGTGGTAATCACCAGCATGGTGGCCGGGCCGTACAGCGCATAACCGGCGCAAACCTGCTTGGTGCCGGGCTGCATGAAATCTGCGGCAGTCGGGTTGGTCACGCCTTCGGGGCAACGCAGGATGGAAAAGATCGTACCGACGGAAATATTCACGTCGATATTGGATGAGCCATCCAGCGGGTCGAACGTGAGCAAGTACTTGCCCTTCGGGTATTTGGCGGGAATCGGGTAGATATCGTCCATTTCTTCCGACGCCATCGCGGCCAGATGGCCGCCCCACTCGTTGGCCTTGATGAATACTTCGTTGGTGATGACGTCCAGCTTCTTCTGCGTTTCGCCCTGCACGTTCTCGCTGCCTGCGCTACCCAGCACACCGATCAGCGCACCCTTGTTCACGTCATGCGCAATCTGCTTGCATGCGGAAATGATGTCGCTGAGCAGCCCGGTAAAATCGCCGCTGGCGTTCGGGATATGCCGTTGTTCCTCGATGATGAACTGCACCAAACTCTTGCTCATGTTGTTTCCCCTGTCTTATGTGAATTCTGAAACGTGCAATTTTACAGGTTTTTGCGTCCCCGCTCCATGTTTGTGCTTCTGCCACATGTCTGTCGCACATATGCCAGTCCGCACAGGGTGCAGGTTGTGTTAGCCTAATCGGCCTGCAATTGAATCAGACTCCATCATGACCCTCACCGACTTGCGCTACATCATTGCCCTGGCTCAGGAGCGGCACTTTGGCCGTGCGGCAGAGAGATGCTTCGTGTCGCAGCCGACGCTGTCCGTCGCCATCAAGAAACTGGAAGAAGAACTCGGCGTTGCCCTGTTTGAGCGCAGCGCCGGAGAGGTTCAAGTCACTCCGCTGGGCGAACAGGTGATCACCCAGGCAGGGCGCGCCCTCGCCGAAGTGGCGCGCATCAAGGTAATCGCTGATCAGGGCAAGGATCCGCTGAGCGGCGTGCTGCATCTGGGCGTGATCTATACGGTCGGGCCTTATCTGTTGCCGAAACTGGTGCCGCTGTTAAGTAGCCGCGCACCCGGCATGCAGCTGGTATTGCAGGAAAATTATACCGATCGCCTGCTTGAATCGCTGCGGCGCGGCGAACTGGATGTCATAGTCATTGCATTGCCGCTGGAGGAAGCCGGGCTGGTGTCGCTGCCGGTTTATGACGAGCTGTTCCGCACGGTCGTTCCCGCTGGTCACCCCTGGGAGAAGAAAAGTGCAATCGAGCCGCCTTGGCTGCTGGATGAGCCGTTGCTGATGCTGGGGGCGGGAAATTGCTTCCGCGACCAGGTGCTGGATCTGTGCGCGCACGCTGCCGCAGCCCGGCAGGGCCACGCGCCGCGCCTGCTCGAAGGCAGCTCGCTGGAGACCATACGCCAGATGGTTGCAGGCGGCGTCGGCATCACTGTCATGCCGGCCAGTGCAGCCGATCCGCTGGATGGAACTGATCCGCTGCTGCGGGTGCGTCCCTTTGTAGAACCGCAACCCACACGCCGTATCGGTCTGGTATGGCGTACCAGCTTTCCGCGCTCGCGGGTGGTAGACGTGTTGCGCGTCGCCATGCTCGATTGCGCGTTGCGTGGAACGACGCCTGTCAAGTAACGGTAGCACGCGGAGCGATCCATTCAATTCCGGGAATGGCCCGGTTGAACCAGCCGGTTATTTCACCAGCGACATGAACAGCTGCGGCAAGCGTTCCGGCAGGCGCGCGATGTTGTCGATCACGGCATACTGCTTGCCAAAGATGTCCGATACATATTCGTCCGCCTTGGGATCAAGGTTGATGCAGAAGGTGTAGATGCCTTTCTGGTCCAGTTCGCGCACCGCGATCTTTGCGTCTTCGATGAGCAGGCGCGGGTCATGCACATCGATATCCGCGGGCTCGCCATCGGTCAGTATCAGCAGCAGTTTCTTCTCGGCTTCCTGATGCGCAAGGTAGTGCCCGGCATGGCGCATTGCGGCGCCCATGCGTGTGGAATATTCCGCTTCCATTGCGGCAAGGCGTGCCTTGACCTCGTCGCCCCAGTGTTCCTTGTACCCCTTGAAATGCTGGTAGCGCACGGCGTGGCGCGTGTCGGAATTGAATCCGCCGATGGCAAACGGATCGCCCATCTTCTCGATGGCCCATGACAACAGGGAAACCGCTTCCTGGCTGAGTTCCAGCTTGGTCTGAGTGTGTCCTTCCGGTACGTCGCCCAGTGAGGCAGACAGGTCCAGCAGCAGGGAAACTGCCACGCTGCGCCCATCATGGCGGTGGCTCATGTTGATGCGCGTGTCGGGCTGGCTGCCGCTCTTCAGGTCGATCAGCGAGCGGATCGCGATGTCCAGATCCAGCTCCGAACCTTCTTCCTGATAGCGTATGCGTACCTTGTTCTGCGGCTTGAGCATGTCGATGATTTTCTTCAAGCGCTTGGCCAGCATGTTGTGCTTGGCCAGCAGCTTGTCGATGTAGCCGGCATCGCCCTTGGGGTGCATGTGCTCGTACAGGCTCACCCAGTCGGGGCGATAATGCTCGTTGCTGTAGTCCCATTCCTGGTACAAGCGCGGCGGCAGGCTTTCGTTCTCTTTTTCCTCGACCTGCTGCGGCCGGGTCGGCTGGTTTTCGTACACTTCTTCGTCGCCTTCTTCGATGAAACGCCACATCTGGCGGTTGTCATCGCGGTAGTCGACTTCGGTGTCCTCGAAATAAATCTTGGCGCCCGAATCGTTCGGCGCGCGGGTCTCGACAATGAACTGTATGCCCAGCGTCACCATGGATTCGGTGGTCGTCGCGCCGGCCTGCATCACCTCATGGAAACGCTGCACATACTTGAGTATGGCCGGATTGGTGTAGCCGTGGTGCGGATCGAGCAAGGCGCGGGACAGCGTATACAGCCGGTGGCGCAGCGACGACCAGCCTTCCGGGCAGGTGCCTTCCTTCGGAACGGGATGCAGTGCGCACCACAGATTGCGCAGGCCCGGATATTCCTGCATCGCCAGATATTCCACGCGCGTATCCTCGAATACTTCGATAGCCATGCGCTGAAACGGGCTGAAATTGTCCGCGATGAGCGGCGTGCTCCAGCGCTTGTGGGCGACGATATGCGCCAGCAGCGCGCGGTAGCGGTCCACGCCGCTTACCCCGTTGGGCAGCGCGTCGTAAACGTCCGGCAGGTGGACGCCCAGATTGTCCAGGTAGGGCATGGGTTTGCGCAACTCGTCATAGGCCAGCGAATACGGGACGAAGTTGAGCACGCTCGCCCACAGGCCGCGCAGGTAAAGATCCAGCTTGCGCTCGTTGTCGATCAGCAGCGCACCGTGGCGCTCACGCTGCAGCACGGCGCGGCTGTCCGCCGATAGAAGCTTAAAATATTCGCGTTGATTGTCCGGGTCATGGGCATAACTCTTGACGCCGTAATCCACCCAGTTGCGCAGCCCGTTCAGTGATACCTGCCCGAAAAGGGACGGCACGCTGTTGAGAAAATCCACCAGGCACGGGCTGTCGTACATGGAATCGATTCCGTGCACCTTGGGCGTGGTGCGCTGCATGGTCTGCGCGACCAGAACCAGATACTCTCGGAACAGCTCGCTGCTTTCCAGCGCGCGCGCCGCTGTCAGCAGGCTCTGCAGGAACGGCGCCATTGCCCGGCTGTTCGGCGAACGCGCCAGCATGCGCGTAAATTCGACGACGTCCGCGATCACGTCTTCGCCGAGCTGTACCGCGACCAGCGGCATTTCCTCCAGAAATTCCAGGATCGGCTCCTCGCCGCGCCCGCTCTTACCGATGACGCGCGCGCCTTCCAGATAGGCCGCCACTCCGGCTGGCGAAAGTTTGGCGCGCGCATGCGCCATGCAGTCATCGAGCACGCTCAGCACGCGCGGAAAGTTGCAATCCAGCGTTTTGCGATCTTCCTCGGCTGTTGTCGTCATGTACGTTTCTCCGCTGCTGCGATTCGCCCGTTACGCAAAAACGGCATCGATCGCGTGATCCAGCGTATCGCGGATATCCGCGTCATCGGTGATCGGCCGCACCAGCGCCATGCGGCTCGCATCGCGCGGGGTGATGCCCTGCTTGATCAGCGTGGCCGCATACACCAGCAGGCGCGTGGAGATGCCTTCGTCCAGGCCGTGCCCCTTGAGGTTGCGCGCCGTTCCGGCGATGCGCACCAGCTGCGCGGCCAGCTCGCTCGACACCCCGGTTTCCTTGCTGATGATGGCGGTCTCGGTTTCAGCGGAAGCGTAGTCGAATTCCATGCCGGCGAAGCGCTGTTTGGTAGACTGCTTCAAGTCCTTCATCAGGCTCTGGTAGCCGGGGTTGTAGGAAATCACCAGTTGAAAATCGGCATGCGCTTCGACCAGCTCGCCCTTCTTGTCCAGCGGCAGCGTGCGCCGATGGTCGGTCAGCGGATGGATCACTACCGTGGTGTCCTGGCGCGCCTCGACGACTTCATCCAGATAGCAGATGGCGCCGTGCCGCGCCGCCAGCGTCAGCGGGCCGTCCACCCAGCGCGTGCCGTTGGCGTCCAGCAGATAGCGCCCGACCAGGTCGGAAGCCGTCATGTCTTCATTGCATGCCACCGTGATCAGCGGCTTGCCCAGTTTCCAGGCCATGTACTCGACGAAGCGCGATTTTCCGCAGCCTGTCGGGCCTTTCAGCATCACCGGCAGGCGCGCCGCATAGGCAGCCTCATACAGCTCGACTTCGTTGGATTGCGGCTGATAGAACGGTTGCTGCTTGATGTGATATTGCTTGATGTCGAACGTATTGCTCATGATGTTCTCCATAAAAATTTCTGATCAGGGTCGTTGCTTGATGCTGTGGCGTTGTCCAGAAAAAAAAGCCCTGCCAGAATTTTGGCAGGGCTTCTTGTTTCATCTGAAGCCTGAATCAACCAAACCCTGGCTTACTTGTGCACGCCCAGCTTCTGCCTCCAGCCTGGATACAGAGTGTCCGCATCTTTCGGGAAAGACTCGAACGCACGAGCGAATTCCTTGTGCTCCTTGGCGAATTCGATCGGGTCGGCACCAGCTTTCCAGCACTCGTACGATTGACGCAGCGAAATCGCGCCGGCTGCCGGGCTGTCGATGTGGCCGTAGGAGCCGCCGCCTGCGGTGTTGATCACGTTGCCATGGCCGAGGTTCTCGAAGAAGCCTGGCAGGCGCAGCGCGTTCATGCCGCCGGAGATGATCGGAGTAGTCGGCTTCATGCCGTACCACTTCTGGAAATACACAGGACCTTGGCACTCGTCGCGCTCGATCATGTAAGCGATGTTGCGGTCGTCGCCTTCACCTTCCATCTTGCCGTAGCCCATGGTGCCGACGTGGATGCCGGAAGCACCTTGCAGGCGGGACATCTTGGCCAGCACAAACGCGGTGTAACCACGTTTGGCAGACGGAGAAGTGATCATGCCGTGACCAGCACGGTGGTAGTGCAGATACTGGCTCGGGTATTGACGGCGAGCTGTGGTGATCATGCCGGGGCCGCCGACAAAACCGTCCACCAGGAAGGCAACCTTGTCTGCATCCGGGCCAAATTGCTCCAGGATGTAGTCGGCGCGGGCGCACATTTCATAGTGGTCGTCGGCGGTGATGTTGGCGGAGAACAGTTTGGCCTGGCCGGTTTCGTCCTGCGCGCGCTTCATGGCATCCACTACCAGCGGGACGACCTTCTTCAGTGGGCAGAACACCTGGTTGCCTTGTGGCTCATCGTTCTTGATGAAGTCGCCGCCCAGCCAGAACTGATAGGCTGCATTCGCAAACGGCTCAGGGCGCAGACCCAGCTTGGGCTTGATGATGGTGCCGGCGATGTAGCCGCCATTTACCACTGGACGGCCCAGAATACGCCACATGTCGCTGATGTCCTTGGATGGGCCGTCGAACAACTGGATTGCGCGCTCTGGCACATAGAAGTCGTGAATCTTGGCGTGCTCGATATCACCCATGCCCTGGTTGTTACCGATGATCAGGGTCAGTACGGAAACCAGCATCATGCGGCCGTCGGTAATGTTGCGATCGAACAGCTCCATCGGATACGCGATGCGCATGTCTTCGGTAGCTTCGTCGATGTAATAAACCAGCGCGTCAACGCCCTTGGTAAAATCGTCTGTGGTGCTCACTTCCACGTTGGTGCCGGTAGAGGACTCGGCGGCAAAGTGTGCTGCGGCTTCCAGATAACCGTAACCGGCCTTGGGTTTCATCTTGTAGGCGACCAGAATGTGATTGCCGCCCTTGATAAGGTCGGCTTCTTTGAGGTCCAGGTTTGAATAGCGTGCTGACTGATCCATTTATTTACTCTCCTGAGGTGATTAACAAATCGACTGAAATTTCGATGGGCGTGACTATAGGCCCGCCAAATCATAAATAACAGTCAAACTTTTTTATTTAATCAATAAGGAACGCTTATGGTAAGATTTATGTCATGCTCCATCTCACCTTGCGCCAGTTACAAGTCTTCGAGGCCGTGGCACGGCACCTGAGCCATACGCTTGCGGCGAAAGAGCTCTATCTCAGCCAGCCCGCCATCTCCATGCAGCTCAAGCAGCTCGAGCACAGTATCGGCCTGGCGCTGTTCGAACAGGTCGGCAAGCAAATCTACCTGACCGACGCCGGGCGCGAGATGCTGCGCTACAGCCGCGCCATTGCCGATCAACTGCACGAGATGGAAGCCGTGTTCGGCGAAATGAAAGGGCTGGAGCGCGGTCAGCTGGACATCTCGGTGGTCAGCACTGCCAACTATTTCATGCCGCAATTGCTCGCAAAGTTCTGCCAGCAGCACCCAAAGATCCAAGTCAGCCTGCACGTCGCCAACCGCGATGCCGTGTTGCAGCAATTGGCCGAAAACCGCACTGATCTCGCCATCATGGGCCAGCCCCCCGAAGGATCAGAGATTTTGGCGCAGTCCTTCATGAAAAACCCGCTGGTGGTCATTGCATCCCCTACGCACCCTTTATGCAAGCTAAAGCGCGTCAAGCTCCACCAGCTCGAGCAGGAAAGCTTCCTGCTGCGCGAGCAGGGCTCGGGTACACGCAGCGCGATGGAACGTTTCTTTTTGGAACACGGCGTCCAGTTCCATGCCGGTATGGAGATGGGCACCAACGAGGCGATCAAGCAGGCGGTGCAGGCCGGCATGGGGCTGGGCATCATCTCCATGCACAGTGCCGAACTGGAACTGGAAACCGCGCGCCTCGCCGTGCTCAACGTCGACCACTTCCCCATTGTGCGCCACTGGTACATCACGCACCGCAAAGCCAAACGCCTGTCCACCGCCGCGCAGGCGTTCAAGCGGTTTCTGCTTAACGAAGCTGAAAAACTGGCCGCGCCAACGGTAGTCAAGCGCAGCCGTACCAGGTAGTCTGGCCATTGGATACAAACAAAAAAGGCGGCCCGAAGGCCGCCTTTTCATTGCCGACTCGTGCGTATTACTTCACGATTGCGTTCAGCTCACCCTTGATGTAGCGGGTTGCCATCGAGTCCAGCGAGATCGGCTTGATCTTGCCAGCCTGCCCTGCGCTACCGAATGCTTCGTAGCGAGCCTTGCAGATTGCCTTCATCGCCTTGGTGGTCTCCGCCAGGAACTTGCGCGGATCGAAGTCCTTGGGGTTCTGCGCCAGATAGCGGCGGGTAGCGCCGGTGGAGGCCATGCGCAGGTCGGTGTCGATATTCACCTTGCGTACGCCGTGCTTGATGCCTTCAACGATCTCTGCGACCGGTACGCCGTAGGTCTGCGGCATCGCGCCGCCGAACTGGTTGATGATCTCCAGCCACTCCTGCGGCACGGAAGAGGAGCCATGCATCACCAGGTGGGTATTGGGGATGCGCGCGTGGATCTCCTTGATGCGGCTGATGGCCAGGGTGTCGCCTGTGGGCGGCTTGGTGAACTTGTAGGCGCCGTGGGAGGTACCGATCGCAATCGCCAGTGCATCCACCTGGGTGGCCTTGACGAATTCTGCAGCCTCGTTCGGGTCGGTCAGCAGCTGGTCGTGGCTCAGTACGCCTTCAGCACCGTGGCCGTCTTCCTTTTCGCCGTGGCCGGATTCCAGCGAGCCAAGGCAGCCCAGTTCGCCTTCGACGGAAACGCCGACGGCGTGGGACATCTCAACAACCTGGCGTGTGACGTTCACGTTGTATTCGAAAGTGGAGGGGGTCTTGCCGTCGGTCATCAGCGAACCGTCCATCATGACGCTGGAGAAGCCGGACTTGATGGCGTTGATGCAAACAGCCGGCGATGCACCGTGGTCCTGGTGCATGACGACCGGGATGTGCGGATACATTTCCACCGCAGCCTCGATCAGGTGGCGCAGGAACGGCTCGCCTGCATACTTGCGCGCGCCGGCGGAACCCTGCATGATCACCGGGCTGTTGCATTCATCCGCCGCTTCCATGATCGCCTTCACCTGTTCCAGGTTATTGACGTTGAACGCGGGCAGGCCGTAGCCATTTTCTGCTGCATGGTCCAGCAGTTGACGCAAAGATACGAGAGCCATTTTCTTCTCCTTAATAACTAAAAATTATCCAAATACCCTAATGCAATACAACGAGTGTATGAGCAGACCCGACCCGGTTGCAACCCCTTAGTTTTTGTGGTCACCCACACGTACGATTTTCAGCGTATTGGTATGGCCGCTCTTGCCGATGGCCTCGCCTATCGTCATCACCATCATATCGCCGTCTGCCACCAGGCCCAGACGCACCAGTTCATCTTCAGCCTCTCTCAGCGCAACTGAAGGAAGCTTGGAACTGGGCTTGAACGCAATCGGATGTACCCCGCTGAACAGCGTCACTTTGGTCAGGGTTGCTGCAGTCGGGGTCAGCGCAAAAATGGGTACGCCCGCATTCATGCGCGACATCCACAGTGATGTAGAGCCGGACTGGGTCAGCGCCACAATCGCTTTCACTTTGAAGTGTGATGCTGCAAACAAGGCAGACATGGCGATGGATTGGTCAACCCGGGTGAACTTGCTATGCGACAGGCGATGATCCAGTGCATTATCTTCCGCTTCTTTCTCTGCTTGCGTGCAAATGCGCACCATGGATTCTATGGTTTCGACAGGGTAATCACCGACAGCGGTTTCCGCCGACAGCATCACCGCGTCAGTGCCGTCCAGCACCGCATTCGCCACGTCAGAAACTTCCGCACGGGTCGGAATCGGGTTGGTAATCATGGATTCCATCATCTGCGTGGCGGTGATGACCAGTTTGTTCTTGGCGCGCGCCATTTTGATCATGCGCTTTTGCAGCCCCGGCACGGCCGCATCGCCCACTTCCACGGACAAATCTCCGCGCGCGACCATGATGGCGTCCGACGCCTCAATCACTTCGTCCAGTACTGCAATGGCTTCGGCACGCTCGATCTTGGCCATCAGCAGGCTTTTGCCGCCTGCGGCATGCATCAACTCGCGCGCCAGTTTCATGTCATCACCCGAACGCGGGAAAGACACCGCCAGATAGTCGGCCTTGATCAGCGCCGCCGTCTGGATGTCTTCCTTGTCCTTGTCGGTCAGCGCCGGCGCGGTAAGGCCCCCGCCTTTGCGGTTGATGCCCTTGTTGTTGGACAGCACGCCGCCGCGCACCACTTTACAGATGACCTGCGCGCCTTTGACTTCAGTCACGTCAAATTCCAGCATGCCGTCATTCAGCAACAGTACCGAACCTTTGCTGACATCGTTGGGCAGTTCCTTGTAGTCGAGGCCGACGCGTTCCTGGTTGCCCAGTCCATCCCATGCGGCATCCAGGATGAAAGTGTCGCCCTTGTTCAGGATGATCTTGTCATTCTCGAATTTACGCACGCGTATTTTCGGTCCCTGCAGGTCGGCCAGTATGCCCACGCTGCGGCCACACGCAGCGGCAGCGGCACGCACCTTGTCGGCGCGGGCCATGTGGTCTTGTGCCGTTCCATGAGAGAAATTCATGCGCACCACGTCCACACCGGCGCGTATCATTTCCTCCAGTACTTTCGGGTCGCTGGAGGCAGGCCCCAGGGTTGCAACAATTTTGGTTCTACGTAGCATGATTATCTATTTTTTTTTTGCAGCAATTGCTGAATTATTCGGGTTATTTGCCCGCACGCTGTTCCAGGATTTCCACTGCGGGCAGGGTCTTGCCTTCGAGGTATTCAAGGAACGCGCCGCCAGCGGTGGAGATGTAGCTCACCTTGTCATAGATGTCGTACTTCTGGATGGCGGCAATGGTGTCGCCGCCGCCGGCCAGCGTAAACGCCTTGGTGTTGGCAATCGCCATGGCGATGGTCTTGGTGCCTTCGCCGAACTGGTCAAATTCAAACACGCCGACCGGGCCGTTCCATACGACCGTGCCGGCCTTCATGATGATGTCGGCGAGTTCCTTGGCGGACTTGGGGCCGATGTCGAAAATCATGTCGTCATCGGCGACCGCACCCGCGTTTTTCAGCACAGCAGGTTCATTGGCATCAAACTTCTTGCCCACCACGACGTCCACCGCGATGGGGATGGTCGCGCCACGCGCGGTCATTTTCTTCATCAGCGCCTGAGCAGTGGGGACCAGGTCATCTTCGCACAGCGATTTGCCCACATTCTTGCCCACCGCCTTCAGGAAGGTGTTGGCGATGCCGCCGCCGACCACCAACTGCTCGCATTTCTCGGACAGCGATTCCAGCACGGTCAGCTTGGTGGATACCTTGCTGCCGCCGACGATGGCGACCATCGGGCGTGCCGGGTTGGCCAGTGCCTTGTTCAGCGCGTCCAGTTCTTCCGTCAGCAGGATGCCTGCGCAGGCCACCGGTGCGTACTTGGCGATGCCGTGGGTCGAGGCTTCGGCGCGGTGCGCGGTGCCGAAGGCATCCATCACGAATACGTCGCACAGCGCGGCGTACTTCTTCGCGGTGTCGTCCACATTTTTCTTTTCGCCCTTGTTGATGCGGCAATTTTCCAGCACCACCAGTTCGCCTGCTGCGACGTCAAAGCCGCCGTCCACCCAATCCTTGATCAGGCGCACGGTCTTGCCCAGACGCGCAGAAATGTTGTCGGCCACCGGCTTGAGGGAATTTTCTTCCGTCCAGGAGCCTTCCTCCGGGCGCCCCAGATGCGAAGTCACCATCACCTTCGCGCCTGCCTTGAGGCAGTGGTTGATGGTCGCCATCGACGCGGTGATGCGCGCATCGGATGTAACCTTGCCGTCTTTTACTGGCACGTTCAGGTCGGCGCGGATGAATACGCGCTTGCCGGACAGATCGAGATCGGTCATGCGAATGAATTTAGCCATTTGAAGTCTCTCCTGAATTTAAGTAAACGGTAAGGGCTGGCTGTGATATTCACGGTAGCCAAGCCTTACAACTCACGTTGAGGGAAATGCAGGGTGGGTTAGCACGGGGCAACCCACCAAACAAATGGTGGGTTGCGGCCCGCTGCCTCACCCACCTTACATCTTATTAGGCGATGTGACGAACCATGCGCATCAGGTTGCAGGTATAACCGTACTCGTTGTCGTACCAGGCTACCACCTTGACGAAAGTGGGATCCAGCGCGATGCCAGCCTCTGCATCGAACACGGATGGGCAGGTCTCGCCGCGGAAGTCGGTGGAAACCACCTTGTCGTTGGTGTAGCCCAGTACGCCCTTCAGCGGCCCGTTTTCGGAGGCAGCCTTCATGGCATTGCAGATTTCGTCGTAAGTCGCCGCCTTGTTCAGTTCGACAGTCAGGTCAACCACCGATACGTCGGATGTCGGCACGCGGAACGCCATGCCGGTCAGCTTCTTGTTCAGTTCCGGAATGACCACGCCCACGGCCTTGGCTGCGCCGGTCGAAGACGGGATGATGTTTTCCAGAATGCCGCGGCCGCCGCGCCAGTCCTTGTTGGAAGGACCATCGACGGTTTTCTGCGTTGCGGTGGCGGCGTGCACCGTGGTCATCAGTCCGCGCTTGATGCCGAAAGTGTCGTTCAGCACCTTGGCAACCGGAGCCAATGCGTTGGTGGTGCAGGATGCCGCGGAGACGATGGCTTCGCCTTTGTAAGTGCCGTGGTTTACGCCGTACACGAACATCGGGGTGTCGTCCTTGGATGGGGCGGACTGGACAACTTTCTTGGCGCCTGCGTCAATGTGCTTCTGGCAGGTGTCCTTGGTCAGGAAGAAGCCGGTGCATTCGATCACGATGTCGGCGCCGACTTCGTTCCACTTCAGGTTGGCAGGATCCTTCTCGGCGGTCAGGCGGATGGTCTTGCCGTTGACTACCAGATTGTTGCCGCTCACGGCTACATCGCCCTTGAAACGGCCATGCACGGAGTCGTGCTTCAGCATATAGGCCAGGTAGTCAGGCTCCAGCAGGTCGTTGATGGCGACGACTTCGATTTCAGGAAAATCCTTGACGGCGGCACGAAACACCATGCGTCCGATGCGGCCAAACCCATTGATACCAACCTTGATTGCCATGTTTTCTCTCCCTTCAATAAATTACATAAAAATATTTTTTGTGCTTATTTAAGGCGTTCACCACATTCTTTAGCTTCGGCATATCGTTGGCCTTTGGCAAACGTTAGCCTGTACTGACATGTCGCAATGTTTGTTACAGAACGCCCTTAACTGTCTTGACGACATTTTCAACGGTGAAACCGAAGTGCTTGAACAGTTCGCCGGCCGGGGCGGATTCACCAAAACAATCCATGCCGATCACGGCGCCTTCCAGGCCCACATACTTGTACCAGAACCCGGTCACGCCGGCTTCTACCGCCACACGCTTCGTGCCCTTGGGCAGCACGCTGTCCTGATAGGCTTGATCCTGGCGATCAAATACGTTGGTCGACGGCATGGAGACCACGCGCACATGGATGCCTTCTCCCGCCAGCGTTTTTTGTGCGTCCATGGCCAGCGCTACTTCCGAGCCAGTGGCGATGATGATGGCTTGCGGCTTGCCATTGGCGGCTTCGGACAGGATGTAGCCGCCCTTGCGGATGTTGGCGATCTGCGCCGCGTCACGCTTCTGGAAATTCAGGTTCTGGCGGCTGAAAATCAACGAAGACGGACCCGTCTTGCGTTCCACAGCATTGATCCAGCACGCGGCCGATTCTACAGTGTCGCATGGGCGCCATACATCCATGTTGGGGATGTAACGCAGCGTGGTGGTTTGTTCCACCGGCTGATGGGTTGGGCCGTCTTCGCCCAGACCGATGGAGTCATGGGTGAACACATAGATCACGCGCTGCTTCATCAGCGCGGACATGCGCAACGCGTTGCGGGCGTATTCCGAGAACATCAGGAAAGTGCCGCCAAACGGCAGCAGGCCGCCATGCAGCGCCATGCCGTTCATGATGTGTGACATGCCGAATTCACGCACGCCATAGCTGATGTAGTTCCCCGGCTTCTTGGCATGCACGTGGTGCGCACCCGTCCAGTTGGTCAGATTGGAACCGGTCAGGTCGGCAGAACCGCCCAGGAATTCGGGCAAGGCCGGAACCAGCGCGTTGATCGCATTCTGCGACGCCTTGCGCGTGGCGATGGTCTCGGCTTTGTCGTTGATCTTGGTCATCACGTCGGCTGCATGCTGCGCCCAGTTGGCTGGCAAGTCACCCTTCATGCGGCGTTCAAACTCGGCTGCCTCTTTCGGGAATGCCTTGCGATATTCCTCGAACTTGTTGTTCCACAGTTTTTCCAGTCCGGCACCCCTGGTGCGTGCATCCCATGCTTCATATACATGCGCCGGAATTTCGAACGGAGGGTAATTCCAGCCGATATGCGCGCGGGTTGCAACAACCTCATCATTACCCAGTGCCGCGCCGTGCACGTCGTGCGTGCCGGCCTTGTTGGGTGAGCCGACGCCAATGATGGTCTTGCAGCAAATCAGCGAGGGCTTGTCGGTGACAGCTTTGGCTTCATTAATCGCGGCATTGATCGCTGCTGGATCGTGGCCTTGCACGTCGGCAATCACATGCCAACCGTAAGCTTCGAAACGCTTGGGGGTGTTGTCGGTAAACCAGCCACCTACATGGCCGTCGATCGAGATATCGTTGTCGTCCCAGAATGCAATCAGCTTGCCCAGACCCCAGGTGCCGGCCAGTGCGCAGGCTTCGTGCGAAATGCCTTCCATCAGGCAGCCGTCGCCCATGAACACATAAGTGTGGTGGTTAACGATTTCGTGACCGGGACGATTGAATTCATGCGCCAGCAATTTTTCCGACATCGCCATGCCCACGGCATTGGTAATGCCTTGGCCCAGTGGCCCGGTGGTCGTTTCCACGCCAACGGTGTAACCGTATTCGGGGTGGCCAGGGGTCTTGGAGTGCATCTGGCGGAAGCGCTTCAGTTCTTCCATGGGCAGGTCATAGCCGGACAGGTGCAACAGTGCATAGACCAGCATGGAGCCGTGACCGTTGGATTGCACGAAGCGGTCGCGGTCGGCCCATTTCGGGTTTGCGGGATTGTGGCGCAGATGGTGGATCCACAGCGTCTCGGCAATTTCTGCCATGCCCATCGGCGCGCCGGGATGTCCGGAGTTGGCCTTCTGCACAGCATCAACCGCAAGCATGCGGATCGCACCAGTTATGTCATTGAATTTTGGGGGTGTTACATTACGATCCGCACTCATATCTCTCTAGCCTCCTGGACATCCCGGAACGGGTTGATTGGTTTATAGCTTTATTTTTAGGAAAGGGAGCAATTATGCCGCACCGCCCTGTTTAGGGCAACTGCGCCAAATTGCATGACACACTGGCCATGTCCGGAATCCTGTCTACGGAGGCCTGTTATTGCTGGCTGTCCTCGGTGTCTTTTTTGGCAACTTTGATGCCAAGCTGCTTCAGTTTGCGGTACAAATGGGTGCGCTCCAGGCCGGCTTTTTGCGCCACACGGGTCATGTTGCCGTTCTCTTTGTGCATATGGTGTTTGAGATACAGGCTGTCAAAATGGTCGCGTGCCGCACGCAACGGCAGCTCAAGAAAGAGCGGAAAATGGGACGCGTTTTCCGGAGTGGCTTCACCCTCTCCGGTGATGGCACCGGGAGAAACAAGGGGCGTACCGTTCTGGATAGCCTTGGCCACCGTATCGAGCAATTTCTGCAAGGCAATGGGTTTTTCCAGGAAATCGACCGCGCCGATGCGCGTCGCTTCAACCGCCGTTTCTATGGTGCCGTGACCTGACATCATGATCACCGGCATGGTCAACAAGTCCTGTTCCACCCATTCCTTGAGCAAACTGATGCCGTCCGTGTCTGGCATCCAGATGTCGAGCAACACCAGATCCGGTTCATGCTGGTTGCGGAATTCGCGCGCCTGGGCAGCGTTTTCCGCCACATGCACCTGGTAGCCTTCATCAAACAGGATTTCCGAGAGCAACTCACGTATCCCGACTTCGTCATCTACGACCAGAATTTCCTTGGCTGCCATTACACGACCTCAGTCAATAAGGGCAAGCTGATGCTTACCCGTGTGCCACCTGATGCAATATTTTCTATGGCAATGACGCCACCATGTTCTTCGACTATTTTTTTCACGATCGCCAGGCCCAGCCCGGTGCCTTTGGGCTTGGTCGTCATATAGGGCTCGAATGCCCGGTCCAGCATGTGCTCAGGAAAGCCGCTGCCATTGTCCTGTACGCACAACTTCAATACGCCACCCTCACCAGCCGTGCTCA
Source organism: Gallionellaceae bacterium (assembly GCA_030834965.1). Classification (GTDB taxonomy): domain Bacteria; phylum Pseudomonadota; class Gammaproteobacteria; order Burkholderiales; family Gallionellaceae; genus JAUQWW01. The sequence continues at coordinate 81,796 of JAUQWW010000009.1, read as the reverse complement.
GGATAATTTCCGGAACGGGCGTCTCGTGTAATGCATCCTGTGCGTTCTGCAGCAGGTTGTGTACAACCTGGCGCAAGCGCGTCGCATCCCCTTTTACTGAAGTTTGCGACGCCTCCAGGCGCAGGGTGATGGGGGTCTTGTTCGCCTCGTACAAACCCAGTACTTCACGCAGCAGCTGGTGAATATCCAGTGCCACCAGCTTGAGTGCAGGCATGCGCGCATAGTCGGCAAACTCCGTTACCATGTTTTTCATCGCCGCCACCTGGCTTACGATGGTCTGTGTGGCGCGCTGCAACAATCTTGCATCGCTCTCGGCCAGCTTTGCACCCAACTTGTGCTGCAGGCGCTCCGCGGAAAGCTGAATGGGCGTGAGCGGGTTCTTGATCTCATGCGCCAGGCGGCGTGCCACCTCACCCCATGCGGCTTGGCGTTCTGCCTGCAGCAGATGGGTAATATCATCAAATACCACCACATAGCCGTTTTCTGCCGCCGTGGATAGCCGGGTGCCGCGCATCAGCAGGATTTGTTTGCCGTTTTTGCTGAGCCGCTCAATCTGACGCTGCCATTCGTCGTCCGTGGCGCTGTCGAATGCCTGGATGACCGCTTCGGTGAACGGCCGCAACAGGGGGCGCTGGGCGGAAATTTCCGGCAAGGGTACGCCCTGCATGTCCAGCAGCGCGGCATCCAGAATCTGCGCGGCGCTGCTGTTGACCGAGCGCAGACGGTAGCGTTCATCCACCACCAGCACACCCGATGAAAGGTGGGCCAGCACACTTTCCAGATAAATCTTGGCATTCTCCACCTGGAGCTGTTGCTGTTCGGTCATGATTTTCGCATCGGCCAGTTGCGAGGTCATCTGATTGAACAGTCTGGTCAAGGCGCCCAGCTCGTCGCTGCTCTTGACCGGATGCTTGCGCGTGAAGTCGCCCTGCGCCACCGCGCGTGTACCCTCGGCCAGCGCGGCAAGGGGTGAGCTCAGGCGGTTGCTGATGAAGAATGCGGCCGACACCGCGCTCAGCAACACAATCAACAGCGACAGCGTAAGGGTGATGCTATACAGGCGTTTCAATCCCAGGCGTGATAATGACAACTGCTGATAATCGCGATAGACCGCCTGTACTGTTTCCGCATCATCAGATACTTGTTGCGGAACCGGTTCCGCGAACTGCAGGATACGCGCTTCATGTGACGGGAGCGACGTATTGAACGGTACCAGTACACGCAGCACCATGCTGTTGTCCGGAGAGGTATCAACGACACCATACACTCCCTCTTTGTTCGCCTCGCGCAGCATGGCGGCATCCGGCATGTGCGGAGAAGTTCTCTGGCTGCGGCTGGCGAAGGTCAGCAGTTTGCCATTGGTATTAAACAGCGCCACCTCCTGTGCCGCACCTTCGTCAATCAGTCGGCGTAAAGTGCGTGCGTGTTGCTCCGGCGCCTGCTCCGCCAGCAACAGCGCAATGAAATGCCCTTTTTTGCCCAGTTCATTGAGCCCGTTTTCCAGCGATGTACGGCCCAGATTCAAACCGCTATCCAGCGCTTTTTCCACCCGCACGTCGAACCAGGACTCAATGCTCTTGCCCAGAAACTGCACCGACACGGCATATACCAGCAGCCCCGGCAGAATTGCGATCAAGGTGAAGAACACCGCCAGGCGCAGGGTGAGCTTGGCACCGAATACCTGCGCCTTGATCTTGCCCCGCAGCTGCCACAGCTGATAGCCCACCAGCACGGTAAGGCACAATGCCAGCAGTCCGGCCAGGGCCAGCAAGCCATAATAATTGCGCGAGAATAGGTCGGTATTGGCGCTGGCGCTGGCCAGCAGATAAAGCAGCAAACTGCCGATCAGTGCACTGATGAATACCAGATATTTCACGGCCTACTCGGTCTTGTTGCGCGCAGCCGTATCCGGGCGCACGGTCCAGCTATACCAATTGGAATCGAGGTTCCAATCGTTGCCGGTCAAAGCGTTGACTTGGAGTGGCTTGGGCAATTGCGTTACATCCAGGCTCAGGCGCGCGGCCGCAACATAGTTGTTGTCTCGCTTGAGCAGCTTCGTCGTTATATAGTTGCTGCCGCCCTTGAGCAAATCCGCCGGAACAGGGGCGGAAGACTGATGGCCAATAATGCGCAGCGCCTCATCCAGGCTGGCAAAGTTCTGGAACAGCGAACCGCGTGTAATGCGGTATTGCCGCGTCAACACGTTGTAGGAAAGCTTGGTGGCCTGCTCGCTTTGCGCAACCACTTCATCCAGCCAGTACCAGCGTGGACGTGTGAGCGTGAATTCGCTGACGAAATACAGCGGAATACCGCGCGACAGTGCCTGATCGACAACGAAGTTCAGGCTGATCTTAAAATCGGCGGAAAGCTGATAACTGCCATCGGCATAGTGCGCGTCCGTCTTGAGTACATCAATACCCTCGGCACGGGACGCAGAAATGCCCAGCCACAACGCGGCCAATACGGCCATGAGCCGCACCATCCGCGAGAGGTATGCCGCCCGGCATTCGCCCTGTGGGCGTTTCTGGCGCAGGCAGTGATCCTTTCGCAGACAGTCACGCATGCTTGTGCAGCAGCGCGTAAAAGAACCCATCATGGTGGTCATCGGGTAGGAGCTGGCCTTCATTAAACTGAAACGTGGCATCCGAATTGAATCTAGCGCCTGAACCGGCCGCGGACAACGGCAATTGTCGCGCGTCATCCCGCTGTTGCAGGAATGAACTGATTACCTGCTGGTTTTCCTGTTCAAAAACAGAGCAAGTTGTATAAAGCAATTTACCATCTCTTTCCAGCAACCGCCACAACGCCGACAGAATTTGCAGTTGCTGTTGCGCGAATCCGTCTATATCTTCCGGCCGGCGCAACCACTTGATATCAGGATGGCGGCGAACCACGCCGGAGGCGGAACAGGGAACATCGGCGAGAATGCGCTGGAACGGCAGGCCATCCCACCAGGTGTCGGGCCAGGAGGCGTCGCCGTCCAGCACTTGCGCGTGCAAATGCAGGCGTTGCATGTTCTCGCGCACACGCTCCAGGCGCAGCGCATCCTTGTCCAGCGCAACCACATCGATTTGCGCCAGCTCCAGCAGGTGAGTGCTCTTGCCACCGGGCGCGGCACAGGCATCGAGCACGCGCATCCCGTCATGTACATCGAGCAGATGGGCAGCGTATTGCGCCCCGGCGTCCTGCACCGAAACCAGTCCATCGAAGAATCCAGGCAGTTTGTCTACCGGCAGCGGTTGCGCCAGTAGCACGGCATCGGGCTCGATCAGGCTGGCCTGAATGTCATGCTGCGCCAGCAGCGCCACATAATCGGCAGGAGCGGTGCGGCGGCGGTTCACGCGCAGCGTCATCGGCGGATGCAAATTGCCGGCCAGCAGGATGGATTCTGCGCGCGCGCCATATTGCGCCTTGAGTGCGTCTATCCACCATTGCGGGTAGGAATAGCGGCCTTCTTCGCTTTGTGCCGCAAACTCAAGCAGCGCATCCCGGTTGCGCAAAAAATTGCGCAGCACTGCATTGACCAGTCCGCCGGTTTTGGCATTGATTTTCAGCGCGGCGCGTACGGCATGATCCACTACCGCGTAAGGAGCGGACTTGCCGTATTGCAGTTGATACAGGGCGACCAGCAGCAGGCAGCGCACGCGTTCATCCTGCAAGGGATGGTGCAGCAATTGTTCCAGCACGCGTCTCAGCTGGCCGCAGAAACGCAATGTGCCGTAGCTCAGGTCCTGCAGCGCGCCGCGCTGTTGCGGCGCGAGGCCGGGTGTGCGCTGCAGAACGGTGCTCAACACCTGGTTCAGGTTGCGCCCGCCCAATACCTGGCAGACGACTTGGCTAGCGCCTTGTTGTGCGATATGCATATTTAACGCGAAACTCGCGCAGCGAGCCTTTGTCCCCCTCTCACGCTTGCGGGAGAGGGATGGGGAGAGGGAACGGGTATGGCGGGTTTTATAATCAGAGGGCGCATCTTTGCCATGACCGTTAGGCTGATACGGTGAAGCGGTCGCCCGGATGCAGCGCAAATCCCTGCACAAACTGGGCTGCGGGCAATGCCTTGGCATTCGGGCGCTGCAGCACTTCCAGGCACAAGGCTCCCTGGCCGCATGCCACGATGATTCCACCTTTTTCTACGGACAGAACGGTTCCTGGATTACCACTGAGGTCGTCGCGTACGCTGGCTTGCCATATCTTGATGGGCGTGGCATTGAAGGTGGTGTATGCGACAGGAAAGGGGTTGTAGGCGCGCACCGCGCGTGCAATTTGTGCCGCATCGCTCGACCAGTCGATTTGCGCTTCGGCTTTGCTCAGCTTGGCGGCATAAGTCGCCTGCGCATCATCCTGCGGCACCCGTACTAATCGGTTTTGCTCAGATAAACGCAGTGACTCGACTATGGACTCCGCGCCCAGCGCCGCCAGCTTGTCATGCAGCGTTTGCGCGGTGTCATGCACAGTAATCGGGCAGGATTTTTTCAGCAGCATGTCTCCGGTGTCCAGTCCCGCGTCCATTTGCATGATGCTGATGCCGGTTTCCCTGTCGCCTGCCAGAATGGCGCGCTGAATGGGCGCTGCGCCGCGCCAGCGCGGCAGCAGCGAGGCGTGGATATTCAGGCAGCCGAGGCGTGGCAGTTTTAGCACAGCGGGTGGCAAGATCAGTCCATAGGCCGCAACCACCATTACATCCGCCGCATAGTCGTCAAGCGCATGCTGTACATCGGCGGATTTTAATGAGGCGGGCTGAAGCACAGGCAGTCCGTGCGCCAGCGCAAGCTGTTTGACCGGGCTGGGAGCAAGCTGCATGCCGCGGCCGGCAGGACGGTCGGGCTGGGTCAGCACCGCAACTACGGCAAACTGTTGTGCCAGCAGCGCCTCCAGCGCGGCGGCGGCAAAATGCGGGGTGCCGGCAAAAATGATTTTCAAAGGTGCATCCGTTAAAACGTTTCGCGGCGGTGTTTCTTGATCTTGGCGCGAATACGCGATTGCTTGAGCTGTGAAAGATATTCGACGAATACCTTGCCTTTGAGATGATCCATCTCGTGCTGCACGCATGTCGCCAGCAGACCGTCCGCCTCCAAGGTGAAATGTTCGCCCTGGGTATTGAGCGCGCGCACGGTAACCCGTTCGGCACGGCACACATCTTCATATACGCCGGGAACTGACAGGCATCCCTCCTCGCGCTTGATTTCTCCGCTGCTGGCGATAATTTTCGGATTGATCAATACCACCAAATGGTCGTGGGTCTCGGAAATATCAATCACGATGACTTGCTGGTGCACGTCCACCTGGGTTGCAGCCAGGCCCACACCGGGCGCCGCATACATGGTCTCGGCCATGTTGCGGACAAGGTTGCGGATGCTGCTGTTTACCTCATGCACGGGTTTTGCGATGGTATGCAGACGCTCATCCGGATATTGCAGGATTTTGAGAATTGCCATAAATGCTTGCTAATTTAAATGACTAGATGCAGAATTTAAACCGTCGCGCGAGCATCGCGCCGCATTCTCCATTACTCTGCATCGGGGTTTTCATGCAAAAATTCATTATATCGCTGATTTGCTGTTTGTTGCCCACCTTTGCCCTCGCGGCTGCGCCAGAAATACGCGACAACGCCCCGGATCGCCACATCGTTGTAAAAGGGGACACACTGTGGGACATTTCCGCCAAGTTTTTCAAGGACCCGTGGAAATGGCCGCAAATCTGGGGCATGAATAAAAACACCATCAAGGATCCGCACTGGATTTATCCCGGTGACGTAATCTGGCTGGACCGTGCAAGCGGCACGCTGCGTGTTGGCGCGGCAACCCCCTCCGGAGATGTGGTCAAGCTGACTCCCAAAATGCAGGTGCAGGGCAGCGAGCATGAAGCCATCCCAAGCATTCCTGCCAGTGATATACGTCCCTTCCTCAGCCAGCCGCTGCTGATCGAAGAAAACGAACTCCTCAATACGTCAATTTTGATGGGCACCTTTGAGCAGCGCGTCATTCTCGGTGATGGAGACGTCGCATATGTGCAAGGCCTGCCCAAGGACAAGGGGCTGTTATGGCAAGTCTACCGTCCGGGCAAGACTTTTATCGATCCGGACAGCAAGGAGGTGCTGGGGCATGAGGCCATTTACCTGGGAGATGCCGAGGTCGAAAAAATGGACGACATCAGCACGCTCAGAATTACCAAGGCCGTGCAGGAAATCAACAAGGGTGACAGCCTCATACCCGCCACCGACGAAATAGCCAGCAGCTATTTGCCGCGCGCACCGGAAGGAAAGATCAATGCTCGCGTGATCTCGATTTATGGCGGCGTGTCCCAGGCTGGCCAGAACTCGATCATCACGCTTAACAAGGGGCGCAGGGATGGCCTGGAAAACGGCCATGTGCTGGCGCTCTATCGCAAGGGTGAAGTGACGCAGCACAAGGGCAAGCCGGTTGCGCTGCCGGATATACGCAATGGTCTGCTGTTTGTCTTCCGCACTTTTGACAAGGTGTCTTATGGCCTGGTGATGCAGACCCGCATGCCGGTCGAGTTGCTGGATAGCGCGCAGACTCCCTGATTTTATGGCTATGGACGCGGACCTGGCGTCATGGCTCGCCTTGAGCCAGATACCCGGTCTGGGCAATGAAGGCATGCGCCGCCTGCTGCAGGCTTTCGGCACGCCAGCGCATGTTTTTGCCACACCGGCGCATACCCTGAAGCAAGTAGCCCAGCCTGCGGTTGCGCAAGCCATTGCGCAAGGCTGGGACGAGGCAGCGCTGGCACCCACTTTCGTCTGGCTCGAAGACCCGAACAACACCATCCTTACGCTGGCCGATCCCGGCTATCCGCGGGCATTGCTCAATATTCCCGACCCGCCGCTGCTGTTGTATGTAAAAGGGCGACGCGAATTGCTCAACCGGCCGGCGCTTGCCGTTGTTGGCAGCCGCAACGCCACCGCGCAGGGCCTGAACAATGCGGAGGCTTTTGCGCAGGCGGCGAGTGTTGCCGGCCTGTGTATCGTCAGCGGCATGGCGCACGGCATCGATGCCGCCGCGCATCGCGGCGGGCTGCGCGGACCAGGCTCCAGTATGGGCGTAATCGGAACCGGTCTGGACAAGGTTTACCCTGCCGCCAACCGTGAGCTGGCGCATCAACTGGCGCAGGAAGGTGCGCTTGTCTCCGAATTTCCGTTGGGCACTCCGCCGCTGGCGGCAAATTTCCCGCGCCGCAACCGCATCATCAGCGGCATGAGCCTGGGTTGCCTGGTGGTTGAAGCGTCATTACAGAGTGGCTCGCTGATCACCGCGCGCATGGCGCTGGAGCAGGGGCGCGAAGTGTTCGCTATCCCCGGCTCCATCCATGCCCCGCAAAGCAAAGGATGCCACCATCTGATCAAGCAAGGCGCAAAGCTGGTGGAATCCGCCCAGGATATTCTCGAAGAATTGGGGCGCTTCGATGCGGCTCCGGCGCTGCCAGCCGCAACGTTGAAAGAACATCAGCTGTTCGCGCATCTGGGCTTCGACCCGATTGACATGGACAGTCTGAGCCAGCAGAGCGGCTTGACGATTGAAGCGCTATCCGCCATCCTGTTACAGCTGGAGCTGGAAGGCGGCGTGGCCGCCTTGCCGGGCGGACTCTACCAACGCATTGCTTAAAGCAGTTTTATTTCGGGGACACATGTTCGATATTTTGATGTTTTTATTCGAGAGTTATTTTTATGCTGGCAGCTACCCCGATTCCGACAAACTTTCTCTCAAGCTGAGCGCAGCCGGGTTTGAAGACGAAGATATTCATCGGGCGCTGGACTGGCTGTCCGGCTTGAAACAACTGACTCAGGCAGACTATCCTGCCAGCATCAATACCAGCGGGCTGCGCTGTTACGCTGACCTGGAAACCCAGCGCATCAGCCCCGAAGCCTTGCGTTTTCTGGCGTTCTGGGAACAAAACAAGATGATTACACCGGTAGAGCGGGAAATGATCATCGACCGTGCCGTTGCGCTCAGCCGCGAAAATCTGCCGCTGGACAAGGTCAAGCTGATTGCGCTGATGGTGTTGTGGAACCAGCACGAAGAACTGGATCCCATGGTGGTCGAAGAGCTGCTCAGCCAGGCTGATTCCAGCCACTTACACTAAACCACGCTAAACTAAACTGGCCAACAACACTACACATGGCGAGCAATCTACTGATCGTTGAATCACCGGCCAAAGCCGTCACCCTGAAGAAATATCTGGGCAAGGATTTTGAGGTGCTGGCGTCTTACGGCCATGTGCGCGACCTGATCCCCAAGACAGGCGCCATTGATACAGAACATGGTTACGCCATGCAGTATGAAACCATTGCGCGCAACAGCAAGCATGTGGACGCCATTGCCAAGGCGGCCGCGCAGGCGGATAACATCTATCTGGCGCCTGACCCGGATCGCGAAGGAGAGGCCATCGCCTGGCATGTCGCCGAACTGCTCAAGGGCAAGCGCGGCCTGAAGAACAAAACCATGCAGCGCGTGGTGTTCTATGAAATCACCCAGACTGCGGTGCGCGAGGCAGTTGCACATCCGCGCGAAATTTCCATTCCGCTGGTCAACGCGCAACAGGCGCGGCGCGCACTGGATTATCTGGTGGGCTTCAACCTTTCGCCGCTGCTATGGCGCAAAATTCGTCCCGGGCTTTCCGCCGGGCGCGTGCAGAGCCCGGCGCTGCGCCTGATTGTCGAGCGCGAGCAGGAAATCGAGGCATTCCGCACCCAGGAATACTGGACCGTGCATCTCGACAGCCACAAGAACGCGCAGCCTTTTACGGCCAGGCTGTTCCAGTACCAGGGCAAAAAACTGGAACAGCTCAGCATCGGCAGCGAAGCGGAATACAAAAAGATTTTCGACAATCTCAGTGCGGCCAAGCTGCCACCCAAAGTGGTGCGCGTGGAAAAGAAAGCCAAGCAGCGTTATGCCGCTGCGCCATTCACTACTTCCACGTTGCAACAGGAGGCAGTGCGCAAGCTCGGCATGTCGGCCGACCGCACCATGCGCATTGCGCAGCAGCTATATGAAGGCATCGACATCGGCGGCCAGAGCGTGGGCCTGATCAGTTACATGCGTACTGATTCCGTTACGCTGGCGCAGGAAGCTGTGCAGGAAATTCGCGGTTACATTGCCGAGCAATTTGCGCCGGATTACCTGCCGAAAACCGCAACCGTCTACAAGAGCAAGTCCAAGAATGCGCAGGAGGCGCACGAAGCGGTGCGTCCCACGTCGATTGCGCGTACGCCGGAGAGCGTGAGCGCATTCCTCACCATAGACCAGGCGCGGTTGTATGAAATGATCTGGAAGCGTACGCTGGCGTGTCAGATGACCCCGGCGCGTTTCGATACGGTAAGCCTCGATATCCGTCTTGGCGGGGACGACACGCTGTTCCGCGCCAGCGGACAGACCCTGGTGTTTCCCGGCTTTATCGCGGTGTATCAGGAAGGCACAGACGACAGCGAAGAGGAAGAAAGCGGCAAGCTGCCGCCGCTGGAAGAAGGGGAAACGATTCCGCTCGACAAGCTGTCCGGCGAGCAGCATTTCACCCAGCCGCCGCCGCGCTTTTCCGAGGCCAGCCTGGTAAAAGCGCTGGAAGAATACGGCATCGGGCGTCCTTCTACCTATGCCAGCATCATGTCCACGCTGCAGGCGCGGGAATATGTGGTGCTGGACAAAAAACGCTTCAAGCCGACCGATGTGGGGCGCGTCGTCAATCGTTTTCTGACCGAGCACTTCACGCGCTACGTCGATTATGGCTTTACCGCGCAAATGGAAGACGAACTGGACGAAATTTCCGAGGGTAAGCGCGACTGGATTCCGGTGATGGATGAATTCTGGCGCCCCTTCGAACGGCTCCTCAAAGAGAAAACCAACATTGAGCGCCCTCAGGAGTTGCTTGATGAGGCCTGCCCGGAATGCGGCAAGCCGCTAGCCAAAAAGCTCAGCAAATATGGCAGCTTTATCAGCTGCACCAACTATCCGGAGTGCAAATACAAGCGCAGCCTCAGCGGGGAAACGCAAGATGACGCTTCTGCCAGGGTAGAGCTGGGCGCACATCCCGACACCCGACAGGCAGTCCTGTTGCTGCGTGGCCCGTACGGCCACTACGTACAGCTGGGCGAAGTCATAGAGGGCGAGAAAACCAAGCCCAAACGCGTATCGTGGCCGAAGGAGATGCCCGTTGACCAAGCCGATCTGGCCAGCGCGCTGAAGCTGCTGTCGCTGCCGCGTGAACTCGGCTTGCACCCGGAATCCGGCAAAAAGGTCATCGTCAACATCGGTCGTTTTGGACCTTACATCGGCCATGATGGAAAATTCAAATCCATCCCGCGCACCGACAGTATCTTCGATATACAGTTGGATCGCGCCGTGGAACTGCTCGCCCAGGCAAGGGATGGCAACGCCGTGTTGCGCACCCTGGGAGAGCACCCGGATGACAAAAAGCCGATAGAGGTGTGCAACGGCCGCTATGGACCGTACGTGCGGCATGGCAAGGTCAACGCCACTCTGCCCAAAGATACCTCGCCAGAGGAAGTGACGCTGGAAGAGGGCTTGGCGCTGCTGGCGGCGCGCGTGGCAAAAGGCCCGTCTACCAAGAAAAAAGCGGTTGCGAAAAAAACGCCGGCGGCAAAGAAAGAGCCTGCCGCCGAGAAGCCTGCAGTGAAGAAAGAAGCTGCAACCAAGAAAGTCGCAGCCAAGAAAGTTACGGCAGCAAAGAAAGTTACGGCAGCAAAGAAAGAAGCGGTTGCCAAGAAGGAACCCACAACTAAGAAGAAGGTTGTGGCGAAGAAGCCAGCCGCCAAGAAAAAGGGCGATTAACCCCTATCTAAAAGCTTTGATATTGCTGCGTGTGCGGGGTATTTATTCCTCGTCCAGCAGTTTCCCGGCAATAGCCCAGTTCTCATCCGGCAGTTCGTCAAAAGCAATGTAGGTGTAGCTTTTGGGCTTGAGCGCAATACGCTCCAGCGTGTCAGTAATTTCTGCCGCGATTTTGGCTTTCTGATCGCGTGTAAGGGTGCCTGCGATGCGGATATTAACGTAAGGCATTTGGATAATCCCCTGAAAGTTTGGCCTTGCATTGCTTGATGACCGCGATGGAGCAGCAGGCGCAGATTTAATGCAGGAGGTAAAGCGATTAAGTGTAGACCGTGTGTTGCGGACGGCCTGCCAGGATATTTTCCTTCCCCCAGTCCGCCACTTTTTTGAATCGATCTGACGCGATAAATTCTTTGAAGGCGTCTTCGGAAGTCCATTTTGATGTGATCAAATAGGAGGTGGGGCTATTCACATCCTTGAACAGAAACGATTCTGTGTGCCCCTCAATTTCTGTCATGGCGTTCAAAACATTATTGAATGCCTTCTCAAATGTTTCTTCCTTGCCCGGAATTACCTTGTAGTTCATGCCTATCGTAACCATGAGCCTGCTTTCAAAAAAGTTATGTTTACCATCAGAGTGATCAAGACGATCTTTACGTGTGTCCTGCTACCAGCTGCTCGTTCATTGCTAAATGGGAGATGTGCGTTGGATTATGGCACAAAATAAGTGCGGCAACGCAGGAGTGCTTTCATCCGGCATGGTGGGGGATCGCTCGAATCCGGGGCTATAATTAAGCTATTCGTTTTTTGTTCGGGTAAGCTCTATATTAGCGGCGGCAGTTATTGATGCGAACAACCCATGACCTGAAAAAGCCGGCATACACATTATGCAATTCGTTCCCAGTTTACCCCCACCCATGCCAGCAGGCAGTCCTGAAAGGGGCGAAGAGCTCAATGAAATAGCCGCGGTCAAAAAGGTCAAGGATGCCCTCGAGCAACCTGCGGCAACGCCAACAACCAGGCTGCATGCAGGGCATGAACCGCCTCACGGCTCGGATGAGACAAACGAGAAACGGCATGCTGAGGGAGAGCTGGCGGAGCGCCGCATATTCTGTCGCCGCGTCATACGCCAGCCCCTGCTGTTCGAGTTGCGAGCGGAGGCAGACCGGCGTCGAAACAAACAGCGCAAGGATGACACACTGGAACATGTTGATATAGAAGCATAGTGCAGCTGAAAAATGGGGATACCGCACCTCCATTGTTCAAGCCATTTTTAATTTAATGCGTGAAGATACCGCCGCAAATCACGCTTATTCTCTCCCTGAAAAGGTAAGCAGGGTGAGGCCCGTAACGACAGGACCGCACCCTTTTTCATTGCTAACCGCGTACCAACGCAGCGAGAGTTTTTCAGGAACGGTCACCGCGCTCCATACGTTCTACTTTCTCTACACGCTCTACCTTCTCGACTTTCTCCGGACGCTCGGCTTTTTCTGCACGCTCTACCTTCTCGACTTTCTCCGGACGCTCGGCTTTCTCGGCTCGTTCTGCGCGCTCTGCACGTTCATGGCGATCGCTTCTCTCATGGCGTTCCACTCTTTCATGATGACCTTCTCTCTCGGCACGATGCTTTTCGTGACGGTCTTCTCTCTCGGCATAGTGCTGTTCATGGCGATTTTCTTGCTCAGCACGGTGCTCGGCCTTTTCAGAGCGATTCCTGGCTAAGTTGCTGGCAGGAGTCGCGGGGGTAGCCGGAGTCGCCCTCGTGGCGCGGCTGGCAGGAGTTGCCGGAGTGGCCGGTGTTGCGCGAGTTGCCCGGGTAGCGGGAGTCGCAGGTGTGGCCGGCGTAGCCGCAGTTGAAGTGGCTGCCGTAGCCGTCGCAGTTACGGCGTCTGCGGCAGGTGTAGCACGAACCGCAGGGGTAGCGGCTGTCGCTGCGGGGGTGGCCGCAGCAGTTACCGACGGTGCTACAGAAACCGCATTCACTGTGGGAGCTGCCGCTGCTACGATAGTGGTCGGGGTTGCATCGACAATTGGCGCGGCTGTCGCAGGTGCCGGCGCAATAGCCGCCGGGGTGGCAGCAGTGGAAGGCGCAGCCACGGTCTGGGCAGTGGCGCTGGACAGGGTGACCATCGCCAATGCGGTGGCGCCTATCGTACCAAGAAGATTGCCTCTCAGTGAGGCAACGGCTGTATGTCGGATATCCATGATGTTCTCCTAGTGTTCGGTTTATGCGGTCAAGCAAGTCGCGGGATTATTTCCCACAATTTGGATCATACGTGGTAAAATTTCCCATGTCAACAATTTGTGGGAATTTTTCCCACATTTTATTTTTTTGAGGTATGATGCCCGGCATGGACACCGAATTGCATCTGAATGCAGCCCCCTCCCCAGCCCTGACGACTGCGCTGCGGCGGCTTTTGCGCCCGTTGGTGCGGATCATGCTCGCGCAGGGTGTCACCTATCCGTTTCTGAGCGAACTACTGAAAAGTGTTTTCGTGGAAGTGGCGGACAAGGAATTCCGGCTGGGCGGGCGGCAGCAAACGGACAGCCGGATCAGCCTGCTGTCCGGGGTGCACCGCAAGGACGTGAAGCGTTTGCGGAACATCCCCGACGGCGACGAGTCGGCGCCCGCCGCCATTTCGCTCGGCGCCGCGCTGGTAGCGTGCTGGGTCGGGTCGCCCGAATACCTGGACGCACAAGGGAAGCCCATGCCTCTAGCGCGTCTGGCAAGCGTCGGCGGTGCGCACTCATTTGAAGGATTGATTGCGTCGGTCAGCAAGGATATTCGCTCGCGCGTGGTTCTCGATGAATGGTTGCGCCTCGGGGTCGTGCGCATAGACGATCAGGACTGTGTATGCCTGAACAGCGAGGCCTTCGTCCCGGAAAAAGGATTCGACGAGAAAGCCTACTATTTCGGCGCAAACATCCACGACCATCTCGCCGCCTGCGCGCACAACCTCATGGGCAATCAGCCGCCCCTGCTGGAGCGCAGCGTTTATTACGATCAGCTGAATGCGGCATCCGTGGAAGAACTCGCCAAGCTCTCAAGAGACCTTGGCAATCAGGCGCTCCAGAAAATCAATCGGCGCGCGCTGGAATTGCAGCGGCAGACTGAGAACCAGCCCGAAGCCAATCAACGCATGAATTTCGGCGTGTATTTCTACACCGAAACCGACACGACCGTGGAGGGAGAAAATGGCCAGCCGTAAATTCCGCCCCGGAGTCTTGCTGATTGCGCACATGGCGCTTGCCGTGTCCGTCTCGCTTGCTGCGCAAGCAGCATGGGCCGCAAATGGCTGCGACGCCCAACACGGCGGTATCGGTGGTATTGGCGACCTTGCGCGTGAACGCGGCATCGGCGGCACGGGCAGCGCCGCACGCGGCAGCGGAATAGGCGGCACCGGCGCGCCAACTCCTGGCGCGGGTATCGGCGGAACCGGGAGCGCTGCCCGCGGCGGCGGCATCGGCGGGACTGGCGACCTTGCGCGAGACAGCGGAACCGGCGGCACCGGCATCGTCGGCATCATCACCGGCTTCGCCAGCATCTGCGTAAACGGCATGGAAGTTCACTACGACGAAAACACACCGATGGAAATAAACGGTCGCCGCGCCACGGCGAAGGATCTTGCTGTGGGGCAGTTGGTGCGTGCGGAAGCCGTGGGCAAGGGCGACGAGGTGGTGGCGCGCAATATCTCGATTCAGTATGCCGTGGCCGGCACTGTCGCGCGTGTTGGCGCGGACGGCGGCCAAATATCCATCCTGGGGCAGACGGTGCAGGTTACCGAGCACACCATCAAGCCCGCTGGTGCGAACAACGCAAGCCTGCGCCCCGGCGATTTTGTGCAGGTAAGCGGCTTGCGCAAACAGGACGGCGTAATCGTTGCGGCACGCATCGATCGGGCAGCGGATCAGAAGGAAGTCAGCGTGAGCGGTCCCGTCAGCCGGGTAAGCGCCCATGAATTCAGCGTCTCCGGGCTGCGCGTCTCGCCGGCGACGCGGAATATGCCTCAGGGCATGGCGGCCGGCAGAGAAGTGCGCGTGTCCGGACAACTGCACGATGGCGTGCTGCACGCGGAGAAAATCGACGTTGCCTCTGCCGTTCCTTTCGGCGGACGCGAGCAGCGCCTGGAATTGCAGGGCTATGTGCATGCATCACGCACGGCAGACCGGCTCACCGTCGGGCAGGCGCAACTGGAAATATCTCCGCAAACCGTGATCGGCGGCAAGCTTGGGCCCGATCAACTGGTGCGCGTCAGCGCACACTTCACGCCTGACAAGCGCCTGGTCGCGGAACGCGTCGAGGTTGCGCGCGATTATTTCGAACGTCGCGAACGGCACGGCGCGAACCGGGAAAGCGCCGGCCGATCCGCCAGGCACGCGGATAGAAAAGAGTCCAATGAAAGACGCGCCGGCGAGAAGACGGAATCGGGCGAGCGCGAACACCGTGTCACGCCGAAAGGCGGAGAACGCCCGGAGAAGCCGGAAGGAAGTTCACGCTCGGAAAGACACAGGGAAGAAACGCACCGCCATGAACCGATGGAGCGTGCGGAGCGGGTAGAACGGACAGAGCGCACTGAGCACGTGGAGCTTCCCGAGCGAGTCGAGCGTATTGAGCGCGTGGAACTCCCGGAAAAGATCGAGACTCCGGAGCGAGTGGAGCGCGTCGAACGCGTAGAAATTCCGGAAAAGATCGAGCTTCCTGAAAGATAGAGAATAGAGCTACCGAAGAAGTGGCAAAAGAGAGCTGAGTAGGTTGAGGGAAGAATCTTGGGGGCCTATTTCAAGGTAATTTTTTTGATAATTTTTTCGAAAGAGGAGAGCCATGAAAGGCACTACGATCATCATTGCAGCAGCTTTATTTGGAATAATGGGTACCGCGCATGCATCCGACAGCAAAGTCACGCTCACCACCGGCGTGGACTACAGCAGCGGCGCTTACGGCGGCACGCAGGATACCGACATGACTTACATCCCGGTGATTGGCAAATATGAAACCGGGCTCTATACCTTCAAGCTGACGGTGCCCTATATCCGCGTCACGGCGCCGTCCGGCGGCACGGTCGTGAGCGTGGACCCAAGCGGCAGGCTGATCAGAAGAAGCGTCGGCCCGCGCACCACCAACTCCGGCCTGGGCGACATTGTCGCCGGCGTGACCTACAACGCCTTCAACCACGCCCCAACCAAGGTTGCCGTCGACATCGGCGGCAAGATCAAATTCGGCACCGCCGATGACGCCAAAGGCCTGGGCACCGGCGAAACCGACTACTCGGTGCAGGCCGATGCCTACAAGACCTACGACAAGGTCACCGCGCTCGGCACCCTGGGTTACCGCGTGCTGGGCAACCCTGCGGGCGTCAATCTGAACAACGTCTGGTTTGCCTCTGCGGGCGGTTCCTATAAATTTTCTGCAGAGACCAGCGGCGGTGTAATGCTTGATTGGCGTGAACCGTCAACCTCTTCTGGCGCATCCATGCGTGAATTGGTCGCATACGCGACGCACAAGCTGAATGAAAATTACAAGCTTCAGGGTTATATGATCCACGGCTTTACCGACGCCAGCCCTGATTGGGGAATCGGCGCAATGGTGAGTGTCTCGCTGAAGTAATTCTTAGCGATGCCGACAGCCTTCTGCCATTCACTCAAGGCATGCCGCGAGCACGGCATGCCTTGAGAATGCGGGCAGACGCCTGCCGGTCAGTTGAAGTCGCCCCACACTGCCTGCAACGCGGCGATTCCCGCCAATGCCGCCGTTTCGGTGCGCAGGATGCGGGCGCCCAAACGGATGGAGATGAAGCCGGCATACTGAGCAAGCAGTTCTTCATCGGCAGTGAAACCACCTTCCGGGCCAATCAGCAGAGTGACCGCACCTTGCGGTTCAGGCAGCTCGTGTAGCGCAGCCGCGCCTTGCGGCAGCAGGATAAGCTTGCTGCCAGGTGGGTTGTGACTCATCGGAGCATCACGCATCTGCGCCAGCCAGGCACCGAATTCCAGTGGCGCATGAACTGTGGGCAGTACGTTCCGGCCACATTGTTCGCAGGCCGCGATGGCGACGCCGTGCCAGTGTTCGGTGCGTTTTTCGGCGCGTTCCCCGGATAGTTTGGTCACGCTGCGCTTGGTCTGTATCGGCTGAATCTCGGCAGCGCCAAGTTCGGTGGATTTCTGCACCACCCAATCCATTTTCTCGCTGCTGCACATGGCCTGGGCCAGCACGATATGCAACGGCGATTCGCGCACGGCAGTGCAGGTTTCCAGCTTGCTCAGCAGCACACGTTTACCGCTGATCTCGAGGATCACGCCTTGTATTTCCTTCCCTTCGCCATCAAATACGTGCACGGCATCGCCGATACGCAAGCGCAGCACGCGGCTGGCATGGTGGGCTGCAGCCGGTGGCAGCTCGAAGGTCGCGCCTGAGGGTAGCGGCGGCAGGCAGTAGAAGCGTGGCGTGGACATGGTCGGATTTAGAGTGGCCGGGTTGGCGTGATAATATAACGGTCTTGAATTTGTAGTAAGGAGAGCATTTATGGTGAGTCTGCAACCGCCAGTCTGCGATTTCGGCTGGAAAGCACGTGAGTTCGATCTGCCGGGTGTGGATGGCAAGCGTTACACGCTGGAAAACGCGCGCGGCAAGAACGGGCTGCTGGTGATGTTCATCTGCAATCATTGCCCTTATGTGAAATCCATACGCGAGCGCATCATTCGCGACACGCGCGAGCTGATGCAGCATGGCATCAACAGCATCGCCATCATGTCGAACGATCCCGCCGAATATGCCGAGGACTCATTCGAGAATATGCGGCAAGTGGCGCAGCAATACGCTTATCCCTTCCCTTATGTGTGGGATGAAACACAGCAGGTTGCCAAGGATTACGGTGCGGTCTGCACGCCAGACTTCTTCGGATTTAACGCCAATCTGGAGCTGCAGTACCGGGGAAGGCTGGATGCTTCGCGCAAGGAGGCTGTGGCAGACGCTCCGCGCGACCTGTTCAACGCGATGGTGCAAGTGGCACAAACCGGAAAAGGGCCGCTGGAGCAGATTGCCAGCATGGGCTGCTCCATCAAGTGGAAAGGTGCACCATGACGCGCAGCACAGGCCTCAGCGCCACGCTCAAGGCTGTCATTGCCGCGGTCAAACTGGTGGCTGCGGAGGAGATCATGCCGCGCTACATGAAGGTGGCACACCAGCACAAGATCGACGGCAGCCTGTGCAGCGAGGCTGATCTCGCCGCACAGGAAGCGCTCACCCGCAAGCTGCAGGCCATCGTCAATGTGCCGGTAATCGGCGAAGAGATGAGCGAGGAGCAGCAAAAGGGTCTGTGGGCGGACGGCATGCAGGATGTCTGGTGCATCGATCCGATCGACGGCACCTCCAATTTTCTGCGCGGCCTGCCGTATTTCGCGGTTTCGGTGGCGCTGATCCGCGCGGGCAAGAGCGTGCTGGGGGTGGTGCACGCGCCAGTGGGCGATGAAACATTTGCCGCAGAAAGCGAACGGGGCGCTTTTCTGAATGGGACGAAGCTGGTGGGGCGCAATGTAGCGAAAAGCCTGTCCGGCGCACTCGCCAACGTGGATATGAAACGCCTGGACGGAAAACTCGTGACACGGCTCGCCGTGAATCCGCCGTATGCTTCGCAGCGCAACTTCGGCGCCAGCACGCTGGACTGGTGTTATACCGCCGCCGGGCGCTATGACGTGTATTTGCACGGCGGCCAGAAGCTGTGGGATTATGCCGCCGGGTCGCTGGTGCTGCAGGAGGCGGGCGGCAAGGCATGTTGCCTGGAGTTCGATGATTTTTCCCAGGGCGACGTGTGGCAGCGTTCGGTGATCGCTGCGCTGGATGCACACCTGTTCGACGAGTGGAAAACCTGGGTACGTGCGCGGCAATAATCGCCTCAGCTGGTTACCCTAAAGGCCATCGGGTCATCGCAAAATAACTAAAATAATTTAGGTCATCACGAAAGGCGGCAGGCGTGAAGATATTGATACTGGGGGCGGGCCAGGTGGGCTCGACGGTGGCGGAGAGTCTGGTCAGCGAGGCCAACGACATCACCATCGTCGATACCGATGCGGAAAAACTGCGCCTGCTGCAGGATCGTTTCGACCTGCGTACCCTGGCGGGCAACGCCTCTCATCCCTCAGTCCTAGAGAAGGCCGGCATTGCGGATGCCGACATGTTGCTGGCGGTCACGCAAAGCGATGAAGTCAACATGGTGGCCTGCAAACTGGCTGCCAGCCTGTATAACACTCCGACCAGAATTGCGCGCATCCGCGCCGCCGACTACCTGGGGCATCCGGAGATTTTCAACACCGACAATTTCTGCGTCGATTTTTCCATCTGCCCCGAGCAGATCATGACCGATTACATCCGCAAGCTGATCGAATTCCCGGAAGCGCTGCAAGTGCTGGAATTTGCCGACGGGCGCGTATCGTTGGTGGCGGTGAAGGCGTTCGAGGGGGGGCCGCTGGTGGGCAACCCGCTGAGTTACATGGGCAAACACATGCCACACATCGATGCACGAGTTGCCGCGATATTCCGGCAGGACCGCCCGATCATCCCGGAAGGAGGCACGGTAATCAAGGCGGGCGACGAAATTTTCTTCATTGCGGCGACCGAGAATATCCGTGCCGTGCTGAAAGCGATGCGCCGCATGGACAAGCCGGCCAGGCGCGTGATGATCATGGGGGGCGGCAACATCGGGCGCCGCCTGGCGCTTTCTCTGGAACGTGACTATCAGGTCAAGATTGTTGATCGCAACAAGAAAGTTTGCGAGCAATTGGCGGGTGAACTGAAGCACACGCTGGTGCTGTGCGGCGATTGCACCGATGAAAACCTGCTGGCTTCCGAGCAT
Organism: Gallionellaceae bacterium; assembly: GCA_030834965.1. GTDB lineage: Bacteria > Pseudomonadota > Gammaproteobacteria > Burkholderiales > Gallionellaceae > JAUQWW01. The sequence continues at coordinate 62,151 of JAUQWW010000009.1, read as the reverse complement.
GTGGCCGATGTGGACGTATTCTGCGCGCTGACCAATGATGATGAAAACAACATCATGTCTGCGCTGCTGGCCAAGCGTGAGGGGGCGAACAAAGTCATCGCGCTGATCAACCGCAGCGCCTATGTCGGTCTGGTGCAAGGAGGCAAGATCGATATCGCGCTGTCGCCGGCGCACGTCACCATCGGTTCATTGCTTGCTTATGTGCGCCAGGGCGATGTGGCAGTGGTGCATTCGCTGCGGCGCGGCGCGGCAGAAGCGCTGGAGCTGGTGGCGCACGGTGACCGCCAATCTTCCAAGGTGGTAGGGCGGCGCATCGATGAGATCGATCTGCCCAAGGGGGCGACCATCGGCGCGATTGTGCGTGACGGAAAAGTCATGATGGGGCATCGGCAAACCCTGATTGAGTCGGATGATCATGTGATCGTGTTCGTGATCAACAAGCAGATGATCCGCAAGGTGGAAAAACTCTTTCAGGTTGCGCTGGGGTTCATTTGATGAATAACGCGCAACACGGCATATTGCCCGCGCAGCAGCTCATTCGAGGGATTCCATGCTGCGCGCACTGAGCGTTGTCCATGTTCTGGGCTTGATGCTGGTAGTGTTCAGCGTCACCTATCTGCTGCCCATCATTGCCTCACTGATTTACCACGATGGTACGCTGATCGATTTTGCGCTGGCGATGGCAATGACCTTTGCGGCGGGCTGCCTGATGTGGCTGCTGACGTACCGCTATAAGGGGGAGCTCTCCATCCGCCACGGTTACCTGCTGGTGGTGGCGATGTGGACAGCCATGCCAGCAGTGGCGACTTTGCCGTTGTTGCTGGTCATTCCCGGGTTGTCTTTCACCGATGCGTATTTCGAAACCATGTCCGGTATTACCACCACGGGCGCGACCGTGCTGACCGGGCTCGACACGTTGCCGCCTGCCATCAATCTGTGGCGGCACGAGCTGAATTGGGTGGGCGGCATGGGCATCATCGTACTGGTGGTGGCCATCCTGCCGCTGCTGGGTGTCGGTGGCCGGCAATTGTTCAAGGCGGAGACGCCGGGCCCGATGAAAGATACTGCGCTTACCCCGCGCATCACCGAAACTGCGCGCAACCTGTGGCTAGTGTATTTAGGCATCACGGTAGCCTGCATCGCCTCGTTGAAGCTGGCCGGTATGAGCTGGTTTGATTCGGTATGCCATGCTTTTGCGGCGATGGGCTTGGGCGGATTCTCCACGCATGATGCCAGCTTTGCCTATTTCAATTCGCCGTTGATCGAATTCGTCATGATGGTGTTCATGCTGATAGCGGTGGTCAACTTTGCCACGCACTTCCTGGCCTGGCGCGGAAAAAGCCTGGCAGCCTATCGGCATGATGCGGAGGCCGTTGCTTCACTCGGCCTGATATTGTCGAGTTGCGTCGGCATTGCTGTATTCCTGTGGTGGAACGGTGTCTACCCCAGCTTCTGGACCGCACTGCGCCATGCCAGCTTCAACCTGGTTTCCATCGCGACCAGTTCGGGTTTTGCCAGCGCGGATTTCGGCCAGTGGCCGATCTTCGCACCGCTGTGGATGATGTTCCTCGGGTGTACGGTCGCCAGTTCGGGTTCTACCGGGGGCGGAATCAAGATGGTCCGCACCCTGATTCTGTTCCGGCAAGCCGGGCGCGAGTTTCTCAAACTGTTGCATCCGTCTGCGATCAATCCAATGAAAATCGGTGGCCACGTGGTGCCCAATAACATCGTGTTCTCGGTGCTGGGCTTCATTTTCCTGTATTTCATGACGGTGGTGACTTTGACCTTCGTGCTGCTGATCAGCGGCATGGATTTTATTTCCGCTTTTACGGCTGTGCTGGCCTGTGTCAACAATTTCGGACCGGGGCTGGGAACGGTCGGGCCAGCCAGCAATTACGCGGGGCTGACCGATTTCCAGATCTGGATATGTACGGTCGGCATGCTGGTCGGGCGTCTGGAAATTATTACTGTGCTGATTATTTTTACCCCGCGCTTCTGGCAACGATAACCGCGCAACCCAGAGAAAATTGAATGATGGAACTCGTGCAGGACGATGTGGATCAAGAGCTGTTGCCCCTCTTCCTGGAAGAGGCCAGTGAGCTTTATCCGCAAATCGGCGATGCCTTGCGGGCCTGGCGCGAGCAGCCGGATGATGGCCAGATGGAGCGCAGGCTGCAGCGCAGCCTGCATACTTTCAAGGGAAGCGCACGCATGGCTGGCGTCATGCGCCTGGGCGAGCTGGCCCACAAGATGGAAGATCGGATAACCGGGGCGCAACGCTCGCCCTCATTCTGGGAAGGGCTGCAGAATGATCTTGACCGGATCGGCAGCATGATCGAGCAGTTGCACAGCGGATCGGGTGCGACGATGACGGAGGCAGATGCGGACGGGGCAGCAGAAAATGGAGCGGCGCAGCCGGCTGCCGAGCGGGTGCCATTCTCACATGTCAGCAGAAGGCTGTATCGGGTCGTGCGCCAGACCGGCAAGGAGCTGGGCAAGAAGGTCAATCTGGAATTGAGCGGCAGCGAAGTGCAGCTCGACCGCGGCACGCTGGAAAGGATGACAGCGCCGTTAGAGCACATGCTGCGCAATGCCATTGATCATGGACTGGAGCGCGCAGAAGAGCGCCGCAACAAGGGCAAGCCGCCGGTAGGCGATATTCGCCTGTCACTGCGCCAGGAAAATAATGAACTGGTATTCGAATTCAGCGACGATGGCGCCGGCCTGGACATTGCACGCCTGTGCCAGAAAGCCGTGGAGCAGGGCATATTGCAGGCTGATGATGCGGTGAGCGAAAGCCGGATCATGCAATTGATCTTTGCCACCGGCCTGTCAACCGCGGACAAAGTAACGGAAGTCTCGGGGCGGGGTGTGGGCATGGATGTGGTGCGTAGCGAAATTGCAGCCCTGGGCGGGTGCATCGACATTTTTTCGGTACGCGACAAGGGCACGCGCTTTGTCATTCGCCTGCCGCTGGCCAAGGCGCAGCCGTAAATCGACGCATCGGTCCTTATGCATTTGCCCATAATGAAGCAGGGACAGCCAGCCAAATGTGTGTCCCGGCATGGACGTTACGGTACGCCGGGTGCAAACATTCTTTGTGCACGGCGGGCAGGGCGATTACAATAACGGCTATGTCGCAACTTGATCTCAGCCACCATTTTCTGATCGCCATGCCTGCCATGGCAGATTCCTTTTTTGCCAAATCCCTGACGTATATTTGCGAGCACAACGAGCAGGGCGCACTGGGCATCATCGTGAACCGCCCGATCAGTCTCACCCTCGGCGAGTTATTTGCGCAGGTCAAGATCACGTTGAGTCCCGCTGACCTGCAAAATCTGCCCGTACATTTTGGCGGCCCGGTACAGACCGACCGGGGTTTTGTGCTGCATGAGCCGATAGGCCAGTGGCAATCCACTTTGTCCATCAACAGCAAGATTGGTTTGACGACCTCCAAGGATATTCTGCAAGCGGTGGGCGAAGGCAGGGGGCCGCACAACATGCTGGTGACACTGGGCTATGCCGGCTGGGCACAAGGCCAGCTGGAACACGAGCTGGCGCAAAATTCCTGGCTCAGCGTACCGGCCTCCGAGCACATCATGTTCGAGCTGCCTGCGGAAGAGCGCCTCGCTGCCGCAATGGCGCTGCTGGGCGTGGATTATGCCTCGCTGTCGGAGGATGCGGGGCATGCCTGACGGCAGCAGCGCAACCCCAATACAAGGCACCCTGCTGGCATTCGATTTTGGCACCAAACGTATTGGCGTGGCAGTCGGCAATTCCATTTCCGCCTCGGCACAGCCGCTGACCACCCTGCATGGCGAACAAAACGAACAGCGCTTCACGGCCATTGCCGCGCTCATTCGCGAATGGCAGCCGGCAGCGCTGGTGGTGGGGTTGCCCAGCAATGACGACGGCACGCCGCACGAGCTGACCAGATTGTGCCGCCGCTTCGCCCAGCGCCTCAAGGGGCGCTTTGATTTGCCCACCATCCTGGTGGATGAGCGCTATACTTCTGCGGCTGCGAGCTCACAACTGAACGAGGCGGGCATACGCGGCATCAAGCAAAAGCCGCTGCTCGATCAGGTCGCGGCACAGCAGATACTGCAGGCATATTTTGACGAACCCGCGATGGGGCTGATTGCATGAACAACCCACAGTTAAACAAGAACGGCGAGCTGCAACACCTGCTCTCCACGGAAGGTTTGCCCGCTCCCATTCTGCGCAACATCCTCGATCGTGCGGCATCCTTCGTGAACGTGGCCGAGGGGCGCGAGATCAAGAAGGTGCCACTGTTGCACGGCAAGTCTGTATTCAACATCTTCTTCGAGAATAGCACGCGCACGCGCACCACCTTCGAGATTGCGGCAAAGCGGCTGTCTGCCGACGTGGTCAACCTGAACATCGGCTCATCCTCCGCCAGCAAAGGCGAGACACTGCTCGATACCGTGGACAACCTGTGCGCGATGCACGCTGACATGTTCGTCGTGCGCCACTCGCAGAGCGGTGCGGCGCACCTGATCGCACGGCACGTTGCGCCGGAAATTCACGTCATCAATGCCGGTGACGGGCGTCATGCGCACCCCACGCAGGCGCTGCTCGACATGTTCACCATACGCCACTACAAGCGCGAGTTTCACAACCTGCGCGTGGCGATTGTCGGCGACATCCTGCATTCGCGCGTAGCGCGCTCGCAGATACACGCGTTGACCACGCTGGGCGTGCCGGAAGTGCGCGTGATCGCTCCCCAGACGCTGCTGCCGGCGAATGTCGAAAAGCTGGGCGTGCAGGTCTATCACGACATGTTGCATGGCCTGCGCGATGTGGACGTGGTAATGATGCTGCGCCTGCAGAATGAACGCATGCAGGGCGCGGCGCTGCCTTCCGCGCAGGAATATTTCAAGTACTACGGCCTCACCCAGGAAAAACTGGCGCTGGCCAAGGACGATGCCATCGTGATGCATCCGGGGCCGATGAACCGTGGCGTGGAAATTGATTCCAGTGTGGCGGACGGCTCGCACTCGGTGATTCTGCCGCAGGTCACGTTCGGCATTGCAGTGCGCATGGCCGTGATGAGCACACTGGCGGGGGCGCAATGAACATACATATCAAGAATGGACGTTTGATAGACCCGAAAAACCGCATTGACGCGGTGCACGACTTGTTTATCAGCGCAGGGAAAATTTCCGCAGTCGGTACTGCGCCCGCCATGTTCGTTGCGGATCGGGTGATTGATGCACATGGCCTGGTCGTTGCGCCCGGCCTGATCGACCTTGCTGCGCGCCTACGCGAGCCAGGTTACGAATATAAGGCTACGCTGGAATCTGAAATGGATGCGGCGGCGGCAGGCGGCATCACCTCGCTGGCTTGTCCGCCCGACACCGATCCGCCGCTGGACGAGCCCGGCCTGGTGGAAATGCTCAAGCAGCGCGCCAGGACATTGAATCAGGCGCATGTATACCCGGTCGGCGCGCTTACGCAGTCCCTGAAGGGCGAAGAGTTAACCGAAATGGCCGAGCTGACCGACGCCGGTTGCGTGGCCTTCAGTCAGGCCGATGCGCCGCTGACCGACACGCGCGTGCTGATGCGTGCGATGCAATATGCCGCGACCTTCGGTTTCAATGTCTGGTTGCGGCCGCAAGACAGCTTCCTGGCGCGCAACGGGGTGGCGCATGATGGCGAAGTAGCAACGCGGCTGGGACTGCCCGCCATTCCTTCATGTGCGGAAACCATTGCGCTGTCCACCATGCTGCAACTGGCACGTGCAACCGGGGTGCGGTTGCACATCTGCCGCATCTCGAGCGCAGCGGGCGTGGAGATGGTGCGCGCCGCCAAACAACAGGGGCTGCCGATCACATGCGATGTATCCATGAATCACATCCACCTGTCCGAAATGGACATCGGTTACTTCGATGCCAACTGCCATCTGGTGCCGCCATTGCGCAGCCTGCGCGACCGTGATGCGCTGCGTGCAGCGCTGTGGGATGGCACGATAGACGCCATGTGCTCCAACCACTCGCCGGTGGATGAGGATGCCAAGCAACTGCCCTTTGCAGAAGCAGAGGCGGGAGCCACCGGGCTGGAACTGCTGCTGCCGCTGGCACTCAAATGGGCCGGACAGGACAAACATGCGCTGGCAGACGCACTCGCCAAGGTAACCCTGCAACCCGCGCAAGTTCTGGGTCTGGATGCAGGCCACCTGTCTGTCGGGGCGGTGGCCGACGTGTGCGTGTTTGATCCTGATACGTACTGGAAGATCGAGCCTGCGGCACTGAAGAGCCAGGGCAAGAACACGCCGTTCATCGGCATGGAGTTGCAGGGTAAGGTGCGCTATACCCTGGTCGATGGCCAGGTTGTTTATCAATCAGCTTAATTTTTTCTGACATTATGAATCCATTGCTAGACTTTGCCGGCTTGCCGCGCTTTACAGAAGTTCGTCCCGAACACGTTGCTCATGCGGTAGACCAGTTGCTGGCGGAAAATCGCGCGCTCAGCGCACGCCTGCTGACCGATACATCTGCACCCACCTGGGATAATTTCATACAGCCATTCGAGGACGCGAACGAGCGCCTGTCGCGCGCCTGGGGCCAGGTGTCGCACCTCAACGCGGTCATGAACAGCGCGGAGCTGCGCGAGGTGTACAACGCCAACCTGCCCAAGGTCACGCAGTATTACGCCGAGATCGGGCAGAATCTCGCGCTGTTCCAAAAGATGAAGGCGATACGCAACAGCGCGGAATTCGCGGCCTTGAGTGCGGCGCGCCAGAAAGTCATCGAAAACGAGCTGCGCGATTTCCGCCTCGGCGGGGCGGAATTGCCCGAGGAGCAGAAGGCGCGCTTCCTTGCGATACAGGAAGAGCTTTCCGGGCTATGCGCGCGCTTTTCCGACAACATTCTGGATGCAACCAACGCTTACACCTGGCTGGTTGAGGACGAGGCAGAGCTGTCCGGCATTCCGGCAGATGAGCGCCAGGTCGCCGCAGAGGCGGCCCAGGCAGCCGGCAAGACAGGCTGGTTGTTCACGCTCAAGGCGCCTTCCTATGGCCCGCTGATGCAATATGCCGACAACCGCGCGCTGCGCGAGCGCATGTATATGGCTTACAACACGCGCGCCAGTGAACTGGGCAAGCCGGAGTTGGATAATACGCCGCTGATGGTGCAGATACTGAAGCTGCGCGCGGAAGAGGCGCGCATGCTGGGCTTTGCCAATTATGCGGAGCTGTCGCTTGCCACCAAGATGGCGAGCACGCCACAGCAGGTGCAGGATTTCCTGCATGAACTGGCGCAGCGCGCGCGTCCGTATGCCGAACGCGATCTGGCGGAGCTGCGCGAATTCGCCCGTGCTCAACTCGGACTTGCGGAATTGCAGGCATGGGATGTGAGCTATGTCAGCGAGCATTTGCGCCAGCAGCGCTACGCTTTCTCCGAGCAGGAAGTGAAGCAGTATTTTCCGGAAGACACCGTGCTGCCGGGCATGTTCAAGCTGGTAGAAACGCTATATGGACTGACCGTTCGCGCCGCGCAGGCGCCGGTCTGGCACGAGACGGTGCGCTTCTTCGATATTCTCGACACGGATGGAAAACGCGTCGGCCAGTTCTATCTGGATATGTATGCGCGCAGCAGCAAGCGCGGCGGAGCGTGGATGGATGATGCCATTACGCGCCGGCGCACCTCATCCGGCATACAGACACCGGTGGCGTATCTCAACTGCAATTTTGCCGCTCCGGTGGGGGGAAAGCCTGCACTGTTTACGCACGATGAAGTCATCACATTGTTCCATGAGTTCGGGCACGGCCTGCACCATCTGCTGACGCAGGTGGAAGACCTGGGCGTATCCGGCATCAACGGCGTGGAATGGGACGCGGTGGAACTGCCCAGCCAGTTCATGGAAAATTTCTGCTGGGAGTGGGGTGTGTTGGAGGACATGACGCGCCATGCAGATACCGGAGAAAAATTGCCGCGCGCGTTGTTCGACAAGATGCTGGCGGCGAAAAACTTCCAGAGCGGTTTGCAGACCTTGCGCCAGATTGAGTTCTCGCTGTTCGACATGCGTTTGCATGGCAATTACGATCCGCAGGGTACGCAGACCATCCTGCAATTGCTGGACGAAGTGCGCAAGGAAGTGGCGGTGCTGATCCCGCCCGCATTCAACCGTTTCCCCAACAGCTTCTCGCACATCTTTGCAGGCGGTTATGCGGCAGGCTATTACAGCTACAAGTGGGCGGAAGTCCTGTCCGCCGACGCCTACAGCCTGTTTGAGGAAAACGGCGTGCTCAACCTGGCGACGGGCATCCGCTTTCGCGATGAGATACTGGCGGTGGGCGGCTCTCGCTCCGCAATGCAGTCATTCGCTGCATTCCGTGGACGCGAGCCGACGATCGATGCATTGCTGCGCCACAGCGGTTTGCTGGATGAGAAACAGATGGCCTGACTTTTCCATTGACGCTCATCATGCAACTTTTTCGGGAGGACACATGAGATTACATTTTATTCTGGCAAGGCATTTAATTGTGGCTGGAACACTGGCAGCGCTTTTGGGCAGTGCGCAGGCGGGAGAGTTGTACCGCTGGGTAGACAAGTCCGGCAAGGTGCACTACAGCGACACCCCTGCGCCCGATGCGGCAGAAGTCGAGAAAAAGAAATTTGGCACTTCCCCGGCAACGGGAAATGAGGGGCTATCCTTCGAAATGCGTCGCGCCAAACAGCATTTTCCGGTCACCCTGTATGTAACGGATAACTGTACAGATCCGTGCAAGCAGGCGCGGGATTTGCTCACCCAGCGCGGCGTACCATACTCGGAGAAGAATCTGGCAAGCCAGGAAGAAATCGACGCATTCAAACGGACATCCGGAGCGGATGCGGTACCCGTAATGTCTGTTGGCCGGAACTGGCTCAAAGGTTTCCAGGCGGTGCAGTGGCAAAACGAGTTGGATGCAGCCGGCTATCCCAAGGCTGCACCCCGACGTCCACCAGCACCTGCCAAACCATCGGCAGCGAAGCCTGAGGCGGATAAGCCTGCGGCGGCAAAATAATCGTGGACAATGGAATTGTCCGAAAAATTGAAGGAATGATCAGATGCGACTCAACACTTGCCACATGAAGCCGCCGGGAAGCAGCGGACTTGGCGTTATGCGCTTCATCCCAGATTTACTTTGCTGCTTTTTGCTGTGTGCCTGCCTTTTGCAGTGTCTGGGTAAGGTCGCATTTGCCGCGGACGCCGCATCGCAGCAATTTGGCAAATGGCTGAAATTGCCCGCGCCTTCCAAGGGGGGCGAGTCACTTACCTTGTCGCTGAAGGCAGAGAAAGAGGTGAAAGGCTGGATGAAATCCCATGTTCCCGTTCTGATCATCCAGTGCATTCAGGGCAAGGCGGATATTTACATTGAAACGGGGATGGCGCTGGAAGTTACCGCAGTCGATCAGCAGGTTGTGCGCGTCAGGTTTGACGGCAACAAACCGATTGCCCAGCGCTGGCGGGAAGTGACCAATGCAACGATTTCTGCGCGCGATGCGGCAACATTAATCAAACAACTTGCCGAATCACAACAATTCTTCGTTGAATTCACCCCGTTCAACAGCAGGCCGGCGCAGGCCGAGTTTGCTGTTGCCGGCCTTTCTGCTTACATGCCGCAGCTTGCCGGGGCGTGCTGGAAGAAATGACACAGCCCATCGCAGCCGTACATGCACGATGGGTTACATCGCCAAAAACGGCAGCGGGCTGTGCGTGCGCGCAACCGCCACGATGTAAAAAAATACCAGTTGTGCCGCCACCCATGCGGTGATTTTTGTGCGCATGGTTTTGCCGAAGCGGAACGCGACCATCCCGAATCCGATGTAAAACACCAGGCCGATCACCTTGGCTGTTAACCAGTTATCGATGAAGGGGTATTGCTGGATGCCTACGGCCAGCACAATGGCGCTCACTAATAACAAAGTATCCGTTACATGCGGAACGACTTTCACCCAGCGCCGGCGCAGCATGGATGAGTCCTGCATCAGCCATACACCACGCAGGAAGAAAAGCGCATAACTGGCCGCCACACAGGCGACATGGATCATTTTTACATAGAATAAATTCATGGCGATAGGCAGTGTATTTTTCGGTCAGGGATAAATTCCGTATAATTCATGTTTCTTGCAGTGAAGCCTGCTGAGCTGTTCATTATAGTGGCGCAATTGGGCAGTGAACACCAGGGGACGCAGGTAGCGCTAAATTTTTCAAGCACAGACAGAACGCATCACATGTTCAAAAATACAATTCTTGGAGCTGAACACAAAACGCCATGTCAGATACAGTAAATTTGAAGCAGCTTCTAAGGCTATTTCTGGTCGGCTTAACCGTGGCGTTCCTGCATGGCTGCGAACTTCCTGAGGCGGCTAAACCGTTCAAGTCTACCAATATTACCGGTATTGGGACCGGAAAGGACTTTCGACTGACCGATCACCATGGGCAGGTGCGCACACTGGCCGATTTCAAGGGTAAAGTCGTTATCGTGTTTTTTGGCTATACGCATTGCCCGGATGTCTGCCCCACCACGCTCTCTGATTTGTCACAGGCAATGCGCTTGCTCGGCCCGGATGCAGACAAAGTGCAGGTGCTGTTTATCACTGTGGACCCGGAGCGCGATACACAGGAACTGCTCGCGCAATATGTTCCAGCATTTAACCCGACGTTTATCGGCCTCTACGGCACGCCCGAGCAAACTGAAGCAACCGCCACGGAATACAGAATATATTATCGCAAGGAGCCGGGCCAAACGCCGGGTGATTACACCGTAGATCATTCGGTCGGAAGCTATATTTATGACCGTTCCGGAAAATTGCGGCTGAATGCAAGTTACGGGCAAGCGGTAGATGCACTGGTCCATGATATCAAGCTGTTGCTTGAGTAACCATCGCGCGCGAGTTTTTTGACATGGTATTGGCGCATACCCTTAAATTTTTTCGCCGATGACCCTCTTGACCTAAGTCAAGGCGGCATTTCACCGCCTGCTATAGTTTAGGCGCCCTGCAATCATCCTGCTTGAAATCAATGGCACTCTCAGATTTTATCTATACTTTCGGTCAATACATGCTCCAGCAACACGGCGAGCGGGTGCACAAAATCGCACTCGATGCCGGGCTCACATGCCCCAATCGCGATGGCGAAAAAGGGATGGGCGGGTGCACATTCTGCAACAATGCGTCTTTCAGCCCGAATGGAAAGACCCCACCGACGCTTTCGGAACAGATCAATCGTGGCAAGCACGCCATCGGCAAGCGTACCCGTGCGCGTCGTTTCCTTGCCTATTTTCAGGCGTATACCAACACCTACGCCGATGTCGCCGAGCTTACGGCGCTCTACGAGGAAGCCTTGTCTGAGCCGGACATGGCAGGCATGTCCATCGGGACGCGGCCTGACTGCGTTCCTGAAGCGGTGCTGGATTTGCTGGTGGATTACCAGCGGCGCGGGCTGGTGGTGTGGCTGGAACTCGGGCTGCAATCGGCGTTTGACGAAACACTCAGGCGCGTGAACCGCGGCCACGGTCTAAAGGAATACGAGGAAACAGTGGTCGCCGCAAGAAATCGCGGCATCCCGGTTTGCACTCATCTGATCATCGGCTTGCCCGGCGAAACGGAGCACCACTACCACGCCTCACTTGATGCCGTGCTGGCGCTGGGAACGGACGGCATCAAGATACACCCGCTGCATGTGGTCAAACATACCATGCTGGCTGCCGAGTGGCGGCGCGGCGAATATCAGCCGCTGGAAATGGCCGACTACATCCGGATCGCAGCCGACCTGATTGAGCGCACGCCTGCCGACATCGTGTATCACCGTGTCACCGGCACTGCTTCAAAGGACATTTTGCTTGCACCTTCCTGGTGTTCGCAGAAATGGAATGTGCTGAATGGCATCGAGCAGGAACTGAAGCGCCGCGGCCATCGCCAAGGACAATTTGCCGATCTGTCATTTAACCAGTGGGTTCTTAACCAAGGGAAATTTGCCCAAGAGGAATTGCCTTATGCTGCCTGATTACAAACTGGAACTGGTTTGCCCGGCCGGCAGCCTGCCCGCGCTGAAAGCTGCGGTAGACAATGGCGCAGACTGCGTCTATCTCGGTTTCCGCGACGACACCAATGCACGCAACTTTACCGGGCTTAATTTCGATGCGGCGAATGCGCGCACAGGGGTTGAATATGCACACGCGAAGGGTGCGAAAGTGCTGCTGGCGCTCAACACTTATCCTCAGTCGCATGGCTGGGAGCGCTGGAAAAATGCGATAGACATGGCAGCCGACATCGGCATGGACGCGATCATCCTGGCTGATCCCGGTCTCATGCAGTATGCGATGAAGACGCATCCCCAGATTCACCTGCACCTATCGGTGCAGGGTTCCGCGACCAACTACGAGGCGATCAATTTTTACCATGAGCATTTCGGCATCCGCCGCGCGGTGTTGCCGCGCGTGCTGTCCTTTGCTCAGGTCGAGGAATTGGCCGCCGGTACGCCGGTGGAGCTGGAACTGTTTGGTTTCGGCGGACTGTGCGTGATGGTTGAAGGGCGCTGCTCGCTTTCTTCTTACGTCACGGGCGAATCTCCCAATAACTGCGGGGTATGTTCACCACCCAAGGCGGTGCGCTGGCAAAAAACCACAAATGGGCTGGAATCGCGCCTCAACGGCGTGCTGATTGACCGTTATGCAGATGATGAAAATGCGGGCTATCCGACATTGTGCAAGGGGCGCTTCGAGGTAGAAGGAGAAACCTATTACGCGATGGAAGAGCCGACCAGCCTGAACACGCTGGAGCTGTTGCCGGAGCTGATGCGCATCAAGGTGCGCGGCCTCAAGATTGAGGGGCGGCAAAGAAGCCCCGCCTATGTGGCGCAAGTCACCAGTGTTTGGCGCGACGCAATCGACCAATGCGTGAAAAATCCTGATGCTTTTTCGGTCAGGCCATCCTGGACCGCCGCTCTGGGCAAGATTTCCGAGGGTCAGCAACACACTCTGGGTGCATACAATCGGCCCTGGAAATGACATCAATGCACCTCTGGTAGTGCGCTTCCATGAAGTACAGGACAACGTGCACGCTGACTATCAAAATCATTCAAGGTTGGAAATTAAATGAAACTTGCGCTTGGCCCCATCCTTTACTACTGGACACGGGAAAAAATACAGAAGTTCTATGAGGACATCGCCGCAGCTCCCGTAGATATCGTCTATCTCGGGGAAACGGTTTGCTCGCGGCGCCATATCATGCGCACGGCAGACTGGCTGGAGATGGCAAAAATGCTTGCCGGTGCCGGCAAGAAGGTGGTGCTTTCCACTCTGACATTGATCGAATCCGAATCCGACCTGAAGACGCTGCGCAGAATCACGGAAAATGGTGACTTTGCTGTGGAAGCCAATGATATGGGTGCGGTACACCGCTTGTCCGGTCACATGCCTTTTATCGCAGGGCCCTACCTCAATATCTACAACCCCCAGACATTGAGCCTGCTGTCATCACTCGGCGCACAGCGCTGGGTCATGCCGGTGGAGATGTCGCTGAAAACGTTGCAGCCGCTGCAACAATCGCGCCCGGCAGGAATGGAGACCGAAGTGTTTTCCTACGGCAGGCTGCCGCTGGCTTTTTCTTCGCGCTGTTTTACTGCGCGCTTCCACAACCTGCCCAAGGATGACTGCCGCTTCCTCTGCATTGAGGACACTGACGGCAAAACCATGCGCACGCGCGAAGGCAAACCATTTCTGGTAATCAACGGCATTCAGACTCAGTCTGCCCTTATTTACAACCTGATCGGTGATCTGGACTCCCTGCGCAATATTGGCGTGGATGTGCTGCGTATCAGCCCGCAGTCCGAACATACAACAGAAATTGTCCGCCTGTTCCGTGAATGCGTAGAGAACCGGATAAGCCCGGAAGGCGCTATGCAGCAGATGGAGAAGGTTATGCCGGAAGCAGGCTGCAACGGCTACTGGCACGGGCGTCCGGGAATGGAGCAACTGTATCTTGCAAGCCTCGTGCCGCATGAATGAAGTGCCGCAATGCCTGAAAGAGATTACAATGAAGACCAGGCATGGCCGCAGTACAACCCGATAAAGCGTCCCAAGAGTATGTGATATGAACAACCAGCCTTTCACTCTCCCCAAGCCGGTCAGCAATGTTTTGTCCGTCTTGCCGGGTTATCCGCAGACTTTGCTATTTGTCCAGACTATTAATCTGGCGCTGGGGAATACAATGCGTTCGGAAGTGCTGCAGCCGCTGCGCGGCAAGCTCATCAGCATCCGCGTCATTGATGCAGGCGTTTCATTTTTTTTCACCCTCAACCATAAAGGCATGGTTGCCTGCCGGCGCACCAAGGAGCCGGAATTGACCATCAGTGCCAGTGCCTATGATTTTCTGATGCTCGCCCTGCGCAAGGAAGATCCTGATACGCTTTTTTTCAGCCGCCGCCTGTGCATGGAAGGTGACACCGAGCTTGGCCTGCTGGTGAAAAACACGCTGGATGCGCTGGATCTGCCGCCTTTAGATTTAAGGGCACTTTCTCCCAGAAATATTGCCTCAGAGATCAGGATGCGGCTACTGAGGTAATATTAAACAATGTCATGGTTTAAAAAAGAACGCGATCCCGGATCGCCCGATGCGCCTGCCTTTAGATATGTGAAGCTAGGACTCGGCATATTTGTAATCCTCGCCTTGGCTTTTATCGCTTATTTCTATATCGGCCATTCCTCAGGCCGTCATGACGCTGCTGTTACAGCCCATTCCGCCACGCCATCGAACCTGGAACCCATCGTGGCTGCCGATAAGACTTCAACAAAACCGGCAAAGAAGCTTTGGGTATGCCCCATGCATCCCGAGATCATCCAGGATCATCCGGGAATGTGCCCGATTTGCGGCATGGATCTGGTGGAAATGGAGCCTTCCAACAAATCCCACGCCGGACACAGCCACGGAGTGCAGCTGGATACCGCTTCGCTGCAAAGACTCGGTGTACGTTTGGCTGCGGCCAAATGGGAAACGCTGAGCCGGGACATCGACACCTACGGCAATGTGGTGGTTGATGAAAGCATGGTTTCCAACATCAATTCAAATGTCTCGGGCGTCATCAAAAAATTGCACGTCAAGTCGGTTGGCCAGCAAATTCAAGAGGGGCAAGTCCTGTATGAGCTATATTCGCCGGAGTTGATTCAATCCCAGCGCGAATTTATCGCCTTGCTGAGGGAAATGGACAAGCTTGTGGCGTCCATGATGGGTGAGGACTCACACACCAGCGGCAAGGGCATGTCCGAGGACGACATGATGGACGTGAAGATGAATGCGAATAATCGGCGCCTTGTCACCGAATCGCTCCTTTATGCCAACGTCGGCAAGGAGTTGCTGGAAGAACTCGGAAGGACTTATCGAGAGCGGGAGGTAGTGGAGGTGCGGTCCCCCAAGTCCGGCTTTGTCACGAAGATCGAGGTGCATGAAGGGAATTCCGTCAAGCCGATGGATAGTCTGTTTTCTCTGATCGGTTTGTCGCAAGTCTGGGTCGAGGTCGCGCTATACCCCGATCAGCTTGCCTGGGTAAAAGATGGGGATGAGGTCACGTTGCGGCTGTCACAGCTCGACAAGTCAGAAATCAAGGCACGTCTGCAGTTTGTCAGTCCAGTGGTGGACAGCGTAACGCGCACGGTTCGTGCAAGGCTGGCTGTCGCCAATCCGAAAAACCGCTTGCTCCCCGGGGCACTGGTGGACGTGACGATACATGCGAAGCCGCACCTGGCCCTTGCCGTCCCCCGCTCGGCGGTAATGCGTACCGGCAAGGGCGACCTGGTGATGCTGGCCGAGGGTGAGGGGCATTTTGCGCCGGTAAAAGTGGAAACGGGTGTTGAAACTGCCGACTATGTCGAGATTACCTCAGGTCTGGAAGAAGATGACCAGGTCGCTGTGAACGGACAGTTTTTATTGGATGCAGCAGCATCGCTGAGTGATGCCGCGCAACGCATGCGTGCGAGTCAGAGCGGCGATAGTCGTTAAGTAATATGATGTTTATACAATAAGTTGAATTGAATTGCTTGCAACCCTGTTAACCTGCAACTGATCTATTCACCGCGTCTCCGGCGCGGATTTTTCTGGGCTCGAGCATGATTGCGCGCATCATCAAATGGTCGCTGAAGAACCGCTGGCTGGTGCTGATGGGCGCTTTGCTGCTGGCGGGATGGGGGGTGTATTCTTCTCGGCAGATGGCTCTGGATGCCGTACCCGATCTTTCGGACGTGCAAGTCATCGTCAAAACATCGTATCCGGGCCAGGCACCACAGGTAATAGAAGACCAGGTCACTTTCCCGCTGACCTCGGCGCTGCTGTCAGTGCCGCGCTCGACTGCAGTGCGTGGCTTTTCAATGTTCGGCGAATCGTATGTGTACGTCATTTTTCAGGACGGTACCGACCCCTATTGGGCACGCTCGCGCGTACTGGAATATTTAAGCCAGATTCAGGGTCGCCTCCCGCAAGGCGTGACGCCCACACTGGGACCGGATGCTTCGGGCGTCGGCTGGGTGTTTCAATATGCGCTCGTAGACCGGCATCATCGCTACGACGCCGACCAGCTGCGTGCAGTGCAGGATTTCTTTCTCAAGTATGAATTGCAAAGCCTGCCGGGTGTATCCGAGGTTGCCAGTGTAGGCGGCATGGTGCGGCAATTCCAGATCGAGGTGAATCCCAATCGCCTTGCGGCATACAATCTGAGCATGGCGAGCGTCGAGCAGGCAGTACGCGACAGCAATATGGCGGGTGGCGGCTCGGTGATGGAAATGGGGCGCGCCGAATACATCGTGCGCACACAAAACTATCTCCGGAGCCTGGATGATTTCCGGCGCATTCCTCTGGGATTCAATGAGCAGGGCGTGCCTATTCGCCTGGAAGACGTGGCGCACATTCAGGTCGGTCATGAATTGCGCCGTGGGGTGACCGATCTGGACGGGAAAGGCGAAGTGACAGGCGGCATCGTAGTGATGCGTTATGGGGAAAATGCGCTCAAAACCATCACACACGTGAAGGCGCGGCTCAAGGAATTGCAGGCGGGTTTGCCACCCGGCGTGGAACTGGTTGTCACCTATGATCGTTCCGGCGTAATCAAGCGTGCCATTGCCACATTGAGCGAGAAGCTGGTCGAGGAGTCGCTTATCGTCGCGCTCGTGTGCCTCGCTTTCTTATTCCATTTGCGCTCTTCCCTGGTAGCTGTTGTGACGCTGCCGGTTGGGATACTGACGGCGTTCATTATCATGGAAAATCAGGGGGTGACCGCCAACATCATGTCGCTTGGGGGCATCGCCATCGCCATCGGCGCCATGGTGGACGCCGCAGTGGTGATGATAGAAAACATGCACAAACATCTGGAGCGGGCCGGAGAGCATCCTGATTACTGGGAAATTACGAAGCAAAGCACGGTTGAGGTCGGGCCGGCGCTGTTTTTTTCATTGCTCATCATCACCGTGTCATTCCTGCCGGTGCTTACCCTCACCGGCCAGGAGGGCAAGCTGTTTGCCCCGCTCGCCTATACCAAGACTTACGCCATGGCCGCGAGTGCGGCCCTCGCCATCACTCTGACCCCGGTGCTGATGGGGTATTTCATTCGCGGACGGATTGCTCCGGAGCAGAGCAATCCGTTGAACCGCATACTGCTTGCGCTGTACCGTCCGTTGCTATTATCCGCACTCAAAAGCCGCCAGATCGCTTTGGCCGTGTGCATGCTGTTGCTGATCACTGCAGCGTGGCCACTGGCGAAGCTGGGCAGCGAATTCATGCCGCCGCTGAACGAGGGCGATCTGCTGTACATGCCCACCACGCTGCCCGGAGTATCGATAGATGAAGCCGCGAACATTCTGCAAATCACCGACCGCCTGATTGCACAGATGCCCGAGGTCGAGCGCGTGTTTGGCAAGGCCGGGCGCGCTGATTCGGCGACTGATCCGGCGCCGTTATCCATGCTGGAGACCACGATTCAGCTGAAGCCGCAAAGCGAGTGGCCTGAGGGTGGAACCATGGAAGATCTCATCCACAAGCTGGATAGCCAGGTGCGCTTGCCTGGGCTGACGAATTCCTGGGGATACCCTATCCGTACGCGCATAGACATGCTGTCCACCGGCATACGCACACCGCTGGGAATCAAGGTTACCGGTCCCGATCTGGAAGGCATCAGCGAACTGGCAAAACAGATCGAGGATGTAATCGAACGTGCGGTGCCGGGTACGCGCAACGCCTTTGCAGAGCGCGTTTCCGGGGGGCGTTACGTGGATATCGCATTGGATCGCAACCAGGCGGCACGCTACGGCATTACGGCAGCCGATGTGCAGCGCCTGGTGCAGGGAGCGATCGGCGGGGAAAATATTGGCATGGTGTTTGAGGGACGCAATCGCTTTCCCATCAATCTGCGCTATCCGCGCGCGTTCCGCGATTCTCTGTCGGCACTCGAGGCCAGCCGCATCATGACGCCTTCCGGTGCGCAGGTGGCGCTGGGCACGGTCGCAAAAATAAGCATGAAAGATGGCCCGGTCGAGATCAAGAGCGAAAACGGCCGCCTGGTTGCTTATGTTTATCTCGATTTCGCCAGGCGCGATCTGGGCGGCTATATTGCGGATGCGCAGGCCGCCGTGGCCAAGAGCGTCACGCTACAGCCCGGCTACTCCATCGCATGGTCCGGGCAATACGCCAATATGCAGCACGCCAAGGAACGCTTTCTCTGGGTGATACCGCTCACCCTGCTATTGGTGGTGGGGCTGCTTTATCTCAATTTCCGCCATGGCGGAAAGGTGCTGCTGGTACTGATCTGCCTTCCGTTCTCATTGGCTGGCGGCTTCTGGCTGGTTTACTGGCTGGACTATCACCTGTCGGTGGCGGTGGCGGTCGGCTTTATTGCCCTGGCCGGTGTGGCGGCTGAGTTCGGTGTGGTAATGCTGCTTTATCTGGATCAGGCCATAGCAGAATTTCGCCAATCCGGGCGGCTGCTGAACCGTCAGGATTTGCATCAGGCCATCGTGCAAGGGGCGCTGCTGCGTATCCGCCCGAAGATGATGACGGTATCGGTGATCGTCGCCGGGCTGATTCCGGTAATGGTAAGCTCCGGTACGGGTGCAGATGTGATGAAGCGTATCGCCGCGCCCTTGGTGGGCGGAATGATCTCCGCGCCGCTGCTATCGCTTATTGTTATTCCTATCGTTTATGCGTGGTGGCAGGAGCGAAGCCTGCCTGACAGCCAATCTTCATAGCCCATGGCCAAAGTTAATATTTGATCCCCGCCAGAAGGGCGCATAAATTCATTTGTACCATGTGCTCGCTCGCATGGAGCGCACTGGGTACCGAAAAAATCATTAAAACCCTTACGCTGCCCAGTTCGGAACCGTACTTCCCTGCGTTTTCGATAAAAACATTCAAAGTGGCAACCTTGCCGCCTTCGCCAGGAGATCCTTCCAGCTGCGAGGCTGAAATCAACCCACCCTCTTTGTCAGTCAGATTGATTATCCATCCGTCTTTAATCAGGGATTTGTACGCACGCCGGTAAATCGTTTGCAGCGGGATGATGGGAAAATCCTGCCATGTCTTATATATTTTCTTATCAAAAAGTCCCTCTTTGACAGTGAAATTGGTTTCGCAGGGTTCGCTCGCTGCCCAGCCAGGCGTTGCAGCAGAGACAAGAATCAGTAACCCAGCCGAAATGGCTAATGATTTCGTAAGCTTATTCATTCAAGGTTCACCTTAATTGGCAGAAATGCTGTGTCGAGCGGAGCGCGACTGTGTCCGGTAATTGATGCGGCCACGAGAGTGCGAGAGCGTCATCATGCAATGCCATATTGCTTCAAGCGCTTCCACAAAGTCGTGCGTGACATGCCAAGCTTGTCTGCCGCAACGCTCTTATTCCCGCCTGCCTCGGAAAGAGCAGCCTGGATGACTTCCTGTTCGCTCGCCGCTGCGGTGCCGCGATAATAGCGCGTGAGCTGCACTTCATCCTTCTCTTTGGGGGTGGCGGCGAGTGGCGTCGCCTCCAGTATCTCAGCCGGAAGATGGCGCGGCTGAATGGATGTGTCCTCGGCATGCACCAGCGCATATTCCAGAGTGTTGACCAATTCACGTACATTGCCTGGCCAATCGTAAGCGAGCAGCACATCCATCGCATCTGTGGACAGGGTGACATCCTCGCGTTTGTAATGGCCTGTCATGCCGGAAAGAATGGTGCTGGCAAGCAACGGAATATCCCCGCGGCGTTCGCGCAAAGAGGGCGTGCGCAGTGGCAGCACGCGCAAGCGGTAATACAGGTCGGTACGGAATTCGCCGTCTTTCACCATGGTCTGCAAGTCACGATGTGTGGCGGCAATAATACGCACATCCACTTTGCGCGGACGGTTTTCACCCAGGCGTACCACCTCTCTTTCCTGCAGCACGCGCAGCAGCTTCACTTGAATGCTCAGCGGAACTTCACCAATCTCATCCAGTAGAAGCGTGCCGCCATCGGCTGCTTCGAAGCGCCCCGGGCGGTCTGCAACTGCGCCGGTGAACGCGCCCTTGCTGTGGCCGAATAATTCGGCCTCGAGCAGATGCTCAGGCAGGGCTGCGCAATGCACCTGCAGGTAGGGTTTCTTGGCACGACTGGAATTGTCGTGTATCGCCTGCGCCACAAGTTCCTTGCCGGTCCCGGACTCGCCGGTGATTAACACATTGGCTTCGCTCGATGCAGCCAGCAGAATTTCGCGGAAAAGAGTCTGCATCACGCGGCTTTGCCCTACCAGCGCACCGAGACGCATGCGCTTTCCGGCCATCTCTTCCAGCTGCACTTCGCGCGTGCGGTTGCGCAATACTACTGCGCAATGTGCCAGTGGCTCATCCTGCGGTAATGCCGTTGCCCACATATGCAAAGGAATAAGCGCCCCGTCCGGGCGCGCCACTGCAATATCCTGTACCAGCTTGCTTTCATGCGAGGTGCCTGCCATGAGCGAGCATTTTCCGCTTTCCTCGCATGTGCGTGCGCATGGCGTGCTGGGAAACAGGTTGGGGCAAAGTTTGCCTACAATCTCGTCGTGCTCACGACCTATCATGTGTGCGGCAGCATCGTTGATCGCTACTACATTGCGCTGCTCGTCCAGAAACAGTATGCCCTCTTCTAGCTTCCCCAAAACGATATCCAAGCTTGCTAAGGAAATAGTGTCCATTTCATGTCCGTAAGTTAAATTTGAACGCATTATATCGTTCATAGTGAACAATTGCAATAATTAGCAAAAAATTATTATCTTATTTATCAATAAGATAATATCTGGCACGGTTAGTGCTTATAACAAGACGTGGCTAGTGAAACATTGAATTTGTGTTCACCTGTAAAAACCCTGGCGGAGATAGCTGGGGGTATTCAAGCAAATTAATTTTAAAGAAGGAGCTTCATCATGAAAACACGTATCTTCGCAGGCATCATTGTCGCAGCAGTTTTGGCATCTTCGGCAGCACAGGCCGGCACTGAGATTTCGATCGAGGAGCGGTATTCCGGTGCGTTGCCCAGCGTAACCCGCGATGACTATGGTCTGGGCAGCTACTATGTCGAGAGCAAGCCGCAACCTGCATGCACCCAGTATGATCTGAATCCACTGAGCATTATTTATCCCGAGCAGCGTGACAGCGTGAGCTTCTATCTGGTCCCGGATCTGATTCCGGGTGCATCGCACATCGTGTGCTTGCGCAGCGCTGCGCACGGCTAATAGCGGCCAAAAATACCCAGACTAGAAATAATTTACGATCTTAAATTTAAGGAGTTACATCATGAAAACACGCATTATCGCAAGCATCATCTTCACCGCAGCTTTGGCATCTTCGGCAGCACAGGCGGCTGTTGGGCTTTCCATCGAGGAAACGTATTCCGGAGCATTACCCAGCATAACTCGCGATGATTATGGCCTGGGCAGCTACTATGTTGAGAGCAAGCCTCAACCTGCATGCAGCCAGGTTGATCTTGATCCGCTGCGCGAGTATTTCCCTGTAAAAATGGATGTCGTGAGTAACTATCTTGCTCCACAACCCGCTCATGTTGTGTGCGTGCGTGGCGTTTCCCGCGGCTGAGTGTGCGGCCTCATGGCACACTCTATACCGTTGGCTTGGAAAACGCGGTTGGCAAGACACTTCCTATCCCTGCCGGATGCAGCAAAAGCATCCGCAGGATAGGAATTGTTCCTGGGCGGATATCACCCACATGGGCATCACCTGTTACTTGGCTACCGCTTTGACTTTGGCTTCTGTTTCGGCTTCGACTCCGGCTCTGGCCTGGATTTCCACTTCTGCACCAGCGCCTCGCCTTCCTTGATTTGCTGCTCAGTCATTTTCTGTTCAACCGCTCTCAATTTTGATCCGGCATCGGCTTCCCCCGCGAGCTCTGCCAGCTTGAGCCACTTGTATGCCTGAACCGGGTCTTGCGAAGCGCCTTGCCCATTGACGTACATCATTCCGAGGCTGGTCTGCGCCTTGACATTTCCCGCATCGGCCGCCTTGCGATACCAGGACATCGCTTCCGTATAACTCTGCGGCGTCCCTAGTCCGTAGTAGTACAAAAACCCAAGAAAGTTTTCTGCTTCAGTGTTTTTCTGCTTTGCAGCCTTGCGCGTCCACGATATTGCCTTATTGAAATCAGGCTGGGCGCCCAAGCCTTGCATGTATATCTTCCCCAGATAGAACTGCGCCACTGCATTTCCATTATTCGCAAGGGGCGTGAATTTTTCCAAGGCAGTACGGTGGTTACCGCCATGGAAAGCATCTATTCCCTCTTGCAAACTCGCCTTTGCCGCCGTGCTGCCAAAGAATAAAACCGCAACGAGAATTAACCTGCACAAGGCAGTTGCCATATTGTTGTTCATCTCTCCCCCTTAAATAAACAAATAAAAACCACTTCAGTATCTTTTCACCGGCAAGCTACCAGCCTGTGGCAAAGACCCGCACATTAGACACCCCCATGCCCACAAAAAACTGCGCCGCCGCCCTGACTGCCTGCTCCTGTCCGGCAATGTAAATATCGCCATTTCTTATCTCGTGGCAGCCCTCGGCTATCCCCTGCAACATGGTTTTAAGCATTTCCCCACTCTTTTCGGTGAGACTGGCCAGATCATAGCCTGCCGCCAGTTCGGTGTAGTGAAAATTATCCAGCGCATCTGCCCAGGCACGCCCAATGTTTGGCAGGTAAATGCTGCGTTCATCCGAGCCTATCCAGTAAAAAAAGATCGCTTCGGAAGCGTCCAGCGACAGTGCATGTTCGATCAGGCTCTTGACCGGTGCAAAGCCGGTATCAAAAGCGATGAAGCACAAGGGACGTGACGATTTTTCATGGAGGATGAATTCGCCTTGCGGCCCTTCTATATCAACGATGTCATTGCTTGCGAGGCGGCTGAAGAGATGGTCGAGAAACACATTACCGGGCCTGCGGGGCACATGGAACAGCAGGTTGCGGTCATCGCATGGGCAGCTTGCAATGGGCAACACGCCACTGACGGCTCCTCCCAACCGGAGCATGACAGACTGGCCGGCCAGAAAGCGCAGCCGGTTGGTGCGCGGTGTTTGCAGGTGCAGCAACGCCATATCCGGGTTCAGCGCAGTGATCGACTTGACCCTGGCGGCAATCTGCTGAAGCGGAATATCATGTACTCCACCGGCCACGTCTGCCTCAATTTCCACATCGGTGACCGCTGCATTGGAACACATGAGCACATACCCCTGGCTCTTTTCCGCTTCGGTCAGCACGTAATCATGATGACGGGTCTTCCTGACCTGGCCGGATACCAAGCGTGCCTTGCATAGACCACAGTTGCCGCCACTGCAGCCATAATTCAGCGGGACGCCCGCATGTAACGCCCCCTCGAGTATGGAATCAGGGCCATCAATAGAAAAATCATGGCCGCTGGGAAGTATGCTGACATGCGCCGGCATTTTGTTTATGTATTTGCTATATCATCCAGCGGATTTTTGGATGCAGCTGAGATTTCAGCTGCAAGGGTATGATCGGTCTTCCCTAGGTCAGACGCGTGGAACATGGCGATCTTTGGCTCTCCTTTGCTCGACGGTAAACAGAACCGCCGCTTCAACCCTTGATGTGAGATTAAGCTTGGTAAGGATATGGCGGACGTGCTGTTTGACCGTGTCGTTACTGATGTGCAGTGTCATGGCGATGGCCTTGTTGCTTTCGCCGCGCGCCAGAAGCTGGAGAATTTCGCGTTCCCGTTCAGTCAGCAGCGTCAGGGCATTCCTGCGCGCCTGCCCTTGTTGGCCCTGCTCCCCCTTCTGCAAGATATTGATCATTTTTATCGTCAGGGCGGGAGCAACCACCATCTCTCCGGCTGCAACGCGCCGAATTGCGTCTGCAACATCCTCCGGGGCCATATCCTTAAGCAGGTAGCCGCGCACGCCGGCGCGAAGTGCACTGGCCAGATCTGCATCCGAATCGCTCATGGTCAGGACGACCACTGGCGTATCTATTTGCTCCTCGCGCAAACGTGCCAGCAGACTCATGCCATCGACCGGCTCCATGCGCAAGTCCATAACCAGCAGATCAGGCTGGTGTTCACGCAGCAGCTTGACCAACTCATCGGCATCCCCTGTCGCACCGACCACCGTAATTCCATAACGGCGCGTCAGCAACTCGGTCAGCCCGCTGCGACACAGGCTATGATCATCAATCAACGCAACTCGTAAATTTTCGCTCATCAGTCACACTCCATCAATTATGCGTCGGAATCCGGCAGTCTCAGTTGCACGCGTGTTCCTGCATCTTCTGAGCTTTCGATCTCGATTTCGCCCCCGATACGTTGCGCACGTTCGCGCATGATCAACAGACCATAGTGGCCATCAATCGAAGCGCATTTGTATATCCCGCTGCCATTATCCTCGACCGTAAAAATATAGCGTTCATCGCTGTGGCATATGTCCAGGCTGGCATTCGAAGCACCCGAATGGGTTGCGACATTCGTCAGCGCCTCGCGCACGATATGGAAAATCTGCAATTCATGTCCAAGCGGCAGATTGAAATCGGCCACCCGGTTCGTATATTTGAAGATGATGCCGGTACGCTCACGGAATTCGCCAACCAATGTCTGCAACGCGTGCTGCAAGCCCAGCGGGTCCATTTGCGAGCGAAAGTGAGTGATGAGCTCGCGTACCGTTTTCTGGCCATTGGCCAATGCTTCATCGATATCGCCAGCGCACTTGAACACTAGGAGTTCGTCATGAGTCCGGATGGCGTCCAGCAACAGGCTGCTACGCATCTTCGTATAAACCAGGGTTTGGGCCAGCGAGTCATGAATCTCATTGGCCATGGCCTGGCGCTCGGCAATCAGATTTACGCGCAGGCTCTCCCGGCTCTGCCGGTTTTTTTCCAGCGTGATACCGATGAGATCGGCAAATGATCTGAATATCGGTGCGGAATTATCCGGGACATCATGAGCTGCTGCATAGAACAGTGTTAACACACCAATCAGGTCACCCTGGTACTCCAGCGGCACAGCAACCACATGCTTGCAATCCTCGGCAAAGAACCGGGTGTCGAAACGTTGCGCGCACATATCAGTATCGGATACTCTCACATCGTTGCTGCTCACCGCCTTGCCGCACACCCCGCACCCGATATCAACATCTCCCTCGCACCTGAAAATTTCGGGAGGCAATCCGACTGCCCCAACCATCCGCAGTGCCTGGCCATCAGATGAAACCACCCGGACGGTTCCAGCACGGGCGCCGACTGTTCCGACTATCGTACTGAGAAACCCCTCCAGTAGCGACCACAGCTCCCCCGCAGGGTTTGGAGTGGATGCGAGGTTTTCGGCCTCGAATTCGTGCACAGGCTCAGCCATGGGCTTGCCACCATGCGCACGCACTTCCCTATCGAATTGAAATTTATTATTTTTCACAACTTCCTTGGCAAGCATGAAAGAAATAAACCAGACGCTACCTGAACTTCGTCAGGCAACATTCCAAACTATCATGAAAATAAAGCATATAACCATATACTAATATGACACTGACCCTGCGAGATAATTCAATCAACTAAAACACACCCAGGAGGCCGCAACTAGCGCGCCTTCGGCAGATTTTACGCCTGTTGGCACCTGGATAAACGCAAGCACCATTCCCTTGATGAAATTCTCCTCGCACTTCATCATTCCCAACCTCATAGCAAACTCTATTGAACAGCGGACCAGCCCATAATCACAGGATGAAACAGCGAGCCTAGCGCTCCATAGGCACATCCCCCATAAGGGCTATATTCCACCCCCCGATGTAGCTATAGACATGACACTATCCAATTGTGCTTAATAGCGCAAGTGACAAATCAGCGCATGTGCAGACCATAGCTCACGGTTCACCATGCTAACCGGCAAAAACCGGCAAAACCACAAATGAAAATCTGTATCGTATCTGACAGCCATGACCGCTCCGCACCGCTAGCTGCCGCCGTCACAGCAGCAAGAGCAGCCGGAGCGCAGGCCGTTATTCATTGTGGTGACCTGATCGGCGCCCAGACGTTGCGTGCGTCCATTGCACTTGGCCTGCCGCTGCATGTCGTGCACGGCAACAACATCGGCGACACGACAGCCATGCACCGCATAATGGCCAACTCAGCGGGATTGCTCACCTACCATGGGCTGGATGCCACGATAGAACTCGCCGGACGGCGCATCTTCGTCATCCATTATCCTCATTTGGGCCGCGGCATGGCCTGCACCGGGGATTACGATCTTGTCTGCTGCGGCCATAGCCACAAAGCAGAAATTATCGATCAACCCAATATTGCAGGTGGGCACACCAAGCTGATCAACCCGGGAACCGTTGCCGGCATTGATGCCCCCGGCGTCAACGCTCCCTGCACCTGGATACTGGGCGACCTTGCGCGCATGACTTTTGAAATACATACGCTGGACAACTGTCGCACCAACCCGGTTCCCAGCCAAAAGATGATTGAGCCAGCATGAGTCTGGCGTTTTCAATGGTGAACGATACTTAGCGGAGGACAGCCGTGGCAACTCCAATCGCAACGAGCCAGACCATTCTGGTTGTGGGAGGCGGCATCAGCGGAATGACTGCCGCACTGGAAGCCGCCGAATGCGGCAAGCAGGTCATTCTGGTGGAAAAAAGCCCGACCCTGGGCGGGCGCACCGCTCTGATGTACCGCTACTTTCCCAAGCTGTGCCATCCCATCTGCGGCCTCGAAATCAACCTGCGCCGCCTCAAGGGCAACCGCAATGTGCGCGTGCTGACGCTGGCCGAAGTATCGAAAATCTCCGGTACACGCGGCAACTATGCGGTGACCCTCAACGTCGCACCGCGCTATATCAATGAAAACTGCACAGCCTGCGGCGAATGCGCCAAGGCCGTGACAAAGGAAATTCCCAATCCGTACAACTACGGCCTCAACCAGATGAAGGTGGCTTATCTGCCGCACAAGATGGCCTATCCGCTGCGCTACGTGCTTGACCCTTCCGCCATCGGCACGGCTGACGCCGATGCGGCTCGCGCTGCGTGCAAATATGACGCCATCGACCTCAACATGCAGCGGGAAGCGGTCGAACTGACTGTTGGCGCGGTAATCTGGGCAACCGGATGGAAGCCTTATGACGCAGCCAAGATCCAGCCCTATGGCTACGACCGCTACCCCAACGTCATCACCAGCCTGGAATTCGAGCGCATGGCCGATCTGCACGGCCCGACCGGAGGGAAACTCCTGCGCCCATCCGATGGCAAGGAAGCAAAAAATATCGCCTTTATACAATGTGCCGGCTCGCGTGACGAAAACCACCTGCGCCACTGCTCGCGCATCTGCTGCATGGCCTCGCTCAAACAGACGCAATATGTACGCGAAGCTTACGGCGCAGACGGCAAATCCACCATCTATTACATCGACATCCGCGCAATTGACCGCTTCGAGGATTTCTATCTCAAGGTCCAGAACGATCCAACCGTCAGCTTTGTCAAATCCAAGGTGGCGCGCATCGCACAGGATGGCAACAGCGGCGATCTGACGCTGCATGGCGTCGACACAGAAGGCTACCACCGCTATGCAAACGTTCACGACCTGGTCGTGCTCGCGATCGGCATGGAGCCTGCCGTGAAGGGCGTGGACATTCCCGCCGAGATCATTGCGGACTCCAGCGGATTCCTCGAGTCTGCACCCGGCGGTAGCATCTTCGGGGCAGGGTGCGCCTCAGGCCCGCTCGATGTCAATCGCTCGGTGCAGCATGCGACGGCGGCGGCACTGCGCGCGATTCAGGTTGTCAACAAATCGGCCAGCACGGAGGCATCATGAGCGAAATGAAAACAGCGGCCTACATCTGCCAGGGTTGCGGCATCAGCGACCGGCTGAATACCAAACAGATGGTGCAGATCGCGCAGAAGGAAGGGAAAATGCAAATCGTGCGCGAGCATGCCTTCCTGTGCAACGCGGAAGGCGTGCAGATGATACGCGACGACATCGAGAAAGAAGCCGTCACCCATATCATGATTGCCGCCTGTTCGCGCCGCGCCAAGACCGAAGCGTTCAATTTCCCGACCGTGTCGATGGCACGGGCAAACATCCGTGAAGGCGTGCTCTGGAGCCAGCCGGAAATCGAGGCCGCGGTGGAAGTCACACAGGACATGGCGGACGATTACGTGCGTATGGGCTGCGCCGAAGTGAAGAAAATGAAGCTTCCGGAAGGCACGCCGAACAAGGCGCAAAACAAGCGCATCCTCGTGGTCGGCGGCGGCGTTTCCGGCCTTACTGCCGCACTGGAAAGTGCGGAAGCCGGATATGAGGTACTCGTCGTAGAAAAACAGGGCGAGCTGGGTGGATGGGCGCGTCAACTATGGAAACGCGTGCCGTCAAAATCGCCCTACACCGATCCGGTCGACACCGGCATCTCCGAACTGATTGCCAAAGTAACCCAGCATTCGCGCATCAAGGTGTACCTGAACTCGACCATTGCGCAGACCGATGGCGCACCGGGCCGCTTCCAGGTGCAGATCGCCACCGAGAGCGGTGCCACAACCACCGAGGAGGTGGGCGCCATTGTGCAGGCGAGCGGCTTCACCAGTTACGACATCAACAAGCTCCCCGAGCTGGGCGGCGGCAAGATCCAGAATGTGGTGGATCAGGCAGGACTGGAGCGTATGCTCGTCGCAGCTGGCGGACAGGGTGGCGCATTACGCCGGCCTTCCGATGGCGGTGAAATCAAAAGCGTGGCATTCATCCAGTGTGCCGGCCAGCGCGACGAATCCGGCAAGCACCTGCCCTATTGCTCCGGCCACTGCTGCAATACCAGCATCAAGCAAGCCATGTATTTCAAGGATGCCAACCCCGGCATCGATACAGTAGTAATGTACACCGACCTGCGCACGCCGGGCATGGGCGAAGACTTCTACCGCAGCGCCCAGAACAAGGGAGTGACCTTCACCAAGGGCAAGGCCTCGGAAGTCGTGACCAGCGGCAATTCCTGCGACATAAAATTCAAAGACCTGATCCTCAATGAGGACAGCAGCATCCAGGCCGACCTGGTTGTGCTCGCCACCGGCCAGATTCCGAATTCCGGCGTAAACATCGAGCTGGCCGAAGCCGCGCAGGGAGAAACCAAGCCGATTTCCATCCTGAATCTCACCTACCGTCAGGGCAAGGATTTGCCGCAACTGAAGCACGGATTGACCGACTCCCATTTCATCTGCTTTCCTTACGAGACGCGTCGTACTGGCATCTATGCAGCGGGCCCGGTGCGTCGCCCCATGGACATCGCACAGGCGATGGAAGATGCCACCGGCGCTGCGATGAAGGCCATCCAGGCAGTGGAGAACGCCTCTCTCGGCCGCGCCGCCCACCCGCGCTCGGGCGACCTGTCGTTTCCGATCGTACGTCTTGAGGGTTGCACCCAATGCAAGCGCTGCACTGTGGAATGCCCGTTCGGCGCCATCGACGAGGACGAAAAACGCTATCCGGTATTCAACGAATCGCGCTGCCGCCGCTGCGGCACGTGCATGGGCGCCTGCCCGGTGCGTGTGATTTCGTTCGAGAATTATTCGCCGGATTCTGTCGGCAGCCAGATCAAGGCGGTTGACATGCCGGACGAGTTCTCCGAAAAGCCGCGCATCCTGGTGCTGGCCTGCGAGAACGATGCCTACCCGGCGATCGACATGGCCGGCATGCAACGCAATGTCTACAGCGCGTTTGTACGCATCATCCCGGTGCGCTGCCTGGGCTCAGTCAATACGGTGTGGATCACCGACGCGCTGAACGGCGGCTGGGATGGCGTGATGATGATGGGTTGCAAACACGGCGAAGATTACCAGTGCCACTTTGTAAAAGGCTCTGAGCTCGCCAATTACCGCATGAGCAAGATCGACGATACGCTGAAGCAGCTCGGCCTCGAAACCGAGCGCGTGGCATCCTTCGAGGTCGCCATCACCGACATCGCGCGGGTGCCGCAGCTTATCAACGACTACGTCGCCAAGATCCAGGAAATTGGCATGAGCCCGATGAAAGGTTTTGCGTGAGGCCGACATGAGCGAACTCAATACAAGCACCACCGAAAAATACCACAACAATTTCCTCAGGGAAGTCGAGGAGAATGTGGAAGAAGGCGAATGGGTCAAGATGTGCATGCAGTGCGGCGTGTGCTCCGGCTCCTGCCCGCTGGGCGCACACTGGGCGCATCCCCCGCAGGAACTGTTCATGATGATACGCGCGGGCAAGCGCGAGGCAGTGCTCAGTTCGGATTCGATGTGGATGTGCACCTCCTGCTACAACTGCGTGGTGCGCTGTCCGCGCAAGCTCCCGATCACCGGGATCATGCACGGCCTTGCATCGTACGCCAACAAGCTCGGCATGGCGCCAAAGATCCAGCCGACGCGCGACTTCTCGCTCCAGTTCTGGAAGAACTGCACGCGTACCGGCCGCGTCAACGAGCTGCGCCTGACCCTGGGCCTGTATTTCAACGATGGCCTGATGGCAGGCATCAAGAAAGGGTGGGCGATGCGCAATATCGGCCTGGGCCTGCTGAAAGCCGGACGCCTGAACCCGTTCGAACTGTTCAAAGGCCACAGCTGCAAGGACCAGCAAGGCATCCAGGCCATGCTGAAAAAGGCGGCCGAAATCGAAGCGCGGCGCAAGCACTCGACCCACTGAGGAGACTCCTGATCATGGCCAAGAAAGAATATGCTTTTTACCCCGGCTGCTCCTCGCAGTTGAAGGCTTCCGCCGCCAACTATCTGGTGTCGACCAGCTCCATGTGCAAGACGCTGGACATCAAGCTGACCCCGATTCCTGACTGGAACTGCTGCGGCGCTTCCATCAGCTACGCAGGCGGCAGCGAACTGTCCCGGCTGGTGTTGAATGCGCGCAACTTTGCCCTCTCCGAGACACACCTGCCGGGTCAGGACATGGTGGCCACCTGCGCCGCCTGCTGGCTGGGTGCGCGTGAATCGAAAGAAAAGCTTGATACCAATGCACAGTTGCGGGCCGACGCCAACGAGGCGCTCAAGGAAGCAGGCTTGCAATATCAGGGCAAGACACCCGTGCGCCACATGGTCGAAGTACTGATCGAAGATTTCGGCTATGCAGAGCTGGGCAAGCCCGTCGTAAAACCATTGGAAGGCATCAAGTTTGCGGGCTATGTCGGGTGCCAGACCAATCGCCCCTTCGGCATTGCTGGCGAATCATTCGAGAACCCGCTGTATCTCGACAAGCTGGTGGAAACGGTCGGCGGCGAGGCAGCCACCCAATACGAACAGAAAGTGACCTGCTGTGGAGGCGCGCTGGCTTTCTCCGAAACTGAAAAGAGCCAGAAGCAGATCAAGGACATCGTCGAATCGGCCTATGACCAGAAAGCAGACATGATCGTCACGCCTTGCCCGCTATGCCAGGCAAACGTTGAAGTCTATCAATCTGAAATCAACAAAAAATACGGCACCAAACTGGCCATGCCGGTTACTTATTACAGCCAGCTGATGACGGTCGCCTATGGCGGCAGCACCAAGGAAGCCGGGCTGGATGGACACATCATCCAACCGACGAAATTGCAGGAAATTGCAGACAAGCCTGCACCGGCAAAGAAATGACTTCTGCGCACACAAGAACGATGCGGCGTCTGTTAACGGAACAATGACATGCAACACCTCACTCCCAAACAAGCTTACGAATTTCTTCAAGCCAATCCCGAGGCGGTCTTCATCGATGTGCGCAGCGAAATGGAATACATGTTTGTCGGCCACCCCGAAGGTTCGATGCTGATCCCCTGGGTTGATGGTCCGAACTGGGATGTGGATCCCAACTTTGTGAACCACGTGAAAAAAGCCGCCAGCGTCAACCGGCCGGTCGTGCTGATCTGCCGCTCCGGCCGCCGCTCGGTGGATGCCGGAATGGTGCTGGAAAAAGCCGGGCTGCAGGAAGTCTATAACGTGCTGCACGGCTTCGAAGGCGACCTGGACGAACATCACCACCGCAACTCGCACAACGGCTGGCGCTTCGAAGGCCTGCCTTGGGCGCAAACCTGATATGAACAGTTCCATCCCCGATTTTACCGACACAGATCAGGCGCTCGTTGCAAGCCTGCTGTCCAGGCGTTACGGCAAAACTGTGCCTCTGCAATTGGCGGATAGTGAGTTGCAACTGGATACCGCTGCACCACCGGTGCTGCTGATGAACACGTCGAAGAACGCCCCTTCCTTGGTAAACCGCAAGACATGCCCTCCGAGTCCTGTGCCATCGGGGGCCGGCAGGTTGGGGACGTTTGATACATAGAGCAGGTCGCCAGGCCCGAACACAACGCCACGGGGGTGAAACTCGACCAGCCCGGCGGGAGGGGTCAAAGCGGCGACGAATTCACCAGTCTTCGTATATTTCAGCAGCCTGCCGGGAATCACGGGTTTGTTGTTTTGCCGTGGATTGGATGCTCTTCGATTCACTCAGTGTTCAAACAATGGCAAACATACTTATCGCTTATTCAACGACCGACGGACATACAAAAGAGATATGTCTGCGGATGCAAGCCGTGATCGAGTCGCCTCATCGGGTCACGCTTTTGCCGCTTGTGGAGTGCACAGCAAATGACTTGTTAGCATTCGACACGATTGTGATCGGTGCCAGCATCCGCTATGGCAAACACAATCCTCGGGTCATAAAGTTCGTCAATCAGAACGCCCAGATTCTGGACAGCAAAGCCAACGCATTCTTTTCAGTGAACGTCGTTGCGCGCAAACCGGAAAAGACCACGCCGGAAACTAATCCCTACTTGCAGAAATTCTTGAAGCAGATCGTGTGGAAGCCGAAACATCTGGCAGTCTTCGCAGGCAAGCTCAACTATCCCAGCTATCAATTCTTCGATCGCATGATGATTCGATTGATCATGTGGATGACCAAAGGGCCGACGGATACGAGAAACGTCTATGAATTCACCGATTGGAAACAGGTCGAGGATTTTGGGAGACAAGTTGGCAGAATGTAGAGAAGGTACAACAAACACGTCCACTTCCATTGCTGCATCATCGATGGGGTATTCGAGCCTGCAGCCAACTAAGCGACAGGTGCGGTTTTTCATGCGGCATCCGGGCTTGATGCGGCAGTGCTTGCCGATGTGTGCAAGCCATGGTGCGGCGGCGCATTGTCAGCGCCTTCGTCCGTCGCGGCCTGATCGGAAAGAGCAATGGCGAGGAGATGGGAAGCTGGGTACACGGCGGCGGTTTTTCAGTGGATGCCTCTGTGTGTATCGAGGGCAGCGACCGACCGGGGCTAGAGCGCCTGCTGCGCTATTGCGCCCGCCCACCCTTCGCACTGGAACATCTGCAACAACTGGATGCCGAACATCTGATGGAACAACTAGTAGATCGTTCCATTAAAAACAATTACACATTAAGCCACACCGATGTCGAACTTATTCCAGCGGTACACGACGGGTGAGGCGTTGATCTCGTCGATACCCTTCAGGATTCGTGTCTTCAGTTCATCAATGGAGCCTACCCGGATGTGGCGCAGAAAGGTTCTGGCCATCTTTGAGAAGGCGCACTCGATCAGGTTGAGCCAAGAACCATGTTTGGGCGTATGAACATATTCGAAGCGTCCCGGTCGAGTTGCAAGATAGGCCATGGTCTCTTTCGAGATGTGCGCCGAATGATTGTCCAACACCACGCGGATGATAGCCTCTGGCGGGTAGTGTTCATCGAGCCGCTTGAGCAACGCGATGAACTCCACGCTGCGATGGCGGTCTTCCACATTAGCAAAGATGTGGCCAGAATGTAGATCGATCCCGGCCAGTATCGACACAGTTCCACGGCGGATATATTCGTAGTCGCGCCCAACGGCTGAGTATTTTCCCGGAACGGGCGGGCGGTTGCGGTTGAAATTCCTATCCTTCTTAGCGCTATATTTATTTCAGGTCAGCTTCCCATGCATTGCCGTAGACTTTCCCGTTGCGCGACAGGATAAGCATCTGGTACATGCTGATTACCCACATGACCCCCGATGCCACACTGTAGCCAAAGCCGCCGATGATGATGAGCCATGCAAAACCCGGAACCCATTTCGTGACCCACCATGAAAGAATGTCCAGGATCAGGAAACCAAAGGGGGTGACGATTGCGAGCACCTTCAGCCATCTTGGCACACCCGCCGCAAAGCTGAAAATGAAACCCACGAAAAAGAAGATGAAGCTGATCCCGAACAGGTGAATATGCGACACGCGGGTCAGCGTAGAAACGCTGGCGCCATCGCTTGTTTTGGCCAACTTCTTGACGTTTTCATATTTGGCGAAGTCGGGTATGTTGGGCATGGCGCCATGGCACATCGCGCAGTTTTGTTTGAAAACTTCTTTGATGCGCGGCTCCCACTCCGCCTCGGGCGCTCCGTTGCGCACCCATTTAATGATGTCGAGACGCGCTTCCGGTGTTCCCATTTCTTTCATCGAACCGTTGAGCTTGCCCTCGATCGTACTCCCGCTGCGGTCGCCGTAATAGCTGTACACGATATCTTCCAGCGAGAGGCCCAGCTTGCCATCCGCCATGCCGTGCGTCAGCATGATTTGCATGCCGGCCATGCATAAACCCAGCCCGATTGCGAGCAGGTATCCGGCAAAAAGCGCCTTGACCGGAGTCGGCAGGTTGGGCAAGTTCATCCAGCCCAAATCGGGGGGTATCGGTTTCATGATGTTTTCCTCTCGTGCTTAAGAATCTCTAGTAGATCGTTCCATTAAAACAATTACACATTAATCTACACCGAGGTCGAACTTATTCCAGCGGAACACGACAGGTGAGGCGTTGATCTCGTCGATACCCTTGGGGATTCGTGTCTTCAGTTCATCAATGGAGCCTACCCGGATGTGGCGCAGAAAGGTTCTGGCCATCTTTGAGAAGGCGCACTCGATCAGGTTGAGCCAAGAGCCATGTTTGGGCGTATGAACATATTCGAAGCGTCTCGGTCGAGTTGCAAGATAGGCCATGGTCTCTTTCGAGATGGGCGCCGAATGATTGTCCAACACCACGCGGATGATAGCCTCGGGCGGGTAGTGTTCATCGAGCATTTCCTTTATCTGCTGCGCCCAATCCTTTCTTGTTCGGCGCTCCGTGATGGCAACATGTCTTTTGCCGGACAACGGTTCCACCTCCATGAAGATTTCCGCCACGCTATTCCTGACATATTCGTCGTCCATGCGCGCAATCCGGCCGGGTGCGCACGGGACAGGCTCCCTGACTTCGCCCATCAATTGCTTGCTCGATTCGTCCATGCAAACCACGGGGTAGCGGGGATCGTACGGCAGGTGATAAACCTCCAGCACGTCTTCCATATTCGCTACAAATGCGGCACTCCCTTCCGGCGGGATTTTCCAGTACTTGCTGAGGTGAGGTTTAAGTTCGTTTTTTTAAATCCGCTGCACGGTCATATGCGACACGGATTCCGCTATTTCAAGTTCATCATCTTCTCCGTGTGTTAGTGGAACAGGATTGCGCGAAGCGCAATTTCAAATCGAGTTTGCCTTACGGCCTACGACTGACGACATCGTTCAGGTAACCAGTCCCCTTCTGCCGGCAGCATATGAGTACACCGGGTTTTCCGGAAATGCCGCGGCGCAAGGCCGCTTGAAGGCAGCCTTATCTCTTTGGCCGACCGG
Organism: Gallionellaceae bacterium; assembly: GCA_030834965.1. GTDB lineage: Bacteria > Pseudomonadota > Gammaproteobacteria > Burkholderiales > Gallionellaceae > JAUQWW01. Next base: position 26,057 of record JAUQWW010000009.1, on the reverse strand, counting down.
CGTATACCGTAGCAATTTGTTCGATCATAGGATCATTGTAGAACATGCTCATTTTGTGCATCATCGAACTGCGCCGCTGATCATCGCGATATTCGCGCAGCGCTTTGATGAGATAGCCTTTATTCTGGCCGTCCAGTTTCGGAATGATGATCGCGGGATTATCGTTGCCTGGGCCGTGGCAGTGGTCGCATATTTCCACTGCTTGCTGGACCGATACCGTCTTCTCAACCTTTGGCGCGGCCGGCTGCTGCATCGCATAGAAAGCAGCGATATCCTCTAGCTCTTTTTCGCTGGCAGCGGCCACCGCCTTATGCATGACCTCAAGCCGACGTGCGCCATCCTTGTAGAGCTTGGCTGCGCTCTTAAGATACTGGGCGTCTTGGCCCGCCAGGCTGGGAACCGCCGGGTCGGTGCTGACGCCCTTCAGGCCGTGGCAACCGCCGCAGTTGGCCGTCAAGGGCTCTCCGGCCACCGCATCACCGACCGTCGGCACCGGGGCTTGTTTCGGCGTTTGCAGGGCATAGTACAAGGCGATGTTTTCCAGCTCGGTCTGATTCAGCTTGTGGAGCGCAGCCTTCATCTCGGGCATGTTGCGAGAGCCACCCTTGTAGGCCTGCATGGCGGCGATGAGATAAACCGGATGCTGACCGGCAAGGCTCGGCATGCCCGGCGTCTTGCTGTTGCCTGCCTCTTGATGACAAGTCACGCAAGCGGCAGCGGCCACTTTGCCTTTCTCGTAGTCGGAAACGGCCACCTCCGGCACCTTTTCTCCTGGCGCGGCTGGTAGCGCGGGCAAGCCCGCATAGTAGGCGACGACATTGCGCATGTCGGCATCACTCATATGCGCTGCCATGTCCCTGAGTGCGGCATGGGTACGCTTGCCTTCCTTATACGCAAGCAATGAAGCATACAAATACTTCTCTGTCTGCTTGGCTAGGTGGGGGATCTCGTCGTTGGCGGCACGGCCATCGAGGCCGTGGCATCCCTTGCATTGCGCCTCGGCAATGGCTTTGCCAGCGTTGATGTCGGCGGCCGCGACTACAGGCGCTGCGACCTGCGACGCTTGACGATCCGAACAACCGATGAGCAGCGATAATAGTGCGGTGATTAGGGCAAGATATTTCATAATGTGCTCACTTAGATAAATTGAGAAAAAACGTATTGATTTCTGTAGCAATCGTGGAATGAGGGCCAGAGATATAGTCAAATCTGGTGTATGGCCGATCTAACAAGTTATGTTTTCGCATTTTCTGAGAAGAATTTATTGTGTTCCGGCCATGGCAGGAATGATGTTGAAGCGGGTGATTGAACAAGCTGCGGCGATGGCGCTGCGACCGAGGCGCGTGAGGTAGTAGCGATAGGTATGAGCCACTTTTTTGATCAACCCCAACATGCGCAGGCGTGCAAGCTGGCGCGACAACGCCGACGGTGGAATGGGCACGTGCGCGAATACGATCACGCAAAGGTTCCGCAAACTGGGCATAGTCAAAAATACGGATGCCTCGGCTATACAAAAAACTGGTCATGCCACCGGCGTAGCACGCCCTAGGCAACGTGCCCGTAATCAAAATGCGGTCGTAGCACGACAACACTCTGCGCATGTTCGCCACGTAACGATTTACCAGTTGTGTTTCCATGATTTTTCCTCGTCAGTCCGGATGGGGCATTGCATTACTTGTTTGGCTCCGACTCGTCCGGTTTATCGAGCATTACATAATTGAAGACACTCCTCGGATACCCATAACTTACACAGTGTCAGATGCACCTTACCCCGTTATTCCCGCGAAGGCGGGAATCCAACGGGTTTAAACCAAAGGCACTTTCGTAATGGCTGGATTCCCGCCTTCGCGGGAATGACAGCGCATGTCATGATTTATGTAATTGTTAATAGGAAGTACTACTGCGAGAGAATCCAGCCAACCAGATTCTTTATTTCACCCTGATCTTTTGTGCCAATGACCGTGTGAGTAGCTTCAGTACCATCATCAAGTTTGAATTTGGGAGCAGTGGTAATCTGCTTGATGAGAATGCCTTCCGCACCGGCATTGCCTTTGTATTTGGCTGCTATTTTTTTGTAGGAGGGCCCCATTTTTGATTTGTCTACTGCGTGGCAATTCAAGCAAGAATTTGCCTTGGCCAATTTTTTGGCGGCTTCGGCATCAATGCCGGCTGCAGATGCTGGGCTCATTGAAACAGTTGCAGAAACTGCCAGCAACATACCTGCGATTATGTGAGATTTCATTTCATTTCCTTTCATATTGTTAAGTTAATGAGTGCTTTTTTCGTTGGCTATCATCTTGTTGAAGCGCCTACGAATCCTATTGTTAATATTACCAGCAAAGACAACCCGATTGTGATCAGGACAAGGCCCAATATCTTGGAGCCCAGTGTCAGCGCACGTGACGGCACCTTCACCAGGTGCTTTTCAAGCTGCCCTGTTTCCACCAAGCGGGCATATTGTGCCGAGTGCTCGCGCTTGAATTCTTCCAGCGGGACCGAGCCGGTAAACATCACTATGTCTGGTGGAGGCAATTTATCCGGCCTGAAATGGTTGTTGAAAAAGTGCACTGTGAACAGGAATACGGCAGCCAGAAAAGCTTCCTCTCCATGTACGATGGTGGCAACATTAAAAACCCACCCAGGAAGGATTGATGCGGTTTCATTCGGAAATGTCAGCAGTATGCCGGTGCTGCCGATGATCCCCATCCCCCAGAATACCGCCCAGTAGTCGAATTTTTCCCAGTATGCCCATCGGTCAAAAACCGGGCGCGGCCCCTTGCCGAGGAACCAACGGAACATTCCGTAAACATCCTTGAAATCCTGCCAATTCGGCACCAGAGAGTCGGGGCCAAACCATTTGAAGGTTTTCCAGCTGCGCGAAATGTTGATAGACACACCAACAAGGTGCAGGAAGAATATTCCCAGCATGATTGCCGCGCAGGTGCGGTGGATAATGCCCGCTGTTTTGGGTCCGCCGAGAGCCTTCATGACGATAGGAGCCCAGGTGGTATCGGCATAAAACACAGTCATGCCGGTCAGGATCAGCATCATGACACTCAACGCAAAGCACAAGTGCCCTATCCGCCACATGAGCCCGAAACGCCGTACCTGTTTGCCACGAAATTGCGGCAATTCATCTGTAATTCGATGTGTCATTTTGTATCCCCTCGATTTTCCGGGTGGTTTTTGCGTGCCTTGGAGTCTTTAGCTTCGCGATACCACCACAATCCGGTATGCAGCCAGAAGAATGTAAACACAAACGCCAGCAGGCCCCACATGAATCTCGACACCAGCCAGGATTGCGGGTACCGTTCAAAATCATGAGTGTTGGCGTGCGGTTCGAACGTCGTAAATCCTTGAGTTGCTTCCTTATGGCATTTCTGGCAAGTTTTAAGGCGATTATCCGGATGGACCGTAGATTTTGGGTCAGATGGCCTTAGCACGCCGTGGCTGCCATGGCAGTCATAACACTTGGCGGTGTGGCCATATCCCAGTTTGTTGACCTGCCCATGATAGGTGTCGCGGTAGGATGTCAGGTTTTTGCCGTGGCAACCCCCACAGTTCTCGGTTACGGAAACCTTGAACGCATCCTTTAGCGTGGCAGTGATGCCATGAGAAGTGTGGCAATCGGTGCAATCAGCGGCTTTCAGGTTGCGATTTTCCAGAACCTCCTTGCCATGGACTGAAGTTGCATATTCTTCAAGCTGATCGGCGTGGCACTTTTCTCCGCAAACGTTAGGAATGCTCAAGTGCCAATCCGTACGCCTGGAAGTGCCAGAAGGTGGGACATTGAAGGTATGGCTATGATGGCACTCGTCACAGACTGCATTGGGACGCGCCGGGTTATCCTGATTTGGCCGTGCATGATAGGAATTCTTGTAATACTCGATATTGTTTACCACCACTTCCAAGCGCGCTTTTTCCTTGGTCAGATTCTCCTTCTTGGCAGTTTCCCACAGTTCCAGATGGCACGATACGCAATTGGCCTTCGGTCCAGGGCCTTTCTTGTGTGGAGAAACTGCATCTGTAATATCCTGGTGGCAAGCGATGCATTGCATTTCTCCATGCAAACTCTTGCTAAATTTGTTGTTATCAAGGCCAAGTAGCGATTTCGGGTTGCCATCGGCATCTGTCGTTTTCAATTCTCCCTTGCCTGCGTCGTGGCAGACTAGGCAGGTTGCATTGTTAAGCTTGGCCGGTGGAGCGGAAATTTCATGCTTGCTATCTGCTTCTTTGGCTGCGGCTTCCGTCCGGAAGGTGGCGAGCGAGCCAGCCAAGCAGAAGATGGCCGCAAGTATCATGAACCGATTAGACTGTAGGACAGGTGACATTATTATTTACTCCAATTAACTGCCAATTTCCCGTAGCGAGTGGACTATGTGCATATAACTATATTCGAATATGAAGCTATTTTAATATTACAGCCAACTTGAAACACCTTCGCCACATGCGACTCCTAATCGTTTTGACACAGCAGCCAGGCAGCCTCGACTTGCAGAATCTGCCGCCACTCATTGGGGCTGGAAAAATCCAGACAAATGCCAGGCGTCACTTGGGCGCCTGCGCAGAGTAATAGGTGGCAATCCCTTCGATAGTGGCATTGAAATAAATGGTGTGCTCATTGTATGCATGGTGGAGCTGCCACGATTATCATCGCGATATTCGGTCAGTTCATTAATCAAATATATGCGGTTTTGGCCTCTGATCTTGGGTGCCAGCATTTCAGGGTTGGTGTTGCCAGGGCCGTGGCAAAGATCGCATTTCTGGGCAACGGGGCCACGATATTCGCTGGTAACTGCTGCCGTGCGTTGGCTCTCTTTTTTCAGAGCAACCCGCTAACAGAACTAGTGTTGGCGATATCCAAACAACATATCTGTCCATGTCTACTTCCAGATTAATCACGGCTTTGAGCCAAAGAAACCACCATGCCGGATGGGTTCTTTTGCTTCATCACCCCAGCATATCTGCCCAGATATTCTGTGCCCACCCCTCTGCATACATCCCCTCAATATCGCTGGCTGCGCTCGACAGGCCACCGCTGTCCGGTACTGAGGCCATGGTTTTGCCATTGGCATCGTATTTGAAGATGGCCGCAACATGCACTGCCTCCGTATCACTCACGTAGCTGTAGCAGGTGTTGGCGATCAATGGCTCTGTGTAGACTTCCCCGCCGTGCATCAGCGCCACCACTGCGGCGGCGCATACCTTGGCGTGCTGGTTCGCGATGTGCCCAGACTTGGGCATCTTGGGCGCGGCGAGAGTCGCATCCCCCAGCACGTGGATGTTTTTCTGCGCCACCGATTCGTAGCTCAGGTAATCCACCCCGCACCAGCGATTGTTGGCGGTGATCAGGCCGGCGCTGGTGGCGATTTTCCCGGCCCGCTGTGGCGGGATCACGTTCAGCACATCGGCCTTGACATCCTCGAACTGCAGCTTGGCTGTAAGAGTATTGGCATCCACATCCACCAGTTCGCTGTTGGCGCGGTATTCCACCATGCCGGGATAGAGGTCCTTCCATGCCTTGGTGAACAGGCCTTTTTTCGCCACGATATCCTCATTGGCATCGAGGATGAGCACCTTGGATTTGGGCTTGTGTTGTTTAAGGTAGAAAGCTGCCAAGCAGGCACGCTCATAGGGGCCGGGGGGGCAACGAAAGGGCGCTTTGGGAATCGAGATCGCAAACACGCCGCCATCCCGCATTGCCTCAAGCTGTTTGCGCAGCGCTACAGTCTGCGGGCCGGCTTTCCAGGCATGCAGCACTTTTTTCTGGGCGTCTGCGTTGTTCAGGCCCGCTATGGCGTCATACATAAAATCTATGCCTGGCGCGACAATCAGCCGGTCATAGCTGATCGTATTGCCGCGCGCGAGCGTGATCGTTCGCTTGTCCGCATCCACCGCAGTCACTTCGTCATGCACGACTTGCACACCGTATTTGGACCCCAGCTTGCTGTAGCTGACAGTCAAATCCTTTATGCTCTTCCCCCCAGACAGCACGCGGTTGCTCAATGGGCAGGAAACAAAGTCGGCGTCGCGCTCGACCAGAACCACTTCGATGTCCGGCGCCCACAAGCGCACATATTTCGCGGCGGCCGCACCTGCGTACCCGCCACCCACTACAACCACCCTGCCTATGCTTTTGCCGCCGCTGCTTGTGGCACAGCCGGGCAGCGCAGCCAGCGCAGCAGCAGCCGATGCCAACTTGATAAATTCACGCCTTTCCATGATTTCTTCTCCTCTTGAAAGCGTTGGCAAACGCTATTTTTGTTGTTTGGCAAAGAATTCCGCGATTTGCCCGATCTGGTCGTCGCTATAACCCTTGGCGAGTTGGTGCATCACGGTCGCAGGCCGCTTGCCCGTTTTAAATTCCTGCATGGTCTTGACCATATAAGCCTTGTCCATACCCGCCAGCGCCGACATCCCGGTCACAGCGTGACCGTTGGTCCCGTGGCAGGCTGCGCACGCTGCCGCCAGATTGCGGCTGCCAACGTCTTCCGCCGCCTGGGCTGCCCCAGCGAAAAACGCCAGCAAGCCCGAAATGTATATTGCCGATGTTGTTTTTTTCATGACCTCCTCCTGTAATGAACGAAAATTACCGCTCCAACCAGAAATGATTTACCGCTGCAAACATGACAATATCAAGATGGTGCGCCACAAAAAATAACTATGTCAGAACAATTGAGTAAAGGCTACGCCTGTTCAAGCCGAGGATACAAGTACCCATTGGGGTTAGATGCAGGTACCCATTGGGGTTATACGTTTGGTGCATCTGCTCAAGCGCGATATGAAGATGACAGGATAGGTGCGTCCGCAGTAGCGAAAATGCTGCGAAAGCGGCGGAAAACACTCGGATTAACGGCTTGAAATCGGCCAATTTGAGCCAAAGAAAAATTTGGCTGAGAAATTCCAGCGAAAAATCGGAAATACGGAACAACTGGCGTGATAAAAATACGATTTATAGAGGCGCCCTAAATTTGTTCGGTTTTTAACTGGACACCAGTGATGTCAAACGGCACTGATGCCGGGAAATTGTGCAATGGCGCCGCTACAATTCCCGAATGTGTTGCGACCGATGCAACAAGCCCGGCAGGCAAAGCGGGGCTGATATTGAACCATCCAGCCCGGCACCATCACTGCTACTTCTTCAACCCGGCATAGTAGGCGGCCAGATCAGCCACATCCTGGTCGCTTAACTTCTTTGCCAACATTGTCATAATCGGGTGGTTGCGCTTGCCACTCTTGTAATCATTCATCGCCGCAGTAAACCTGGCTGCATCCAGGTTAACGACCGGAGGGTTAGGGCCGCCCCCATTACCTTCTGCACCATGGCAAGTCGCGCATTGGGCAGCTTTGGTTTTACCTTCGGCAGCGTTGCCCGACGCGTAAGTGGTCATGGAAAAAGCGATTAGCAAGCCAGCTACAGCAGTAACAGCCATTTTCAGTTTCATGATAAATCTCCAAAGTAAAAAACACAGCGGATACATCCACACAATCTTCCGGCCGCAAGGCCGGGCCATAAAAACTCCCCGTGCCTCAGACTATAACCGGTCCGCGATACTCGCCTTCTGCCAATCCGGCGGCAGTCACTGAAATGGAAATCAGGGATGACTGGCGCTCGTAGTCTGACTGCACATGCAACAAAGTCATGACACAATTTTCGAGATCATCGTATTCGGCGCGGCCAGTGCCGTATTGCTCTTTCTCGGAATAGAAAAACTGGCAACGGTACCGGCTGGCGGCCACTTTGCACACAACAAACTGCGCACTCCGCTCACACCAATACAGCGTAGGCACAGTGTCAGATTCTCTGATGCGGGATCAAGCTGCAGTTCGCTGTCTGCCAATTGCACTGCAACAGATTTAGAGTAACGCTGTTGCAGCAGTTTGGCAACGAGTCTTTTCCCGGTGTGTCGCGAGCTTTTGCCCGGCAGTGTCAACACCAAATAGAAATGTCCGGTTTTCTGCAAAGTAGAAAATAACCTGCAGGCATTTCCTTGCCTGCACCTCCATACAGATGCCCACAATCCGGAGTGCAGTTCAGCAGCCAGGATAACTACAGTCTATTTGCAGCGCACAACTTTCCGCAAAGTGCCGACAGCGTAAGCCGGCATTCGAACAACTTGCGTCAGGCTAAGCTCGAACCCCTAAATCTCATACATCCCGTCCTGCTCCGCCGCACGTTTTTCCGCCGCCTCACGTTCCAGCCGCTGCACTTTTTCCTGATAATGTTTCTGGCGTTGTTCAGCAGCGTCTGCTTTCAACGGAATGGTATTTTCGCCATATAGCACCTGCTTGAGAAAACGGAAGCCGAATAGCATCAGCTCGGTGTCGTCGCTGAGAATTTTCTGCATCTCTTCCGCAGGCAGGTCGTAGAGTTCGCAAAATCCCTCGCTCGCCACAAATGTACGGAAGCGATCGAGATCGTAACAAGCCATGAAAAACAGCTCCAGGCTGCGCTTGGATGGCTTGCCTACGCTAGGTCCGGAAGACTTCTTCTTCAGGATGAGCTGGCGCCAGCCGCGCGCGAGTTCGTCATACTCTTCTACCCCCTGTTCCTTGCGGTACGCGTTTATCGTTATCTGACGCGGTTCATTGTGACCGAGGCAGTGTTCCTCTTTTACCAATGCATAGGAATCGCGGTCAGTATATTCATCCTGCTTGCGCATCGACAGCAATGCGACCGGATAGTAGCGGCACGCGGTCGGCCTGTCCTCATAGACGCTGCAGCCTTCCGCAGTCATGAACTGGCAGGCCGTCCCGTTCGCCACCGGGCGCAGCTTCACGCCGGCGATGCTGTTTTGCTCCATCTCGTAGGGCACCGTATATTTTTGCAGGAACTCGCCCGAGCCCATTTCGAAGCGGCGCTTGAGGCGCAGGATGTCATAAGGGGTGAGGGAAATATCGATGTTGCTGCAGCAGGCATTCCAGCAAGCGATGCCCTTGCGGCACTGAAACCGGATTTCCTTGCTGCCATCAAAAGTCTGCGGCACAACCGGGCTGCCGGGAATCGGAGACTGTGTTTTGTAATTTTCCATCGCTGCACCTTATCGAACGTCCCATGTAAAGGACAGGGAATTTGTATTTTAAACGCATACCACGAAGGGGTGCTGTCTAAATCCAGAACAAGCTTCAACAAGAAACAAGCCGGACACCCTGCGATGCCCGGCTTGCGCTTTACGCCAACGTTAGCTCCCTGTTCAGGGCGGCGCAACTGCCTTGAACAGCTTCGACCTGTCAGCCATTATCCGTCGCCGGCTCAACGGGCACCGGTGTCTTGAACAGCTTGGACTTGTCCACCAGGTCTACATGCTTGCGCTTGAAGCAGGTCCACTTATGGGTGTTCTTGTCGTAAATGGAGTTGACGAAACAGTGCCAGTTCTTTTCATCGACAAAATTCTTGTCGGTGCGATAGTAGAAGCCCGGATAACGGGATTCTTCACGGAACTGGATGTGCTTCATGTGTGCTTCCGCCGTGATGATGCGGTGGAAATTTTCCCAGGCACGCAACAACTCATGCAGATCCTTGGCGCGCATCTTGCCGGCATCTTCCTTGAGCATCTCCAGCTTCTCTTCAGCCACGGCCAGCATCTTGTCGTTGGTGTTGTAATAGGTGGCCACACCGGCGACGTACTCGTCCATGATCTTCTGCAAGCGCATCTGCAACATCTTGGGAGTGATGTAGTTCGGATTGATGTCGATGGCGGTGGTGTAGTCCTTAAACTCCAGGTAGGTGCGCACCGGCTTGTAGATTTCTTCGGCCAGTTGTTCGGGCGATGTATCCAGTTCGGGCTTCCAGTCCTTGTTGTCGATGGCATACTTGACCATCGCCTTGGAAGCAAGTCTGCCTTCGGCATGCGATCCAGAAGAAAACTTGTGGCCCGAAGCACCCACGCCGTCACCGGCAGTGAACAGCCCTTTGACCGTAGTCATCGAGCGGTAGCCCCAATTCCAGCCGCGCGGCAAGTGCGCCGGAACGCCGTCATAATCGCCCTCTGCAGCAGTCGGCGCGCCAAGATCGTCGGGACCGGACACCCAGATACCGCAGCATCCGGAATGCGAGCCAAGCAGGTAGGGTTCGGTCGGCATCAACTCGGAGTTTTTCTTTTCCGGCTCGATGTTTTCGCCTACCCAGATGCCGCACTGGCCGATACACATGTCGAGGAAGTCTTCCCAGGCTTCGGCTTCCAGGTGCTTTACTTCCTTGGGCGTCAGTGTCTCACGCAGCTTGGCCAGTGCAGTCACGGTATCCATATAGATCGGGCCGCGGCCGTCCTTCATCTCCTTCAGCATCAGGTGGTTGCGCAGGCAGGAAGCCGGAACGGCAGCCTGGCCGTAGGGCGGGTAGTCGTCCAGCATGGCCTTGTTCTTGACCATATAGTCTTCGCCATAAGCATTGGTCGCCTTGGCTTTGAACAACAGGAACCAGGCACCGACCGGGCCGTAACCGTCCTTGAAGCGGGCCGGCACGAAACGGTTTTCCATCATGGTCATTTCGGCCCCGGCTTCGGCAGCCATCGCGTAGGTCGAACCGGCATTCCATACCGGATACCACGCACGGCCCGACCCCTCACCCACCGAGCGTGGACGGAACAGGTTGACGCAGCCGCCTGCGGCGAGCAGCACCGCTTTGGCCTTGTAAACATAAATCTTGTTCTCGCGCACGGAAAAGCCGACCGCCCCGGCAACGCGGCTGGGATCGTTCTTGTCATTGACCAGCTTGACGATAAATATGCGCTCCTGAATGCGATCCATGCCCAGCGCCTTCTTGGCGGCCTCCGCGACGATGCTCTTGTAGGATTCCCCGTTGATCATGATCTGCCACTTGCCCGAGCGCACCGGCTTACCGCCATCTTTCAACGCAGGCAATCCTTCCTTGATGGATTCGGCACCGTCATGGCGCACACCCTCCGCGTCGGTCTTCCAGATCGGCAGCCCCCATTCCTCGAACAGGTGCACCGAATCATCCACGTTGCGTCCCAGATCGTAGGCCAGGTCATCGCGCGTAATGCCCATCAGGTCGTTGGAAACCATGCGCGCATAATCGGCCGGATCAAGGTCGGGGCCAATGTAAGTATTGATGGCTGACAAGCCTTGCGCCACCGCACCCGAACGATCCATGGCGGCCTTATCCACCAGCTTGATCTTGAGATCGACGCCGGTCTCGGCCTTGGCCGCATCGGCCCAGCGCATGATTTCATAAGCGGCTCCACAACACGCCATCCCCCCGCCAATCAGCAGAATATCCAGATCTTCCTGGACGACCTCCGGATTTCCAAAAGTTCCTGTAGCCATTGCACTCACCTCTTATTTATTAAGTTGAACCGGCTGCACGCCGGAAATCAGCAGGGGCACTGGGCGCCTGCTCCTACTTGCGCCTGATCAGTTCGGCAGGATTGCCGGCACGAAAACCGCCCATGACGGATGCAGTAAAGAGCCCGGTCTTGGAAATGTCTGCCATCTTTGCTGCCGGCTTGTTGCCATAGGGATCGATTGATCCGTCTGAAGTGGTGCGTATGGGAAACTTGAAGCGCTTCAGCGTACCGTTCCTGAACTTGATGGTCCACATGATCGAATCGGAGCCGCGCATCGGCTGCACCGAGCCGCCCAGCGGCACGATGTCCGCATAATGCCGCACCTCGATCGCGCTCTGCGGACAGATTTTCACGCAGGAATAACATTCCCAGCACTGCTCCGGCTCCTGATTGAAAGCCCTCATCGCATGCCCGGTTTCGGAACCGTCCTTGTCCAGCTTCATCAGATCATGCGGGCAGATGTACATGCAAGCAGTCTTGTCCTGACCCTTGCAGCCATCGCATTTATCGGTGCGCACAAATGTTGGCATCTCTAACCTCCATTAAAAAATTCACATCAGAAAAATACTTCTTAACCCTGCAACAATCAGAAAACCGCTTGCGAATAATATTCGCGCAATATGGACAACACCTCCGGCCGGCTGAACTCCGCCGGCACTTCTTCGCCTGCGGAAAGCGCCTTGCGCAGCTTGGTGCCCGACACCTGCAGGCGATCATCGTCGCCATGCGGGCAGGTGCGCCCCGATGCCATGCCGCCGCATTTGTAGCACCAGAAGGCAATGTCGATCTTGAGCGCCTCTGTTTCCAGCGCGCCCTTGGGCACCTGATCGAAAATATGGTGTGCATCGAAGGGGCCGTAATAGCTGCCGACCCCGGCATGGTCGCGTCCGACGATCTGGTGCGAACAGCCATAGTTCTGCCTGAACACCGCATGCAGCAGCGCCTCGCGCGGCCCGGCGTAGCGCATGTCCAGCGGATAGCCGGCCTGCACCACGGTTTTCTTCACGAAATATTTCTCTGTGAGCACACCGATGGCTTTGGCGCGCACTTCGGCGGGAATGTCGCCGGGCTTGAGATTGCCGAGCAGTGAGTGAATCAGCACGCCATCGCATACTTCGATGGCGATCTTGGCAAGATACTCGTGGGAGCGGTGCATCGGGTTGCGCGTCTGGAACGCCGCAATCTTGGACCAGCCCAGCGAGGCGAACAGCGCGCGGGTTTCTGCCGGCGTCTTGAACAGGTCGCCATATTTTTTCGGGAAGTCACCCACCGAAAGCACCTTGATCGGGCCGGCCAGGTTCACCGCAGCCTGCTCCATCACCATTTTGACGCCCGGGTGATCGGGGTCCGTTGTCTTGAACACCGTGGCGCATTCATGCGCCTTGTCGATCACGTATTTCTCGGTGACGCGCATGGTGGCCAACGTCTCGCCCGTTTCCTGGTCGACCAGCGCAATCTCCTGTCCGGTCTTGATCGAGTCTGCGTTGGCCTGATCGGTGGAAAGCGTGATGGGAATGGGCCAGAACAGCCCGCTGGCTGTCTTCATGCCGTCGCATACGCCCTGCCAGTCGGCATGGGTCATGAATCCATCCAGCGGAGTGAAGCCACCGATGCCGAGCATGATCACATCACCCTTCTCGCGCGAGCTGATTCTGATCTGCGGCAGGCTCCGGGCATGCTCCAATTCGAGCTCGAGCGCCTTGCCCTCGAGCAATAACGGATTGAGACCGCCTCCGCCGTGCGGATTAACCAGTGCCATTATGACCCCTTCAATAAGGAACTTGCACGGCTACGTTTTTATTCACTCGACGAGTCGGTTTGTGCAAGTGGACCGATACTAGTCCAAGCAATTCAAATCTTCGATACCCCAGAAGAGTTGAGCGCCATAACCCTTATGGGCTATACGCCCACCCCCTCATCACGGTTATAGTTATCACGCCATTCGATTGCGCATACTTGCCCCAGCCTGGAACCCTGGCTGACTTTCCGCTTGGCAGCGTTCCAACAGATATATATAGAGCCCCCAACCGGCATCGAATGAAATATCTAACCTCAGCGACCTGCGGCCAATGCCATCGACCCCACTTCATAACCCGATAGGAACAACGCCGGTGGACGCGAAGCTGGAGATGCGCACCACCACCTGCTACATGTGCGCCTGCCGCTGCGGCATCCGCGTGCACCTGCGCGACGGCGAGGTGCGCTATATCGACGGCAACCCCGCTCACCCGCTGAACCAAGGCGTGATTTGCGCCAAGGGCAGCTCCGGCATCATGAAGCAGTACTCGCCCGCACGTCTGACGCAGCCGCTCATGCGCAAGCAAGGCGCGGAACGCGGAGCGGGCGAGTTCGAGCCGATCAGCTGGGAGCAGGCTTTTTCCATGCTCGCCGAACGGCTGGGAAAAATCCGCAGCACCGATCCGAAAAAGTTTGCGCTGTTCACCGGACGCGACCAGATGCAGGCACTGACCGGCCTGTTTGCGCGCCAGTTCGGCACGCCCAACTACGCGGCGCATGGCGGCTTCTGCTCGGTCAACATGGCGGCCGGGATGATCTACACCATCGGCGGCTCATTCTGGGAATTCGGCGGACCCGATCTCGACCGGGCCCGGCTGTTCGTCATGATAGGCACAGCAGAGGATCACCACTCCAACCCGCTCAAGATCGCCATCTCCAAATTTAAGCGCAATGGCGGCAAATTCATTTCGATCAATCCGGTGCGCACCGGTTACGCGGCCATCGCCGACGAATGGGTGCCGATCAAGCCGGGTACCGATGGCGCGCTGCTGCTGGCGCTGATCCACGAAATCATCGCGATGGGGCTGTATGACCGCGAGTTCCTGGCGCGCTATACCAACGCCGGAGAACTGGTGAACCTCGATGCAGAACACGACGAATTCGGCATGTTCGTGCGCTCCGAAGTGCCCAAGGAAGAAGGCTGCTTCGATCCGCAGAACAAGCTGTGGTGGGATCGCATCAGCAACCGCGCGGTCATCACCCACGCCGAAGGCGCCGACCCGTTCCTGTTCGGTGAATTCACGCTGCCCGACGGTACGCCGGTCAAGCCTTCCTTCCAGTTGTTGCAGGAACGCGTGAAGGACTACACACCTGACTGGGCCGCGCAGATCACCGGCATTCCTGCCGAAACCATCCATCGCCTGGCTTATGAAATGGGCGTCACCGCGCGCGACCAGAAAGTGGTGCTGCCGATCAGCTGGACCGATGCCTGGGGCAAGGAACACGACACCGTCACCGGCAACCCGGTGGCCTTCCACGCGATGCGCGGCCTGGCGGCACACTCCAACGGCTTCCACACCATCCGTGCGCTGGCAATCCTGATGTCGCTGCTCGGCACCATCGATCGTCCCGGCGGCTTCCGCCACAAGGCGCCGTTCCCGCGCCCCATTCCGCCATGCGCGAAGACACCGAACACGCCGCTGGCGATCAAACCCGACACACCGCTCGACGGCATGCCGCTGGGCTGGCCGGCAGACCCGGACGACCTGTTCGTGAATGAAGATGGCAGCCCGGTGCGCATCGACAAGGCGTTCTCGTGGGAATACCCGCTGGCCGTGCATGGGCTGATGCACAACGTCATCACCAACGCCTGGCGCGGCGACCCCTACCCCATCGACACGCTGCTCATCTTCATGGCCAACATGGCGTGGAATTCCACGATGAACACGGTGGAAGTGCGCAAGATGCTCAACGACAAGAACGCGCAGGGCACATACAAGATACCGTTCCTGGTGGTATGCGATGCATTCGAATCGGAGATGACTGCGTTCGCCGATCTCATCCTGCCCGACACCACCTACCTCGAACGTCACGATGTGATGTCCATGCTCGACCGCCCCATTTCCGAATTTGATGGCCCGGTGGATGCGATACGCGTGCCGATATTTCCCCCCAAGGGCGAATGCAAACCGTTTCAGGAGATGCTGATAGAACTGGGCTCGCGCCTGAAGCTGCCGGCCTTCGTCAAGAAAGACGGCTCGCGCAAATTCCGCGACTATCCCGATTTCATCGTCAACTACGAAACCGAGCCCGGCTCGGGCATCGGCTTCCTCTCCGGCTGGCGCGGCGCGGGCGGCGAGAAGACAATGCGCGGCGAACCCAATCCGCGCCAGCTGGAAATGTATGCGGCCAACAACTGCATCCATCACTATGAGCTGCCGCTGTCCTACCAGTACATGCGCAACTGGAACAAGGGCTATCTCGAATGGTCGCTGCGCAACCGCATCACGCGCTATGCCGACCCGATCGAGATTCATCTCTACTCTGAGGTGTTGCAGACATTTCGCATGGCGGCGCAGGGCAAAAGCATCTCGCGCCAGCCGCCGGAACATCTGAAGAAGCGCATCGAGACCTTCTTCGATCCGCTGCCGTTCTACTACGAGCCGCTGGAAGCACAGCTCACCGACCGAAACAAGTATCCGCTCGCCGCGATCACACAGCGCCCGATGGCCATGTACCACTCGTGGGACTCCCAGAACGCCTGGCTGCGGCAGATCCACGCGCACAACTATCTGTACGTCAATCCGCGCACGGCGCAGGCTGCCGGCATTGCCGATGGCGGCTGGATGTGGATCGAATCGCAATGGGGCAAGGTGCGCTGCATGTGCCGCTACTCGGAAGCGGTGGAACCGGAAACCGTGTGGACATGGAATGCGATCGGCAAATCTGCCGGAGCATGGAATCTGTCGCCGCGCGCCAACGAATCGCAACTGGGATTCCTGCTCAATCACCTTATCTCGGAAGAACTGCCCGTGAGCGGCGGCAGCACATTCTCCAACTCCGACCCCGTCACCGGGCAGGCGGCATGGTTCGATGTGCGGGTGCGCATCTACCCGGCTGACCCCAAAGAACCACAGCAAACATCGCCGCAGTTTGACGCAATGAAACCCTATCCCGGGACCCGGCCGTTTCTCGGCGAGTGGCTGGCGTATTTCGCGGGATGGGAAAAGAAATGACCCAACTCGCCCTCATCATCGACCTCAACGTTTGCGTGGGCTGCAGCGCCTGCGTGACCAGCTGCAAGGAGTGGAACACCTCCGGCCCCGCCGGCCCGCTGAGCGACCGCAACCCTTACGATGCCGACCCCACCGGTACATTCTTCAACCGCGTGCAAACCTTCGAGGTCGGTGAGTTTCCGCAGACCGAGACCGTGCATTTCCCCAAGTCGTGCCTGCACTGCGAAGATCCGCCGTGCGTGCCGGTATGCCCGACCGGCGCATCCTACAAGCGCAAGGAAGACGGCATCGTGCTGGTCGACTACGACAAGTGCATCGGCTGCAAGTATTGCTCGTGGGCCTGCCCATACGGCGCGCGCGAAATTGATGAGCAGCAGAAAGTGATGAAGAAATGCACGCTGTGCGTGGACCGCATCTACAGCACCACGCTACCCGAAGCGGATCGCAGACCCTCCTGCGTGATGGCCTGCCCGACCAGCGCACGCCTGTTCGGCGACATTCACGACCCCGACTCGGTGGTGTCGCGCGCCATCCGCGAAAACGGCGGCTACGCGCTGATGCCTGAATGGGGCACGCAACCCGCCAACCATTATCTGCCGCGGCGCAAGACTTCGATCACGATACACAAGGACCAACTGGTGCGCGCCGACAACCCGCTCAAGATCGACGGCAAGCTGCCCAAGCCTGCCAAGCAGGAGCCTACACTAGACGACGTCACCAGCTGGTAAAAATTATGCGTCCCGCTTTCTCTGTCATATTCCTCACTACCCTGATCGGCGCCGGCCAGGGGCTGTTCCTCGCCCTCTATACCGGACAGTTGTACGCCTTCTTCGACCTTCTGCCCGCGCAGGATAGCCGCTCCTTTTATGCTGCCGGCAGCGCTGTCTCCCTGGCATTTCTCGGCGGCGGCCTGATCGCCTCGTTCTTTCACCTCGGCCATCCGGAGCGTGCCTGGCGCTCTGCTGCGCAGTGGCGAACTTCGTGGCTGTCGCGTGAGGTGATCGTGTTGCCGGCATTCATGGGCATGGTGCTGCTCTATGGCGGCGCACACTGGTTCGGCTGGAACACGCCGCTGTTCGAACTCCCAGGCGGCCGTCACGTCGATCCCACGCTGATTCTTGGCGCGGTGGCAACGCTGCTGTGCTTCATGCTGTTTGTATGCACGGCGATGATCTATGCCTGTCTGCGTTTCCTGCAGGAATGGCACACCCCGCTGACGGTGATCAACTACACCCTCCTCGGCGGCGCCTCCGGCTTCGTGCTGGCAAGCGCGTTCTCCGCAATCGCTGCACCGCAGTTGCCGGGCTTTTACGCAGGATGGGCGATCATCCTCACTGCATTGGCCTTTCTTGGCCGCACCGCCTCGCTGGTACGCAATGCGCGCCTCAGGCCCAAGTCGTCAACACGCACGGCTATTGGAATAAAGCATCCACACATCGTGCAAAAATCGCCGGGCGCAATGGGCGGATCGTTCAACACGCGCGAGTTCTTCCATGGCAAGAGCCGGGCTTTCATGCGCGCCATCAAACCGGCATTCCTGCTCACGGTATTTGTCATCCCGCTGACCCTGCTCGCGATGGGCATGGCCAATCCTTCCATGCTGGGAGCCGCATTGTTGAGCGCTACGTTTATACTGCAGTACCTTGGACTGCTGGCGGAGCGCTGGTTCTTTTTCGCGGAAGCGAAACACCCGCAGAATCTTTATTACCAATGCGTGTCCTGATATACATAGCGACAGAAATTGTAGCGAGCGGCGCTGGAGTGGGGGCGGCCGGAGCGCAGCGCCCGGAGCATACACCGCAGTATGTGAGGAGCGCGACAACGAAGTTGCGGTGCAGGCTCACATGCGCAGCATGTTATGCCGGAACCAACACCGCCCGACACCGCCCCAGCGTCGCGCAGTAGATTTATGTCACTATTTATATCAAGCTGAAAAAAACCGAGAACATCGTGGCCCTCTCTTCCAACTCTTCCTCGCTGCTGTACAGGATGCTTCCCTTCCTGCGCTGGTGGCCAATGGTCAACCGCACCACCCTCAAGGATGATCTGATCGCCGGCATTACCGGCGCAATGATCGTTCTGCCGCAGGGCGTGGCGTTTGCCACCATCGCAGGCATGCCCCCGGAATACGGCCTTTATGCGGCGATGGTGCCGGCCATCATCGCCGCGCTGTTCGGCTCAAGCTGGCACCTGGTGTCGGGTCCGACCACGGCCATCTCCATCGCGGTGTTTGCCGCAATGAGCCCACTCGCCGATCCGGGTTCGCCGCAGTTCATCAGCATGGTGTTGACGCTGACCTTCCTGACTGGGCTGTTCCAGCTGATTCTGGGGCTGGCGCGCATGGGCGTGCTGGTGAACTTTATTTCGCACACCGTCGTAATCGGTTTTACCGCCGGTGCCGCGCTGCTCATCGCGGCCAGCCAGATCAAGAATTTCTTCGGCATCAGCATCGAACGCGGTGCGCCGTTTCATGTGGTGATTGAGCAGTTGGTGCTGCAGTTCGGCAACATCAATCCTTACGTGACAGCGGTAGGCGCCATCACCCTTGCCGCCGGGATCGCGGCGAAACAATTCGTCCCCAAACTGCCCTATATGATCGTGGCGATGCTGGTCGGCGGCATCGTGGCGTTTTTCATCAACGCAGAATTCGGCCTGGCCGCGACCCAGATCAAAACCGTGGGGGCGCTGCCGTCACATTTGCCACCGCTTTCCTTGCCGGATTTTTCGTATTCGACCATTCACCAAGTGGTATTCCCGGCACTGGTGGTCACCATGCTGGCCCTGACCGAAGCAGTCTCGATTTCTCGTTCCATCGCCGTAAAATCCGAGCAGCGCATTGACGGCAATCAGGAGTTCATCGGTCAGGGCCTGTCGAACCTGATCGGCAGCTTTTTTTCCAGCTACGCCTCGTGCGGATCGTTCAATCGCAGCGGCGTCAACTACGCCGCCGGAGCGAAAACGCCACTGGCCACAGTGTTTGCTTCGATCTTTCTGTTGCTAATCCTGCTGCTTGTGGCGCCACTTGCTGCATACCTGCCTACCGCCGCGATGGCGGGTATTTTGTTTCTGGTGGCATGGGGGCTGATCGATTTTCATCATATCTCCTCCATCGGCAAGACCAGCCGCAGCGAAACAGTCGTGCTGTGGGTGACGTTGGTGGGTACGCTGATCGATCTGGAGAAGGGCATATTCTTCGGCATCCTGCTGTCCCTTTCCATCTACCTGTACCGTGTCTCACGCCCGCATATCGTTCCGGTGGTTCCCGCAAAAGAGGAAGGCGCCTACCATTTCGTGAGCGCCTATGACCACCCTGAATGCCCCCAACTCGCCATGGTGCGATTCAACGGCGCGATCTTCTTTGGAGCAGTCGATCACGCGCAGACCAGCCTGATGCAGATCGACGAAAAAGACCCCAAAAAAAAGTTCGTGCTGATTGTCGCCACGGGTGTCGATTTCGTGGACGTGGCAGGGGCGGAGATGCTGGCACGGGAGGCACGCCGCCGGCGCAAGATGGGCGGGAAGCTGTATTTCTACCGATGCAAGGATTCCATTTACAAATTCCTGCAAAAGTCTGACAAGCTCGCCGACATCGGCGAGGACGTTTTTTTCCCCGTCATGTCGAACTGGATCAAGCCGGTCTACCGCAGCCTCGACCCGGAGATCTGCCGTACCTGCAAGGCCCGTATCTTCTCCGAATGCCATGAATATCTGCCGAATGGGGAGCGGAGAACGGAGTGATCAGCTTGAATAATTCATTAGCACAAAACTGCGTCATTCCCGCGCAGGCGGGAATCCAGATGATTAATAAATCTCCCGCGAAGCGGGGCAACATCGCGGTTTTGTCCGCTTCGCGGAATGATTGTCCTTGCTGGATTCCCGCCTGCGCGGGAATGACGGGTCAATGGCTTATTCGGGATTAAATGACCCTGTAAGATCAGCAGAAACAGTTTTTTCACTGCGGAGTTAATTTCAGCCCAAGGGAAAACGCCATGGATCAATTTGCCCGCTTTCTGCCTTTCCTGCGCTGGTTTCCTCTGCGCGGGGAACATGTCAAAGCCGACTTGATAGCCGGCATCACCGTCGCGCTGGTGCTGATTCCCCAGTCCATGGCCTACGCCCAGCTGGCTGGCCTGCCTCCCTATTACGGTTTGTATGCGGCGTTTCTTCCCGGCATCATTGCCGCGCTGTGGGGGTCGTCGGCACAACTGGCCACCGGCCCGGTTGCGGTGGTCTCACTGCTGACAGCCTCCGCGCTTGCCCCGCTGGCCGCCAGCGGATCGAGCCAGTTCATTGCGCTCGCAATCCTGCTGGCGCTGATGGTCGGCATCATCCAGCTTGTGCTGGGCATATTCAAACTCGGCGTGGTGGTAAATTTCCTTTCGCATCCTGTCATCATTGGTTTCACCAACGCCGCCGCCATCATCATCGGCCTGTCCCAGCTCAACAAACTGTTCGGTGTTTCCATGGGACGCAGCGAACATTTCATTCAGGATATCTGGGGCGTGCTGCAACAGATTGGCGATACCCATATCCCGACACTGCTGATTGGCATCTCGGCCTTTGCCCTCATGTGGGGGATGAAAAAATTCACCCCGAAGTTGCCCGGTGTGCTGATCGCCGTCGCCCTCACCACAGTCGTGAGTTGGGCGATCGGTTTCGAGCACAACGGCAAAGGGAAAATCGAGGAGATTATGGACGCCGAGGTAAAGACACTCGCCAACACATTTTCCCAAACCGAAGCCAGGATCGATGAGCTAAACGTCAATCTCAGCACCAAATCGACTGAACTGAAGCAACACTCGAAAGACCCTGCGCGCAGTTCGCAGCATATCGCCGCACTGAAGTATGAAATCGAGTTGCTCGGGCTGGAACTCAAGGATGCCGAAGCAGAAAACCGCAAGCTTGCCCGCTCCATGCGCAAGTTCATTTTCGAACAGGTGCCCGCAGCCGATGGGCAGTCCGCCAAACTTTATCTGGCCGGGCAGGTTCCTCAGGCTGAGAAGACCGACGGCTACAGGTGGCGCATCAAAAAAGTGAGCAAGGGCGAACTCATGCTGGTCGGCGGCGGTGAGGTGGTGGGTTCCATTCCCGCCGGTTTGCCCCAGATCGACATGCCCAAATTCAGCTGGGACATGATGGTGACGCTGTTTTCCGGAGCGTTGGTGATTTCTCTGGTGGGCTTCATGGAAGCCATCTCCATCGCCAAGGCAATGGCGGCAAAAACCAGGGACCGCATCGACCCCAATCAGGAATTGATCGGGCAGGGTTTCGCCAACATCGTCGGCAGTTTCAGCCAGTCGTTCCCGGTCAGCGGCTCATTTTCCCGTTCCGCAGTCAACCTCAACGCCGGTGCCCGAACCGGCATGTCCTCGGTATTCACCGGAGTGCTCGTGCTGCTTGCCCTGATGTTTCTCACCCCGCTGCTGTATCACCTGCCCCAGGCGGTGCTGGCAGCAGTCATCATGCTGGCGGTGGTCGGCCTCATCAATTTCAAGGCAATCGGTCATGCCTGGCATACTCACAAGCATGACGGCATCGCCTCGGTTGTGACTTTTGTCGCCACGCTGGCTTTTGCACCTCATCTCGACAACGGCATCATGGTTGGCGCCGGACTGGCCATCCTTCTTTATCTCTACCGCACCATGACACCGCGCGTGGCCATCCTTGGCCGTTATCACGACGGCACGCTGCGCGACGTAAAAGTGCACAACCTGCCCGTCAGCGAAAATGTCATCGCCATGCGCTATGATGGCTCGCTCTATTTTGCCAATGTATCGTACTTCGAGGATACCATCCTGGAAGCCGTAGCCGACAACCCACGCGCCAGGCACCTGCTGATCGTATCGAATGGCATCAACCAGCTCGACGCATCGGGCGACGAGGTCATTCACCACATCGTGGAAAGGCTGCGCTCCAACGGCGTCCGCGTGGTCTTCAGCGGCCTGAAGAAACAGGTGATTGATGTCATGCATCATTCCGGCCTGTATGATTACATCGGCCAGGAAAACATTTTTGCCGATGAGGATCTGGCGCTGAGTTCGATTTATGCCGAGGTGCTCAAGGCCGACCCCAACGCTCAATGCCGCCTGCTGAAGCATCACGCAGCAGGCAGCGCTGACGGAATGACCTGGCTGTAGCAATGCTGTATAACCCTTAGGGGGTATGGGGCAACTACCCAAGAGGGCTATAGACGGGCAAGCCCCGATTCTACTTAATAGCAGTATGAAGGCGGGCAATTGCTACGGCCCGGGATACCCGCAAAAGAGAGCTAATTTTCACAAGGAGATCAAACATGAATTTTGATAAAGAACTGGATGCCCGGGGACTCAATTGCCCCCTTCCCATACTGAAAACCAAGAAATCCCTGGCCGACATGGCGCCGGGGCAAGTGCTCAAGGTTGTCGCCACAGACAGCGGATCAGTGAAGGACATGCAGGCTTTCGCCAACCAGACAGGGAACACGCTGGTTTCACAAGCGGAAGAGAAGGGTGAATTCGTCTTTTTCATGCAAAAGAAATAAAACCGCTTTCCTGATCATTCACAGAAGGACCACCGCATGAAGAAAATGGCGCTAATAGCAACCAAGGGCACGCTGGACATGGCGTATCCGCCTTTCATCCTCGGCTCCACCGCCGCCGCGCTTGGCTATGAAGTCCAGATATTTTTCACCTTCTACGGGCTGACGCTGCTGCGCAAAGATCTGTCCGATGTCAAAATCAGCCCGCTGGCTAACCCGGCCATGCCCATGCCCGTACCAATGCCGGTATTCGTGCAGATGCTGCCCGGCATGGAAGCCATGGCAACGATGATGATGAAAGACAAGATGAAAAAGAAAGGGGTCGCTTCTCTGACAGAATTGCGTGATCTGTGCCAAGAAGCGGATGTCAAATTCGTCGCCTGCCAGATGACAGTCGACCTGTTTGAGTTTGACAAGAGCGACTTTATCGCCGGCATCGAATATGGCGGTGCAGCAACATTCCTGGAATTCGCCGGCGACAGCGACATTTGTTTATTTATTTGATTGTTTCAGAAATATCCACTACCTATAACTCAGGGGGAGCGCATGAAAAAGCAGAAAGTGAACACGCAGAAGATTATCGTAGCGATGCTGGTGGCAGGCGGCCTCGTTTCGCCAACGGCGCACGCTACCAACGGCTATTTTGCCCATGGTTACGGAATGAAGGCCAAGGGCATGGGGGGTGCTGCCACGGCAATGGCCAATGACACCTTCGGCGGAGCGAACAACCCTGCCAGCATGGTATGGGTGGGTAACCGCATCGACATCGGGGTGGACTGGTTCAGGCCAATACGCAGCAGTGAGCGTTCAACCACAGATGTAGGCTTGAATGGCGCTGCTAATAGCGGCAGCGAAGATTTTGCCATACCTGAATTCGGCTACAACAGGATGATCAATCCCAACATGTCGCTGGGTCTTACAGTTTATGGCAATGGCGGCATGAATACCAATTACCCAGGCGGACAACTTCCTAGCGGCGGCCCCAATACATGCGACGGCTTCAATCTAAATCCAGGGGGACCATATAACCTGTTGTGCGGCGACGGAAGACTAGGTATCGATATGATGCAGTTGATTGTCGCGCCGACCGTTTCTTACAAGTTCAACGAAACCAACTCAATCGGGGTTTCTCCTCTGTTGGGGTATCAGCGCTTCAGGGCTGAGGGCTTGCAAGGATTTGCACAATTCTCCGCAGACCCGAGCAATCTGACCAACAGGGGTTATGACAGTTCCACCGGTTATGGTGTGCGTGTCGGCTGGCAGGGCAAGGTGAGTAACATAATAACGCTGGGCGCCGCCTATTCAACCAAAATGGACTACGGCAAGTTTGACAAGTACAAGGGCCTGTTTGCCGAACAGGGTGGCTTCGACACCCCGGAAAATTGGAATCTGGGTATCGCAATCAAGGCAACCCCAAAAGCAACCGTGGCCGTCGACTATCAGCAGATCAACTATAGCGGCGTAAATTCTGTTGGCAACCCCAGCACAAACTTTGGGGGGACCATACCTCTTTCCTTGGGGCCGAGTAATGGCCGCGGCTTTGGATGGGAAGATGTAAAAGTATGGAAGCTGGGTGCGGAATACAATTACAGCAATGAACTGACATTACGCGCCGGTTATAGCAAGAACAACAATCCAATTACATCCCGTGACGTGACCTTCAACATCATCGCACCGGGTGTAATAACGGATCATTACACGCTAGGCTTCACCTATACCTTGGCAAACAAATCAGAGGTCACCATGGCTTACATGCATGCCCAAGAAAATACTGTAACGGGCAGAAGCTTGTTTAATACCTGGACCGGCGGGACCAGCGGGACAGAAAAAATTAAAATGCACCAAGACACACTGGGCATCGCCTACAGCTGGAAACTATAAGCAACAAACTGGCCTCATAAAAAATCCCGCAGCAATGCGGGTTTTTTTTGGGTATTTGAATAGGGTTGCATAACTATTTTGGCCTAATATCAATGAAGGATTTTTTTCAGCCAGATTGCGGGGAATGTGCTTAGCACCCTGTGTTCGCGTGTTACCTAAAATGGAGACGATAATGACTACCATGAAGAAAATGTTCCTGGCTGCGTTGATGCTGCTTAATGCAAGTGCGGCCATGGCCGATAGTGATACGGCAATGGCAGATGACGGGGTATTGAAACCCTTCATACTGGGCTCGAAAGGCACGGGTGCAGTGGCAGAAAAGGTTGAGGCAGCGAAAGCGGCACTGGTCGCAAAAGGCTTCACTGTCGTCGGAACCTACTCGCCTTACCCCAATGCCACGATTCTGATCGTAACCAGCGACGATCTGAAAACCAATGCCGCCGCTTCAGAACATGGCGGTTTCGGCGCAGTGCAAAGGGTATCGGTTACGAAGGTCAAGGATGAGGTTCAGGTTAGCTACACCAACCCGGTGTACATGGCCAATGTGTACCGCATGAAAGACGACCTGAAAAGTGTAACCGCCAAGCTGGAATCCGCGCTGGGCAAGGCGGAAGAATTCGGCGCAAAGGGAATGACCGCCAAGAAAGCCCGCAAATACCACTACATGATAGGTATGGAATACTTCAACGAACCCAGCGTACTGGCCGAGTATGGCAGCCACGAGGAAGCAATCAATGCGGTTGAGGCAGGCCTGGCGGCGGGCAAGGCAGGCGTAACCAAGGTTTATCGCGTGGACATTCCCGGTAAAAAGGAAACCGTATTCGGGGTCGCCATGGCGGGCGCTACGGAAGAAAACAAATACATGGATGACAAATTCATCATGAGTGAAATCGATTTCCGTGACATCAAGTCCACCGCTCACCTGCCCTATGAGGTGCTGGTTTCCGATAACAAGGTGTATGCACTCTATGCCCGTTTCCGCATCGCAATAAGCTTCCCGGATTTATCCATGATGGGCCAGAATAGCTTCATGAACATCATGAAGGCTCCTGAAGCAATCCGTACGGCACTACAAAAAACCGTGAGCAAGTAACTACCCGTACACTCAAAGGCAGCCGTTAGTCCTTCGGCCAATATGAGGTCGCTATCCCCTCGCCCAGATCCGCTTCAATCAGGCGTCGGCGCACTTCGAGCAGGCGTGCGATCAGCGCAGGTTCACGTCTGGCATATGCCTCTGCATCCGGGGTGCGGTTCACGACGACACCGAGCAGTTCGGTGATCGCATTACCGATGGAATTCTGGCTGATGGTGACGATCAGCTTGCCCGCGTCATTGCGGTAGATGAGCTGCTTGAATGCAGGCTGCCAGCGTATTGCA
>JAUQWW010000053.1 GCA_030834965.1 Gallionellaceae bacterium | reverse complement strand
GTCCCACTCCTTCCCATCTCGAACAGGACAGTGAAACGACTTTGCGCCGATGATAGTGTACATGCGTATGTGAAAGTAGGTCATCGTCAGACTCCTTGCAAAGCAAAAAGCCCCACCCTCAAAGGTGGGGCTTTTTGCTTTATAGAGCCCAGCCTTGTGTTGGGCTTTTTTATTGCCCGCGCTGTACGTGAACTCTGCTCGGGCCGTGAATTATTTTGACGAATTAACAAGCCAAAATTCATAGTCCCTTTTGAGGGGAAGGGCGTTTTGCGGTATCATTATAAATTATGATCAAATATATATTTATTACCGGCGGCGTCGTGTCTTCATTGGGCAAGGGTATCGCCGCTGCTTCGCTCGCAGCGATTCTAGAATCGCGCGGCCTCAAGGTGACACTGCTCAAGCTGGATCCCTATATCAACGTCGACCCCGGTACCATGAGCCCGTTTCAGCACGGAGAAGTTTTCGTGACGGAGGATGGTGCGGAAACAGACCTGGATCTGGGGCACTATGAACGTTTTGTCTCGGCCAAGATGCGCAAGGCCAATAATTTCACAACCGGCCAGATATACGATAGCGTTATCCGCAAGGAGCGTCGTGGCGAATATCTCGGCAAAACAGTGCAGGTGATTCCGCATATCACTAACGAAATTCAGACGTTCATCGAGCGCGGCGCAGCGGCTTCATATGATGGCAAGGCTGATGTGGCGATCGTTGAAATCGGCGGTACGGTGGGTGATATCGAGTCCTTGCCTTTTCTGGAAGCGGCACGCCAGATGGGGCTGCGTCGTGGGCGGGGCGATACGGCTTATGTGCACCTGACATTGGTGCCCTACATTGCCAGCGCGGGCGAACTGAAAACCAAGCCGACCCAGCATAGCGTACAGAAGCTGCGCGAGATTGGTATTTTCCCCACTGCGCTTCTGTGCCGCGCAGACCGACCGATTCCAGATGATGAGCGCGCAAAGATTTCGCTATTTGCGAACGTGCGCGAAGAAGGTGTGATTTCGATGTGGGATGTGGATAGCATCTACAAGGTTCCGCAGATGCTGCATGAGCAGGGATTGGACCGCATTATCTGCGAGGAACTGGGCCTCGATCTTCCGCCCGCTGATCTGTCGGTCTGGGCCAAGCTAGTGAATGCGCTTGAACATCCGCAGCATGAAGTCACCATCGGCATGGTTGGCAAGTATGTCGACCTGACCGAGTCATATAAATCGCTTATCGAATCATTGCGCCATGCAGGCATACATACTTCGACGCGCATTAACATCGAATATATCGATTCGGAAGTGATAGAAACTAGCGGCGTGACTAGCCTGAAACATCTGGATGCGGTGCTGGTTCCGGGCGGCTTTGGCGTGCGTGGCACCGAAGGCAAGATTGCGGCGATACGCTATGCGCGCGAGAACAGGATACCCTATCTCGGTATCTGTCTTGGCATGCAACTCGCTGTGATCGAATATGCGCGCGATGTGGCAGGCATGACAGATGCGAACAGCACCGAATTCAATCCGGAAACCGAACATCCAGTGGTGGCGCTGATCACCGAATGGCTGGATCGGGACGGCAAGGTGGAAACGCGCAGCGCGGATTCCGATCTCGGCGGCACCATGCGCCTGGGCGCGCAACGTTGCCCGATCAAGCCCGGCACGCTGGCTGCACGCATCTATGGTGCAGAAGTCAACGAGCGCCATCGTCATCGCTATGAAGTCAACAACCACTATGTCCCCGCGCTCGAAAAAAGAGGGTTGATCATCGCAGCGCGCACACCGAGCGAATCCTTGCCCGAAATGATGGAATTGCCTCAGACGGTGCATCCATGGTTTGTCGGTGTGCAATTCCATCCGGAATTCACCTCCACCCCGCGCGACGGCCATCCGCTGTTCAAGTCCTATGTCGAGGCTGCCGTGCAGTATAGCGAGGCGGTGAAAACCTTACCTCGCGTGACAGCATGAAGCTGTGTGGTTTTGAAGCTGGCCTGGACCAGCCCATATTTTTGATTGCCGGGCCATGTGTCATTGAGTCCGAGCAACTGGCGCTGGATACGGCTGGGCAATTGAAGGAGATTTGCCGGGAGCTGGGCATCCCGTTCATTTATAAATCGTCCTATGACAAGGCCAACCGCAGTTCCGGCAAATCATTCCGTGGATTTGGGCTGGATGCCGGCCTCAAGATACTGGAAAAAGTTAGGGCCCAGATGGGTGTGCCGGTGCTGACAGATGTGCACAGCATCGAGGACATTGCAGCAGTTGCTGCGGTGGTGGACGTGCTGCAGACCCCCGCTTTCCTGTGCCGGCAGACCGACTTCATTCATGCGGTTGCGCGTTGCGGAAAACCGGTGAACATCAAGAAGGGCCAGTTTCTGTCGCCGTGGGACATGCAGAACGTCGTCGAAAAAGCGCGCGATGCCAGCGGCCAGGACAACATCATGGTGTGCGAACGCGGTGCATCGTTCGGTTACAACAACCTCGTGTCGGACATGCGCTCGCTGGCGGTGATGCGCAACACCGGCTGCCCTGTGGTGTTCGATGCCACGCATTCGGTGCAGTTGCCGGGTGGGCAGGGCACGGTGAGCGGCGGGCAGCGCGAATTCGTGCCAGTGCTGGCGCGCGCGGCAGTGGCTGCGGGAATTTCGGGGTTGTTCATGGAAACGCATCCGAACCCGGCGCAAGCCTTGTCCGATGGGCCGAATGCCTTTCCGCTGGGATATATGAAGACGCTGTTGCGCACCCTGAAGGTATTGGATGAGACAGTCAAACAGCAAGGGCTGATAGAAGAAAACGTAAATTTGCGTAATGTTTAAGTGAGCGAAGGAAGAGTGAGAGATGAGTGCAATTGTTGATGTTGTGGCACGTGAAATTCTGGACTCCCGTGGCAATCCCACGGTCGAGGCGGACGTGCTGTTGGAATCGGGTGTGATGGGACGTGCCGCGGTGCCGTCCGGCGCATCCACCGGCACCAAGGAAGCAGTGGAACTGCGCGATGGAGACAAGCAGCGTTACCTCGGCAAGGGCGTGCTGCAAGCGGTGGAGAACGTCAACACGGAAATCGCCGAAGCTATCATCGGCCTGGATGCATCCGAACAGGCCTTTATCGACCAGACCATGATTGATCTGGATGGCACCGAGAACAAATCGCGCCTGGGTGCAAACGCCATTCTGGCGGTGTCCATGGCGGTAGCCAAGGCCGCGGCGGAAGAGTGCGGCCTGCCGCTGTATCGTTATCTGGGCGGCGCAGCGCGCATGGAAATGCCGGTGCCGATGATGAACATCATCAATGGCGGCGCGCATGCCACCGGCGGTGCGGATATTCAGGAATTCATGATCATTCCGGTGGGCGCACAGAGTTTCCGCGAAGCGCTGCGCTGCGGCGCGGAAGTGTTTCATGCCCTGAAATCCATTCTGCATCACCGCAATTTGACTACGACCGTAGGTGACGAGGGAGGCTTCGCGCCCGCCCTGGGTTCCAACGAGGCGGCGCTGAAAGTGATCGTCGAAGCGATTGAGGCGGCCGGTTATGTGCCGGGTGCGGACGTGGCTATTGGCATCGATGCCGCCGCGTCCGAGTTCTACAAGAACGGCCAGTACCATCTGAAGGCCGATGGACTGACCTTGAGTTCCGACCAGATCATCGACCTGTACGCGACCTGGGTGGACAAGTATCCCATCGTCACCCTCGAAGACGGCATGAGCGAGCATGACTGGGATGGCTGGAAGAAACTCACCGACCGGCTCGGCAAGTCCATTCAATTGGTGGGTGATGACGTGTTCGTGACCAATACCAAAATCCTGCGCGAAGGCATACGCGGAGGCATCGCCAATTCGATCCTGATCAAGGTGAACCAGATCGGCACGCTGACCGAAACTTTCGCCGCGATCGAGATGGCCAAGCGTGCGGGTTACACCGCGGTGATTTCGCATCGTTCCGGCGAGACCGAAGACTCCACCATTGCGGATATCGCAGTTGCGACCAACACCCTGCAAATCAAGACCGGTTCGCTGTCGCGTTCGGATCGAATGGCGAAGTACAACCAGTTGTTGCGCATTGAAGAAGATCTCGGCGACAGCGCCTCTTACCCCGGACGCGACGCTTATTACCAGCTTGCATAAGCGCGTATCCTAAAAACAGATCGCGATGGGATAGATGCGCTGGATATCGCTGATTCTGGTCATCATCATTCTGCTGTTGCAGTATCCGCTGTGGCTGGGCAAGGGCAGCTGGCTGAAGGTGTGGGACCTCGGCCAGCAGGTCGAAGCGCAGAAGCAGGCGAATCAGCAGACCCAGGCACGCAACGCGGTACTCGATGCCGAGGTGCGGGATCTCAAGCAAGGCACCGAAGCGATCGAGGAGCGCGCGCGCAGCGAACTGGGTATGGTCAAGCGCGACGAAGTGTTCTTCCAGATTATCGGGAATCACCCGCCGGTACCGGCATCATCTGTGGCGGCAACAACGCCTGATAAGAGGTAGTTAGACATGGCGTGATGTGCGCACATCGCGCACATCACGTGATCGATTCAGCGAAGCGCGGCTAGACCGCCAGCAATTCCACTTCGAAAACCAGTGTCGCGTTCGGCGGGATCACGCCGCCTGCGCCGCGGGCCCCATATCCCAGACTGGCGGGAATGGTGAGCCTGCGTACGCCGCCGACCTGCATGCCCTGCACGCCTTCATCCCAGCCGCGTATCACTTCGCCCTCGCCGAGGTTAAACTGGAAAGGATCGTTTCGGTCCTTGCTGGAATCGAATTTCTTCCCGTCGGTGAGCCAGCCAGTGTAATGCACAGTGACGGTGTGCCCGGCCTGCGCGGTGTCGCCGTTGCCAACGGTGATGTCTTCATACTGCAAATCTGAATCGGTCGTGATGATGGTCATGGTGTTTTCCTGATGAGTTGGTGATTATTTCCCTGCGCGCTCGGCAGCCTGCACGGTGTTCGCCACCAGCATGGTGATGGTCATCGGCCCCACGCCGCCGGGCACGGGGGTGATCCAGCCTGCCACCTCTTTGGCGCTGTCGAAATCCACGTCGCCGCACAGCTTGCCATCCGGCAGGCGGTTGATGCCGACATCTATCACGGCCGCGCCGGGCTTGATCATGTCGCCGGTGATCATCCTTGCCTTGCCGGTGGCGACTACCAATATGTCGGCATCACGCGTATGCCGGGCGAGGTCAACGGTTCTGGATGTGCAGATGGTAACGGTGGCGTTCTGCTGCAGCAGCATCAGCGCCATCGGCTTGCCGACGATGTTGCTGCGCCCGACCACCACCGCGTGTTTGCCTTCGATGGTGACACCACTTTTTTCCAGCAGCTTCATCGCGCCGTAAGGTGTGCAGGGCGGAAAGCGGGTGTTGCCGGTGACCAGCGCGCCGACGTTCATCGGGTGGAACCCGTCCACGTCCTTGTTCGGGGCGATGGCTTCCAGCACCTTGGCGCTGTCGATGTGTTTGGGCACCGGCAGTTGCACCAGAATGCCGTGAATGGCGGGGTTGGCATTCAAGGCGGCAATCTGCGCCAGCAGCACCGCTTCCGGCGTATCAGCGGGCAGGGCAATGTGTTCAGAATGCAGACCCAATTCCGCGCAGGCTTTTACCTTGTTGCCGACATATACCTTGGATGCAGGGTCCTCGCCGACGATGATGACGGCCAATCCCGGTGTGATGCCGCGCGCCTTCAGTGCATCGGCGCGCACTTTCCATTCGGCGCGTACCTCCTGCGCAATGGCTTTGCCGTCAATGATTTTCGCTGTCATTTCGCCTCCTGCAGGGTGATTGTGGCAACGGATCAGAACAGGGGTTTATCCGGTGCGTTCTGATACATTTCGACTCCGGCCATGATTTCGGCGCGAGCCTCTTCGATGCCAAACCAGCCCTCAATCTTGACCCACTTGTTGGGTTCAAGGTCTTTGTAATGCTGGAAGAAATGGGTGATCTGCTTGAGTGTGATCTCCGGCAGTTCGTTATAGTTCTTCAGTCCGCGATACAGGGTGGAAAGCTTGTCTACCGGCACGGCCAGCACCTTGGCGTCCAGTCCCGATTCATCTTCCATCTTGAGTACCGCAAGCGGACGGCAACGCACGACAACACCGGTATTCAGCGCCACCGGGGTAATGACCAGCACGTCCACCGGGTCACCGTCGGCGGACAGGGTATGCGGGATGTAGCCGTAGTTGCAGGGATAGTGCATCGCGGTGTTCATGAAACGGTCAACAAAAATGGCGCCGGATTCCTTGTCCACCTCGTATTTCACCGGCTCCCCGTGCATGGGAATCTCGATGATCACGTTGAAATCGTCGGGTAAATTTTGTCCGGAAGGGACTTTATTCAAACTCATTATGATGAAGCCTCTGGTGTGTTAAGAAAGGCGCGAATTTTATCATTGATGGGCGTGAAAAAGGGGGCTTCTGCAAGCCCCCTTGTGCTGTGACTATCTGGCAAGAGCTACAGCAACGGCACGATCATCAGCGCGACGATATTGATGATCTTGATCAGCGGGTTTACCGCGGGACCGGCGGTATCCTTGTATGGATCGCCCACGGTGTCGCCGGTGACGGCGGCTTTGTGTGCTTCGGAACCTTTGCCGCCGAAGTTGCCTTCCTCGATATATTTCTTGGCGTTATCCCATGCGCCACCACCGGTGGTCATGGAGATTGCCACGAAGATGCCGGTGATGATGGTACCGACCAGCACGCCTCCGAGAGCCTGCGCGCCGAGGGTCAAGCCGACGATCACCGGAACCGCAACGGGCAGCAGCGACGGGACAATCATTTCCTTGATCGCCGCCTTGGTCAGCATGTCCACGCAGGTGCCATATTCAGGCTTGCCGGTACCTTCCATGATGCCGGGTATTTCCTTGAACTGGCGGCGCACTTCGACTACCACCGAGCCGG
The DNA here is from genome assembly GCA_030834965.1 of Gallionellaceae bacterium. GTDB lineage: Bacteria > Pseudomonadota > Gammaproteobacteria > Burkholderiales > Gallionellaceae > JAUQWW01. The sequence continues at coordinate 34,342 of JAUQWW010000053.1, read as the reverse complement.
CGGCGCGACCAACCGCTTCCATGCCCATGGCGGCAAACAGATAAGGCACCATGCCACCGATGAACAGGCCGATGATCACCATGTGGTTGGACAGGTCGAAAGTCAGTGCTGCGCTGCCATGGCTGGAAAGCGCATGGGTGTAGTCGGCAAACAGCACCAGTGCAGCCAGGCCGGCGGAGCCGATGGCGTAGCCTTTGGTTACGGCCTTGGTGGTGTTGCCTACGGCGTCGAGCGGGTCGGTAATGTCTCGAATCGCATCAGGCAGACCGGCCATTTCAGCAATGCCGCCGGCGTTGTCGGTGATCGGGCCGTAAGCATCCAGCGCCACGATGATACCTGCCATGGACAGCATCGAGGTCGCAGCGATGGCGATACCGTACAGGCCACCCAAGGCATAGGCGCCATAGATCGCCAGGCATACGGCCAGCACCGGGGCGGCGGTGGATTTCATCGACACACCCAGACCGGCGATCACGTTGGTGCCGTGACCGGTAGTGGAGGCTTGCGCAATGTGACGCACCGGGCTGAATTCGGTGGCGGTGTAATACTCGGTGATCCACACCATCGCTGCAGTCAGCGCCAGACCGATCAGGGAAGCCAGATACAGATTCATGGACGTCACCATCTTGTCGCCGATCATCACGCCTTCGCCGAGAATCCAGGTGGTCACGGGGTAGAACGCGACCACCGCCAGCACGGCGGACACGATCAGGCCGCGATACAGCGCGTTCATGATCTTGCCGCCCTCACGTGTATTGACGAAGAAGGTGCCGACAATGGAAGCGATAATGGAGACGCCGCCCAGCACCAGCGGATAGATCACCGCCTGGGGAGAGCCGGTAATCATCAGACCACCCAGCACCATGGTGGCGATGATGGTCACTGCGTAGGTTTCAAACAGGTCGGCCGCCATGCCGGCGCAGTCGCCTACGTTGTCGCCGACGTTGTCGGCGATTACTGCCGGGTTGCGCGGGTCGTCCTCGGGGATGCCGGCTTCGACCTTGCCCACCAGGTCGGCGCCTACGTCAGCGCCCTTGGTGAAAATGCCGCCGCCGAGACGGGCGAAGATGGAAATCAGCGAACTGCCGAAAGCCAGCCCCACCAGAGAGTGTGTTGCATCAGTGGCGCTGGCGCCCATCATCAACGTGAGGAAGGCATAATAACCAGCCACGCCCAGCAGGCCCAGACCGACCACCAGCAGGCCGGTAATCGCACCGCCCTTGAAGGCGACGTTGAGAGCAGCATTCAGCCCTTCGCTGGCGGCCTGTGCGGTACGCACGTTGGCACGCACCGATACGTTCATGCCAATGTAACCGGTGACCCCCGACAGAATCGCGCCCAGTGCAAAGCCGATGGCGGTTTTCCAGCCCAATGCGACAAGGATGACAATGAGCAGAATGACGCCGACGATACCAATGGTGGTGTATTGCCGATTGAGGTAGGCCGATGCGCCTTCCTGCACGGCAGCGGAAATTTCCCGCATTCTGTCGTTGCCGGTCGGCAGACCCAGAATCCATTTAATCGAAACCGCACCATACAAGAGCGCCGCGATTGCGCACAGCAGTGCAAACATGAGGCCACCTGACATTATTATTTCCTCCCTTGGTTAGGCTGATAGACCAGCAGATTGTTACACTTTGAACTCCTCCAGCTTCTTTGGCACCGCTACATTTTTCAACCGCACGTATTGCGGCAGGCCGTCTTTATAGGGCGGATAGTCCTCGCCCTTGATGAGGGGGGACAGGTAGGCGCGACACTTTTCGGTAATGCCGAAGCCATCTGCCGTGATGAAGTTGCGCGGCATCATTTTCTCCACGTTGGCTACATCCTTGAGCTGCGCGACCCCGATTTTCCATTTGTAGGGTTGGTCGGCGATGCGAGCGACGGTGGGCATGACGGCGTTGTGTCCCTTGAGCGCCAGCTCTACCGCAGCTTTGCCCAGCGCATAGGCCTGCTCCACGTCGGTCTTGGAAGCGATGTGGCGTGCGGCGCGCTGCAGGTAATCCGCCACCGCCCAGTGGAATTTGTAACCCAGCGCTTCCTTGATCATGCTGGCAATGACGGGTGCGGCACCGCCCAGCTGCGCATGGCCGAAAGCATCGCGCAGTCCCTGGTCGGAGAGAAATTTACCGTCCTCGCCCTGCACCCCTTCTGACACGACGACCGAGCAGTAGCCGTGTTGTTTTACCATCGCATCGACCTTGTCCAGGAATTTTTCCTTGTTGAAGGGTATTTCGGGGAACAGGATGACGATAGGCAGTTCGCAATTCTTGTCGGATGCCAGGCCGCCAGCTGCGGCGATCCAGCCGGCATGGCGACCCATCACTTCCACCACGAACACCTTGGTGGAAGTCTTGGCCATGGAAGCAACGTCGAAGCTGGCTTCGCGCACCGACACCGCGACGTATTTTGCGACAGAGCCAAAGCCCGGGCAGCAGTCGGTGATCGGCAGATCGTTGTCCACCGTCTTGGGTACATGGATGGCCTGGATGGGGTAGCCCATCTTGTCGGCCAGTTGGGAAACCTTCAGGCAGGTATCGGCGGAATCGCCGCCGCCGTTGTAGAAGAAGTAACCGATGTTGTGCGCCTTGAATACCTCGATCAGGCGCTCATACTGCACCTTGTTTTCTTCCAGCCCTTTGAGCTTGAAACGGCAGGAGCCGAAGGCGCCGGAGGGGGTGTGGCGCAACGCGGTGATGGCCCGGGCGGTATCCTTGCTGGTATCGATCAGGTCTTCGGTCAGTGCGCCGATGATGCCGTTGCGGCCGGCATAGACCTTGCCGATCTTGTCCTTGTGTTTGCGTGCGGTCTGGATGACTCCACAGGCCGATGCGTTGATGACTGCGGTTACGCCGCCTGACTGGGCATAAAATGCATTTTTCTTCGCCATGCGCAATTCTCCCTGAACATTTTTTATGCTTTTTTTATGTCATTGCCACGGCCCCGCCGGCTTATCGTGTTTTTTTCAGTGAAAGCGAGCCCGTGCAGGAAAGCCATGTTACGCCATTTTGCGGCGCAGGCAATACCCCTGAATGATTGCCCCTTAATGATTACCAGGGCACCAAAATGGCCGGTCCTGATGCAATAAATAGTCCGCTATATGACTTGTCCGGCAAGAAACGCCGCGCAGGTCATTGGCATACCGGAGGCGGTTTGCTCCTTGTTTGCTTGATCAGGGCGGGTTTTCTTCTTTTATTCAAGTTTTGTTGGTTGCTGCCGATACGGTTAAATGCAATGTGTCCTTTGGGACGCCACTATAAATTAAAGCGGTAAGGCGCTTTCCGGGTCAGTTGTACCGGACAAGCCTTCCAGGCCACCATCTAGACAGAAGGTAGTTCAACCATGAAAAATATTTCCATCTCAAAAAAACTGGTATTTCTGCTGGCCTTGCCGCTGTTGGGGCTGCTTGCATACTCGGCTATCAGCGCGCAGCAAAACTACCAGCAGTGGAGAAATGTCGCACAAACCCAGTCGCTGATGAAGTTGGCCGTTTCTCTCGGAAATCTCGCCCATTATCTGCAGATCGAGCGCGGCGCCACCGCAGGTTTTGTGCAATCCAAGGGCGAAAGGTTTACCCAGGAGCTGCCGGGATACCGCGCCGAGACCGACAGGAATCTGGCATTGTTAAAGGAAATCTATGGCCAGGTGGATATGACCGGCATGCCCGCTTCCTTCCGCACTGCGGTCGATGCGGCCATCAGTAATCTGGGTGGCCTCAAGGACAACCGCGATGCCGCGTCAGGGTTCAGGATATCCGCGCCCGAAGCCGCCGGCTATTACACCAGATCTATCGCTGGCCTGCTCAGAGTGTTGCCGATGATCAGCATGCAGACTGACAATGCGCAGATAAACGCACGCATGGGGGTATATAAAGCGTTTCTTGGCGCCAAGGAACGTGCCGGTCAAGAGCGCGCGCTGATGGTGCCGATTTTTGTCGCCAACAAGATCGAACCGGCGCAGTACCTTACCTTTCTTGAGCATGGCAGCACACAGAAGGTATTGCTGGAGCATTTCGCGGAGAATGCCCTCGATAAGGAAATCGCTTTCTTCAAGAGCAAGTTGACGGGTCCCGTTGTGGATGATGTGGAAACCATGCGCCAGACAGTCATTAGCAAGGTGGCGGAAGGCAATTTCAACATCGAACCGACCAAGTGGTTTGCAGCTGCGACGGCCCGTATCAACGCCTTGAAAGAAGTGGAAAACGTGCTCACGCTGCATATCGACGAGATTGCGGCCGAGCAGGCAGACCAGGCGCGCTCAGCGCTAGCCCTCACTGTCGGATTTGCCATGGTGAATATCCTGGTAACGATCATATTGGGCATATGGATCATCCGGAGCATCATCACTGCGATACGCAAGCTGCACGAAACCATCGTCCTGGCCCAAAGCAACAGCGATCTGACGCAGCGCGTGGAAGTTTTCGGCAAGGATGAAGTCGGACAGGCTGGCGAGGCTTTCAATCTGCTCATGAGCAGCATTCAGGGCATTATCCGCAATGTTTCGGAAAGCGCTGAGCAAGTGCGTCATGGCGCGGTCCAGGTATCTGACGCCACCACCAGGGTTACCAGCGGCTCGCAGAGCCAGAGCGAGGCTGCTTCGGCGATGGCGGCTGCGATGGAGCAGATGACGGTGAGCATAGATCAGGTCGCCGAGCATGCCAGCGATGCGCAAAAAACAACGGCGCAAAGCGGCGAGCTTTCATCGCGCGGCGGAGAGGTCATTCTTCACGTGGTCAACGATATGCGCAGTATTGCCGAAACAGTGAACCAGTCGTCAACCATAATCCAGGATCTGGGCAAGCAGTCCGACGAAATATTCTCCATTGTCCAGGTGATCAAGGGAGTGGCTGATCAAACCAATCTGCTCGCGCTCAATGCCGCCATTGAGGCCGCACGTGCGGGCGAGCAGGGACGCGGGTTTGCCGTGGTGGCGGACGAGGTGCGCAAGCTGGCCGAGAGCACCACACATTCGACGCAGGTGATTGCCGGGATGATCGACAAGATTCGAGCTGGCACAAAGGATGCCGTCGGCAGCATGGAAGTGTGCGTCAACCAGGTCAACAAGGGGGTGGAGATGGCCGGCCAGGCCGGTGAGGCGATCACCCAGATCAGCTCAGGTGCGCAGCAGGTGAGCCATGTTGTGAGCGACATCAGCAGTGCGATCAGGGAACAAAGCATAGCCATCAGTGAAGTTGCGCGCAACGTCGAGCGCGTGGCGCAGATGTCAGACGAGAATTACGCCACTGCCCAGAATGCGGCCTCTACTGTGCGCAACCTGGAAGAGTTGGCTGAAGTGCTCGAAAACACCGTGGCAAAATTCAAGGCATAACCCGTGCCGGTTTCATGGCAGTTCGGTAGAGACAGACGATAGAAGTTTTCGAGGGGAAGACACCATGCTTTTTGGCAGGCATAAGGAAGAAAAATCGCAGTTGCAGGAGCGCATCCTCGCAGGCGAACAGGAAATTGCCCGCCTGCGCACCGATCTGGAATCTGCGCACCAGGAGCAGGCGATGCTGCGTGCCGGGTTGATCGAGGCCGAGCAAAAGCAAACAGTCGTGTCGCAGATTCACGGCAACATGCAGGCGTTTGGCGATTCTTTTACCGCACTGCAGAAGTCCCAGGTAACGTCGGCAAATAACATGAAGGAAGAAAAACTGCATGCCATCGAGGCGGCAAAAATTTCTGGTACTAACCGCATGGCAGTGGTAAAAATTGCAGGCAGTCTGGAGGCGCTGGCACAAGACACCAAGCAGACCTCGCATAACGTGCAGAATCTTGCTGAGCGTGCCGGCCAGATCGGCAGCATCGTCAACCTCATCAAGGATGTTGCAGAACAGACCAACCTGCTGGCGTTGAATGCTGCCATCGAGGCGGCCCGTGCAGGCGAACAGGGGCGCGGCTTCGCTGTGGTCGCCGATGAAGTGAGGAAGCTTGCGGAGCGCACCGCCAAGGCCACAAACGAGATTTCTTCCCTTGTGGGTTCGATTCAGGGGGAGACAGAGCAAACGCGCAGCCAGATGGAACAGTGGGCGCAGAAATCGGATTTGTTCAGCCAGGAGGTGGTGCTGGTGATGCATAACATGCAGCATTTGCTCGATCTGTCGAACAAGATGGAAGGCACTATTTCAGCTTCTGCATTGCGCAGCTTTGTCGAGGTCGCGAAGATTGACCATGTCCTCTACAAGTTTGAGATTTACAAGGTATTCATGGGTCAGTCGGACAGAACGGCGGATAGCTTCGCGGTACATACCGAATGCCGCCTCGGCAAATGGTATTACGAAGGCGAGGGACATGATTGCTACTCAAAGCTGGACGGCTATCGCGAGGTCGAAGTGCCGCACAAGGCCTTTCATGACTGCGGGCGCCATGCAGTGATGGCATTCAATAATGGGGACACCCAGACGGGATTGGATATGATGGCGAAATTTGAAGCGGAAAGCATGGCGGTGTTGCATGCGCTGGATCGTATTGCCCAGGCGGGTGAGACGGATAGCAGCCTGTTGTGCCACTCTCCAAACTAAACCGCAAGCGGTTTGAGCGTCTTCAGGTAGCGTTGCAGGTTTTCCACGTAGTGCGCGGTGTTGGCATGCATCGCCGCGATTTCTTCCTCGCCCAGCGTGCGCAGCACTTTTCCGGGCGAACCGATCACCAGTGAATTATCCGGAATGATCTTGCCTTCCGTGATCAGCGTGTTTGCGCCGATCAGGCAGTTGCGCCCGATCACGGCGTGATTGAGGATGACGCTCTTGATGCCGATCAGGCTGCCGTCGCCGATGGTGCAGCCGTGCAGCATGGCGAGGTGGCCGACAGTAACATTATTGCCGATGCTGAGCGGCGCACCGGGGTCGGTGTGAAGTACCGCGCCATCCTGAATGTTGCTGTCTGTGCCGATGCGGATGGGTTCGTTGTCGCCGCGTATCACTGCGTTGAACCAGACACTGACGTTATCTTCCAGAATGACCGATCCGATGACGCTGGCGTTGGGCGCGATGAAGTGCCGCTGCCCGTGCAATTCCGGTATGCGGTCTTCCAGACGGTACAGCATGGTCAGTCTTGCCCGAGAGCGTCCGCGCCGGCTTGTGCGACCAGCCCGTCCTGGAAAGAGCGCACACCGCTGATGCCCAAGCCACCGACGATCTGGCCGTTGCGCAACAGCGGCACACCGCCCTCGGCAGGGATAACGCCCGGCAGAGCGAGATGAATCAGGCGTCCGCTCAGCACAGCATCTTCCGATACTTTGGTCGGGCGCTGAAATGCTACTGCCGCGTGCGCCTTCTGGATGGCTGTTTCCACGCTGCCGAACTGGGTGTCGTGGCTGCGTTGCAGGTAGAGCAGGTGGCCGCCATCATCCACTACCGCAATGACAACGCGCCACTCGTTGCGCAACGCCTCGGCTTCGGCCGCTGCCGCAATGCGCTTGGCGTCCGCCAGTGTAAGCACGTGTTTGCTGGCTTTTTGCGGAATGTCAGGCGGTATGGAACTGGCCATGATCAATGTGCGGCAAGTGCGGTGAATATCCGGTCGCGGATCGTATCCACGCTGCCGATGCCGGGGATGTTGATGCAGCGGGGCGCGAGCGCATCGCCTGTTTTTTCCCATGCGGCGTAATAATTCACTAGCGGCTTGGTCTGATCGTGATAGACCGCAAGGCGCTTTTTGACGGTGTCTTCGGCATCATCCTCGCGTTGTACCAACGGCTCACCCGTTATGTCGTCTTTCCCCGACACTTTGGGAGGATTGAACGTGACGTGATAGGTGCGCCCCGAAGGAAGATGTACGCGGCGGCCGCTCATGCGCTGGATGATATCGCTGTCCGGAACCTCGATTTCCACCACGAAATCGATGCCTATGCCAACGTCCTTCATGGCCTGGGCCTGCGGGATGGTGCGCGGGAAGCCGTCGAGCAGGAAACCGTTGGCACAGTCTGCTTCCTTGATGCGCTCCTTTACCAGGTTGATGATGATGTCATCGGATACCAGGCCGCCTGCATCCATCACTTTCTTTGCTGCAATGCCGAGCGGTGTGCCCGCCTTGACTGCAGCGCGCAGCATGTCGCCGGTGGAAATCTGCGGGATATTGTATTTTTCCTTGATCAGGTTGGCTTGGGTGCCTTTACCTGCGCCGGGGGCGCCGAGCAGTATAAGTTTCATGGATATCCTCCCTTTCTTTAATCTGGCTTGTGTTATAGGCGCGCGTCAAACAATTGGCGTGCGATGTGCAGATCTTGTTCGGTATCGACTCCGCTGGGTGGTGCTTCGGCGGTGACAGTAACACCAATCTTGAAGCCATGCCAGAGTGCGCGCAATTGTTCCAGCGCCTCGATCTGTTCGATGGCGGTGGGCGCAAGCTGGCGGAAGGCCCGCAGAAATCCGGCGCGGTAGGCATAGATGCCGATGTGGCGCAGCACCGTAAGATTCTCCGGCAAAGCGCCGCTCTCCCCCGGCGAGAGAGAACTGGCCGCAAAAACATCGCGCGGATAAGGGATGGGCGCACGGCTGAAATACAAGGCGTTGCCGTTCTTGTCCAGCACTGCCTTGACGATGTTCGGGTTGCGCAGGGAAGCTTCGTCATGAATCGGGTGGCAGGCAGTTGCAATCGCGCACTCGGGATGATCATGCAGATGCTGCGCCACATCCCGCACCAGTGCGGGCGGCAGCAGCGGCTCATCACCCTGCACATTGACCACAATGGTGTCATCAGGCCATCCATGCTGCTCGACGACCTCGGCGATGCGGTCGGTTCCGCTGGCGTGATGCGCGTGGGTCAGGCAGGCTTTGAAGCCATGCTCATGCGCGGCTGCCATGATGGAGGCATGATCGGTGGCGATCCAGATTTGCTGCGCGCCGCTTTTTGCCGCCTGCTCGGCAACCCGCACGACCATCGGCTTGCCGGCTATAGGCAGCAGCGCCTTGCCTGGCAGGCGAGTGGAGGCGAAGCGTGCCGGAATGACGACGTGGAAATTCAGCATGTCCATTTTGGGTTTTAAGGGGACCCGTTACAGTTTTTCTGCTTCTTCCGCGGTCAATGTGCGAGCTTCGTCCGCCAGCATGACAGGAATGTCGTCCTGGATTTTGAAGGCCAGCCGGTCTGCCTTGCAGATCAGTTCCTGCTCGGCTTTGTGATAAATCAGCGGGGATTTGCACAATGGGCAAACCAGGATTTCAAGCAGTTTCGCGTCCATCAGGGGTGATCCTTTCCAGGATGTGTTGGGTGAAAGACGGGTCAAGCTGCGCATCCACGCGCAGAACCCAGCATTTCTCGGTGGCGAATGCCGCGCATTTTACCGCATCTTTTTCCGTCATGAGTATCGCATCGGCGTCGGAATAAACCAAATCGTCAGGCACATAACGATGATGGTCGGGGAAGGGGTGCGCATGCACCGTCAGCCCCAGGCTGTTCAGGTGTGTGAAGAAACGCTGAGGGTGGCCGATCCCGGCGATGACGTGCAGGCGCTGCCCGTAAAAATCGGCTGCCTGCACCGATGTGTCCGGGTTGAGCAGGTTATAAAAAATTTCGCCGTGCAATTGCATGCTGAACTCGCCTGCAGCAGCGGCTCCTCCATGTACAACGATCGCGTCTACTTCTGCCAGGCGGGATGGCGGCTCACGCAAGGGACCGGCGGGAAGCAGAAAACCGTTGCCGAAGCGGCGCATGCCGTCCACCACGGCAATCTCGACATCGCGCTGCAGGCGGTAATGCTGCAGGCCGTCGTCGCTGAGCAATACGTCGCATTCCGGGTGAGCCTGGAGTAGGGCGTGTGCGACAGCGGGGCGATCACGCCCGACCCAGACCGGACAAAATTTGCGTTGTGCCATCAGCACCGCTTCGTCGCCGACCAAATCGGGATTGCTGGAAGGTTGCACGGCTTGTGGAGTGGTGGCCTGGCTGCCGTAGCCGCGGCTGATAATGCCGGGATGCCAGCCGCTATCGAGCAGTTGCTGTGCCAGCCACAACGTGAGGGGCGTCTTGCCGCTGCCGCCAACCGTGATATTGCCTACCACGATGACGGGAACCGGGAGTTTTTCACTCGCCAGCAGGCCGCTGCGAAAAAGCGCGCGGCGCACCGCCGCCATCAGGCGGAAAACAAAACTGAGCGGCAGCAGGACAAGGTGAAGCGGGGTGATGCGATACCAGTGCCGTTCCAGCCAGTTCATGCTTATTGATCACTGGTCAATTGGAAACAAAATGCAAGTCTTCCAATTCCGTTCACCGGCTGCAGCGCGTTCGCCATGAATTGCATAGAAGAACGAGTATCAGGCCTTTCCTATTTGCGGCTGGTGGTAAAGGTGATGCGGCTGTAGCCTGCGATACGTGCGGCTTCCATGATGTTGACCACGGCCTGGTGAGGTGCCTTGGCGTCGGCATTGATGATGATGGTGGGTTCCTTCTGATCGCCTGCTGCCTTGCGCAGCGCTTGGGCAAAGTTGTCGACATCGCTGAATGCAATGCCTGCGTTGTTGATGGTATAGCGCTCGGAGGCATCCACCGCAATATTGATCTCGTTGGTTAGCGTGGTTGATTTTTCCCCGGTGGCTTGAGGCAGGTTGATCTGCAACTCGGCAAATTTTGAATAGGTGGTCGTGACCATCAGGAAGATCAGGATGACCATTAATACGTCTATCAGAGCAATCAAATTGATTTCCGGCTCTTCACGCATGCGTCCGCGCTGGAAGTTCATGCTTTAACCCCTGCGCTCGCCATGCACGATTTCCACCAGCTTGATCGCCTGCTGTTCCATCTCGACGATCAGGCTGTCCACCTTGGCGCGAAAATGGCGGTAGAAAATCATGCTGGGAACGGCCACGATCAGGCCAAGAGCAGTGTTATACAGCGCTACAGAGATGCCGTGCGCAAGGGCGGCCGGGTTGCTCCCGGCAGCGTTCTGGGAGCCGAAAATTTCAATCATCCCCACGATGGTGCCGAACAGTCCGAGCAGCGGACTGATCGAGGCGATTGTGCCCAGCGTGGTAAGGAACCGCTCCAGTTCATGCGAGATGGCGCGTCCGGCCTCTTCTATGGATTCCTTCATTACCTCGGGTGTGCTGTTGATGTTCTTCAGTCCGTTGGCAAACAGGCGACCGAGAGGGGAACTCTCCGACAGGCGGGACAGCAAGTCTTCGTTGACGCCGTGCTGCTTGAGTTCTGCCACAACTTCGTTGAGCAGCCCGGCGGGCGCAACGTTCTTATTGCGCAGAAACATGAGCCGTTCCGCGATCAAGGTGACGGCAATTACTGACGAAATGATCAGTAACCAGATGGGCCAACCGGCAGCTTCTACAATGGCAAACACGTGACGCCTCCAAATATGCTTAAATTAACAAACCGTGACTGTAACTTGTCACACCCATTTGGGCAAGATTTCTCCTGCAGTGCCGGAATTGTGTAGGGAGTAAACTGGCCTGCCGAAGGGGAATTAAATTGTACACAGGAACTGTGGATAACTTTGTGGGTAAGCAACTAGGGAAATTGCTTAACACATTATTCGATAACCATTTTTCTTAAGCTGCTCAATTTTTAGTCTGGAATAATATTCAATAAAAACAACCAGATGACGTAAGTTGTCATCTGGTTGTCACGGTTGCACTCGGCAAGGCGGCGCAGCTATTGGGATTGTGGATTATTACGAGATGTCAAGATGTCCTTTGGATTAATTTTGAATGAGAAAAATCGCGTATTCAGCGTGCGCGAACTCAACTTTGCGGCCAGGCAGTTACTGGAAAACAGCCTGCCCCTGCTATGGGTGCGCGGCGAAATTTCCAATTTTGTCTGTGCCGCTTCCGGGCACTGGTATTTTTCCCTGAAGGACGAGCAGGCCCAGGTGCGCTGCGTGATATTCCGGCACAAGAGTCAGCATCTTGACTGGCAACCGAGGAATGGCATGCAAGTGGAAGTGCTGGCGCTGGCTACCCTGTACGAGGCGCGCGGCGAGTTTCAGTTGACGCTTGAGCAGATGCGCCCTGCCGGGCTGGGTGCGCTGTATGAGGCATTCGAAAGACTCAAGCGCAAGCTGGAAGGCGAGGGATTGTTCGATGCCGCGCGCAAACGGGCGTTGCCCATCTTCCCCACACAAATCGGCATCATCACCTCGCCGCACGCAGCTGCGTTGCGCGATGTATTGACCACGCTGGCCAGGCGCATGCCCAGTATTCCCGTCGTGCTGTATCCCACGCAGGTGCAGGGAGAAGGGGCGGCGCAGAAGATCGCGCAGGCAGTCCGCCTGGCCAATGAGCGCGCCGAGTGCGATGTGCTGTTACTGTGCCGCGGCGGCGGAAGCATCGAAGATTTGTGGGCATTCAATGAAGAAGTGGTGGCGCGTGCGATTGCTACGAGCAATATTCCGGTAGTGAGCGGAGTGGGGCACGAAACCGACTTTACCATCTCTGACTTTGTGGCAGATCAGCGCGCCGCCACACCTACTGCTGCGGCGCAACTGATAGCTCCCGAGCGGCAGGAACTGTTGCGGCGTTTGTACCATGCCGCGCAGCGGCTGGCGCGCGCAAAGTCGCGCCAATTCGAGCGGGCGATGCAGCAGCTTGATTTCTTGCAGCGCCGCCTGGTGCATCCGGCGCAACGCATGCAGCAGCAGGTGCAACACCTCGAGCGTTTGCACCAGCGTCTTCTGGCAGTGCAGGCACATGGCATGCAGTACCGGCAATGGCGCTGGCAGTCGCTGCAGCAACGCCTGCGCACGGCACGCCCGGATCTGCTGCAAGTTGCAGCCGAACATGCCGCGCTGAGCAGGCGTTTGAAAGATTCCATGCAGCGTACGCTGGAGCGTCTCGATGTGCGCCTGAGTGGCTTGCAGCAGCATCTGCTGCATCTCGATCCGCAACAGGTGCTGGCGCGCGGCTACAGCATGGTGCGTGACGAGCAGGGTGCCATTGTTTCCGACAGCGCCGGCCTGCAGATCGGCGCGCGTCTGGGCATCACCTTTGCGCGCGGTTGGGCGCGTGCGGAGCTACAAGAAAAGGGCGAGGCAGGTTAAGAAATTCGGGCCAGCTGATATTTGGGTTAAAATCCGCGTCTGCATTGATCACCAACAACAACTGACCAGAGAGTTCCCGCATGCATTCTGCTGCCTGTAGCACGCTTTACCCTGAGACCTGTAGTTTGCCGTTGATGGCATGGAAGCCGGCACAATGATGGCGCAGTCGCAATTGCGCCGCTGGCTTTGGCCAGTGTTGCTGGCGTTTGTTGTCCTCTGGTTCGGCACGCTGGAATACCGCAAGCTGGTCAAGCCCGATGAGGGGCGCTATGCCGAGATTCCGCGCGAGATGGTGGCGAGCGGCGACTGGGTCACGCCGCGCCTGAATGCCCTGAAATATTTTGAGAAACCGCCGCTGCAATACTGGGCGACGGCGACTGCCTATACGCTGTTTGGGCAGCACCAGTGGACTTCGCGCCTGTGGGCCGGGCTGACCGGCTTTGCCGGGGTAATGCTGGTGTGGTTTGCCGGGGCGCGCCTGTTCGGGCGCGACGCCGGGCTTTACGCCGCGCTGCTGCTTGGCAGCAGCATGCTGTACGTATTGATCGGGCACATCAACACGCTCGACATGGGCGTGACATTCTTCATCACGCTGGGCATCGCCGGGTTCCTGCTGGGGCAACAGCAGGGCGCGGACGCGCGCACGCGCCGCAACTGGATGTGGATGGCGTGGGTGGCCATGGCGCTGGCGGTGCTGAGCAAGGGGCTGATGGGTCTGGTGCTGCCGGGCGCGGCGCTGTTCATCTATGCCGTGCTGCAGCGCGACTGGACGCTGTGGAGGCGCATGCACTGGGGCATGGGCCTGCTGCTGTTCCTGCTGGTTGCTGGCCCCTGGTTCTATCTGGTGATGAAGGCCAACCCGGAATTCTTCCAGAAGTTTTTCATTTACGAACACTACACGCGCTTCACCACCAAGGAGCTGGGGCGCTACCAGCCGTGGTATTACTTCATTCCCATCCTGCTGACCGGAATGCTGCCGTGGACGGTGATGATGTTCGATACGCTGCTGCGCACCTGGAAAGGCAGCGCGCATATCGGCAGGGCATTCAACCCCGAGCGTTTCCTGCTGGTATGGGTGGTGTTCATCTATGTGTTTTTTACGGTGTCCGGCTCCAAGCTTCCGTCCTATCTGCTGCCGATGTTTCCCGCGCTGGCGCTGCTGATGGGCAAGCAGCTGGCTCAAATGCAGGTACGCAGGCTGTTCTGGCTGGTCGCGCCGATGTTGCCGATGGTATTGCTGATCCTCGGGCTGGTGCCATTTTCCACGCGGCTGGCGGATAACCCGCTGCAACAGGAGATGTACGGCAACTATATGGTGTGGGCAGCAGTGGCGGCGCTGGTCTGGACGCTGGGCGTGGTTGCCGCGCTGGTGCTATTGCGCCGCAGCAACAAGCCGGCAGCGGTGGTGGTGCTGGCATTCAGCACCCTGATCGCCGCGCAGATTGGTTTGCTCGGGCATAATACCGTCGCGCGGGAACGTTCCGCATTTCACATCGCGGAAGCGATACGCCCGCTGGTGAAACCGGACGTGCCGTTCTATTCGGTGCAGATGTACGAGCAGACGCTGCCGTTCTATCTGAAGCGCACCTTTACGCTGGTTGAATATCAGGACGAACTGGCATTCGGCATCGCCCAGGAGCCGCAGCGCTACATCCCGAATCTCGCCGGCTTCGTGCAAGCCTGGCAAGCCCAGCCGGCGGCGTATGCCATCATGCTGCGACCCGTCTATCTGCAATTCAAGGAGCAAGGCCTGGCGATGAACGTCGTTTTTGAAGATACGCAATACGTGGTGATAACCAAACCATGAACCTGGTCAGCTTCAGTCTCATTTTTGCCGGCGTGATGCTCAACGTCGCCGCGCAACTGCTGATAAAGGCAGGAACCAACAGCATCGGCTATTTCGAATTCAGCCGCGAAAATATCCTGCCCATCGGCTGGAAGCTGGCGACCGAGCCGCATATCGTCGGCGCGATGTTCTGCTATGCGCTCAGCGTGGTGATCTGGATACTGGCACTGTCGCGCGTGCAGGTCAGCATCGCCTATCCGCTGCTGTCCATGGGCTATGTGGTGAATGCGGCGGCGGCATGGTGGTTTTTCAATGAAACCTTCAACCCGGCAAAAGTGGCGGGCATCGGCGTGATCATCCTGGGCGTGATCATCATCTCCAGGGCATGAGCAACTTCCTTCCTTTCACCAAGCCGTCTATTGACGAGGCCACGATCGCCGCCGTCGCGGACACGCTGCGCTCCGGCTGGATCGCCAGCGGGCCCAAGGTGCAGGAATTCGAGAAGCAACTCTCCGCGTACTTCGGCGGGCGCCCGGTGCGCACGTTCAACTCCGGCACCTGCACCATGGAAATTGCGCTGCGCATCGCGGGCATCGGCCCGGGCGACGAGGTCATTACCACGCCGATCTCATGGGTGGCCACCGCCAACGTCATCCTCGAAGTTGGCGCGACGCCGGTGTTCGCCGACATTGATCCGGCCACGCATAACATCGATCTCGACAAAGTCGAGGCCGCCATCACCCCGAAAACACGCGCCATCATTCCCGTCTATCTGGCCGGGCTGCCGCTCGATATGGACAGGCTCTACGCGATTGCGCAACGGCGTGGCTTGCGCGTGGTGGAGGACGCCGCACAGGCGATAGGTTCCACCTGGAAAGGCAGGCGCATCGGCAGCTTCGGCGATTTCGTCTCGTTCAGCTTTCAGGCCAACAAGAATCTCACCACCTCCGAAGGCGGCTGTCTGGTGCTGAATAATCTGGATGAGGCACGGCTTGCGGAAAAATACCGGCTGCAAGGCGTGACCCGTTCTGGTTTTGACGGCATGGAAGTGGATGTGCTGGGCGGCAAATTCAACATGACCGACATCGCCGCCACGATAGGCCTGGGGCAATTGCCGCAACTGTCAGCCATTACTGCCCGTCGCCACCAGCTGGCACGGCATTACTTCACCACCTTGGGCAGCGAGTTCGAAGCGCAGACCGGTGTACAACTACCCGTGGCTGATTTCGAGTGCGGAGGGGTGGCATCGGAGATGCCGGGTACCCACCGGCCTTCCCCTTGCGGGTGGAGCAGCAACTGGCATATGTTTCAGATCGTGCTGCCGGAAGGTATCGTGCGCGCCGATTTCATGGAAAAGATGAAAGCGCGCAACATCGGCTGCGGTGTTCATTACCCCTCCATACACCTGTTCCAGCTCTACCGCGCGCGCGGTTTCCACGAAGGCATGTTCCCTATAGCCGAGCGCGTGGGGCGGCAGATCGTTACGCTGCCGCTGTTCCCGGCGATGACGGAAATGGATGTTGAGCGCGTGTGTGCGGCGATGTGCGAAATATTGTCAAAGTAACCCTGTAGCGTGCGCACGGCCACGCTACGCTGGCTGCGCAATCAGGGCTTGGCCGACTCGTTAATACAAAATTCTGCCAATTGTTCGAGAACCCGCTGCAGTGCGCGGTTTGCAGCGGCGACCCCGCCGTAGGCGTTGTCAGTCGGCGCATTTTCAGCCTCATCGAATTGCCTGGTGGCGAGCACCCGTTTGTTGCGCACATCGATCAATTGCGCGCGCAGCGTGAGATTCACCCGGCTGGGCTGCACCCCGAAATCCTGTTGCAGGCGAACCAGTTCGGTATCGAGGCGGACATCAGCGGCAACCGCGCTGGGCGACTGCACTACGGCACTGAATCCCGCGCTCTGTTCCAATGCCTGCACCAGCAGCGGTGCCAGCATGTGCGCTGGCGTATCGACCCATTGATGGACGGCGAAATATTCCAGTTCGTGCGGTTGCCGCACATAAGCCATCCGTTGCGTATCCATACCCGGGCGTGCCCGCGGCATGCTCACTGCCAACACCAGGCCGCGTTTTGTTTGCGCTGCCGGGATGAGGGGTTTGGCTTCGAGCAGATAGCTGACGGGGCTCTCCGCGCGCGTGGCCGGCAGGCCGGTGCAGCCGGCAAGCAGTATGGCGCATGCCAGCAGCAGATGCGAAACATGCCTGAAATTATGCTGACTCATTCTCCTGGCCCTCGTTTGGTAACAGGCTTGCCATACAGCAATGTGCTCGGATTTTGTTCGAGCTGCGTGCTCACGCGCCGCAGCGAACCGGCCAGGTCGCGCAATTCCGCAACCAGCTGGTGCAGTTCGGGCAGGGTTTCGCGGGTGAATTGCTGAACATCAGTGCGTGCGCCATCGATCATGCCGCTGGCACCCGTGCTGGTGCGGGCGATTTCGTCGGTCATGTGATCGAAGGCATCCATGCTGCGCTGGACGCGCTGCATGAGCTGCGGCAGTTCACTGGTCATGCGCGCGGTGTTTTCCATCGTGCGCGCCGCATTGTCCAGGCTGGAATCAATGGTGTCCGTGCGTGCTGCAAGCGTGCGTGACAATACTGCAATATCCGCCAATGTATCTTTAAGCGCACGCTGGTTATCTGCATCCAGCAGTGCATTGATATTTTCGCTGCTTTTATTGAGGCTGGTGACCAAGGCTGTGAACGATAGATCGAGTCGCGCCAGAAGCGAAGGCCCGGTCTTGATTTCGGGGTATTCCGCATTTTTCCGAATCTTGAGAGGCGGTGAGTCGTGGCTGCCTCCCGACAGCTCCACGTAGGAGATTCCGGTCAGCCCCTGCTTCTGGAGCACGGCCACTGTATCCTCCTTGATCGGTGTTCCGCGCTTGATGGAAAGCAATAATTTCACCTGTTCGCTATTTTCGGGCGCCAGCATGATATTGCTCACGCGGCCGACGTCGACACCCCGGTAGCGCACCGGCGCATTGAGGTTCAGCCCTGAAACCGATTCTTTCATGAAGGCCTGATAGGTGTCATACGACATGCGATAGGACTTGCTGCTGCTCAGCCACAGCACGCCGCCGAGGAGCGCTGTGCTCAGCACCAGCACGAATGCTCCCACGATCGCAAAATTTACTTTTTCTTCCATGGCTGTTCACGTGCGGCACGGCCGCGCGGCCCATAAAAATATTCTCGGATCAGCGGATGCTCCGACTGCGAGAGCTCTATCATGCTGCCCACTCCCAGTATATGTCCACCGTCCAGAACTGCGACACGATCCGCTACATGCCACAGCAGGTCGAGATCGTGCGTTACCATCATAATGGTCAATCCGAGCGCATCGCGCAAATTTTGCACCAGCTCGTCTATGCCGCTTGCACTGAGCGGATCGAGACCCGCAGTCGGCTCATCGAGAAACAGCAGTTCCGGATCCAGTGCGAGGGCGCGCGCAAGCGCGGCGCGTTTGCGCATGCCGCCGCTCAGCTCGCTCGGATACTTGGCTCCTGCATCGGCTGGCAGACCGGCAAGCGCGATTTTCAGCGCGGCGGCCTCGTCGATCAGGCGCGGACTCAACTGCGTATGTTCGCGCAACACCATGCCGACATTCTCCGCCACCGTCAGCGAACTGAACAGGGCGCCCCGCTCAAACATGACACCGTAACGCCGCCGCAGCGGAAGCGCGTCTTCATCGCTCAAGCCGATAATTTCCTGGCCGAATACCTTGATCGAACCCGACACCGGCCGCACCAGCATAATAATGGCGCGCAGCAATGTAGACTTTCCGCAACCGCTGCCACCCACCAGTGCAAAAATCTCGCCCCGGCGTACGGTCAGGCTGACATTCTGATGCACCACTGCCGCGCCATAGCGGGTATGCAATTCGCGGACGTCGATTATGGCTTGGGTATTTTTCAGGGCTTCCATCGCAGCACTCACAGATTGAGCCAGTTGAACACAATGGAAAACAACGCATCGGCCAGAATGACCACAAAGATCGATTGCACCACGCTCACAGTCGTTTGCCGCCCGACACTGTCGGTGCTGTCGCTCACCTGAAAGCCTTGGTAACAACCGGTCAGCGCAATGATCGCGGCAAATACCGGCGCCTTGACAATGCCCACGAGAAAAGAAGACAGGCTGACCGCATCACCGAGGCGATTGAGGAAGACATCGAAACTGACATCGAGCCTGGAGCTCGCCATGACCATGCCACCGAATATGCCGGCCACGTCGGCAAACACCGTGAGCAGCGGCAGTGCGATGATCAGCGCCAGCATCTTGGGCAGCACCAGCAGCTCATGCGGCCCGACGCCTACGGTGCGCAGCGCATCGATTTCCTCGGTGATCTTCATCGTGCCGATTTGCGCCGCATAAGCGGAGCCAGAACGCCCTGCGATGATGATGGCGGTCAACAACGGCGACAGTTCGCGCAGCATCGCCAGCCCTACCAGATCAACAATGAAAATGTTCGCGCCGAAGCGCTGCAACTGATCCGCACCTTGATAGGCGATCACCACACCCATCAGGAACGACAACAGGCCGGTGATTGGCATTGCCTCGACCCCCGAAGTTTGCAGGTTGTGGAGGATGGGGCGCCAGCGCAGGCGGTGTGGCCGCATGAGCGAACGCAGCAGAACGACAGCCGCTTCCCCGGCAAACGCCAGCATGTTGAACAGGTATCCCATACGGTTCCAGGCCCGCCGTCCAATGCGATCCAGCACGCCGGCTTTGGGGGGGGGCAGATATTTTGCGTGGGCGGTGCGCGTCGCAATCAGGTTCAGCAATATGCTGAACTCAGGCCGCAGCCCATCGATCCGGATATTCTTTCCGAGTTGTTCCAGTGCACGGACAGTCCTGTGCAGCAGCCATGCGCCTGTGGTGTCCAGCGCAGAAATATCTGAGGCGTCGATTATCAGATCGGTAGCGGCGGGCCAGATCTGCGTTTCCAGTTGCTGCTCGAGTGGGCCTATGCCCTGAACGGTCCATGGACCCGTGCAGCGCACGCTGAAAGCTGGCGTGGGCGACGCCGGATTTCCTTCGATCAGCAGTTGCGCAATTTGTTGGGTTGTCATTTTCTCAGCCGAGTAAGATCAAACCATTTGTCGCACCCCGGATGCTGCGCTGGCCACGCCATTAACATCCAGCCTGGTTCAGAATGTCGTGGCTCAGCAGAAAAACTTCTTAATACCCCCGTGGAGTATGCTCGAGCCCGTGCACTCTGTCGCCCTGCTTGACGCCTTTCCTTGCAAACCAGCTGCTGTTCATTTCCAGCGCATACAGCACGTCGCCGTGCGTACCATGAATTTCCGTCGTAAAGGGCCTCATCTCGGCGATTTCAAGAATGCTGCCGCTGGCAGAGATGAAGGCGATGGAGAGGGGGAGTGGTGTATTTTTCATCCAGAAATTGTGCCGGCCTGCCTCGGGGAAGACGAACAGCATGCCGCAGTCGGCGCACAGATGATCGCGCTGCATCAGGCCATTCGTGCGGCTTTCCGGGGTGTTGGCAATTTCCGCATGAATGCGGTGGTTGCCTATCATCAGCGCAACATCCGCGCACCATGCGGGTTGCAGTGCAAGTTGAGCAAGCAGGAACAGTATGGAAAGAAGTCTCATGGCGGCACCGGCGGAATGATCAGGAGTTTATCAGGAGTGCGGCTTGGTTTGGTAGTATGGAGCCGGTCCGCATAATGGGGTTTGGGACAAGTATATCCGGGCTGCCAAATGCCAAGAAATTCAATCCTGTCTTTTTCCGTCAGTGTGCTGAGCACTTGCCTGCTGTGGCTGCTGGCAGCGCCGCTCTGCGCCATGCAGATCACCTTGAACGCAGCGGACGTGACAGCGCCGGGCTTCGCTGCACGCGGCGTACAGGTGCAATGGGCGCAGAATGGGTCGGCAGACCTGAACATTGCCGAGCTGCAGTGGGCGGAAAAAACCTGGCACAAGACGCATGTGCACTGTGCCGAATTTGTGCTCAGTTCGGCACGTGTGATGTGCCGCCGTGGCAGGCTGGATGCAGCACCGGATCTGGCATTCGATTTTTCCTACAGTTTTTCCGTGCAACGCCTGGAGCTGCAGGTTTCCGCTGCGGGTAATGAGCGCTGGCAGGCCACTGCTGATTTCCGGGCGCAGCCGTGGCGCGCAGATATACAGCTCCGCAACGCGCAGGGCAAACGCTTGGCCGCCTGGTTGCCGCCTGCATGGTCGCCGTTTGCAGGCGGCGTGCTGAACGGCGCCCTGGGTTTGCAGGGCGATGGCTCGACAGTAAGCCGGGTGAACGCCGACCTGCAGCTTGCGGATCTGGCGTTTGCGGATGCCGCTGGCCTGCATGCCGCCGAAAAATTGGCCGGCACGCTGCACCTTGAAGCCACGCGGGCAGGCATGCAATGGGATTGGCGCGGCACACTCGTCTGGCAGGGGGGCGAGCTGTTCTGGCAGCCGTTGTACCTGCGCGGCGGTTACACATTGCAGGCGTCCGGCACGTGGGATGGCGGGCGGCTCCAACTCGGCCAGGCCGAGGCTGAACTGGCCGAGATCGGCAGGATTGAACTGGCCGCGCTGTGGGACCTGAAAAATGGTGCGTTGCTTGAGGGCACAGCGCGCGGCAATAACCTCGGCCTGCAGCGTTTGTTTGCCGATTTTGCACGACCGTTCCTGAATGAGACCCTGCTGGCGGTGAGCGAGCTATCCGGCCGCGGCGATGTGGATTGGCAATATCGCAATGGCGCAACGCAGGTGCTGACGGTGGCATTGCACGATGCCGAGCTGACGGACGGGAAAAAGCGCTTCATGCTGCGCGGGATGAACGCCGCTATTCCGTGGCGTGCGGATGCTCCCTCCCAGGCTGATGTGTCGTTCAGCGAGGGAAAATTGTGGGGCGCACCGATCGGTTCCACTACATGGCAAATGGCGCTGCATGGACAGGATGTCTCTGCAGCAGAAATCATCCTGCCTGTCTTCGACGGCAAGCTCACGGTGCAGGATTTTCATTTGCGCAACGCGGAAGGGGCGTGGCAGTGGGATTTTTACGCTGCATTGTCGCCGGTTTCCATGCAGAAGCTGAGTGCAGCGCTGCGCTGGCCCGAGATGCATGGCGCGCTCTCGGGCATGATTCCCAAGGTGAGTTACCGCGACAAAATGCTCAAGGTGGATGGCGCATTGCTGTTCCGCGTGTTCGACGGCACGGTGGTGGCCAACCGCATCGAGCTGTTCGATCCCTTCGGGCGCATGCCGCGCCTTTCCGGCAACCTGGACATGCGCGAACTCGATCTCGATCTGCTTACGCGCACGTTTTCTTTCGGCAACATCCAGGGACGCATAGACCTCAGCGTGAATGGCCTGGAGCTGGTGAACTGGCAGCCGGTGCACTTCGACGCGAGGCTGGCAAGCAGCCCCGGCGAATATCGCAAGCGGATCAGCCAGAAAGCGGTGGAGAATATTTCCGCGCTGGGCGGTGCGGGTGGCGCTGCCGCATTGCAGCGCAGCTATATGCGCATCTTCGAGAGCTTCGGATATAGCCGTATCGGACTCAGTTGTGTGCTGCGCAACGATGTGTGCACGATGGACGGTGTGGAAGGCAGTGCCAGCAGCCCCTATACGATCGTCAAGGGCGGCGGCATTCCAGCCATCAACGTGTTGGGCTACAATCACAGGGTCGGCTGGCAGGAATTGCTGACGCGCCTGAAGCGCGTAATGCAGGACAACATGCAGGCAGTAGTCAAATAAGGAGGCACGATGAAAAATATGTGGATTGCATTGCCGCTGGCAGGTGTGGCATTGAGCGCCTGTGTCACCATCAATATCTATTTTCCCGCTGCGGCTGCAGAAAAAGCGGCAGACAAGATCATCGACGAAGTGTGGCAGACCGAGCCGTCTGATAAGCCCGCAGCACCCGATGCCAAGAAGGAGGATGCAAAATGAACTACCTGATCAAGTTCTGGTTTGCGTTGCTTGCGCTATGCGTTTCCACTGCCGCACTTGCCCAGGTGGATATAGAAGTGAACTCGCCCGGCGTTGTCGCGCTGAAGCAATCCATGCAGGCACGGCATGCGCAGCTGGCCGCATTTTATGCGAGCGGGGCGGTGGGGCTGACTGCCGATGGCCTGATTGCTGTGCGAGATGCCGGTGCTGTGCCGCTCTCGGCGCGTCAGGCGGTAAATGGGTTGGTCGCTGCGGAGAATCAGGATCGCAAGGCCTTGTACGCCGAAATTGCGCGCGCCAATGGCCATCCGGAATGGGAGCCTGAGATAAGGAGCACCTTTGCGCAACGCTGGATACAGCACGCGCAAGCCGGTTGGTGGGTGCAGTCCGGCGGCGGCTGGAAACAAAAATAAATTTACATATGACCCCTACGCTTGTTTTTGACATCGAAACCATTCCTGATATCGCCGGTCTGCGCACCTTGTACGAAGTGGACAGCGCGGTAAGCGACACAGACGTGGCCGAAATGGCTTTCCAGATGCGCCGCCAGAAAACCGGCAGCGATTTCCTGCCGCATCATTTGCAGCGGGTGGCTGCCATCTCGTGCGTGCTGCGCGAGGGCGACAGTTTTCGCGTATGGTCGCTGGGCGAGCTGGACGAGGATGAAGGCAGCCTCATCAAACGCTTCTTCGACGGCATCGAAAAATACACGCCGCAACTGGTGAGCTGGAACGGCGGCGGTTTTGACCTGCCGGTGCTGCATTATCGCGGCCTGATACACGGCATTCAGTGCCCGCGCTACTGGGACATGGGCGAGGATGACAAAGACTTCAAGTGGAATAACTACATCAGCCGCTATCACTCGCGCCACCTCGACCTGATGGACTTGCTCGCGCTCTACACCGGACGCGCCAATGCGCCGCTGGACGAACTGGCGAAGCTGATCGGCTTTCCCGGCAAGCTGGGCATGGACGGCAGCAAGGTATGGCAGGCATATCAGCAGGGCAAGCTGGCCGAGATACGCAATTACTGCGAAACCGATGTGGTGAATACCTGGCTGGTATTTGCGCGTTTCCAGTTGATGCGCGGGCAGTTCACACTGGCACGCTATGAGAAAGAATGCGAGCTGGTGCGCAGCACGCTGAGCAAATCCGCCGAGCCGCATTGGGCGGAATATCTCGCTGCCTGGCCGGTCACGAAAGCGTAGCCATGCACAAATTCCGCCAGGCCTGGCTGGTGCTGGGCTGCCTGTGGGTCGCCACGATTTTTTATCTGTCCCTGATGCCTCATCCGCCTGAGCCCATCCATTTCGAGTATGCAGACAAGCTGGAACATGCACTTGGGTATGCTGCCCTGATGCTGTGGTTTTGCCAGATTTATCATCAGCCGGCCCAACGCCTGCTGCTGGCCGTGCTGCTCTTCGGCATGGGCATCGCGCTGGAGATTTTGCAGCGCATGACGGGGTATCGCTATTTCGATTACGCCGATATGCTGGCCAATGGCACGGGTGTGGTGCTGGGCTGGGGGCTTGCACATACTCCGCTGGGCCGTCTTGTTTCCACCCTAGAAACCAAACTCAATCATCGCTAGAACCGCATGCCTGCCAATCCGCTACCAGACCACACCGTTGTTGTTGAATCGCTTGACCATGAGGGTCGTGGCATCGCGCACGCCGAGGGCAAAGTCATTTTCATCGATGGGGCGCTGACGGGTGAGCGCGTCACCTATTCCTCATACCGCAAAAAGCCGAGCTACGAACAGGCGCAAGTCGGCCAGATTCTGAAACAGAGTTTCATGCGCGTGCAGCCGAAGTGCGCGCATTTCGGCGTATGCGGCGGCTGTTCCATGCAGCATCTGGATGCGCGCGCGCAGGTGGCGGCCAAGCAGCGCGTGCTCGAAGACAATCTGTGGCACATCGGCAAGGTCAAGGCCGAAACCATCCTGCCGCCGATCTACGGACAATCCTGGGGCTATCGCCAGCGTGCGCGGCTGTCGGTGCGGCATGTTTTGAAGAAGGGCAAGACGCTGGTGGGTTTTCGCGAGAAAAACGGCAAATACGTGGCGGACATGGAACATTGCGAAATCCTGACGCCGAAAATCGCAAAGCTGCTGCCGTTGCTGGGGGAGTTAAATGAAAGTTTCTCCATTCGTGATGCGTTGCCGCAAATCGAGGTGGCGGTAGGCGAGCACGTGGATGTGCTGGTGCTGCGTATCCTGCAACCCCTCTCGCCAGGCGATGAGGCGGCGATCAGGCAGTTCGCCGATACGCACCAGGTGCAGTTCTGGCTGCAGACCAAGGGGCCGGAAACCGCTTCGCCGTTTTACCCGCTGGATGCCCCGCCGCTGACTTACAGCTTGCCGGAATACGGCATCACCATGCCGTTTGCGCCGACCGAATTTACCCAGGTAAACAGCGCAATGAATCGCATGATGGTAAGCCGTGCCATGCGCCTGCTCGAGCCGCAGCGTGGCGAACGCATCGCCGATTTTTTCTGCGGACTGGGCAATTTCACGCTGCCAATCGCGCACAGCGGCGCGCAGGTGTTGGGTGTCGAAGGCAGTCCCGCACTCGTGAAGCGCGCCGGCCAGAATGCCGCATACAACGGCCTCGATAAAGGCTCCCTCTCCCTCCGGGGGAGGGTTGGGGAGGGGGTTGCTGAATTCCGAGCGATGAATCTGTTCGAGATGAACGAGGCCGCGCTGGCGCAACTCGGCTCATTCGATAAATGGCTGGTCGATCCGCCGCGAGATGGCGCGGTTGAATTGATGAAATCTATCAGTGCTGAAACCGCGCCGAACCTTATCGTGTATGTGTCATGCAGCCCATCCACGTTGGCGCGCGACGCCAGCGTGTTGGTGCATGCGCAGGGCTATGCCCTGAAAGCCGCGGGGGTGATGAACATGTTCCCGCATACCTCGCATGTGGAGTCGATTGCGCTGTTCGTCAAATCGTGAGGGAAAAATGAAACGCTACGATGACCTGGTCGCCGACGCGCTTACCCGTGTCAAAGAAATTCAGCCCTGGGATTTGCAGGCACTGCTTGCCGCCGGACGCGATGTGATTCTGCTCGACGTGCGTGAACCCGGGGAATTTGCCACGTTGCACATTCCCGGTTCGGTCAACGTGCCGCGCGGCGTGCTGGAGCAATCGTGCGAATGGGACTACGACGAAACCCTGCCCGAGCTCGCAGCAGGGCGCGAGTCGGAAATCGTCGTCATCTGCCGCTCCGGCAAGCGTTCTGCACTGGCCGCCGACGTGATGCGGCAGATGGGGTTCTCCAGCGTGTCTTCGCTCAAGACCGGCGTGCGTGGCTGGAACGATTTCGAACAGCCGCTGGTGGATGCTTCCCACAGAACAGTCGACACCGATACGGCGGAAGAGCTGCTTACTCCGCGCTTGCGCCCGGAGCAACACAAGCCGAAGTCTTAAGGATATTTCCACAAATTCACTTTTTGTCGCTCCCGCGAAGGCGGGAGCCCAGTAAATCAATAAACTGGATTCCCGCCTGAGCGGGAATGACGAATCTTAGAAGTGCCCTTAAGGATTTTTCGGGGTCAATGCGGAACCGGTGAACTTGATGCCCGCCCACCCGCTCTTCATGAAATTACGGATGTTCTGATGGTCCGTTCCCTCGGGGTTTTTCAGCACGTCATCACGGTAGTAGGCTCCAAAGCAGTTCAGGATTTGTTGCGGTGCCAGGCCGTGCAGCAGCGCAAACGAAAACAGCTTGCATGAGCCATTGTTCTGGCCTGCTTCATTGAACAGCGCGCCATTGGTGAATGCGGTTGGGGTGAATTCATACAGCGAGTCAATCACTGCCATCGTGTCGTTGAAGTTCACGCTGCCAGGCGCGTCGTTCAAGCGTTGCAGAAAGCTGCTCAATTCCATAAGTCGTCCTGAAATCTGATTGGTTCGGTGAAAAATAAAAGGCGGCCGAGCGGCCGCCTTGTTGTTGATGCAGTGACGCCTAGTCGCGTTCGCCGGCGAATGCCATCAGCAGCTGCAGCAGGCTGACAAACAGGTTGTAGATGTTCAGGTACAGACCCAGCGTCGCCATCACATAGTTGGTTTCGCCGCCGTGGACGATTCGGCTCACATCGTACAGGATGTAGGCCGAGAAGATCAGCACGGCCATCGCGGAGATGGTCAGCGACAGGGCAGGGATCGCCAGGAAGATATTGGCCAGCGAAGCGACGATCAGCAGGATCAGCCCGATGAACAGGAACTTGCCCATGAAGCTGAAATCCTTCTTGGTCACGGTGGCCAGTGTGGCTAGGCTAAAGAAAACCAGCCCGGTGCCGCCCGCGGCCATGCCCACCAGTTGCGCGCCGTTCTTGAGGTGCAGCGCTACTTGCAGAATTGGCCCGAGCAGCACGCCCGCAACGAAGGTGAAGCCGAGCAGCGCCACAATGCCCCATACGCTGTTGCGCAGCGCAGCCACAGCGAACATCATGCCCATCATTGCCGCGAACATCAGCAGCGGCGCCATGATCGGATACTGCGCCATGAACGAGAAATTGGCCGACATTCCGACGAATGCGCCGATGACCGTGGGAATCATGGTGAGCGCCAGCATCATATACGTGTTGCGCAGCACCTTGTTCTGCCCGAGCACGAGCGAGCTGGGCTGCGTCAGAACTTGAGATTCGTATTGCATATTTCCTCCAAATAAATGCGGTTTAAACAACAGCGGACGTAAGAGTATAGAAGCAGGGTAAAAGTTGCAAGATTTGCGTTGCGGTGGCGGTGAGATGTTAAGGGGGTACTTCAAGTCAGGGGGGGATTTCGGGTATCATGCGTACCTTCCCTGGAAGCTTGGGTGAGTGGTTTAAACCAGCAGTCTTGAAAACTGCCGAACAGAAATGTTCCGTGAGTTCGAATCTCACAGCTTCCGCCAATTTCCTGTTTTATCCCGTCCAATACCGTACACAAAGCCCTTGTAAGTCCTGGTGATGCAGGGTTTTTTTGTCTTGGGCTGTATTTTCTCGTCTATTGCAATCTGGGGGTATGTGGGGGTAGTATTTGGGGTAGGTCTTGTTGCTGATGTATAACCTACCCCCAGATGTGCACCCATGAAGCTTACCGATTCAATGATTGATGATTTCAAGCCAAGCGCTAAGCCGTACAAGGTGTCGGACGGGGAGGGGCTTTATGTGCATGTCTATCCTAACGGTAGCAAGTACTGGCGCATGAACTACCGCATAGAAGGCAAGAAAAAAACGCTATCCTTTGGCGTTTATCCAAGAGTAACGCTTGCCGATGCACGTGATCGAAAAGACGAAGCACGGGCAATGCTGGCAAGCCGCAGTGATCCGGCTGTGGCAAAGCATCAAGCAAAGCTAGAAGCTGCCCAGCAAAAGCAGTTCGAGAGCCTGGCGATTGCACCTCCCAGCTTTCGCCTTTCCATTGCTGACAATTCTCTGACCATTCAAACCAAAAACAACAGGCTGACACTTTCCGCTGAGCAAACCGAAGCAGTACGAGCCTTCTTGATTGCAAGCCCCAATGAGGTGATGCCATGAAGCTGACCGATACAGCGGTTAGAAAAGCAAAGCCCAACATCACGCCTGCCGGGAAGGTGACTGACAAGCCTTACAAGATGGCTGACGGCGGCGGTTTGTACTTACAGGTGCAACCGGGCGGTGGGAAGTGGTGGCGGCTAAAGTATCGTTTTGGAGGCAAGGAAAAGCTGCTGGCCTTGGGCGTATATCCAGACGTAACACTAGCCGATGCCCGCGCACGCCGCGATGAGGCCCGCAAAGTACTGGCCAATGGTGGCGATCCCGGCGCGGTGAAGCAAACCCAAAAGAAACAGGCGAGGGTTGCAGCAGCCAATTCATTCGAGCTGATAGCACGCGAGCTGCACGCATTGAAATCCCCGATATGGTCACAAAGCCATGCCGATGATTGGATAAAAACATTGCAACGCGAAATCTTCCCGCGCTTGGGCGAGCGGCCTATCGCTGAGATTGAAGCACCAGACGTGCTGGAGGCAATACGTGCGATCGAAGGGCGCGGTGCTTATGAGATCGCGGCGCGGGCATTGCAGCGGGTGCGGGCGGTGTGCGCTTATGCAATCGCAACAGGGCGGGCACGGCACAACCCGGCAGTAGAAATCAAAGGCGCGCTTGCACCCCAGCCCAAGGTAAGACATTTCGCTGCACTGACAGAAAAAGAGCTACCGGATTTTCTGCGCGCAGTTGCAGCGTATCCGGCCTATCCATTGACCAAGGCGGCAACCCGTCTGTTGATGCTGACCTTTGTCCGCACGGGCGAGGTGCGCGGCGCGAAGTGGTGCGAGTTTGATTGTGATGCTGGGCTATGGGTGATACCTGCCGAACGCATGAAGGCCCGTGAGCCGCACACCGTACCATTATCGCGTCAAGCATTGGCGGTATTGGCAGAGCTTCGCCCGCTGACCGGGCACGGTGAGCACTTGTTTCCGGGGCGCAATCGTGAGGGGTCAATCATCAGCGAAAACACCGTGCTGAAAGTAATCGAGCGGCTAGGCTACAAAGGACGCATGACCGGGCACGGCTTCCGGTCTATCGCTTCCACCTACCTGAATGGCGTGGGCATGATCCGGCCTGATGTGATCGAGGCACAGCTTGCGCATGCGGACGGCAACGCAACACGTGCTGCATACAATCGCGCCGACTATATGGAATACCGCAGGGCCATGATGCAATTCTGGGCGGACACGCTGGACGCTATGCAGTTGGCTAATAAGCTGCCAAGGTGGCCGGACTATGAGCCGCACGGGTTAGACTATCGGGCGGCTCAAGTCATACCGCTGCGGGCGTAGATAAGTTCGGCTGGCACCAATCATTCCCCGTTTTCTCCCGCAAGCTCCCGCAAGCTCCCGCGAGCTCCCGCAACTCCCGCAACTCCCGCTCACAAATCGCTCATGCAAAAAATGCTGAAAAAAAATGCTTGATAAGTTTTTCTTGATTCGGTAGAAGTAAATCGTATTGCATCTAGTGCAGTCTATTGCAGCAAACATGCTAGATGTGATGTTGGAAAGGAAAAGGGGGAGCGCGCCAACGCTCCCCCTACCTGGCAGCATAGCCGCCGTGCAATTACTCTACCCGAGAACTGCATGCGCATGATGGTTTAGGTTTACCTAAAAGTCAATCCAGGCATTTAACCATCTACCTGCGGCTTGTTGCCTTTCGTTAACTGAAACATGAAAGGCCACAAAGAATGCAATCAACTAAACAACCATCAAAACTATTCTACCGCCTGTCCGATGTGAAACACCGCATTGGTGTGTCGGGATCAAGCATCTGGGCATGGGTGAAGCAAGGTAAATTTCCAAAGCCAATTAAGCTTTCTGAGAACTGTACCGCATGGAACGCGGCAGACGTTGAAGCTTGGGCGCAAGACCGCATCGCAGCTTCCAAGTAACGGAGGCGACGATCATGGTTATCCAAAACAAAGCCGCCCGGCTGGCGGCTGGATTGGCATCATCACGCAAGCCGATGAGCAGTTACCGCAAGGCTAACTGCCCAAGTCGTTTCAATCAGGGGGTATTCAACAAGGCACTGTTGCCCATGCCTGTTGCTGTACTGGCGCGCATTGGTATCAAACCAAGGACTGCGAACCGCGCCGGTTACTGGCAAGTGTGCTGCCCCTTTCACAAGGGCGGTGAGGAAAAGAACGCCAGCTTGTCCATGCACCAGGTGAAGGGTAATTTTCGATGCTTCGCTTGCGGTGCGCATGGTGGCGATGTTCTTTCATTCTGGATGCAATACACCGGCAAGAGTTTCAAACATGCTGCGCAGGAATTGGGCGCGTGGGAAGGCGGTGCGCTATGACGCCTACCATTGAGCAAGTGAAGCAAGCCGCACGCAATTTCTCCAGCAACGCCACACTGGCAAATCCGGATGAAAAGGCACTGCACGCTTACACCGACGCGGCGGGCAATCCGCTGTATTGGCGCATCCGGCTAAAGAACACCAGTACGGGCGAGAAGTGGATCAGGCCATTCCACCATAACGGCAATGATTTCGAGATCGGTGAACCCCCCTTGGCTGCTTCCGGGAAGCCGCTTTATTGCCTGCACCTGCTGGCAATGCGGCCTGATGCTTTGACATGGATCGTAGAGGGCGAGAAAGCCGCAGACGCACTAAACAAGGCTTTCCAGGCGTGGGGTATGGAGATGCAGCAGGTCGCCACTACTTCCGGCGGTGCACAGTCTGCACATACTGCTGACTGGCGACCGCTGGCAGGGCGGCAAGTTGTAATCTGGCCAGACAATGACGATCCCGGCACGAAATATGCGGCGCAAGTGTGCGAGTGCTTGCAGGGGGTGGCGGCATCGGTGATAACGCTGGATATGTCCGGCCTGAACCTGCCTGCCAAGGGTGATGCCTTCGACTGGTTGCGGCGTGATAACGCAATCCCTGACGAGCTGTTGTTGCTGCTTGATGCCAGCCGCACGAACGCGAATGCTGGCGAGCCGGAAATGGGTGTGCCTCAACCCGGCGAAGAAAACGCACCAGCAAGCGAATATGCGCGGGACGTAAATCTGATTCGTGCCAGCGACGTGACACCCGAGCCAATAACCTGGCTTTGGAATGGCTGGCTGGCAGCAGGCAAGATGCACGTCTTTGGGGGCGCACCAGGCACCGGCAAAACCACAATCAGCATGGGCTTGGCGGCGACCGTGACAACCGGAGGGCACTGGCCGGATGGCAGCCGATCCATTGCCGGGAACGTGGTGATCTGGAGCGGCGAGGATGACCCGGCTGACACCCTGATTCCCCGGTTGACTCTATCGGGCGCTGATCTGTCCCGCGTCTATTTCATCGCAGACATTCGAGACGGCAACGAGCGGCGATCATTCGACCCCGCCCGCGATATGGAACCGCTGCGGCGCAAGCTGACCGAAATAGGCGGCGTGCGGCTGCTGATCATTGACCCTGTGGTTTCGGCCATTGCTGGGGATAGTCATAAAAATGCGGAGGTGCGGCGTGGACTGCAACCTTTGGTCGATATGGCGGCTTCGATGCGCTGCGCCCTGTTGGGTATCACGCATTTTTCCAAAGGAACCGGCGGGCGTGATCCGGTAGAACGGCTAACCGGAAGCCTTGCCTTCGGCGCACTGGCCCGCGTGGTATTGGTGGCAGCAAAGCACCAGGAAGAGGGTGAAGACGGGTGCACTGTGCGGCTTTTCTGCCG
The DNA here is from genome assembly GCA_030834965.1 of Gallionellaceae bacterium. Lineage (GTDB taxonomy): Bacteria > Pseudomonadota > Gammaproteobacteria > Burkholderiales > Gallionellaceae > JAUQWW01. Next base: position 2,467 of record JAUQWW010000053.1, on the reverse strand, counting down.
GGCCAAATCCAACATCGGGCCGGATGATGGTGGCTTTGAATACGACTTGCACCAAGCCGAACTGAAAACACATCCGGGCATCTTCGCATCATCTGTGCTGTGGGGGGAGGCGGTGGAGGGTGCGGCGCGGGAACTATTGGCGACGGCGGACGCGACCGGCGACGATGGCGAGGGCGGCACCCTGGCCGATGCCAAGCGGTTCCTTGCCGATCTGCTGGCGGATGGGCCATTGCCGGTCAAGGCCGTCAAGGCTGATGCCGATGGCGCGGGGTATTCCTGGGCAACGATTCGGCGAGCGCAAAACGCGTTGGGTATTGAACCAGTGAAGGAAGGCGGACACTTCGGCGGAGCGAGGCAGCAATGGGTATGGAGGATGCCTCCTGCTGAACATGCTCAACCTGAGCGCCTTCAGGAAGAATCGCTGAAGATGCTCAAATCTACTGAAGATGCCCAACAAAAAAAGGTGAGCACCTTCAGGGAAATTGAGCACCTTCAGAGGGAATCGGCCGCAGTGGAGGTGGAAATATGACCCCCGCGATCATCATCCGAGAAGCGAAAGCGGACGGGGTGGGGCTGTCCCTGTCCTCTGCTGGAACCATCAAGGTGATCGGCGACGGCGCGGCGGTGAATCGCTGGCTGGCCGTGATCCGCAAGCGCAAGGCAGAAATCATTGAAGCCCTGAAAGTCGGCGCTGGCGAACCGGCGACAGATTCCCGTGGGTGGCCGATTTACTACGCCGCCCGTGATCCGGTGGTAGTGGCCTGCTGCCCCGATGCGACCCATGCCAGAAATTCTGGAGTGGCACCCGACGCGGTAGCGGCGGAACCCTTTACACCAGCCATCCGGCAACCATCGGCACCCCTGGCTACCGAAGAGGAGAGGGCAATTTTGGCATGGCTGGCACTGATCGAGGAAACCGACCCGGCGACCATTGCCGAAGTGATAGGGCAGTGCCAGCGGGATGCAGATGCGCGGGACTACTTCACCCGGCGGGCGGAGGCAGAACTACCAAATCCTAGTCTGGCCTAATTTAGAAAGGGGCGAATGATGGCGACCATTGAAGCGGAAACGATCAACGATACAACCCTGATAACCCGCGATGAAGCAGCACCCGTAGCGCGGAGCGGCAACTATGAGCCGGTGCGATTCAATGCCATGAAGCACGGCATCCTTTCCCGGCTGGCGGTATTGGCGCATGAAGATCATGCCGAGTTTGCCGACTTACTGGCGGCGCTGATGGATGAGCACCAACCGGCGGGCATGACTGAGCGGCACCTGATCGAAGAGCTTGCCACGATCATTTGGCGCAAGCGGCGGGTATTGCTGGCCGAAGGCGCGAAGATCAACGAGGGATTGAAATGCGCGGTGAATAGCGCGGCATCGGTAATCAAGTCGGCTGCACCTTTCCAGCGTGGCATAAGCGGCGAGAATGCCGACCTGCGGGAATTCATGGATGGCACCCCCGAAGAGATAGCCGAGCGCCAGCGGTATGCTGAACTTGATCTGGCGTCAACCAAAAAGGCTGCGGCAATACTTCGCAAGGATGGCGCAAATGCCTATGAGAAAGCGCGGCGTGCGCTGATTCAGGAATCCCGCGACTGGTGGGATGGGTATGTCGAGGAAGAGGAATATCCGGCAACTGCCGAAGGACTGGCGCAATTTATCCGCGAAACACTGGAGCCGATCTGCTATCGGATGGTGAAAGAAGCCGAATTCACCCCGGCAATCAAGGCGCAAACCCTGGGCGAAGGGCTACAGGCGCACCGATTGGAGAAGCTGAATCGCTACGAAACGCACCTTGACCGGAAATTTGAGCGGACATTGGCAATGCTTTTGAAGCTGAAAGACCTGCGCGGCGCATGAAGCCGGACATCATAAAATCCGGCGCAATGGCAGACTGGGCAAGGGATTCTGGCAGATTGAGCAAAAATGCATGATGCGAACCTACCATATGATTTAGGCAAAATCGGAGCGTGAATAAATGGGCGGCATCGGAAGCGGGCGGCGATACCAAGGCGGAAAAAGTACGACGGAAGATTCGCGGCCACTCGACATACGAAAGCTGAATCGCAGCGGGCTACTTCAACCCGGTCACTCGTTCGGGTGGCAATGGACGATCAACGATCGGCCGGTGGGAAACATCCAGATTCGGGTGCAAGCCGATCATGTAGTGCTGGCCTACAAGTATCGGCCGCAGTGCAACGCAGAATGGCAAGACGTCTGGCAGCACGTCTATTTGGAACGCACGCCCTGCCATCTCGGGGGAGCACGGTGCTGGTGGATATGCCCAATCTGCAGAAGGCGCGTCGCCATTCTGTATGGCCCTGGTAAACACTATGCCTGCAGACATTGCTACAAGTTAGTTTATGAGTGCCAGCGGGAAACGGATGATGACCGGGCGGCACGGCGGGCGGATACGATCCGGCGGCGACTTGGCTGGGATGTTGGCATCTTGAATCCGACTGGC
>JAUQWW010000052.1 GCA_030834965.1 Gallionellaceae bacterium | reverse complement strand
ACTGCCGTCCGGCACCGAAATGGTGATGCCAGGCGACAACGTATCGGTGACGGTTGCGCTGATTGCTCCGATCGCGATGGAAGAAGGCCTGCGTTTCGCGATCCGCGAAGGCGGTCGTACCGTCGGCGCCGGCGTGGTGGCGAAGATTATCGAGTAAGACACAGTCGTTAGCCATTGGACGGTAGTCGTCAGTTAAATACAGTTCCGCGCAGCGGACAAAGCCAACTAACGACTAGCGGCTAGGGGTTAGCAACTGCATTTAGGCCAGTAGCTCAATTGGTAGAGTATCGGTCTCCAAAACCGAGGGTTGGGGGTTCGAGACCCTCCTGGCCTGCCAATAAATATGTAAACGGACAGAACGCATGGCGGACAAGATCAAATTAGGCGTGGCTTTCCTGCTGGTTGCGGCAGGTATTGCCGGGTTTTATGCGCTGCAAGAAAGCGCTGCCGTGGTGAAATTGGCGTCCGTATTGCTGGGATTGTTGCTGGCTTCCGCGGTGACGTGGACGACCGAGCCGGGCAAGCGTTTTTTCATGTTCGGCAAGGAGTCTGTGGCCGAGGCCAAACGCGTGGTATGGCCAACGCGCAAGGAAACTGTGCAGACCACTGGTGTGGTAATCCTGTTTGCGGTAATCATGGCGCTGTTCTTGTGGGCTGTCGATGCCAGTCTGATGTTGGTGGTAAATAAACTGATGGGGCGGAGTGAGTGATGACTAAGCGTTGGTATGTTGTTCATACGTACTCGCAGTTTGAAAAGAGCGTGCAGCGTGCGCTGCTCGAGCGCATTGCGCGTGCCGGAATGGAAGATAAGTTCGGCCAGATACTGGTGCCGGTGGAAGAGGTGGTGGAGTTGAAGTCTGGCCAGAAGAATATCAGCGAGCGCAAATTCTTCCCGGGGTATGTATTGGTCGAGATGGATATGACCGATGAGAGTTGGCATCTGGTCAAGAGCACACCCAAGGTCACAGGCTTTTTGGGGGGCTCGGCAATGAAGCCGACGCCGATCAGCGAAAAGGAGGTGCAGAACATCATGCAGCAAATGCAGGCCGGGGTTGAAAAGCCCAGGCCCAAGGTGCTGTTCGAAGTTGGCGAGGCGGTGCGCGTCAAGGAAGGCCCGTTCACCGATTTCCATGGAACAGTGGACGACGTCAATTACGACAAAAACAAGCTGCGGGTGGCGGTGACCATTTTCGGTCGCGCGACACCCGTGGAACTGGACTTCGGCCAAGTCGAAAAGGCCTGAAGCTGGAGCCGGAGCAATCCGGTGTGACAACGGGGAGCGTATCGGAGCAGTTGCGATATGCGATTAACCCACTAAAAGGAGTATCAACGTGGCAAAGAAAATCATCGGCTTTATCAAGCTGCAAGTACCTGCCGGCAAGGCAAACCCTAGCCCGCCCATAGGTCCGGCACTCGGCCAGCGCGGGCTGAACATCATGGAATTCTGCAAGGCGTTCAATGCCCAGACACAGGGCATGGAGCCCGGTCTGCCGATTCCGGTAGTGATTACCGCATTTGCGGACAAGAGCTTCACCTTCATCATGAAGACGCCACCTGCAACCATTCTGATCAAGAAGGCTGCGGGTGTACAAAAAGGCAGCCCCAAGCCGCATACCGACAAGGTGGGCAAGCTGACCCGCAAGCAGGCAGAAGAAATCGCAACAACCAAGATGCCCGATCTGACTGCGGCCGACATGGATGCAGCGGTGCGCACCATCGCAGGTAGCGCGCGCAGCATGGGTATTACCGTGGAGGGCGCATAACATGGCACACATTTCCAAACGATATAAGGCGATCGCCGCCAAGGTTGATCGCAACAAGCTGTATGCGCTGGATGAGGCGTTGAACTTGGCCAAGGAAAATGCCAAGGCCAAATTTGATGAATCCATCGATGTGGCGGTTAATCTCGGCATCGATGCGCGCAAATCCGACCAATTGGTGCGGGGTTCCGTAGTGCTGCCCAAGGGTACCGGCAAGACAGTACGTGTGGCTGTATTTGCCCAAGGCGCCAAGGCTGAGGAAGCCAAGGCTGCGGGTGCGGATATAGTGGGCTTCGATGATCTGGCAGAAAGCATCAAGGCGGGCAAGATGGACTTTGACGTGGTCATCGCCTCTCCCGATGCAATGCGTATCGTTGGGACGCTGGGCCAGGTGCTCGGTCCGCGCGGTTTGATGCCTAACCCCAAGGTGGGCACAGTATCCGCCGATGTGGCTGGCGCCGTTAGGAACGCCAAGGCAGGCCAGGTTCAGTACCGCACCGACAAGAATGGCATTGTGCAATGCACCATCGGGCGCGCGTCATTTGCGCCGGAAGCGCTGCGCGAAAATATGCTGGCACTGATCGATGCGCTGAACAAGGCCAGACCTGCTGCTGCCAAGGGTGTTTATCTGAAGAAGATATCCGTCTCAAGCACGATGGGTGTCGGCATCCGCATCGAGCAAGCCAGTTTGGCTGCTTAAAATTTTATTTGAACATGCGGCGTGGCGCGTTGTATGCCATGCCGCAAACAGGCTTTGGACTGCTGGCATTACTGGCAGATTGTCAAAGACCGTAGGTGCCTGAGGTGTGTGTTTTGCCAAAGGTTTAATTGACGGAGCAATCCGTCGGCCCACGCAGATGGTGTGCCCGCGAGCAGGAAATATTCGTTTCTTCCTGACTTTAGGACGCAGTTGTTAACGATGGAATATGAAACTCCGGTTTTATGTTCCAGTTGAAGAGGGAGGAAGACTTTGAGTCTTAATCTGCAACAAAAACAGGCGGTGGTGGCGGAAGTCAGCGCACAGGTGGCGCAAGCTCAGACTATCGTCTTGGCAGAGTACCGTGGCATTGCAGTGTCTGACATTACCAAGTTGCGTGCGAATGCTCGCAAGTCCGGCGTGTATTTTCACGTGTTGAAAAACACGCTGGCACGCCGTGCGGTGCAAGGCACTTCATTCGAAGCATTAGCGGAAAAAATGGTCGGCCCGCTGGCGTACAGCATCAGCGCCGATGCGGTTGCTGCGGCGAAAGTGGTGCATGAATTTGCCAAGACAAACGACAAGCTGGTGGTCAAGGCGGGTGCTTACAACGGCAAGGTGCTGGATGTGGCAGGCGTGAATGCGCTGGCTACCGTGCCTTCCAAAGAAGTGCTGCTGGCTCAACTTTGCGGCTTGCTGCAATCGCCGATCTCCGGCTTGGCTCGTGTGCTGAGTGCTGTGTCAGAGCAAAAAGCAGCAGCTTAACCATCCACAACAATTAATCTTTTAAAGTTAGGAATTACAAAATGGCATTCGATAAAGACGCATTTCTGCAAGCATTGGACGGCATGTCCGTTCTGGAACTGAATGAGTTGGTAAAGGCAATTGAAGAGAAGTTTGGCGTTTCCGCTGCTGCGATGGCTGCTCCTGCCGCAGGTGGCGGTGGCGCTGCCGCTCCGGCTGCTGCTGAACAGACCGAATTCACCGTGGTGCTGAGCTCCGCTGGCGACGCCAAGGTGAACGTGATCAAGGTGGTGCGTGCGATTACCGGCCTGGGGCTGAAGGAAGCCAAGGATCTGGTGGACGGCGCACCGAAGCCAGTCAAGGAAGGTGTAAACAAGGCTGATGCTGACAGCATCCTGAAGCAATTGATCGAAGCAGGCGCAACCGCTGAAATCAAGTAATTTCTGCGTGTGGCAAAAGGCTGGCGGTTTCCGTCAGCCTTTTCCGCTTTTAAGAAGTTAACGGTCAGCAGGCATTGATAATGCCTCTTGACCCTTGTCTTTTTAGTTACGGCATAACCTGAAGATTAGCCTGCACTGAAGTGGCGTAAGCGGGCATTTTGTCAAAGGCAGAATGCTCGCAAAATTTTATTTTTCCTTGGCCGTGGAGATATCATGAACTATTCGTTTACTGAAAAAAAACGTATCCGTAAGAGTTTTGCAAAACGGATCGGCGCCTTGCCGGTACCTTTTTTGCTGTCCACGCAACTGGAATCCTACAGCGATTTCCTGCAGGCGGATTTGCCGCCTGACCAGCGCATCAACAATGGCTTGCAGGCTGCTTTCAATTCTATCTTTCCGATCGAAAGCCATAACAAGTATGCGCGCCTTGACTTCGTCAGCTACAACCTGGGCACACCTCCGTTTGACGTGAAAGAGTGCCAGCAGCGCGGCCTGACTTACGCGTCGCCGCTGCGCGCGCGCGTGCGCCTGACACTGCTGGACAAGGAAGCGTCCAAGCCGACCGTGAAGGAAGTGAAGGAGCAAGAAGTGTACATGGGCGAGATTCCGCTGATGACGCATACCGGCTCTTTCGTCATTAACGGTACGGAGCGCGTCATCGTTTCGCAGCTGCACCGTTCACCTGGCGTGTTCTTTGAGCACGATCGCGGCAAGACGCACAGTTCCGGCAAGCTGCTGTTCTCAGCACGCATCATTCCCTATCGCGGTTCGTGGCTGGATTTCGAATTCGATGCCAAGGATTATGTGTACTTCCGTATCGACCGTCGCCGCAAAATGCCGATCACGATTTTGCTCAAGTCGTTGGGCTACACGCCGGAGCAGATACTCGCGGAGTTTTTCGAATTTGACACCTTCCAGTTGGGCAAGAAGGGCATTCAGTTTGAGGTTGTGCCGGAGCGCCTGCGCGGCGAGGTTGCGCGTTTCGATATATCCGGTAAAGGTGGCAAGTTGATCGTGGCCGCTGGCAAGCGCATTACCGTGCGCCATGTCCGCGAGATGCACGAAGCGGGCATAGACAAGCTGGCGGTGGGAGAGGACTTCCTGGTTGGGCGCGTACTGGGCCATAACGTAGTGGACAAGGACAGCGGCGAAATCATCGCCAACGCCAATGATGAGATCACCGAAACCTTGCTTGGTCAGATGCGCGCGGCGGGCGTGAGCAAGATACACACGCTGTATACCAACGACCTGGATCAGGGCGGTTTTATTTCTCAGACGTTGCGCACCGATGAGACGACTGACCTGTGGACGGCGCGTGTCGCCATCTACCGCATGATGCGCCCCGGCGAACCGCCTACAGAGGACGCAGTGGAAGCGCTGTTTAACGGCTTGTTCTTCTCTCCGGAGCGCTATGATCTGTCTGCCGTGGGGCGTATGAAATTCAATCGCCGTGTCGGGCGTGATGAATTGACCGGAGCACCCATTCTGTCCAACGAAGACATCGTTGCAGTGATCAAGATTCTGGTCGAATTGCGCAATGGCCGCGGCGAAATCGACGACATAGACCACCTCGGGAACCGCCGTGTGCGCGCGGTGGGCGAATTGGCGGAGAATCAGTTCCGCACGGGTCTGGCGCGTGTCGAACGTGCAGTGAAGGAGCGTCTGGGCCAAGCCGAAGCGGACAACCTGATGCCGCACGATTTGATTAATGCCAAACCAATTTCTGCGGCAGTCAAGGAGTTCTTCGGCTCGAGCCAGTTGTCGCAGTTTATGGATCAGACCAATCCCCTGTCTGAAGTGACGCACAAGCGTCGCATCTCCGCGCTGGGCCCTGGCGGATTGACGCGCGAACGCGCCGGTTTCGAGGTGCGCGACGTGCATCCGACCCATTATGGCCGCGTCTGCCCGATTGAGACACCTGAAGGTCCGAACATCGGCCTGATCAACTCGCTGGCGCTGTATGCGCGCACCAACAATTATGGCTTCATCGAAACGCCTTACCGCAAGGTGGCCAAGGGCAAGGCGACGGATGACGTGGAATATTTGTCCGCGATCGAGGAAGGCAAGTTCACCATCGCACAGGCCAATGCCGAACTGGACAGCAAAGGCAGGTTTACCAACGACATCGTGTCATCGCGGCAGCATAATGAATTCGTGCTGGCCACGCCGGAAAAAATCGAATACATGGACGTCGCTCCTGCCCAGGTGGTGTCAGTGGCAGCATCGTTGATTCCGTTCCTGGAGCACGATGACGCAAACCGCGCCCTGATGGGCGCCAACATGCAGCGCCAGGCTGTACCCTGCCTGCGCGCGGAGAAGGCGCTGGTCGGCACCGGCATCGAACGTACCGTGGCAGTGGATTCCGGCACGACAGTGCAGGCGTGGCGTGGTGGACGAGTCGATTACGTAGATGCCGGCCGCATCGTGGTGCGCGTAAACGATGATGAAACGACGGCTGGTGAAGTCGGCGTGGATATCTATAACCTGACCAAATACACGCGCTCCAACCAGAATACCAACATCAATCAGCGCCCCTTGGTCAGGATGGGCGATGTGATTGCTCGCGGAGATGTGATTGCAGACGGCGCGTCCACCGACATGGGTGAGCTTGCGCTGGGACAGAACATGCTTGTGGCATTCATGCCGTGGAACGGCTACAACTACGAGGACTCGATTCTGATCTCCGAGCGCGTAGTAGCGGAGGATCGCTTTACTTCCATCCATATCGAAGAGTTGACGGTGGTGGCGCGTGATACCAAGCTGGGTGCGGAAGAAATCACGCGGGACATCCCCAATCTCTCGGAAGCGCAGATGGGTCGCCTGGATGAGTGTGGCATCGTGCATATTGGTGCGGACGTCGGCGTGGGCGACGTGCTGGTAGGCAAAGTCACGCCCAAGGGTGAAACCCAGTTGACCCCGGAAGAAAAACTGCTGCGTGCCATTTTCGGCGAAAAAGCTTCCGATGTGAAGGACACCAGCTTGCGCGTGCCGGCCGGCATTTCCGGTACGGTAATTGATGTGCAGGTATTTACGCGCGAAGGGTTGCAACGCGACAAGCGCGCACAGCAGATCATCGACGACGAACTGAACCGCTACAAAAAAGACCTGGCTGACCAGATGCGCATCGTCGAGGCGGACGTGTTCACCCGCCTGGAAAAGCTGCTGGTGGGCAAGATGGCAAATGGTGGGCCGAAGAAGCTGGCCAAGGGCACCAAGCTAAGCAAGGATTACCTTGCCAGCCTGGAGCATCACCAGTGGTTCGACATTCGCCTTGGCGACGACGAGGTGGCGGCGCAGTTGGAGCAGGTGAAGGAAAGCCTGGCGCAGAAACGCCTGGAATTCGATGCGGCATTCGAACTGAAGAAGCGCAAGCTGACTCAGGGTGACGAGCTGCAAGCGGGCGTACAGAAGATGGTCAAGGTATATGTGGCGGTGAAGCGCCGCCTGCAGGCCGGCGACAAGATGGCTGGCCGCCATGGTAACAAGGGTGTGGTATCGCGCATCGTGCCGGTGGAAGACATGCCCTACATGGCGGATGGGACGCCGGTCGACATCGTGTTGAATCCGTTGGGCGTGCCTTCGCGTATGAATATCGGTCAGGTTCTCGAAGTACATCTGGGTTGGGCGGCCAAGGGTCTGGGTAACAAAATTGCCATGATGCTGGAGTCGCAAGCCAAGATTGCAGATGTGCGCAAGTTCCTGGGGAGAATTTACAACCCCGATGGGCAGAAGACTGTGGATATTGCTGCGTTTAGCGATGATGAAGTGCTTGATCTGTGCCTCAACCTGAAGAGCGGCGTGCCATTCGCCACCCCTGTTTTCGATGGCGCAAACGAAGAGGAAATCAAGGACATGCTGGAACTAGCGGACCTGCCGCGTTCCGGGCAGATTACCCTGTACGATGGCCGCACGGGCGCCGCGTTTGACCGGCCGGTAACGGTTGGCTACATGCATGTGTTGAAACTGCATCACTTGGTGGATGACAAGATGCACGCGCGTTCCACTGGCCCATACAGCCTGGTGACGCAGCAACCACTGGGCGGCAAGGCGCAGTTCGGCGGACAGCGCTTCGGTGAGATGGAAGTCTGGGCTCTGGAGTCGTATGGCGCTGCCTACACGCTGCAGGAAATGCTCACGGTCAAGTCCGACGATGTGGGCGGGCGTACCAAGGTTTATGAAAGCATCGTCAAGGGCGACCACAAGATTGAGGCCGGCATGCCGGAGTCGTTCAATGTGCTGACCAAGGAAATACGCTCCTTGGGAATTGATATCGATCTGGAACGGCACTAAGCAGGACTGAGGATCAAGGGGTGAGCTTTATTCAGTCCTCGATCCTCGATCCTCGATCCTTATAAGGAGCTACACATGAAAGCATTGCTGGATTTATTCAAACAGGTAACGCAAAAAGAAGAGTTCGACGCGATCAAGATCGGATTGGCATCGCCGGAGAAGATCCGTTCCTGGTCCTACGGTGAAGTGAAGAAGCCAGAAACCATTAACTATCGCACCTTTAAGCCGGAACGCGATGGCCTGTTCTGTGCCAAGATTTTCGGTCCGACCAAAGACTACGAGTGCTTGTGCGGCAAGTACAAGCGCCTCAAACATCGCGGCGTGATCTGCGAAAAATGCGGCGTGGAAGTGACGCTGTCCAAGGTGCGCCGCGAGCGCATGGGGCATATTGAACTGGCCAGCCCGGTAGCGCATATCTGGTTCCTGAAATCGTTGCCATCGCGCTTGGGTATGGTGCTGGATATGACGTTGCGCGATATCGAACGAGTGTTGTATTTCGAAGCCTACGTAGTGACCGAGGCCGGAATGACGCCGCTGAACCGCGGCCAGTTGCTGTCCGAGGATGACTATCTCGCCAAGCTGGAAGAATACGGCGATGAATTTTCCGCAGTGATGGGGGCGGAAGGTGTGCGCGCGCTGTTGCGCGCATTGGATGTGCCTGCAGAGGTGGAAAAGCTGCGCGCCGAACTGGCAGCGACCGGCTCCGAAACCAAGATCAAGAAATTTGCCAAGCGCCTGAAGATACTCGAGGCATTCCAGTCCTCGGGCATCAAGCCGGAGTGGATGATCATGACGGTGCTGCCGGTTCTGCCGCCAGAGCTGCGCCCGTTGGTACCGCTGGATGGTGGTCGATTCGCGACCTCCGACCTGAACGATCTCTATCGCCGTGTAATCAATCGTAACAACCGCTTGAAGCGCCTGCTGGAACTGAAGGCGCCGGAAATCATTGTGCGCAACGAGAAGCGCATGTTGCAGGAGTCGGTAGATTCGCTGCTGGACAACGGCCGCCGCGGTAAGGCAATGACCGGCGCCAACAAGCGTCCGCTGAAATCACTGGCCGACATGATCAAGGGTAAGGGCGGTCGTTTCCGCCAGAACCTGCTGGGCAAGCGTGTGGATTATTCCGGCCGCTCCGTGATCGTGGTGGGGCCGCAATTGAAACTGCACCAGTGCGGCCTGCCCAAGAAAATGGCGCTGGAATTGTTTAAGCCGTTTATTTTCCACAAGCTGGAAATCCTCGGTTTGGCGACCACCATCAAGGCAGGCAAACGCATGGTGGATGCGGAAGAGCCGGTGGTGTGGGACATCCTGGAAGATGTCATCCGCGAACATCCGGTGATGCTGAACCGTGCGCCTACGCTGCACCGTTTGGGTATACAGGCGTTCGAGCCGATACTGATTGAGGGCAAGGCGATCCAGTTGCACCCGCTGGTATGTACGGCATTCAACGCCGACTTCGACGGTGACCAGATGGCGGTGCACGTACCGTTGTCGCTCGAAGCGCAGATGGAATGCCGCACCTTGATGCTGGCTTCCAATAACGTGCTGTCGCCCGCCAACGGCGAGCCTATTATCGTGCCGTCACAGGATATCGTGCTGGGTCTGTATTACATGACGCGCGAAAAAATCGGTGCATTGGGCGAGGGCGCGCTGCTTGCCGATGTGCCCGAAACTTTGCGCGCATATGAGTCCGGCCATGTTGACCTGCAGGCCAAAGTGGTGGTGCGCATCAAGGAGGCCTACATTGATGAAGCCGGTGCGCGTCAGGAAAAACATACGCGCTACGAAACTACCGTGGGACGCGCCATTCTGTCGGAGCTTCTGCCTGCCGGCCTGCCATTCAGCCTGATCAACAAGGCACTCAAGAAGAAGGAAATTTCACGCCTGATCAACACCAGCTTCCGTCGCTGCGGTTTGCGTGACACGGTGATCATGGCTGACCGGCTGATGTATATGGGCTTCACCTATGCGACCCGTGCCGGCATTTCCATCTGCCTGGATGACATGTTGGTTCCGCCGCAGAAAAATGAATTGATTGGTGCAGCGGAAAAAGAGGTGCATGAAATTGATGTGCAATATACCTCGGGATTGGTGACACAGGGCGAACGCTACAACAAGGTCGTCGACATCTGGGGGCGCACCGGTGATGTGGTTGCCAAAGCCATGATGGATCAGCTCGGCAGCGAGCCTGTAATTGATCGTGCAACCGGCGAAGTGCGTACTGACAAGAAGGGTAAGCCCGTGATGCAGGAGTCGTTCAATTCCATCTACATGATGGCGGACTCCGGTGCGCGCGGTTCTGCGGCACAGATTCGTCAGCTGGCCGGAATGCGCGGCCTGATGGCCAAGCCGGACGGCTCGATCATTGAAACCCCGATTACAGCGAACTTCCGCGAGGGATTGAACATGCTGCAGTACTTCATTTCCACGCACGGTGCGCGTAAAGGCTTGGCCGATACCGCGCTGAAGACCGCGAACTCCGGTTACCTGACGCGCCGTCTGGTGGACGTGACGCAGGACCTGGTGGTGGTTGAGGACGATTGCGGCACCAGCACCGGCGCTGCATTGAAGGCGCTGGTTGAAGGGGGTGAAGTGATCGAGGCCTTGCGCGAACGCATACTCGGCCGTGTCGCCAGCCTGGATATCGTCAATCCGGAAAGCGGCGAAACCCTGTATGAGGCGGGTACGCTGCTGAACGAAGATATGGTGGAAACCATCGAGTCGCTGGGTATCGACGAAGTGCATGTGCGTACTCCGCTGACTTGTGAAACACGCTATGGCTTGTGCGCCAAGTGCTATGGCCGTGACCTGGGTCGCGGCGGTTTGGTGAACGTGGGTGAAGCGGTAGGCGTGATTGCCGCGCAGTCCATTGGCGAACCTGGCACCCAGCTGACCATGCGTACTTTCCATATCGGTGGCGCTGCATCGCGTACCGTGGTGGCAAGCCAGGTCGAGGGCAAATCCAACGGTCTGATGAAATACAGCGCGAACATGCGCACTGTCAGCACTGCCCGCGGAGATTTGGTGGTGGTGGCGCGCAGTGGCGAGTTGATGGTTACCGACGACCACGGGCGCGAGCGCGAACGTCACAAGGTTCCATACGGCGCGATGCTGACCGTGCGTGAGGGCAGCGCCGTGCGAGCCGGGGAAGTATTGGCTACCTGGGATCCGCACACCCGTCCGATCATTACCGAATATGCCGGCCGCGTACGTTTCGAGAACGTGGAAGAGGGCGCTACCGTTGCCAAGCAGATCGATGAAGTGACGGGTTTGTCCACGCTGGTCGTAATTGATCCCAAGCGCGCCGGCACGCAAGGCAAGGGCGTGTTGCGCCCGATGGTGCGGTTGCTGGATGACGAAGGGCGTGAAATCAAGATTGCCGGAACTGAACAGTCGATCTCGGTGACCTTCCAGACCGGTTGTATCATTACCGTGGAAGATGGCCAACACGTCGGCGTCGGTGAAGTGCTGGCGCGTATCCCGCAGGAAAGCAGCAAGACGCGCGATATTACCGGGGGTCTTCCGCGCGTGGCAGAACTGTTCGAGGCTCGCTCGCCCAAGGATGCGGGTATGCTGGCAGAAGTGACCGGCACCGCGTCGTTCGGCAAGGATACCAAGGGCAAGCAGCGCCTGGTTATCACCGATGTCGAAGGCGTGGCACACGAGTTCCTGATTGCCAAGGACAAGCATGTGCTGGTGCATGATGGTCAGGTGGTCAATCAGGGCGAGATGATCGTGGACGGTCCGGCCGATCCGCACGACATTCTGCGCCTGCTGGGTGTGGCGGCGCTGGCACGCTACATCACCGACGAAGTGCAAGACGTGTATCGTCTGCAGGGCGTAAAAATCAACGACAAGCACATTGAAGTCATCGTGCGTCAGATGTTGCGTCGTGTGCAGATTCGCGATCAGGGCGATACTACGTTCATTCCTAAGGAGCAGGTCGAGCGCGCAGAATTGCTGCAGGAAAACGAACGTGTCGAAGCAGAAGGAAAGCAACCTGCGACTTTTGAATTCATGTTGCTGGGTATTACCAAGGCTTCCTTGTCCACTGACTCGTTTATCTCTGCTGCTTCCTTCCAGGAAACCACGCGGGTGCTGACCGAGGCCGCGATCATGGGTAAGAAGGACGACCTGCGCGGCCTGAAGGAAAACGTCATTGTTGGCCGTCTGATCCCAGCGGGAACAGGCTTGGCGTACCACACGACTCGCCGCAAGCAGCGCATGGGTGTGGACATGGCGCAAGGCAGATTGAGCGAAGACGATTCGTCCGCAGAAGCGCAGGACAACGCGCAGCTCGCTTGACAGGCTGGGCATTCCTCAATAGAATGCGCGGTCCTTTTAGCCGTCACGGTGAAATAGTGCAGAATGCTGTGACGGCTTTTTGTTTCGCATCATATTGATGTCATAGAGAATTTTTTGTATTCGGGAAGATAAAATGCCAACCGTAAACCAGTTAGTGCGCCAAGGCCGTACGGCCGAGCCTTCTAAAAGCAAAGTTCCAGCATTGGCGGGCAGTCCGCAAAAGCGTGGTGTGTGTACCCGCGTGTATACCACGACGCCAAAGAAACCAAACTCTGCATTGCGTAAAGTCGCTAAGGTACGTCTCACTAATGGTTTTGAGGTGATTTCCTACATCGGCGGTGAGGGGCACAACCTGCAGGAGCACTCGGTAGTGTTGATACGCGGCGGTCGTGTGAAGGATTTACCGGGCGTACGCTACCACACGGTACGCGGCAGTCTGGATACTGCTGGTGTGAAGGATCGCAAGCAATCACGTTCCAAGTATGGTGCAAAGCGCCCCAAGAAGGCTTAAGTAATTTGCGAGTGTAATTTTTGAGTTTGAATTAGCCAGACAATTTCGAGGTTCCAAGATATGCCAAGACGTAGAGAAGTCCCCAAGCGCGAAGTCCTGCCAGATCCAAAGTATGGCAACCAGGATCTTTCCAAATTCGTTAATGTCCTTATGACGGCCGGCAAAAAGTCTGTTGCCGAGCGCATTCTTTACGGTGCGTTGGAGCAGATCGTGAAGAAGAACGGTAAAGACCCGATCGAGGTGTTTAATCTGGCATTGAATAATGCCAAGCCGCAGGTTGAAGTTAAGAGTCGCCGTGTCGGCGGTGCCAACTATCAGGTGCCGGTTGAGGTTCGTCCTTCCCGTCGAATGGCCCTGGCGATGCGTTGGTTGAAGGAGTCGGCACGCAAGCGTGGAGAAAAGTCCATGGGTCTGCGCTTGGCGGGTGAGTTAATTGATGCGTCGGAAGGTCGTGGCGGCGCGGTCAAAAAGCGTGAGGAAGTTCACCGCATGGCTGAGGCAAATAAGGCGTTCTCGCATTTCCGTTTCTAAATAGAGTTGAAAGTTTTTTAAGTTAGGTAATTACTGTGGCACGCAAAACACCAATCGAGAGATACCGCAATATAGGCATCAGCGCGCACATTGACGCGGGCAAAACCACGACTACCGAACGCATCCTGTTCTATACGGGCGTTTCCCACAAGATTGGTGAGGTGCACGATGGTGCTGCCACCATGGACTGGATGGAGCAAGAGCAGGAGCGTGGCATCACCATTACTTCCGCTGCGACCACCTGTTTCTGGAAGGGTATGGACAATTCCTACCCTGAGCATCGTTTCAACATTATCGACACCCCGGGGCACGTGGACTTCACCATCGAGGTGGAGCGCTCCATGCGTGTGCTGGACGGCGCCTGCATGGTGTATTGCGCGGTGGGTGGTGTGCAGCCTCAGTCCGAGACTGTATGGCGTCAGGCGAATAAGTACAAGGTGCCGCGTCTGGCATTCGTCAACAAGATGGACCGTACCGGCGCGAACTTCTTTAAGGTGGTTACGCAAATGCAGACCCGCCTGCGCGCCAATCCTGTCCCTCTGGTGATTCCTATTGGCGCGGAAGAGGGTTTTGTCGGCGTTGTCGATTTGATTAAGATGAAGGCAATCATCTGGGACGAGGCTTCCCAGGGGATGAAGTTTGAATACAAGGAAATTCCGGCTGAGTTGCTTGAAACTGCCAAGGAATGGCGTGCCAAAATGGTCGAGACTGCTGCCGAGGCATCCGAGGATTTGATGAATCAATACCTCGAAAATGGTGACTTGACTGAAGAGCAGATCGTCCTTGGAATTCGTACTCGTACCATCGCTTGTGAAATTCAGCCGATGCTGTGCGGTAGCGCGTTTAAGAACAAGGGTGTGCAGCGCATGCTGGACGCAGTAATTATGTTCTTGCCTTCGCCGGTTGATATTCCCGATGTGACAGGTGAAACCGAAGAAGGTGCTCCTGCTTCTCGCAAGGCTGATGACGGTGAGAATTTCTCCGCGCTGGCATTCAAGCTGATGACCGACCCGTTTGTTGGTCAGCTGACTTTCGTGCGTGTCTATTCCGGCGTGCTGAAAAAGGGCGACACGGTTTACAACCCGATCCGTGGCAAGAAAGAGCGTATCGGCCGTATTGTGCAGATGCACGCGAACGAGCGCAAAGAGGTTGATGAGATTCTGGCCGGCGACATCGCCGCGTGTATCGGTTTGAAAGATGTGACCACCGGCGAATCGCTGTGCGATCCGAACAAGGCCATCATCCTCGAGCGCATGGTGTTCCCGGAGCCGGTGATTCACGTAGCGGTCGAGCCGAAAACTAAGGCCGACCAGGAGAAGATGGGTATTGCATTGGGCCGTTTGGCTGCGGAAGATCCTTCGTTCCGTGTGCGCACCGACGAAGAGTCCGGTCAGACCATCATGTCCGGTATGGGCGAGTTGCACCTGGAAATTCTGGTTGACCGCATGAAACGTGAATTTGGTGTGGAAGCTAACGTGGGCGCTCCGCAGGTGGCCTACCGCGAAGCAATCAAGAAGGCCGTCGAAATCGAAGGCAAGTTCGTCAAGCAATCCGGTGGTCGCGGTCAATATGGTCACGTGTGGCTCAAGATGGAGCCGAACGAGGCAGGCAAGGGTTTCGAATTCGTGGATGCGATCAAGGGTGGTACCGTTCCGCGCGAATATATTCCCGCAGTGGAAAAAGGCTTGCTGGATACGCTGCCGAATGGCGTGCTGGCCGGTTTCCCTGTGGTGGACGTGAAGGTTACACTGTTCGATGGTTCCTACCACGATGTGGACTCCAACGAAAACGCATTCAAGATGGCTGCATCCATGGCGTTCAAGGATGGCATGCGCAAG
This sequence comes from Gallionellaceae bacterium, assembly GCA_030834965.1. Lineage (GTDB taxonomy): Bacteria > Pseudomonadota > Gammaproteobacteria > Burkholderiales > Gallionellaceae > JAUQWW01. The sequence goes on along the minus strand of JAUQWW010000052.1, from coordinate 578 downwards.
GCCAGTCCGGTGCTGCTGGAGCCAATGATGTCTGTGGAAGTGGAGACGCCCGAAGACTACACGGGTACGGTGATGGGCGACTTGTCTTCGCGTCGCGGCATGGTGCAAGGCATGGATGATATGCCAGGCGGCGGCAAGACAGTCAAGGCTGAGGTGCCGTTGGCAGAAATGTTTGGCTATTCCACTGCGCTGCGTTCTGCTACCCAAGGACGTGCTACTTACACGATGGAATTCAAGCATTACACCGAGGCGCCCAAGAGTGTGGCTGAAGCGGTGATGAGCAGCAAAAAATAACCTTGAGACAATTCAGAATTTAAATTAATAAACTATAAACCAGGAGCCTTAATATCATGGCAAAGAGTAAATTTGAGCGTACCAAGCCACACGTAAACGTAGGCACGATAGGCCACGTTGACCATGGCAAGACCACCCTGACAGCGGCGATCACCACCGTACTGTCGAAGAAATTTGGCGGCGAAGCCAAGGCCTACGACCAGATCGACGCAGCGCCGGAAGAAAAGGCGCGCGGCATCACCATCAACACCGCCCACGTGGAATACGAAACGTCCGCTCGCCAT
>JAUQWW010000008.1 GCA_030834965.1 Gallionellaceae bacterium | reverse complement strand
GCGAACTCGGGGCCGGACAGCCGCCCGTCGCGTCCGATCGCGATGGTGTGCTGGCCGCGCGCGGCGGCCTCGCTGCCCAGCGCATGGCCGATATGCTCAACGGTCTCGGCAGTCAGGGTTTTGCCGACGATGCCGCGTATGTCATAGGCTTTGAATATTTCCTTGGCTAAGTTGTGCATGATGTCGTTCAGAGGTCAGAAAGTAGATCGGGAATGTATTGCGCGACCCGCTCCGGCGTCAGCTGCATCATGCAGTTGAAATGGCCGAGCGGGCATGCGCGCTTGAAGCAGGGACTGCATGGGAGATCGAGCTTGATGACCTGCGCCCGATCCGACAGCGGCGGAGTGAATTGGGGCGAGCTGGAGCCATACAGCGCGAGCATGGGGCGATCCAGCGCGGCCGCGAGGTGCATCAGGCCGGAATCGTTACTCACCACCAGATCGGCGCAGGACAGCAGCGCAATTGCATCGGCCAGATCGGTTGCGCCGCACAAATTGTGGCAGGCGCTGTTGCCGAGCGCGATGATGCTGTCAGCGATCTCCTTGTCCTTGGACGAACCGACCAGCCACACGGTATAGCCGCGCTCGCGCAGGCGCTGCGCCAGTTCGGCGAAATAGGGAGCCGGCCAGCGCTTGGCAGGGCCGTATTCAGCCCCGGGGCAGAATACGGCAACCGGACGCTCAGTCGTCAAGCCGAGTTTGTCCAGCACGTTTTTTTTCTCCGCTGAGCTGACATGCAGCTGCGGCCGCGCGAGAGGGCGCTGGATGTCGTTGCCGGGTGCTTCTGCGAGCTGGGCGAAGCGTTCCACCATCAGCGGCAGGGCCTGTTTATCCAGCTTGCGCGCATCGTTCAGCAGGCCATGACGCATCTCGCCGATGAAGCCGGTACGCAGCGGAATGTCGGCAAAAAGCGGCACGAGTGCAGACTTGAGCGAGTTGGGCAGCACGATGGCCTGATCGTATTTCTTTTCGCGCAATTGCCGGCCGAGGCGGTAGCGTGCCAGCGGTTTCAATGCGCCATGCGGGAAGGGATTGATGATGACTTCATGCACCTCCGGCATCTGGCGCAACAGAGCCGCAGTCCAGGGGGGCGCGAGCAGGTCGATCTGCGCGCCGGAGTGGCGCTGCTTGAGGCGTGCCAGCATCGGCTGCACCAGCATGGCGTCGCCTACCCAGCTTGGTGCAATGACAAGGATTTTTGTCATGGAGAAATCCCCTCTCCCGCAAGCGGGAGAGGGGAAGGATTAGTGATGCCCTTTGGGCAACTCGCCCGTGAACTTGTATAGCGTGCCGCAGTAAGGGCAACGCGCCTCGCCCAATTTATCCACCGGGATGAATACACGCGGATGCGCGTTCCACAGGCTCATGCCGGGTGTAGGGCAATGCAGCGGCAGATCGGCGGCGGTGACTTCAGTGATGCGTTCGGTTTGCATGGTTGCTCCCTCAGACATGTGCCAGCCAATCGGAATACTGCGCATTTTTCCCCGCGACAATTTCGAAGAACAGCGATTGCAGTTTGGCGGTAATGGGGCCGCGGCTGCCTGCGCCTATGGTGCGGTTGTCCAGTTCGCGGATCGGCGTGACTTCCGCCGCCGTGCCGGTGAAGAAGGCTTCGTCGGCGCAATAGACTTCATCGCGCGTGATGCGTTTTTCGATCAGTGGTATGCCCAGGTCAGCCGCCAGCGTGAGGATGGAATCGCGCGTGATGCCTTCCAGGCAGGAGGTCAGGTCGGGGGTATAAAGCTTGCCCTTCTTCACGATGAAGATATTCTCGCCCGCGCCTTCCGCCACATAGCCGTCCACGTCCAGCAGCAGCGCCTCGTCGTAGCCGTCATGCGCCACTTCCTGGTGCGCCAGTATGGAGTTGGTGTAGGTGCCGACCGATTTGGAGCGGCACATGTTGATATTCACGTGATGGCGGGTGAAGCTGGAGGTCTTCACGCGGATGCCCTTCGCCATGCCTTCCTCACCCAGATATGCGCCCCACGGCCAGGCGGCGACAGCGACATGCACCGACAGCGTGGTCGCGGCGATGCCCATGGCTTCGGAGCCATAGAACACGATGGGGCGGATGTAGCAGGATTCCAGCTTGTTGGCGCGCACCACTTCCTTTTGCGCCTCCATCAAGGTTTCCTTGTCGAACGGCATCTTCATCTTGAAGATGTAAGCCGAGTTGAACAGGCGGTCAGTATGCTCACGCAGACGAAAAATTGCGGTGCCTTGGGTGGTCTTGTACGCGCGCACCCCCTCGAACACGCCCATGCCATAGTGCAGGGTGTGGGTCAGGACGTGCGTGGTGGCATCACGCCAGGGCACGAGCTTGCCGTCATACCAGATGAAACCGTCGCGGTCGGACATGGACATATTGGAATTCTTTCAAGAGTGTCGCAAAAAAACGCAATTCTAGCCGCTTCCGTGCGGTTTATGAAGCGGCGGGCGGCATGTATGCGCCGAAAAGCTGCTTAACCAGGCCGGAATTGTCGAAAATGTTTTCATATTCAAGCCTCGTGATACTACAATAGGCTTGTGATGAGCGCTCCCACATTAATGCACACCAACCATTCTCGCTCCCAACGTATTGTGGAATGGTTGCACTTGGGCTATCTCTGGCCATTTGTGGTGCTCACACTTTGCGCAGCTGCAACCTATCTGTTGTGGCAGAACGCACAACAGCATGCCGCCGAGGAACTGAAAGACAAATTTGATTTTCGTGTGCACGATGCCATCGAGGCTATCGAAAAGCGCATGAAAACCTATGAGCAAATCATGCGCGGCGTGCAGGGTTCATTTGATGACTCGGTGAATGAGCGCGACGAATTTCGCGAGTACGTCGCCAATTTGCAGCTGGACCAGGACTATCCGGGCATTCATGCGGTTGGCTATGCACCGCTCATAGCGGATGCGGAAAAAGACCGCCATATTGCCGCGATCCACAGCGAAGGGTTTCCAGAATACACCGTCAGCCCGCCAGGCAGGCGCCAGATCTACGCCCCCGTCACGCTTATCGAGCCATTCAGCGAGTCCAGCCGGTGGGCTTTTGGCCATGACTTGTACTCCGACCAGGAACTCCGCGCCGCCATGGAGCGGGCACGCGATTCCGGCAGGGTTGCCATCACGGGCAAGGTGAGGCTGGTGCAGGATACCGATGAGCATGCGCAGTCCGGTTTCATGATGTTCTTGCCCGTCTACAGATATGGCTTGCCACACAACACACTGGGCGAGCGCCGCGCCAACAACATCGGCTGGGTTTATGCCAAGTTTCGCATGGGTGATTTCCTGGCCGGGATCGGCGGTGAGAGCAATGCCGAATTCGACTTCGATATCTACGATGGCGAAGAAGTCTCGGAAAAGACGGTGATGTACGACCCGCACGACAGGCCCACCCATATGGCACCGAATGCGCGCTTCCAGACCACTCATCACATTGCGGTAGCCGACCACGGCTGGACGATGGTGGCGCTCTCCCTGCCCGGCTTCGAGGCGAAGCTTGACAAGGAAAAGCCGCAAATCCTGGCCAGCGCCGGCACAGGCATCAGCCTGCTGTTGACGCTGCTCGCCTGGCTAATGGTGTCCGGCCGGGCACGTGCGCTACAAGCGGCTGCGGCGGTGGAGCGCGAAAGCCGCAGGAACGAGACGCTGCTGCGCACGGCCAGCGATGGCATTTACGTCTTCGACCTTGAGGGTAACGTGGTCCAGGTGAACGATGCATTCTGCAAGATGCTCGGCTACACCCAAAAGGAAATGCTGTCGATGAACGTGGCGCAGTGGAATGCGCAAGGGTCAGCAGAGGAACTGAAGACGATGATTTCTGCGCTGGGCAGCAGCAACCCGGTGTTTGAAACACGGCACCGCCGCCGCGATGGCAGCATCGTCGATGTCGAGGTCAGCGCTTCCCGGGTGGAGATTGGCGGCGAGCAACTGATATACAACTCGGTGCGCGATATCTCTGAGCGCCTCCAGGCCCATGCAAAACTGCTCAAGCTTTCCAGTGCGGTCGAAAACAGCCCGGCCAGTGTGGTTATCACCGACATGCATGGGAAGATCGAGTACGTCAACCGCAGATTTACGGCCGTTACCGGTTATCAGCCAGACGAGGTGGTCGGACAGGAATTTGAGATGCTGGGTGCCGGAACCGAGGGGGACGAATTTCCCAGTGATGTGTGGCAAACCATCCGTGCCGGCAAGGAATGGCAGGGAGATATATTTAATGCGAGAAAGAATGGCGAGATATATCTGGAGCACACCTCCATTTCTCCCATCTGCGACGAAAAAGGGGTCATCACCCATTTCGTGGTCGTAGCGGAAGATATCACCGAGCGCAAACAGTTCGAAGAAAAATTGCAGAAAGCAGACAAGGACAGGGCCTTGCTTGCCGTGCGTCATGAAGAAGAGGAGCGCCTGCGAGCCATCATCGATACTGCGTTGGATGCTGTGGTGCAGATGAATTCTGAAGGCATTATTACCGGCTGGAACAATCAGGCGACCAGAATTTTTGGCTGGACACGGGAGCAAGCTCTCGGACAGGTAATGCATGAAGCGATTATCCCGCCGCAATACCGCATGGCGCATGTCCAAGGCCTGCATCGTTTCCTCTCTTCCGGCGAGCAGAGCATCCTGAATTCGCGGATCGAGCTTCTGGGCATGCATCGTGACGGCCACGAGTTCCCGATAGAATTGTCCATCACCGCGGTGAAGACTGGGGCTCAGTACGAGTTCAACGCGTTCATTCGTGACATCACCGAGAGGAAGGTGTCCGAAGAGCTGATCTGGAAGCAGGCCAATTTCGACCTCCTTACCCAGCTGCCCAACCGCCGCATGTTCCACGACCGCCTGGCGCAGGAAATCAAAAAGGCCAATCGCGCCAGCCTTCCGCTGGCATTGCTGTTCATTGACCTTGACCGTTTCAAGGAAGTTAACGACACGCTGGGGCATGACATAGGGGACACGCTGTTGGTGGAAGCGGCGCGGCGCATTGTCAGTTGTGTGCGCGAGGCTGACACGGTGGCACGCCTGGGTGGCGATGAATTCACTGTCATCCTGGGGGATGCTGAAGAGATGGGCAGTGTTGAGCGGGTCACCGAGAACATCCTCGAGAAACTGGCAGAACCTTTCCAGTTGGGGAGCGATATAACTTATGTGTCGGCCAGCATCGGCATCACGCTTTATCCAAACGACGCCACCGAGTTAGAAGGGCTGCTCAAGAATGCCGATCAGGCGATGTATGTCGCCAAGAACCAGGGGCGCAACCGTTTCAGCTATTTCACTCCGATGTTACAGGAAGCGGCGCTGGCGCGGCTGCGCATGACCAATGACTTGCGCAGTGCGCTGGCCGCCAACCAGCTGCTGGTTTATTTCCAGCCCATCGTGGATATCACCTCGGGCCGCATCAAAAAGGCAGAGGCGCTGGTGCGGTGGCAGCATCCTGATCATGGTTTGATTTATCCCTCCAATTTTATCCCGCTGGCCGAGGAAACAGGACTCATCTTCGAAATCGGTGACTGGGTGTTCCAGGAATCTGCGCGTTGGGTCAAGCGCTGGACGGCATTGTTTGGCAACGCCGATTTTCAGGTGAGCGTGAACAAATCGCCTGTGCAATTTCGCCTCGTTAACGGCCAGCCCAATACCTGGCTTGCGTATTTGCAGGAAATCGGGCTGCCGGGAAAAAATGTTGGCGTCGAGATTACCGAAGGGCTGTTGCTGGCCGCAGATTCACCAGTCAACGCGGCATTGCTGACCTTCCGTGACGCCGGCATCCAGGTCGCGATTGATGATTTCGGCACAGGTTACTCGGCGCTGTCCTATCTGAAGAAATTCGATATCGATTATCTGAAGATAGACCAATCCTTCATTCGCAACCTGGCGCCCGGCTCAAGCGACATGGCGCTATCCGAGGCCATCATCGTGATGGCGCACAAGCTCGGCCTGAAAGTGATCGCCGAGGGGGTGGAAACAGAGGAGCAGCGCGATCTGCTGATCGCGGCGGGATGCGATTATGCGCAAGGCTATCTGTACTCCAGACCGGTGCCCCCGGATCAGTTCGAGATTCTGTTGCAGGATGACTTATTGCGCGGGAACGCCGAACCTGCATGATGTTGTCCGGCCACCAAGGTTGACAAAAGAACGTTCGTTCCATATTGTATGGCCCTATGGAAAACGACGCCAGCTATCTTGCCAAGCTTCAGGACTATTACGCTGATCACAGCGTGTTACCCCCCTATTCCACCATCATGACGCTGCTGGGATTCAAGTCCAAGTCCCCGGTGGCGGCGTTGGTGGCCAGATTGAAGCTGCAGGGCTTTCTGGAATCCACCGCGGAAAAACGCCTCAAGCCTGGCAAGCGTTTCTTCGAGCGCCCCATCTTCGACAGCGTGCGTGCGGGGTTGCCCAGCGCGGCAGGGGATATGAGTTATGACACTGTCACGATCGACGAGTACCTCATCAGCCATCCATCCAGCACGGCGCTGGTCACGGTGAAAGGGGACTCCATGATCGATGCGGGCATCATGCCCGGCGATACGGTGGTGGTTGAAAAGCGCGGCCCGGCGCGCGTCGGCGAAATGGTCATTGCCATCGTGGATAATGAATTCACGCTCAAGACCCTGGGCAAGGAAAAAGGCAAATTCGTCCTGATACCCGCCAACCCCGCGTATCCCGTCATCCGCCCGCAGGGCGATCTGGAAATCTTCGGCATTGTTGTGGGCCAGTTCCGCAAATACAAATAACCCCGATTTATTCATCGGCGGTTCTGCTTTGCAACGGAAATTGGCGCCAGACAAAAAAAGAGAGCCAAGCAGGAAATGCGTCAACTCGCATCTAGGGTAAGGAGGGGGCCTAGAAAACCTTGTCGCCTGCTTGGCTAGGCATTAATGTAAGGCGTTTGAAGCCGTTTGGGAATGTGACATATTGCCGCACCCTTGTAATTTGCCTGGGGGAAATTAGCTGGGGCATTCAGCTGGCAGTGTGGAATTGCAGGGCCGCCAGCTTCGCGTAAATCCCCCCCAGGCCGACCAGCGCTTCATGCGTGCCGATCTCCACAATCCGGCCGTTTTCCATTACGACAATGCGATCTGCACGCTGCACCGTCGCCAGACGGTGCGCGATGATCAGCGTGGTGCGTCCGGTCATTGCGGCCTCCAGTGCGCTCTGCACCAGGCGTTCGGATTCCGCATCCAGCGCGCTGGTGGCCTCGTCAAGCAGCAACAGCGACGGATTCTTGAGCAGCGCGCGGGCGATGGCAATGCGCTGGCGTTGTCCCCCCGACAGGCGCACACCGCGTTCCCCGAGAAAGGTCTGGTAGCCTTGCGGAAGCTTTTCGATGAACTCATGCGCTGCCGCCATTTTGGCAGCACTGATCACTTCCGCGTCGCTGGCATCGGCACGGCCATAGCGAATATTTTCCATCGCGTCGGCAGAAAAAATCACGGTATCCTGCGGCACGATGCCGATGGCTGCGCGCAGGTCAAGCAGATCGAGTTGCCGGACATCCACGCCATCCAGCGTGATGGCGCCCTGCTGCGGGTCATAAAAACGCAGCAGCAACTGGAATAACGTGGTCTTGCCCGCGCCGGACGGGCCGACCACAGCGACCGTCTCGCCGGGGCTGACGGAAAGCGACACCTGTTGCAGCGCCGGTATCTGCGGGCGCGAGGGATAATGGAAAGTTACATCCTGCAGCATCAGCGCGGCGCCGTTCCGGGTGCGTAGCGGCAACTTGAGCGGAAACGCAGGAGGCTGGATCACCGGTTGCACCGCTAACAGCTCCAGCAGCCGCTCGGTTGCGCCCGCCGCCCGTTGCGCATCCCCCAGCACCTCTGACAGTGCACCGATGGCGCCAGCCACGAGTATTGCGTAGAGGATGAACTGCCCCAGTTCGCCGCCGGTCATCCTTCCCTGCATCACTGCATGTGCGCCCAGCCACAATACGAATACGATTGCGCCAAACACCAGCAGGATCACCATCAGCGTCAGTATCGAGCGCGCACGATTGCGCCGCATCCCAGTTTTGAATGCCCCTTCGACCGAGGCGTCAAAGCGGCTGGCTTCGATGCCCTCATGCGTGAAAGCCTGCACCGTCGGCATCGCATTCAGAATTTCGCCTGCCATCGCCGAAGCATCCGCAACGCGATCCTGCGAATCGCGCGACAGCTTGCGCACGCGCCGGCCAAAGATGACAATCGGAAGCACCGTTGCGGCCAGCAGCAAGATGATGATGGACGACAGTCGAGCGCTGGTCACAAACAACATGGACAGTCCACCGACGAACAGCAATACATTGCGCAGCGCCATGGAAATGCTGGCGCTGACCACGGTCTGGATCAGCGTGGTATCCGCGGTCAGTCGCGACAATACCTCTCCGGTTTGCGTTGTCTCAAAAAATTGGGGACTCTGGCTGACGACATGCCGGTAAACCGCGCTGCGGATATCGGCGGTGATGCGCTCGCCCAGCCACGACACGATGTAAAAGCGCGCCGAGGTGGCGATGGCGAGCACACTGGCTGCACCGAACAGCGCCAGAAAGTAGCTGTTGATGTGCTGGATGCTTTTAGAACCGGTAGCGCCGAAGCCGAGATCTATCATCTGCTTGAAGGCATACGGAATGGCGAGTGTCGCCCCGGCGGCGACCAGAAGCGCAATCCCGGCCAGCAGAAACTCCCGCTTGTAGGGCGCGAGAAAAGGCAACAGCCCTTTGAGTGCAGACAGGCTGTTTTTTTGCGGCGCTTGTGCGGTAGGCGTGGTCATCGGCGATCTCAGTGGACGTGCGCAACCGTCCTGTCTGGATGCAGCGCGCAGGCATGATTGGTCGTTCCTTGTTCCACCTGCAGCGTGCTGTGCTGGATAAAGAAACGCTCTTGCAGCGTACACATGATGTCGTCCATGAACATATCCCCGGGATAGCCTTCCGGCATTACCAGATGAACAGTCAGGGCGCTCTCGGTCGTGCTCATGCCCCAGATGTGCAGATCGTGTATGTCCGTGACACCGGGACATTGGCGCAGATAGGCTTCCACTGCGGGCACGTCGATATGTGGCGGGACAGCGCTCAATGCCAGTTGCACCGACTCGCGTAGCAAGCCCCAGGTGCCGATTACGATAACCGCCACGATCACCAGGCTGATAACCGGATCAAGCCAGTACCAGCCGGTGAACATCATCGCCAAACCGGCAACGACCACACCGAGCGAGATCGCCGCATCGGCCACCATGTGCAGGTAGGCACCGCGAATGTTCAAATCACCCTTGCTTCCCTTGACGAACAGCCACGCCGACACCCCGTTGATGACGATGCCGATACCCGCCACCAGCGTGACCGTCAACCCGGCCACCACGGGGGGGTGCGAGAAGCGTTGCATGGCCTCCCACGCAATTGCCCCGCAGGCCACCAGAAGGAACGTGGCGTTTGCCAGTGCAGCCAGAATCGAGGTGCTGCGCAAGCCATAGGTGTAGCGCTCGCTCGGTGCCTTGCGGGAAAGGATCGCTGCGCCGAATGCCAGCAGCAGGCCCAGCACATCCGAGAGGTTGTGCCCGGCATCGGCCAACAGGGCCGTCGAATTGGCAATGAGGCCGCAGGCGAACTCGACCACGGCAAAAGCGGTGTTCAGGGCAACGGCGATGACAAAGGCGCGACCATGATTGTGCGGATCGCCGTGGTGGTAGCCGCCACCGTGCGAGTGAACGTCGTGATCGTGTTCGTGAGAATGGTTGTGTGCGTGGTGATGTGCCATCAGTTTGCTTCCGTGTGAAAAAGCCCGGCGGATAAGGCCGGGCTTTTCGGTTGATGGTGGGCGGCGTCTACCGAATATCTTGCGCTAACCCGCACTGATCCTTGATGCTGCCAGTTAGCGCATGGCTTGTTGCCCCCATGCCTATTCCGCTGCCCCTAATTATATCCCCAGTCGTAGCATGCTAGAGACAATTCCGATCAGTTCGCGCGCGCGAGATATATTTCGGGTTAGCGATAAGCTGGTGACCTACACGCGCTCGTCATTTTAGAAGCGGTAGAGATTTTCCCGCCCCTGCTACATGCCAGGAAAATTGAATGGCCTTCGTCAATTAGAGCGCGTTCTATGAGTCAGTGTTTTTTAAGCAATGATTGGAATCTCTGAATAGAGTCACGCCAAGAAAAGCGCAATAATATCCAATGACGGCCGTCTCGCAATTCGAAATTGGTTGGCGTAGAATAGTTGTATGAAACACATCGTCACAATTGCCTTTTCCGCAATGCTTTTGGCCGCTTGCGCTAACGGTGTAACCAACGCGACTCGCGCCGAGTTGAAGAATGATCCTGGGTCGAAAACAGAGCTGGTTTTCAAAATGCCTGTTAAGGAAGCCTACCCTTTGCTCAGAGACATGACGAGGGATTGCCTGGAAACTCTGTACGTCAAATCGGCGGCAGAGGCGCCAGGGATAGATGGGCGCAGTGGAAGTGTTAGCATCACCCGCTTTGCTGGCGCACAGGCGAGAGTCTTGTCCACGGCAGAACTTGAACCCACCGAAAACGGGGGGACTCGGATAACGATTTATAATTCTGGCGACAACCCTCCGGAGGAGCTTATTTTGAAATATAAGCGCTGGATTGAGGGTGGAGCGAGATCCTGCGCCGATTGAGCTCTCGGCTGGACAAGAGAAGACCCGCAAAGCATTTAACTGTGCGGGTTTGATGGGCTTCTTTGGACGGCTTAAAAATGCTCAATTGGTGGAGGCGGCGGGAATTGGCCATCGCCAGCCAACGCGCATGCAGGCGCGTTGGCGTTCGCAGGCTCGCAGCAGTGCTGCTCGAATTCTCTGCTCACCACCCGTCCGTTCCAGACGTGGTTTCAATTCCATCAACCGCCGCGACCAAAACGAAAAAGCCCACCCTTGCGGATGAGCTTTTTCGTTTTGTTGGTGGAGGCGGGGGGAATTGAACCCCCGTCCGCAAGCACTCTACAGGCAGTTCTACATACTTAGTCTGGTTGTTTGATTTCATCCGGCAGACGCCAACCGACAGGCTGCTACAGGACTAGTCACCTAAATTTAATGCCATGCAAAGTAACCCTGCATGACACGATTCCGTGTAAATGACCTCACTCATCGCGGCCTTGCGGCCTTGAGCCCCTCCACGGACAGCAGGGTGTGAGGTCTAACAGCTTACGCTGCTAAAGCGTACTTTTCGTCGTTTGCGACTATTGGTTTTCCAGCTGATTTACGAGGTGGCGGGTCCTCGGTATGCCCTACGCTGCTTTGCAACCCACGTCGAAGCCAGGTCGCCCCCGGTTTCGTTTCTATCTGCTTAAAACGATGCAGATTGTAGCAGTATCAGAGTGCAAGGTGCGCGATAAGTTCCATGGGGGAATCAATCGCACCGTCTGCCTGCCAGGCGGCGAGGTCTTCCTGCGCGGCGATGTAGCCGTAGCGGGCAATCAGGTTTTTTGTGCCGGCGGCACGTCCGGCTTCAACGTCGCGAATATCGTCGCCGAGGAACAGGCAGCGCTCCGGTGCGATAGCGAGCATTTCGGCGGCCTTGAGCAGCGGGTCGGGATGGGGCTTGGCGTGCGCGCAGGTATCGCCGCTGACCAGGCACCCGGCGCGCTCTGCGTAGCCCAGCGCCTGCATCAGCGGGAGGGTGAGGCGGTGCGGTTTGTTGGTGACGATGCCCCATGGCAGGCCGCGCTGTTCCAGTACCTCGATTAGTTGTGCCATACCGGGAAACAGTGTGGTGTGGACGCAGATGTGGGCAGTGTAGTAGTCCAGGAAGGCCAGTCGCAGCGCGGGATAATCTGGTGCATCGGGCGTAATGCCGAAACCCAGTTTAAGCAGGCCGGGCGAGCCGTGTGAGGCTTGCGGGCGGATGGCTTCCAGCGGCAAGGGGGGCAATGCGTGCCGGGTGCGCACATGGTTGAGCGCGGCGGCAAGGTCTGGCGCGGTGTCCGCGAAGGTGCCGTCGAGGTCGAATAAGACCGCTTCAATCACGGCGGCAGGCGAGCAGGTAGTTGACGTCGGTGTCCTTGCCCAAGCTGTAGGTTTTGTAGAGCGGGTGGTAGCTCATGCCGATGATGTCGGACACATTCAGGCCGGCGTTGCGGCAGAACTGCGCCAGTTCGGAGGGCTTGATGAATTTTTCATAGTCGTGCGTGCCGCGCGGCAGCAGCTTGAGGATGTATTCCGCGCCGATCACGGCATACAAATAGGATTTGGCGTTGCGGTTGAGGGTGGAAAAGAACACATGGCCGCCCGGTTTGACCAGTTGCGCGCAGGCGCGCACGGTGCTGGCGGGGTCGGGCACGTGTTCGAGCATTTCCATGCAGGTGACGACGTCGTAATGGCCGGGTTGCTCCGTCGCATGGTCTTCCACGGCGATCTTGCGATAGTCCACCTGTTTGCCGCTTTCCAGCAGGTGCAGCTTGGCAACCTGCAGGGCCTTGTCGCCAAGATCGATGCCGGTGACCTGCGCGCCAAGCGCAGCCATGCTTTCGGTCAGGATGCCGCCGCCGCAGCCGACATCCAGCACGGTCTTGCCTGTGAGCGGCACGATGCGGTTGATGTAATCCAGGCGCAGCGGATTGATGTCGTGCAGCGGCTTGAATTCGCTGTTGGCGTCCCACCAACGGTGGGCGAGCTGGCTGAATTTTTCGAGTTCAAGCGGATCGGCGTTGGTCATGGCATGTTTACCGGGTAGAGGTGCGTGGAATGTAGCAAAACTTGGGCTGGACTGCCAGCATCTCTGGCATTCGCGCCCGGAGGAATTATGTTTTGTCGCGAGCAAGGCGGGCATGATAAAATCTCGGGCTGATTTTTGAGTCCGTCAATTCAAGGTTAAGGCATCGCCATCTATGGAACAATTCGCAAAAGAAACTCTGAATGTCAGTCTTGAAGGAGAGATGCGCAAGTCGTATCTCGACTATGCGATGAGCGTCATCATCGGGCGTGCGCTGCCGGATGTACGCGATGGCCTCAAACCGGTGCATCGACGTGCGCTGTTTTCCATGCACGAGTTGTCCAATGACTGGAACAAGGCATACAAGAAGTCGGCGCGTATCGTCGGCGATGTGATCGGTAAATACCACCCGCATGGCGATACGGCGGTGTATGACACGATCGTGCGTATGGCGCAGGATTTTTCGCTGCGCTACCCGCTGATCGACGGGCAGGGCAACTTCGGCTCGGTGGATGGCGACAACGCGGCGGCGATGCGTTACACCGAAATCCGCATGGCGCGCATCGCGCACGAATTGCTGGCTGACCTGGACAAGGAAACGGTCGATTTCGGCCCCAACTACGACGGTTCCGAACAGGAGCCGCTGGTGTTCCCGGCGCGCTTCCCCAACCTGCTGGTGAACGGTTCCTCCGGCATCGCGGTCGGCATGGCGACGAATATCCCCCCGCACAACATGAGCGAGGTCGTGGATGGCTGTCTGGCCCTGCTGAAAGATCCCGAGATGGATATCGAGCAGCTGATCGAGCTCATTCCCGCGCCGGATTTCCCCACGGCCGGCTTCATCTATGGCACGGCGGGCGTCAAGGAGGGATACCGCACCGGGCGCGGGCGCGTGGTCATGCGCGCGCGCTGCCATTTTGAAGATATCGATAAGGTGGGTGGCCGCCAGGCCATCATCATCGACGAGCTGCCGTATCAGGTAAACAAGGCCAACCTGCTGATGAAGATCGGCGAGCTGGTGCGCGAAAAACGCCTCGAGGGTATTTCCGAAATCCGCGACGAATCGGACAAGTCCGGCATGCGTGCCGTCATTGAGCTGAAGCGCGGCGAAGTGCCGGATGTCATTCTCAACCAGCTGTACAAGGAAACCCAGTTGCAGGACAGCTTCGGCATGAATATGGTGGCGCTGCTCGACGGGCGGCCGCAGTTGCTCAACCTGAAGCAGTTCCTGGATGCTTTCCTGCGCCACCGCCGCGAGGTGGTGACGCGCCGCACAGTATTCGAGCTGCGCAAGGCGCGTGACCGCGGGCACATCCTGGAAGGCTTGGCGGTTGCGCTGTCCAACGTGGACGAAATCATCGCGCTGATCAAGGCGGCGGCGACTCCGGCCATTGCCAAGCAAGGCTTGATGGCGCGTGCCTGGCGTTCTTCGCTCGTGGAAGAGATGCTGAGTCGGGTGAGCGATGCGTCGCGTCCGGAAACGCTGTCGCCCGAGTTTGGAATGCAGGGGCAGGGGAGTGAGCGCGCCTACAAGCTGTCCGACGTGCAGGCACAAGCCATTCTGGAGCTGCGCTTGCAGCGCCTGACCGGGCTGGAGCAGGACAAGATCGTCGGCGAATACCGCGAGGTGATGGACAAGATTGTGGATCTGCTCGACATTCTGGCGAAGCCCGCGCGCATCACGCAAATCATCGGCGATGAGCTGATTGCGATCAAGGCGCAGTATGGCGACAAGCGCCGCAGCGAGATTGTCACGCATACGCAAGATATGAGCATGGAAGATCTGATCGCGCCGGAAGATGTGGTCGTGACGCTGTCGCATGGCGGCTACATGAAGGCGCAGAAGCTGGACGAATACCGTGCGCAGAAGCGCGGCGGGCGCGGCAAGCAGGCGGCGCCGACCAAGGAAGACGATTTTGTCGATAATCTGTTCATTGCCAACACGCACGATTACATCCTGTGCTTCTCCAGCCGCGGCCAGGTGTACTGGATCAAGGTATATGACGTGCCGCAGGGTACGCGCACCAGCCGTGGCAAGCCGATCGTGAATCTGCTGCCGCTGGAAGAGGGCGAGAAGATCAACGCGATATTGCCGGTCAAGGAATTTTCGGAATACCAATTCGTATTTTTTGCCACTGCCCAAGGCACGGTGAAAAAGACGCCATTGTCCGATTTTGCCAACCCGCGCAAGGCCGGCATCATTGCCATCAATCTGGATGAAGGGGATTACCTGATCGGCGTGGCGCTGACGGATGGCAAGCATGACGTGATGCTGTTTTCCGATGGTGGCAAGGCGGTACGCTTCGACGAAAACGATGTGCGTTCCATGGGGCGCGTGTCGCGCGGCGTGCGCGGCATGAAACTGGCCGCGAGGCAGCAGGTGATCGCGCTGCTGGTGGCAGGCGACGAAAGCCAGACGGTGTTGACCGCAACCGAGAACGGCTACGGCAAGCGCACCCCGATTGCGGAATACACACGCCACGGCCGTGGCACGCAAGGCATGATCGCGATTCAGACTTCTGAGCGCAATGGCAAGGTGGTTGCGGCCACGCTGGTCAACCAGGAAGACGAGATCATGCTGATCGGCACCAACGGCGTGATGATACGCACGCGCGTCAAGGAGATCCGCGAGATGAGTCGCGCGACGCAGGGCGTGACGCTGATCAATCTGGACAAGGGCGACAAGCTGGCCGGCTTGAGCCGCATCGCTGAGCCGGAAGAAGAATCTGAATCCGAAGAAGAATCTGAATAACAATGAGAGGGGAGTGCAAATGACTATCTATAACTTTAGCGCGGGTCCGGCGGTATTGCCGCACGAAGTGCTGCAACAGGCGCGTGAAGAATTGCTGGACTGGCACGGCAGCGGCATGTCCGTGATGGAGATGAGCCATCGCGGCAAGGAATTCATCAGCATTGCCGCAGACGCGGAAAAGGACTTGCGCGAACTGCTCTCCATTCCGGCCAACTACAAGGTGCTGTTTCTGCAGGGCGGCGCGCATCTGCAGTTCTCGATGATCCCGCTGAACCTGTTGCGCGGCAAGACCTCGGCTGACTACGTCAACACCGGAGAATGGTCGAAGAAGGCCATCGGCGAGGCGAAAAAATTCTGCAATGTGAATGTCGTGGCAAATAATTCCGATAAGAATTGCACCTATGTTCCGGCCTTCAATACATGGAAGTGCGATGCGAACGCCGCCTATCTGCATTACACGCCGAACGAAACGATCGGCGGCGTGGAATTCAACTGGGTGCCGCAAACCGCCGCAGTGCCGCTGGTCGCAGACATGTCGTCCAACATCCTGTCGCGCCAGATTGATGTGTCCAAGTTCGGCCTGATCTACGCCGGCGCACAGAAGAATGTCGGGCCGGCCGGATTGACGCTGGTGATCGTGCGCGACGACCTGATCGGGGAGGCGGCGGCAGGTACGCCCACCATGCTGGATTACAAGACACACGCTGACAACGAATCCATGTACAACACGCCGCCGACCTTCGCCATTTACATGGCAGGGCTGGTTTTCCAGTGGCTGAAGAAAAATGGCGGCATCGCCGCGATGGAAAAGAACAACATCGCCAAGGCCAAGCTGCTGTATGACGCGATTGACGCCAGCAACGGCTTCTACAATTGCCCGGTGAATCAGGCAGACCGTTCGCGCATGAACGTGCCATTCACGCTGAAGGACGCTGCATTAGATGGCGACTTCCTCAAGCAGGCCGATGCACGCGGTTTGCTCCAGCTCAAGGGGCACCGTTCGGTCGGCGGCATGCGCGCTTCCATTTACAATGCGATGCCGCTGGCTGGCGTACAGGCGCTGGTTAATTTTATGGGCGAGTTTGCTAAACAACATGGCTAAAAATTTCCAGATACTGACCCTGAACAAGATCGCCGCGGTCGGCCTGCATCGCCTGCCTGCCGCACGCTATGTGACCGGAACCGACATTGCCGAACCGGACGCGATTCTGGTGCGCTCGCACAACATGCTGGAGATGCATATTCCTGCCAGCGTGAAAGCGATTGCGCGCGCCGGTGCAGGCACCAACAATGTACCAGTGAAAAAGATGAGCGAGCGCGGCGTGCCGGTATTTAATGCGCCGGGCGCGAATGCCAACGCGGTGAAGGAACTGGTTATTGCAGGCATGCTGATGGCCTCGCGCAACATCATTCCCGCGTTGCATTTCACCGCAAGTCTGAAGGGTGATGACGCCACGCTGCACAAGCTGGTCGAGGACGGCAAAAAGCACTATGCGGGAACCGAGCTGCGTGGCCGCACACTGGGCGTCATCGGCTTGGGCGCCATTGGGCGCTTGGTGGCAGATGCCGCTATCGGCCTGGGCATGAACGTGGTGGGCTTCGATCCTGAGATTACGGTGGATGCCGCATGGAGCCTGCCTGCACAGGTGAAGAAAGCGCAAAGCGTGGAAGACCTGCTCAAGCATAGTGATTTCGTCAGCCTGCATATTCCCCTGCTGGAAGCGACACGCGGTCTGATCAATGAGAAGCGTGTGCAGGCAATGAAGGCGGGCAGCGTGCTGTTGAACTTTGCGCGCGACGGCATTGTGGACGAGGATGCTGTGCTGGCCGGGCTTGCCAGCAAGCACTTGCGTTGCTACGTGTGCGATTTTCCATCAAACAAGACACAGTCCAGTCACGCGATTATTGCGCTGCCGCATCTGGGAGCCTCCACGCAGGAAGCGGAAGACAACTGCGCAATGATGGTGGCGGACCAGCTTCGCGAATATCTGGAACACGGCAACATAACCAACACGGTGAATTTCCCGACTGTCACGATGCCGCGCGAATCCGCTTTTCGCCTGGCGATTGCCAATGCCAACGTGCCGAACATGCTGGGGCAGATTTCCACCTCACTGGCTGCTGCCAGCATTAATATCCACAACATGATGAACAAGTCGCGTGGCGAGATGGCTTACACGTTGGTGGATACCGACAGCCCCACGCCGCCCGAACTGATTGCGCAGATTGCCGCCATTCCCGGCGTGCTGATGGTGCGTGATTTGCCGCTTGAAGATTAAGGTAACGGGGAAGCACAGCAAATGAGTGATGCGCTGAAACAATGCCGCGAGCAGATCGACCGCATCGACGGTGATCTGCTCAAGCTGTTGAATCAGCGCGCCACACTGGCACAGCAAATCGGCCACCTCAAGGGGGAAGATGCGGTGCTGCGCCCGGAGCGCGAAGCGCAGGTGCTGCAACGTCTGGTGTCAGCAAATGCCGGTCCGTTGCCCAAAGAGAGCATCACGGCTTTATTCACCGAAGTCATGTCACATTGCCGTGCGCTGGAAGCGCCGCTGGCCGTGGCTTATCTCGGGCCTCCGGGGACATTCAGCGAAGCCGCCTTGCGCAAGCGCTTCGGGCATGCATGCCACGGCGTGCCTTGTGCTTCCATCGACGAGGTGTTCCGCGAAGTGGAAAGCGGGGGAGCAAACTACGGTGTCGTCCCGGTGGAAAATTCTTCCGAAGGCGCGGTGGGCCGCACGCTAGATCTGCTACTGCAAAGCCCGCTCAAGGTATGCGGTGAAGTCATGCTGCCGGTGCATCAATGTTTGCTGTCGCTCGAAGATGATTTTTCAAGCATCAAACGCGTGTTTTCGCATCCACAGTCCCTGGGACAGTGCCAGGGGTGGCTGAATACGCACCTGCCCAATGCCGAGCGCGTGCCGGTGTCAAGCAACGCCGAGGCCGCTGCAATGGCGGCGGGGCAGCAGCATAGCGCAGCGTTGGCAGGCATGCAGGCGGCAGAGCATTACTCCGTTCCGGTGCGCGCCGAGAATATCGAGGATGATCCGCGCAATACCACGCGCTTCCTGGTGATCGGCAATCAGGATGTGGCGGCTTCCGGGCGCGACAAGACTTCGCTGATCATGTCTGCACCCAATCGCCCGGGTGCCGTGCATGACCTGCTGACACCGCTGGCCAGACATGGCGTAAGCATGACCAAATTTGAATCGCGCCCCGCGCGTTCCGGCCTGTGGGAATACGTGTTCTTCATGGATATCGAAGGGCACCAATCCGACGCCAAGGTGGCGACTGCATTGGCCGAGCTGAAGCAGGCCGCTGCATTCGTGAAAGTGCTGGGTTCGTATCCGGTGGCTGTGTAGGCCGTCATTCCGACGCAGGCCGGAATGACGAAGTTTTTGGGATGCTGTGAGTTTCCCATTGGTGTGTTGAGATGAGTATGAATTATTCCGATTTAGCGCCTTCCTACATTCGCGCCATTGCACCCTATCAGCCCGGCAAGCCGATTGCCGAGCTGGAGCGGGAACTGGGCATCAGCGGCATCGTCAAACTGGCATCCAATGAGAATCCGCTCGGTTGCAGCCCGCTGGCCGTAGCCGCGATGCACGAGGCGATCAAGGCGATCGCGCTTTATCCGGACGGCAATGGCTTCGAGCTGAAGGATGCACTGTCCAAACGTTATGGTGTCGAGCATGCGCGCATCGTGCTGGGCAACGGCTCCAACGACATGCTGGAGCTGGCCGCTCGCGCCTTTCTTACCGTTGGGGACCGCACGGTATATTCTGCCCATGCCTTCGCCGTTTATCCGCTGGCGACGCAGGCCGTGGGTGCGACCGGTATCAGCGTGCCCGCGATCAATTTTGGCCACGACCTGAAAGCGATGCTGAAAGCGGCCGTGGGGCAGCAAGCCAAGCTGGTGTTCATCGCCAATCCGAACAATCCGACCGGCACTTTTCTTGAAGCGGAAGCGTTGCTGGGATTTCTGCGTGCGTTGCCGCCGCAGGTGCTGGTGGTGCTGGACGAGGCTTATAACGAATATCTGCCGGAGGACAAACGTTACGATTCGGTTTCCTGGCTGAGCGAGTTCCCCAATCTGATCATCTCGCGCACTTTCTCCAAGGCATACGGCTTGGCCGGCTTGCGCGTGGGTTACGCGCTGGCGCATGAGCAGGTGGCCGACATGCTGAACCGCGTGCGCCAGCCGTTCAACGTCAACAGCGTGGCACAGGCCGCCGCCACGGCGGCCTTGCAGGATGATGCCTTCGTCAGGCAGACTCACAGACTGAACCAGAGCGGCATGGACCAGATTACGCAGGGATTGACCGGGCTGGGGCTGGAATTCATTCCGTCGTTCGGCAACTTTGTCAGTTTCCGTATTGCGAATGCGGCGCACATCTACCGGCGCCTGCTGGAACTGGGTGTAATCGTGCGGCCTGTCGCCAATTACGATATGCCGGATTATCTGCGGGTGAGCATCGGGCTCGAAACAGAGAATGAGAAATTTTTGTCTGCACTGAAGCAGATCCTGGGAGAAACAAAATGATCATCGTAATGGGAAAAGACGTCACCGACGACCAAATCGGCGCAGTGGTGAAAAAGCTTGAAGCAGCTGGTTTGAAGGCGAATATTTCGCGCGGCATTGAGCGCACCGTGATTGGCGCAATCGGCGACGAGCGTCCTCTGAGCGAGGAAATGTTTACGCCGCTGCCCGGGGTTGAATCCGCGATGCACATCGCCAAGCAATACAAGATCGTGGCGCGCGAATCGCATCGTGAAAATACCGTGATCGATATCTCCGGCGTTCCGCTTGGCGGCAAGCAGATTCAGGTGATTGCCGGCCCCTGTTCAGTGGAAACGCAAGAGCAGATGGATCTGTCCGCGCAATACGTACATGAGGCGGGTTGCCGCCTGATGCGCGGTGGCGCGTTCAAGCCGCGCACCAGCCCCTATGCTTTTCAGGGCAAGGGCGTAGAAGGCCTGGAAATGTTCCGCAAGGCAGCCGGCAAATACAAGCTTCCTATCGTGACCGAACTGATGGACATCCGCATGCTCGATACCTTCATGGAATACGACGTGGACGTGATCCAGATCGGCACGCGCAACATGCAGAACTTCGACCTGCTCAAGGAAGTCGGGCGCGTCAACAAGCCGGTGATCCTCAAGCGCGGCATGTCCGCGACGATTTCCGAATGGCTGATGGCGGCGGAATACATCGCAGCGGGCGGCAATCACAACATCATATTCTGCGAGCGTGGCATCCGCACGTTCGAGACCTACTACCGCAACGTGCTGGACGTGACGGCGATTCCGGTGTTGAAAAAGGAAACCCACCTGCCGGTGATCGTCGACCCTTCACACGCGGGAGGCAAAGCCTGGATGGTGGCAGCGTTGTCGCAGGCAGCGATTGCCGCAGGCGCAGATGGCTTGCTGGTCGAGATGCACCCCACTCCATGCGAGGCATGGTGCGACGCCGATCAGGCGCTGGCCCCCCAGGAACTGAAAAATCTGATGGGCGTGCTGGGCGCGATTGCCGGGGCGGTCGGGCGGACGCTTTAAACGAGATCAGCGGAATATATCGTTTCTACCTACACCCTAGCCCTCCCCCTGCAAGGGGGAGGGAATCAAACCCCTTTCCCCTTGCAGGGGGAAGGTTGGGATGAGGGTAGAAGCTAAGAGGGACTGCTTATGTCCGAACCACAATTCAAAAAAATCGTCATCTTCGGCGTCGGCCTGATCGGAGGCTCCTTCGCGCTGGCTTTGCGCAAGGCAAATGCGGCAGGTGAAATAGTGGGCTTCGGGCGTAGCGTGCAAACGCTGCAACAGGCACAGCAGCTTGGCATCATAGACCGCATCGGCGCGGATGTTGCTGCTGAAGTTTGTGACGCAGATATGGTGCTGCTGGCCACACCGGTGGCGCAGATGGCGGACATATTTGCGTGCATCGCACCGCACTTGGGCATGCATACGCTTGTCACCGACGGTGGCAGCACCAAGTCCGATGTGGTGAGCTATGCGCGCGCGCACCTTGGCGGCAAGGTCGGCCAGTTCGTTCCTGCGCACCCTATCGCAGGTGCCGAGCAGAGCGGCCCCGCGGCGGCGCTTGAAAATCTGTATCAAGGCAAAAGAGTGGTGCTGACCCCGCTGCCGGAAAACAGCGCAGCATCGGTGGCGCGCGTGCACGAGTTGTGGGAACTGTGCGGCGCCGTGGTGGGCGAACTGACGCCGCAGCAGCACGACGAAGTATTTGCCGCGGTGAGCCATTTGCCGCATCTGCTTTCGTTCACGCTCGTACACGACCTGGCACAGCGCGATAACCGCGACCTGCTGCTCTCCTTCGCCGCCAGCGGCTTCCGCGATTTCACCCGTATTGCTGCAAGCTCCCCGGAAATGTGGCGCGACATCTGCATGGCGAATCGCGATGCCTTGCTGCGCGAGGTGAAGCAATATGCGGATGAGCTGTATGTTGTGTATCAGGCACTGGAGAATAATGACTCTGCCAAACTGGAGGAGATATTTCGGTTGTCCAGTGAGGTACGCGGCAACTGGAGGCAACAGTAAGTTGTTGCCAGACCGCCCCAGGCACAGTTGATTTGGATGTTGGCTTGAATGCCCTTCGAATGGCTTAGGGCGAACGGACAGTCCCTCCGTACACCATGCGCCCAGCCCCTCTCTGCTGGTATCATACCGCCCTCAAGATTCATAAAGCCGACCCCGCTGCAAGGTTCATCCTCAATGACATCCGAAAATTTTCTCGATCTCCCACCTTTGTTAAGCGCGCACGGCACGGTGCGCCTGCCCGGATCAAAGAGCATATCTAATCGCGTGCTGCTGCTGGCTGCGCTGTCCGATGGGGCAACCGAAGTGCGTGACCTGCTGCATTCCGATGACACCGAGCGCATGCTGGATGGCTTGCGTACTTTGGGGGTGAACATCGAAGCGCTGGGCGATAACGCCCTTCGACAAAGCTCAGGACAGGCTTATCGCGTAATCGGTTGTGGGGGAGATTTTCCGGTCAAGGAAGCCAAACTTTTTCTTGGTAACGCAGGCACTGCCTTCCGCCCGCTGACTGCGGCACTCGCCCTTGCGGGTGGGCACTATGAATTGTCCGGTGTGCCGCGCATGCACGAGCGCCCCATCGGCGATCTGGTGGATGCGTTGCGCGGGCTGGGCGCGGACATTCGCTATCTGGGTAATGAAGGTTTTCCGCCGCTGCAGATTTCTTCGCCCTCTCCCCCGACCCCTCTCTTGCGGGCGGGAGAGGAAAGGATGTGCGTGCGGGGTGACGTATCCAGCCAGTTTCTTACCGCCTTGCTGATGGCCGCTCCGTTGGCGCATCAAAGCGTGACTATCGAAGTCGTCGGGGAATTGATTTCCAAGCCCTATATCGAAATCACGTTGGCAATGATGGCGCGCTTCGGCGTGCAGGTGGTGCGCGATGGCTGGCGTTCTTTCACCGTTGCGGCGGATAGCCGTTATGTTGCGCCCGGTGTGATTTATGTGGAGGGAGACGCTTCGTCTGCCTCGTATTTCCTCGCTGCCGGGGCGATCGGCGGCGGGCCGGTGCGGGTCGAAGGCGTGGGGCAGGGCAGCATACAGGGTGATGTGCGTTTTGCCGAAGCGCTGGCGCAGATGGGCGCGCGAATCGAGATGGGTGAGAACTGGATAGAGGCGCGAGCGCCGGAAGGTGGCAAGCTGAGGTCCATCGATATGGATTGCAATCACATCCCGGATGCGGCGATGACGCTGGCGGTGGCGGCGCTGTTTGCACAGGGCACGACCACGCTGCGCAACATTGCCAGCTGGCGTGTGAAGGAAACGGACCGGATTCACGCCATGGCAACCGAATTGCGCAAGCTCGGCGCGACGGTGGAAGAGGGTGCGGATTTCATTCGCGTCACACCCGCCCAAAAAATCCGGCACGCGGCAATTGACACCTACGACGATCACCGCATGGCGATGTGCTTCTCGATGGCCGCATTCGGAGGGGCAGGCGTGCGCATCAACGAACCCGAATGCGTGGCAAAAACTTTCCCGGATTATTTTGAGCGTTTCGCCGAGGTGGTGCGGGCCGTGCCGGTGATCGCCATCGACGGGCCTTCTGCGTCCGGCAAGGGTACGGTGGCGCAACGGGTGGCGCAGCAGCTGGGCTACCATTTCCTCGATAGCGGTGCGATGTACCGTCTGTTGGGCCTGGCGGCGCAACGGCACGGCATTGCGCTGGATGAGGAAACGCTATTGGCGGACTTGGCCGGGCAGATCGACATCCGCTTTGAGGGTGCCGAGATCTGGCTCGATGGCGTGCAGGTGGGCGACGAATTGCGCACCGAACAGACTGGCGCTGCCGCCTCGAAGATTGCGGCCTTGCCCAAGGTGCGTGCGGCCCTGCTGGACAGGCAGCGCGCTTTCCGCCGCGCGCCGGGGCTGGTTGCAGACGGGCGCGACATGGCTTCGGTGGTGTTCACGGACGCAGCGCTGAAAGTGTTCCTGACCGCCAGTGCCGAGGCGCGCGCCGAGCGCCGATATAAGCAGTTGATGGAAAAAGGAATGCATGCTAATATCGCTGCCCTTTTGCAGGATATCCGTGCGCGCGACGAGCGGGACAGTCAGCGCAGCGTGGCTCCACTGCAACAGGCGCCGGGAGCCGGCCTGCTGGATACTACAGATTTGACCATCGAGCAGGCGGTGCAGGAAGTGCTGGAACGATACTCCCGCTGTAGAGTTTGATTGTAGTTGTATTCTAAGCCCCGCAACGAGCCCATCGTTCGGGATTTTTTAACCAACCCCCGCCTAAAGCGGGTTTGTCTTGGATATCTTCATAAATGACCGTTAATGCTGCCGTAGCTGTAAACAATCCGGAAAGTTTTGCCTCCCTGTTCGAAGAAAGCCTGACGCGCAAGGAAATGCGCGCCGGCGAATTGATCACTGCGCAAGTCGTGCGCATCGATCACAACGTGGTGGTGGTGAATGCCGGCCTGAAATCCGAAAGTTTCATTCCCGTCGAAGAATTCCTCGACGCCACTGGCGCAGTTGAAGTCAAGGCTGGCGATTTCGTCACCGTGGCGATCGAATCGCTGGAAAACGGCTATGGCGAAACCAAGCTGTCGCGCGAGAAAGCGAAGCGCCTGGCGGCTTGGCACGACCTGGAAGTGGCGATGGAAGAGGGCACGATCGTTGAAGGCTTCGTGAGCGGCAAGGTCAAGGGTGGCCTGACTGCCATGGTCAATGGCATACGCGCGTTCCTGCCTGGTTCGTTGGTGGACATCCGCCCGGTCAAGGACACCACGCCTTATGAAAACAAGACGATGGAACTCAAGATCATCAAGCTGGACCGCAAGCGCAACAACGTCGTGGTATCGCGTCGTGCGGTGCTGGAAGCCAGCGCGGGCGCCGATCGCCAGAGCCTGATGGAAAACCTGAAGGAGGGCGCAATCGTCAAGGGTATCGTGAAGAACATCACCGACTACGGCGCATTCGTTGATCTGGGCGGCATCGATGGCCTGCTGCACATCACCGATCTGGCATGGCGCCGCGTCAAGCATCCTTCCGAGGTGCTGGCGGTGGGCGATGAAGTCGAAGCCAAGATACTCAAGTTCGATCAGGAAAAGAACCGAGTTTCCCTCGGCATCAAGCAGATGGGCGACGACCCATGGACCGGGCTGGCACGCCGTTACCCACAAGGCACCCGTTTGTTTGGCAAGGTGACGAACCTGACCGACTACGGTGCGTTCGTGGAAATCGAGCAGGGCATCGAAGGTCTGGTGCACGTGTCCGAAATGGATTGGACCAACAAGAATGTGCATCCTTCCAAGGTTGTGCAGTTGGGCGATGAAGTCGAAGTGATGATTCTGGAGATCGATGAGGCGCGCCGCCGCATTTCTCTGGGCATGAAGCAGTGCCAATCCAATCCATGGGATGATTTTGCCTTGAACCACCAGAAGGGCGACAAGGTGAAGGGCCAGATCAAATCGATCACCGATTTTGGTATTTTCATCGGTCTGGATGGCGGTATCGACGGTCTGGTTCACCTGTCTGATTTGTCCTGGGCAGTGCCCGGCGAAGAAGCCGTACGCAACTACAAGAAGGGCGACGAAATCGAGGCAGTCGTGCTGGCAATCGACGTGGAGCGCGAGCGTATCTCGCTGGGTATCAAACAGATGGATGGTGATCCCTTCAGCAGCTATATCGCAACGCACGACAAGGGCAGCGTGGTGAAGGGTACCGTCAAGGCAGTCGATGCCAAAGGCGCAACGATCACGCTGGATGGCGACATAGAAGGTTACCTGAAGGCTTCCGAAGTGTCTGCCGACCGTGTTGAGGATATCCGCAACCACGTCAAGGAAGGCGATGCGGTGAATGCAGTGATCATTAACGTGGATCGCAAGAACCGCGGCATCAATCTGTCGATCAAGGCGCTGGATAAGGCCGAGGAAACAGCCGCGATGCAGAAGTTCAGCGCAGACAATACGACCGCCGCCGGAACGACAAATCTTGGCGCCCTGCTCAAGGCCAAAATGGACACGAGCAAGGTTGACGCTCAGTAAGGGATAATGAAATGACCCGTTCTGATCTTATTGCCAAACTGGCGGAGCGCTATCCGCAACTGCTGGCCAAGGATGCCGAGTTGGCAGTCAAGGTGATTCTGGACACGATGGCGGCAACATTGGCGCACGGTGGGCGCATTGAAATCCGCGGTTTCGGCAGCTTCGCACTGAACTATCGTCCGCCGCGGACCGGGCGCAATCCCAAGTCTGGCGAAAAGGTACAGGTGCCGGCCAAGTACGTGCCGCATTTCAAGGCAGGCAAGGAGCTGCGTGAGCGGGTCGATTACCCATCCTCCTGATCTTCCGCAGAGTTGTTCCGAAGTGAGTAAGTTGGCGGCCTGTCGCAAGATGGTGCCGCCAATTTTTTGCCCATCCATGCTATTGTTGCAGCGAAATTTCTTCGGGTGAATCATGCGCTATCTGACTTGGCTATTGCGTATTGTCATATTTTTAATATTGCTCGGCTTCGCAGTGAAGAACGACCAGCCTGTCGTGCTGCGCTATTTTCTCGGCTACGAATGGCAGGCTTCGCTGGTGGTTATCCTGCTGCTATTTTTTGCCGTGGGCGTGGGCGTGGGCATGCTTGCCTTGCTCGGCAATGTTTTCAGGCAGCGCAAGGAAATTGCCGCGCTCAATCGGGAGTTGCGCCTGAAAAGCAAGCTTGCCGGTGCCGGCGATACGGAACAATTCCCCATGCAACCTTCTTGAGTCATCTCCCCGTTTATGGAATTTGAACCATGGATGCTGCTGGTCTTCCCGCTGTTTTTCGGCATGGGCTGGCTGGCTGCGCGCATAGACATCAAACAGCTGTTGTCTGAATCCAGCGCGCTGCCGCGCTCCTATTTTCAGGGGCTGAACTTCCTGCTCAACGAGCAACAGGACAAGGCGATTGAGGCATTCATCGAGGTGGTCAAGGTCGACCCGCAAACAATAGAGCTGCACTTTGCGCTGGGCAGCTTGTTTCGTCGCCGCGGCGAAGTCGATCGCGCGCTGCGCATGCACCAGAATCTGGTTGATCGCACCGACCTGGACAAAGATAAACGCCAGCAGGCATTGTTTGAATTGGCGCAGGATTATCTCAAGGCGGGCATACTGGACCGCGCCGAGGCGCTGTTCCAGGAGTTGCAAACCACACCCTATGCCAAGCCCGCCCTGGATTTTCTGCTTGAGCTGTACCAGAAGGAAAAGGATTGGCTCAAGGCGATAGACGTGGCACAACGACTGAGCGCGATCTCCGGCCAGGCACATGACAAGGAAGTGGCTTTTTTCTATTGTGAATTGGCTGCCTCCGAGATTGCACGCAAGCGGATGGACACTGTGCGTCACTATCTGGAGCGCGCTCTGGACGCCAATCCGCAGGCGGTGCGCGCCACCATGATGCTGGGAGATTTGGAGAGTGCGGCGCAGCAGCACGCGCAGGCCATCGAAATCTGGAAGCGTATCGAACAGCAGAATCCGCAGTATCTGCCGTTGGTGGCGGAACGCATGCTGGATGCCTGCCGCCTGTCCGGGCGCATGGATGAGGGGATCGCCTTGCTGCAAGGATATCAGGCCAAATACGCCTCGCTGGATTTGATGAATGTGCTGTTTAATGCCATTCTGCAACGCGATGGCACAGAGGCCGCATATAAACTGGTGCGCGATGAGTTGCAGCGCAACCCGACTCTGCTTGGACTGGACAAGCTGCTCGAAGCACGTCTGCTGGAAGTGTCGGCAGATAACCGTGCCGATGTGGAATTGGTGAGGAATCTGGTGCACCAACGCACGCGTTCGCTGGCAATGTACCGCTGCGCCAATTGCGGATTCAAGGCGCGCCAGTTCTACTGGCATTGCCCGGCCTGCCACGGCTGGGAAACTTATTCGCCGCGAAGAGGTGAAGAGGACGGATTGACTGTATGACAGATCAGAAAATCATAGTCGCGCTCGATTACCCTGATGCGCAGTCTGCGCTGGCGCTGGTGGCACGCCTCGAGCCGGCGTTGTGTCGCCTCAAAGTAGGAAAGGAGCTGTTCACCAGCGCCGGCCCGCAACTGGTCGAGCAGCTTATGCAGCGCGGCTTCCAGGTATTTCTTGACCTGAAATTTCACGACATTCCCAACACCACGGCGCAGGCATGCAAGGCTGCCGCTGCGCTGGGTGTGTGGATGGTGAACGTGCATGCGCTGGGCGGGCGCAAGATGATGGAGGCGGCGCGCGATGCGGTGGCGCAGGCCGCGCGGCCACCGAAGCTGATCGCCGTGACTGTACTGACCAGCATGGCGCGAGAGGATCTGGCTGAAATTGGAGTGACGGAAACGCCGGCCGAAATGGTGCTGCGCTTGGCCACGCTTGCGCGCGATAGCGGGCTCGATGGTGTGGTGTGTTCGGCGCAGGAAGCGCCCATGCTGCGCCAGCGCCTGCAACAGGAATTCTGTCTGGTCACGCCGGGCATACGCCCGGCGGATTCTGCTGCCGACGACCAATCGCGCATCATGACGCCGCGTGCCGCACTGGAGTATGGTTCCAGCTATCTGGTCATCGGCCGCCCGATCACCAAGGCAGCCGATCCGTTGCAGGCACTGCAAAATATTCACAAGGAAATTGAGGGGCTGGAATGAACCAACTGCCGTCATTTGAGCACGCGCGCGTGCTGGTAGTGGGCGATGTGATGCTGGACCGCTACTGGTTTGGCGATGTCTCGCGCATTTCGCCGGAAGCACCGGTACCGGTGCTCAAGGTTGAGCGCGTCGAGGAGCGCCCCGGCGGCGCAGCCAACGTGACGCGCAACGTGGCTTCGCTGGGAGCGCACTGTACCTTGCTGTCCGTGGTGGGGGATGACGAGGCGGGTGGCTGTCTGGAGAAGTTACTGGCGGGGCAGAGCAAGGTGAACGCCTTGCTGCACCGCGACAACACGATTTCCACCACCATCAAGCTGCGCGCCATTGCGCGCCAGCAGCAGCTGTTGCGCATCGATTTTGAGACGCAGCCCAGCCATGAAGTGTTGCATGCCAAGCTCGCGGATTTTCGCGCCAAGCTGCCGGATGCCGATGTGGTCGTGCTGTCGGATTACGGCAAGGGCGGACTGGCGCATATCGCCGAAATGATCCGGCTGGCGCGCACAGCAGGCAAGCCGGTTCTGGTTGACCCTAAGGGTGAGGACTACGCGCGCTATAGCGGCGCGACTTTGCTGACACCGAACCGCAGTGAGTTTCGGGAAGTGGCGGGCAGTTGGAAGAATGAAGCCGAGCTCAATGCGAAAGCAGAAAAGCTGCGCACAGAACTGCAGCTCGATGCCTTGCTGGTGACGCGCAGCGAAGAAGGCATGAGTTTGTATCGGGCGCACGAGGCTCTGCACGAGCCGGCGCAATCGCGCGAAGTATTCGATGTGAGCGGCGCCGGCGACACAGTGATTGCCACGCTGGCAGTGATGCTGGCGAGTGGCGCGGATTTGCCGTTCGCGGTGCGCATCGCAAACCGTGCAGCGGGCATCGTGGTTGGCAAACTGGGCACGGCGGTGGTAAGTCGGGATGAAATTATTCAGGATATAAAAAGCCAGGATTGAATGGTGAGGATTGAGTAAAGTACGCTGTCCAGTTATTACCTCAATCCTCGATCCTGTTCTAGGGAGAAAACATGTACTACATCGTTACCGGCGCAGCCGGATTTATCGGCTCCAATCTGGTGAAGGCCCTGAATGAGCGCGGCGAGAGCAACATCATCGCAGTGGACAATCTCAAGCACGCCGGAAAGTTCAGCAATCTGGTGGATTGCGACATCGCCGATTACATGGATAAGGAGGATTTTCTCGGCAAGCTGGAGGGAGGATTCTTCGATGGCCTGGTCGCTGCCGTGCTGCACCAAGGGGCATGTTCTGACACCATGGAGAGCGATGGCCGCTACATGATGCAGAACAACTACCGCTATTCTCTGGAGCTGCTCAACTACTGCCAGAACGAGGAGATACCGTTTCTGTACGCCTCATCCGCCTCGGTATATGGCGCCGGGCCGAGGTTCACGGAAAGCCGCGAGTACGAATCGCCGCTCAATGTTTATGCCTATTCCAAATTTCTGTTCGACCAGATCGTACGCCGCCGCTGGCACAAGCGCAGCGCACAGATTGTCGGCCTGCGCTACTTTAACGTCTACGGCCCGCGCGAAGCGCACAAGGGGCGCATGGCGTCCGTGGCTTATCACTTCTTCAATCAGTATCGCGCCGATGGGCATGTAAAGCTGTTCGAGGGATGTGACGGTTATGCGAATGGCGCGCAATTGCGCGATTTCGTTTCAGTCGAAGACGTGGTCAAGGTCAACATGCATTTCCTCGAACATCCCGGCACGTCGGGCATCTTCAATCTTGGTACCGGGCAGGCGCAAAGCTTCAACGACGTGGCGGTCGCCACCATCAACACACTGCGTGCCAGCCAGGGCGAGACTGCGCTGACGCTGGATGAAATGCGGCGGCAGGAACTGCTGCGTTACATTCCGTTCCCCGAGCAACTCAAAGGAAAGTACCAGAGCTACACCCAGGCCGACATGAAGGCGTTGCACAAGGCAGGATATGACGAGCCATTTCTTACGGTGGAGCAGGGTGTGGCGCGTTACGTGACTTATTTGCTGGGCCCGTCAGCTTAAGCCGGCGCGATTCGTTTATAGCCGAACGGCACGTGCCGTTCATACTTAAGGGGGAAACACGATGAAAAAGTTGCTGCTGACGATTGTCGCATTTTTTGTTTTGACCGGGATGGCGCAGGCCACCGTGAACCTGAACATGGCCACCAAGGAAGAGCTGGATGCCGTGAAGGGCATCGGCCCGGCGAAGGCGCAAGCCATCATTGATTACCGCAAGAAGAACGGCCCGTTCAAGAGCGTGGATGAACTGAGTAACGTCAGCGGCTTCGGCGACAAGACGGTTGCGAAAATGCGTTCCGAGTTGACCGTGAACGGTGCTGCTCCTGCCAAGGCAGAAAAGAAAGTGGGAGCAAAGCCTGATGCTGCGAAAGTTGAGAAGAAACCTGAGGCCGCAAAGGTTGAAAGCAAACCTGCCAAGGTCGAATCTATGAAGGAAGATAAAGCTGCCAAGATGGAAGCCAAAGCCACAGCGGATAAAAAGGACGCTAAAGCAGTTAAAGCAGACAAAAAATAATTCTGGCACGGCTAATAAACCCCCGCCCCGGCTTAAGCCCGGGCGGGGTTTTTATTTTTATGATATTCATTTTTCATATAAAGAAATGAATATATATCAGTTCACGGAATAAGGTAATTTTCCTATAGTGCCCTCCGTCATTACATTTTTTCCAAGGAGGATATATGAAAAAGACTTATCAAAAGCTGTTGGCTGCAGCAGTGTTATCCGGACTGTTTGCACACGCTGCGGTGGCGCGCGAGGTGATCCTGCTGAACGTTTCATACGATCCTACACGTGAACTGTATCAGGATTTCAATGCGGCTTTTGCCAAGCACTGGCAAGCTAAATCAGGTGACACCGTTACCGTAAAGCAGTCGCACGGCGGCTCCGGTAAACAGGCACGTGCCGTCATTGACGGCCTGGAAGCAGATGTGGCGACACTGGCGCTGGCCTACGATGTCGATTCCTTACACGACAAAGCCAATCTTATCCCGGCAAACTGGCAGTCCAGATTGCAGCACAACAGTTCACCCTACACCTCTACCATCGTCTTCCTGGTGCGTAAAGGCAACCCGAAAGGCATCAAGGATTGGGGCGACCTGGTCAAGTCAGGCGTGTCGGTGATTACGCCAAATCCTAAGACTTCTGGCGGTGCGCGCTGGAATTACCTGGCTGCCTGGGGCTATGCGCTGAAGCAAAACAAAGGGGATGAAGCCAAGGCGAAAGAATTCGTCGCCAGGCTGTTTGCCAACGTGCCGGTGCTGGATTCCGGCGCACGCGGCTCCACTACGACTTTCGTCGAGCGCGGCATCGGCGACGTGCTGCTGGCTTGGGAAAATGAAGCGTTTCTAGCGGTGAAGGAGCTCGGGCCGGACAAGTTCGATATCATCGTTCCCAGCCTGAGCATCCTGGCTGAGCCGCCGATAACCGTGGTGGACAGGAACGTGGACAAGCGCGGCACGCGCAAGGTGGCGGAAGCGTACCTGCAATATTTATATTCACCGGAAGGCCAGGAGATCGCGGCAAAAAACTACTACCGCCCGACCGATGCCACGGTATCAGCCAAGTATGCAAAGCAGTTCCCAAAGATTGAGCTGATTACCATCGACAAGGTGTTCGGCGGCTGGGCGAAGGCGCAGAAGGAACACTTCGCCGATGGCGGCGTGTTTGATCAAATCTACAGCAAGAAATAGGAGCGGCCATGGCACACCAACAGTACCTTTACCTCAAGCTATTGCTGAAGAACAACCTGTTCATCGATCTCGACGAGTACGACTTGATCGATACAAGGCAACAGGGGTTGGTGTGCGGTTTCATGGGGATGAGCCTGTCCAGCGCCTTTCAGACGGTGGTGCGGGCGGACGGCAAGGTAGCGGGGCGCGAGGCATTGCTGCGCACCTCCGTTTTCGAGCGTGGCGAACTGACCCCAGAAGGCGCTTTCAATCACGCGGTGGAGGCGCACAGGCTGGTGCAGTTCGACCGCCTTGTGCGCACCATACACATGCTGAATCATGCGCGCAGCTTCGCTGAGCATGAACTGCTGTTCCTGAATGTGCATCCGCTTTTGCTGACCAGTGTCAGCGACCATGGACGCACTTTCGAGCAGATATTGCACTACTACTCGGTGCCCACCTCGCATGTGGTAATCGAGATCAGGGAATCTGCAGTCGAAGACGTAGCGCGCCTGGAGGAAGCGGTGAACAATTACCGCAGCCTGGGCTACAAGATCGCGGTAGACAATTTTGGAGCCGCCTATTCCAGTTCGAGCGGTACAACCAATCTGCAGCCGGATAGTTTGCGCAGAGTACTCAAACTACAGCCTGACATCGTCAAGCTGGATGGTGCGTTGATCGCTACCGCAGAGCATACGAGCAGTGCGACCGTTTCCTTCCACCAGTTGGTGGATAGGCTCCACAGCGCAGGCATACAGGTCGCTGTCGAAGGCATCGAAACTGCCAGGCAACTGGAGATTGCCAGAAAGTCTGGAGCCGAGTTGCTTCAAGGCTATCACCCCGGGCATCCGGCATTCTCTGCGGATACGCACAGGCAGTCTTGCCGAGGTGAGCAGTTGGCCGCCTGATATTTTCTCTCCTCCCCGGGAGCTATCCCGGTTTACAGAGGCAGGCGGCTGCTCCTGTTTTTGTGTGATTTTGTACGGCACCGTCCGTCCGCAATTGGCATGAACAGCCAGTCATAGCGATAGAGATGAAGGTCTGCTCCTCGGCCTTTGCTGTCGGTGGCATTTAGGTGGTCCAACGACCGGTATGGAATCGTCACCAGCCATAGGGGCGAGAATCACCCGAACGGCTGCTTTCTCTAAACGCGACTGCGTACAAACGACAAAATCGGAACGCCGGCTTGGAAGGTAATTCGAGCCTAGCCCCTTATTGCTGCTCCAATTGGCCGCCATCCCCACCTGCTCCTGATGACTGCACATCTACTTATTGATGGTCGTTCCACTTGCGCGTTGTGCGGCAAGTTCCTTCAAGTAATCCCCAATATTCCATTCACAACCGCCACAGCCGGAAAGCGCACCCGTCCTTCTGGAAATGTCCTGTATATCCAGACCCTCGTCAAACAGGCGTTGAATGTAGCTTTGCTTGGTGCCACTGCAATGACACATGACTTGATCCGCTGAGCAGGCAGGTTTCGTTTCCATCAATTTTAACTGTCGGATTGATTGAGCCCATTTTAACACCCCGAGAGTCGAGTGCTCTGGACTTCACCCGCTTTCGTAGACATTTCTCAGCTTCCAGTTCGAAGCTCCTTCCGGGTGCGCAGGGCCAATGCTTGGTACTCGGCCTAAGCAGCCGTCAGTAAGATTAGCCAATAGAGTCCGCTCTCGACTGCGGTTTCAACCGGTCGATGCAACAAGTTGTGTTGAATTGCGTTTAAACCTGACCCAGGTTTTGCATTGAATTTTGACCCGCCCTAAGTTTATCTCTGAACGACTCAGGTTGTGGATAGTTTTCTCGTTTTTCCCTCCTTTCCGGGTTGAGTTGAGCTGTTTCTGAAGCG
>JAUQWW010000007.1 GCA_030834965.1 Gallionellaceae bacterium | reverse complement strand
CGCCGGCTTCGGATATCTCAGCAGCTTGCGCCAGTCAGGATGGCCGCTGAACAGCTCGCCATCCCACCACACCGTGCCCGCATCCAGCGCCTCCTGCTCGGTTTGCGAAACCTGGGGAAGAATCTTGCGGAAGATATTGAGTACAAAACGGCTCACCAGACGGCGGCGCAGCATGGGGATGCCCAGCACTGCAACCACCACGACAAGCAGGATGATGATGGCTTGCAATGCATTGGCGGAAATCTTGCTCTGGATGGAGATGACGGGCACGAAGACGACCAACGCCAGCAGCCAACCCCAGATAGATGAACGAAAAAAAGCAAGCAACAGAATGACGGTTAATACCGCTACCAGCATCAGAATTCCCATGTACTGTCCCTGTCATTGAATATATGCATGGCCGAACTTTAAACGCTGGCACATCTTGTGACAATGCTTTTCAGCGCATCTTCTCAACCGCCTCTTCCACCCGTTCCACCGCGATGATCTCCATGCCCGCGATCTTCTGTTTTGGCGCATTTGCCTTGGGAATGATGGCCTGGGTGAATCCCAGCTTGGCGGCCTCTTTCAGGCGTTCCTGTCCGCGCTGCACCGGGCGCACTTCACCGGCCAGACCGACTTCGCCGAACACGACCATTTTTTCCGGCAGCGGCTTGTTGCGTAATGAGGACACGATGGCCAGCAGCACTGCAAGGTCCGCACCCGGCTCGGTAATCTTCACGCCGCCGACCGCATTGATGAACACATCCTGATCAAAGCAGGCGATGCCCGCATGGCGATGCAGCACGGCCAGCAGCATGGCCAGCCGGTTCTGTTCCAGGCCCAGTGAAAGACGGCGCGGGCTGGGCGAATGCGCTTCGTCGAGCAAAGCCTGTATCTCCACCAGCAGCGGCCGCGTGCCTTCCTGCGTGACCATCACGCACGAACCGGCCACCTGCGCGCCATGCTGCGACAGAAACAGCGCGGACGGATTGCTCACTTCGCGCAAGCCTTTCTCGGTCATCGCAAACACGCCAAGCTCGTTCACCGCGCCGAAGCGATTCTTGAATGCGCGCACCAGACGGAAGCTGGAATGCGTGTCGCCCTCGAAATACAGCACCGTGTCCACGATGTGCTCCAGCACGCGCGGCCCGGCCAGCGCGCCTTCCTTGGTGACATGGCCGACCAGGATCATCGTCACGGCGCCGCTCTTGGCCATGCGCGTAAGCTGCGCCGCGCATTCGCGCACCTGCGCCACCGAGCCGGGCGCAGAGGTGAGCTGCTCGGAATACACGGTCTGGATGGAGTCGATCACCACCACGTCCGGCTTCTCATGGGCGACGGTGGCCTGGATTTTTTCGAGCTGAATTTCCGGCAGCAGATGCACCTCGCTCGCATCCAGCGCCAGGCGCTTCGCGCGCAGCGCGATCTGCTGCGCCGATTCCTCGCCGCTGACGTACAGCACCTTCTTTTGGGTAGAGAGATACGCCAGCGTCTGCAACAACAAGGTAGATTTGCCGATGCCCGGATCGCCGCCGATCAGCACCACGCCGCCCTGCACCAGCCCGCCGCCCAGCACACGATCGAATTCGGCGATGCCCGTCGGCGTGCGCGACACCTCATTGGCCTCCACCTCGGCAAGCTGCTGCAACCTGCCCGATGCGGCCAGCGCACTGTAGCGGTTCTTGCCGGCGCCGGGCGCTGCTTCCGCCACGGATTCCACCAGCGTATTCCATGCCTCGCAATGCGGGCACTGCCCCTGCCACTTGGGCGCCTGTCCGCCGCATTCGGTGCAGCTATAAATTGTCTTTGCTTTTGCCATGCTTGCCTTTTTTGAAACAATTCATTGATGGGTCGCTTTGCATTGCCATCCTGCACGGAGTGGGAACAGTGAATCTTTCAACAGCATATGCCTCAAGATTCCATTCGGCATGGTGTTCGTAGGTATATTTCCTATATCCAGCATGGAGATTTGGTGCTAGATTTTAACAAGGTCGTCCTACTCAAAGAAGGTTCTATTCGACAATGACAAAATCCAGCCCAAATGACCCTCACGGCGGCTCCGAATTAGCCCCAGTCGAGACACCCGCCAAGTCGGATGGAGACCCGGAAAACCTCACTGAGTTCGAAACGAATAGCGAGATTGCCGCCATTCAGCTGGAGCGTGCAAAAACCGACGGAAAACGCCAGATCGAATGGCCCATCATACGCTCACAGCAGGAATTGAAAGAAAATGCCGAGCTGCAACACAGGGGAGAAAACATTTACCCGATGCAAGGCAAAAAAATCGGCGCAATCCTGATACATTATGGCGTGATAGACGAACAAACCTTGCGTGTTGTGCGCTCCATACAAAAAAAGCCGCTATACCGAAATCAGCCCATGGGCGATATTCTGGTTCGGATCGGAATAATCAAGCAAGATGAACTGCCCCGCTCGCTGCTTATCCAGGCCGGCATCCCGATGGTGGATATATTGTCCATCGACATTCCCTCGGAAGTAACCAAGATCATCCCGCTCGCGCACATCCGCGACAAACGTGCGGTGCCGATCGGCATTTACAACAACGCGCTGTATCTGGCCGTAACCGACCCTTTCATGTTCACGGACAACTCATTTTTCATGATGCTGACCGGCATGAAGGTAATCCCCGTATTTGCGCCGATGCATGAAATAGTCAGGCGCATCAATTTGCACGATTCCGGCAAGAAGAGTACGGAGGAAGTAAAGGCAGAATTCTTGAACTTGGCCAAGAACGACGTGGCTGACCCCGCAGTCCAGCCAGTGGCCGATGAAACCAGCAACAGCGACGTATCGGAGAGTGACTCCATCATTGTTAATCTGGTTAATCAGATGATCATCCACGCCATTCAGGAGGGGACATCGGACATCCATATCGAACTATTCAATGATGGAGCAGAAGCCAGCATACGCTTGCGCCGCGACGGGCGCATGGAGCATTTCGCCAGTTTCCCGCGTGTTTATCACAAAGCTGTGGTGTCACGCATCAAGATCATGGCCGGCCTCGATATTTCTGACAAGCGCCGTCCGCAGGACGGCAAGATTTCATTTAACGTACCGCACGGCGGGCGTGTTGACCTGCGCGTGGCGACCATCCCGGCTACGCAAGGCGTGGAATTTGTCACGATCCGCATCCTGGCCTCGGGCGATCCATTGCCACTCGACACCCTGGGCATGGCAAACCGGGATGTGAGCGTATTCCGGGAGGTCTTCCAACTGCCATACGGCCTGATTCTGGTATGCGGCCCGACCGGCAGTGGCAAAACTACCACGCTGCATTCTGTCTTGAAGGAACTCAATTCCGAAGACCGCAAGATATGGACAGCGGAAGACCCGGTGGAGATTGTGCAACCCCGCCTGTGCCAAGTACAGGTCAACAACAAAATCGGCGTGACTTTCGCAACTGTGCTGCGCGCATTCCTGCGTGCCGACCCCGATGTAATCATGATCGGCGAAATGCGCGACCAGGAAACCGCCAAAATTGCGCTGGAAGCCTCGATGACCGGACACTTGGTGCTATCCACCCTGCACACCAACTCAGCTTCGGAAACAGTGGCCAGGCTTCTGGGCTTGGGCATAGACCCCTACAACCTTTCCGATGCCTTGCTGGCCGTTCTCGCACAACGGCTTGCGCGCAAGCTATGCACTGCCTGCGTAAAACGAGAAGAAGCGTCCGATAGTGATATAGAGTATCTCGCCAACGAATATTACCAATCCGGCCATGCCAAGCCCCCAACCATTGCGGAACGCAACGATATCATCAAGGGATGGCGTGAAAATTTTGGAGTGGATGGCAAGATCTATCTTGGGCGCCCAGTGGGCTGCAAGTTGTGCAACGGGGGATACAAGGGGCGCATCGGGTTGTATGAATTACTGCAGGCCACCCCATCCCTGCGCCATTTGATTCGCCAGCAATCTGCCGCGTCCGAATACCAGGCATCGGGTGTTGCTGAAGGAATGCGTACATTGAAACAGGATGGTATAGAAAAAGTCATTCGCGGCATAACCGACATGATGCAGGTGTATGGTGCGTGCATGTAAAACCGGACACCCGGTATTGCGCCATTTAACCGGTGCATATGGCTTGCCAATTACGCAGGTGAATGAAAGCACAAGCCGCCGTAGTGAATGATGGCCATGCTGCGACTCACCGAAATAAAAGTTGCGCGATGCTCGATAAGGTGACATTCCTCTTTGTCTCTTTGCCGCCCGACTTTGACCGCCCCGTTTTCAACGAGCGAACAAATCACTGGCAAGTACCGCCTGCCTCACACGCTGATCACACCGGCTCCCTATACTGATCTTCCAGCAACTTGGCCTGTGCCGCCGCAAGGCGCGCAATGGGCACGCGCGGACCGGAACACGAAACGTAGTTCAGTCCGATGTGATGGCAGAACCGGATGGAGCCGGGGTGTCCACCATGTTCGCCGCAGATGCCGACTTTCAGGTCCGGGTTTGTCGTGCGGCCTTTCTGCACTGCCATCTTCATCAATTGACCCACGCCTTTGATGTCCAGCACCTCGAACGGGTTGTCTTGAAGAATGCCGGTGTCGACGTAAGCCGGCAGGAACTTGTTTTCTGCATCTTCGCGGCTGAAGGAGAAAGTGGCCTGAGTCAGGTCGTTCGTGCCGAACGAGAAGAACTCGGCGGTTTCCGCCATGCGCCCGGCGCGCACGCAGGCGCGCACCGCTTCCAGCATGGAGCCGAACTTGTATCTCACGTTGATGCCGTGCGTCAGAACCACGATCTTGTGCACGCGCTGGGCGTAGCTGTGAATGCGCTTGAGTTCTTCCACCGTGGCGACTTGCGGCACCATGATCTCGGGGTAGATTTCGAGCCCTTCCTTGGCACATAGCGCTGCGGCTTCGAGTATCGCCTGGATCTGCATCGAGTAGATTTCAGGATAGGTGATGCCCAGCCGCACGCCGCGGTGGCCGAGCATGGGGTTGACCTCGGCAAGCGCCCTGACCTTTTTCAGGATCACTTCCTTTCTGCCGATCACATCGTCCTCCAGATGCGTATTCTTGAAGTCATCCAAGCCGCCCATCAGCTTGGTCAGGCCATCGGCATATTGCTGATAGAGTTTGGGGTTGAGCAGCTTGAGCGTGCCCGGGATGTCTTCCAGCCCCTTGATGGAGTCGCGCAGCTGGTGCAGATGTGCAATTTCCAGTTCGAGCTGCGCGGCGGTGGGCAGGAATTCGTGCATCGGCGGATCGAGCAGGCGCACGGTGACAGGCAGCCCCTTCATCGCCTTGAAGATGCCCTTGAAGTCGGCGCGCTGTATCGGCAGCAGACGGTCCAGCGCGGCCTGACGTTCTTCCTGCGTTTCGGCCAGGATCATTTCCTGCACGATGGGCAGCCTGTCGGTGCTGTTGAACATGCGTTCGGTACGGCACAGGCCAATGCCCATCGCGCCGAATTCACGCGCGCGCTGGGCATCGCCGGGCGTATCGGCGTTCGCCATCACCTTGAGCCTGGACGCCTCGTCCGCCCAGGACAGAAGCATATTCAGTTCCTCGGAAGGCTGCGCCTCAACTGTCGGTACTTCGCCTGCATACACGTGGCCGGTGCCCCCATCTATGGTGATGACATCGCCTTCGTGCAGGGTGGTTTCGCCGATCCGCGCGCTGCGCTGCATGTCGTTGATGACGATCTGTTCGCAGCCCGACACGCAGGGCTTGCCCATGCCGCGCGCCACCACGGCGGCGTGTGAAGTCTTGCCGCCGCGGCTGGTGAGTATGCCCTGCGCCTGGAAGAAGCCGTGTATGTCCTCCGGCTTCGTTTCTTCGCGCACCAGAATGATTTTCTCGCCGGCGCGGCCGCGCGTTTCGGCGGTATCCGCATCGAACACGATCTTGCCGGATGCCGCACCGGGCGAGGCCGGCAGCCCCTGCGCCAGCGGCTTGCCATGAAAATTCGGCGCCAGCTGCGGCACCAGCAGCTGCTCGAGCACGGCCGGCTCGATGCGCAACAGCGCTCGCTCCTTGGAAATCAGCCCTTCATGATGCATTTCCACGGAAGTGCGCACCATGCCGCGTGCGTTCATTTTGCCGTTGCGCGTTTGCAGGCAATACAGGATGCCTTTTTCAATGGTGAACTCGAAATCCTGCACTTCGTGATAATGCGACTCCAGCCGTTTGCGCAGCGCCATCAATTGCAGGTAAATCTCCGGCATTTCCTGTTCCATTTCGACGATGGCCTTGGGCGTGCGTATTCCCGCCACCACGTCCTCGCCCTGCGCATTGACCAGATATTCGCCGTAGATGTGGTTCTCCCCCGTGCCAGGATTGCGCGTGAAGCCCACGCCCGTGCCGGAGTCGTTGCCCATATTGCCGAACACCATGGTGCAGATATTCACCGCCGTGCCGTTGGCCTGCTCCCTGGTGATATTGAACTGCTTGCGGTAATCCACCGCACGCTTGCCCATCCACGAGCCGAACACCGCGCCCACCGCAATTTCCAGTTGCTCGTAGGGATCTTGCGGGAACGGCTTGCCGCAATGGCGCTGCACGATATCGAGAAACTCGCCCGCCAATTCCTTGAGGTGTTCGACGCTCAAATCCAGGTCCAGCGGCGCGCCATACTTGCGCTTGATGGCCGTCATGCGCTCGTCGAAATATTCATCGTTGATGTTGAGCGCGATCTTGCCGAACAGCTGGATGAAACGGCGATACGTGTCATAGGCAAAGCGCGCGTTGCCCGTCTGCTTGATCAAGCCTTGCAGTGAAGTTTCGTTGAGGCCGAGATTGAGGATGGTGTCCATCATGCCCGGCATGGACATGGGCGAGCCGGAACGCACCGAGACCAGCAAAGGGTTTTCGCCGCTGCCGAAGCCCTTGCCGGTTTTCTTTTCGAGCGCCTCCATGTGTGTCCTGATGGATTTCATCAAGCCGTCCGGCAGCGCATTTTTCTCCAGGTAGGCCAGGCACGCCTCGGTCGTGATGGTAAAACCGGGGGGGACATTCAAGCCGATCTGGGTCATCTCGCACAGGTTCGCGCCCTTGCCTCCGAGCAGCATCTTGTTTTTGCCATCGCCATGTTCGAACTCGTAAATATACTTTTTGCCGGTAGCCATGATTTCCCCCTCTGAACAGTAAAATGCCCCCAAACGCGCGGACGATCTGGGCAAGCCCCTTAACGAATTCGCGTGCTGCCCCTTCCCCTTCTCAGCGGGAAAGTTGTGTTGGGGGCGTACCTCATGTGCTGCAATCATGCCCGGATTCAACCCCCATCCCGTCCCTCCCCCTGCAAGGGGGAGGGGACGATATTGCAGAAATTCTGTTCCCCTCTTCATTGGTCACCTCGTATGTCAATGCTCGTTTTTGCAATGGCCTTGGCAATGGTTGCCGCAGCTGCCGCACCCCACCTTGCGCGCCGGGCCGAATTCCGGATGGCGATGCGCAAAGGCATCGGCAAAGTGCTCCACCACCACCCAGCCCACGAG
Source organism: Gallionellaceae bacterium (assembly GCA_030834965.1). Lineage (GTDB taxonomy): Bacteria > Pseudomonadota > Gammaproteobacteria > Burkholderiales > Gallionellaceae > JAUQWW01. The sequence continues at coordinate 3,148 of JAUQWW010000007.1, read as the reverse complement.
CAGCGCCAACAGCAGTCCGATCGTGATCAGGTAGATCATTCCCCTCCTCCCAGCCCGGCAAATCCCATGAAGGACAGCGACAGCAATCCCGCCAGGATCAGCGACAGTGCGGTGCCCTGCACCAGCGTCGGCACGTTGGCAAGTTGCAGGCGTTCCCGCAACGACGCCATCAACACCAGGGCCAGCGTGAAACCCGCACCGCCGCCGAAGGAAAAAGCCAGCGATTGCGTGAAGTTGTATTCGCGCGCCGTCTGAAACAGCGCCACCCCCAGCACTGCGCAATTGGTCGTGATCAGAGGCAGATAGATGCCCAGCGCGCGGAACAGCGCGGGGCTGTATTTTTTCAGCACCATCTCCACCAGCTGGACCGATGAGGCGATCACCACGATGTAAGAAATGAGGCGCAGGAAGTCGAGCTGGAAGTAGCTCAGCAACAGGTTCAGGCCGTAGGCGCACAGCGATGCGACCAGCATCACGAACGTCGTCGCCACACCCATCGGAAAGGCCGTACCCAATCGCCCCGACACCCCGAGGAAGGGGCACAGGCCGAGGAACATCGCCAGCACGAAATTGTTGGCCAGCAAGGTGCTGACAAATATCAGGCCTACAGATTCATGCGCCATTATCAGTGCCCTCCTTCGGTCGCCGGCTTGCTGCGCAACAAGGCAAACAACAGCAGCCAGCCGCCCAGCACGAAGAATCCGCCCGGCGGCAACACCATCACCACCCACGGCTGGAAATGCTCGCCGAACAGCGAGATGCCGAACAGATTGCCTGCGCCCAATATTTCGCGCGTGCCGCCCAGTGCGAACAGGCCGATGGTGAAGCCGACGCCCATGCCAAGCGCGTTGATCACGGATTTGAGCGGCGGATGCTTCGACGCGTGCGCCTCGGCGCGGCCGAGAATGATGCAGTTCACCACGATCAGCTGGATGAATGCGCCCAGCGCCTCGTAAAGTTTCAGGCTCACCGCCTGGATCAGGTAATCCACCAGCGTCACAAACGTGGCGATGATGACGATGTACGTGGCGATGCGCACTTCCTTCGGCACTAGGTTGCGGATCATCGAGATCAGCAGGCAGGAGCTGACCAGCACAAACGTGGTCGCCACCCCCATGGACAGCGCATTGATGGCGGAGACGGTGACGGCCAGCGTCGGGCACATGCCCAGCACCATCACGAACACCGGGTTCTGCCGCCACACGCCCTCCAGGAAGGTATCGAGGGTGATGGAGTCGTCGGCTTGTTCGGGCAGGCTCATGGCTGCAACTCTCCGATATGGGCGACCAGCTTGGGCAATAACGCCTGCGCGCTGTCGTTGATGCCGCGCCCGACCGCCTTGGACGTAACCGTCGCTCCGGCGATGGCGTCGATCTGCCAGGCGTTCGACTTGCTGCCATGCTTGACGGTCTTTACCGCGTTGGCCAGCGCAGTCATCTCCGGGTTGACGCGCACGTCCAGCGCCTCGAAATTCTTCAGGAACGCCTGATCTGTGATGATCTTGTCACCGATTCCCGGCGTCTCGCGCATCGACACCACGCTGATGCCGACGATGCACTGGCACTTGGCCTCGTAGCCATACAGCACGCGCACCGTGTCGGCATAGCCTTTGCCGGCTGCCTCGGCCGCAATGCCCTTGAGCCCACCGGATTGATCATAGGCTGCATAGAACTTGACGCCGCCTTCCGGTACGGCATCGCCTGTCAGCGGCTGGATGCCTGCCGGCGTGGCGGCATACTTGCGCACCGTTGCCGCGCCCGGCAGAACCTTGAACACGGCACGCTCCAGCACGATGCGCTTGTTCTCGGCGATCGCCTCCTGCGTACTCTGGAACGCGCCCACGATGAGCACGCCGCATACGCAGGCGACCACGCCCATCGTGAGGATCATCTTGCTGGCGGGCGTTTGGCTCTGTTCCGGCGCGCTCATGGCTTCTCGTCCTTCTGAGCGCCGAAGACGCGTGGCTGCGTGAACTGGTCAATGAACGGCGTCAGTGCATTGCCGAGCAGAATGGCGTACATCACACCTTCGGTCAGCCCGCCGAAATAGCGGATCATCATCGTCACCACGCCGATCACCGCGCCGTATATCCACACACCCAGCGGCGTCACCGGCGAAGTGGCCATATCGGTCGCCATGAACACCGCACCCAGCACCAGCCCACCCGACAGCAGCACGAACAGCGGCGACGGATAATGCGCCGGGTCGTACAACTGGAACAGCCATGCCGTGGCCGCCGCCGAGGCCAGGACGGCCACCGGGATGCGCCAGTCCATGAATTTGCGCGCCGCCAGATACAGGCCGCACAGCAGGATGAGGATGGCCGATGTCTCTCCGGTGGAGGCGGTTGCCGCGCCGCTCAGCAGATCATTGGCGGAAACAGCCACGTTCTCGAATTTCCAGCGCGCCAGCGGGGTCGCGCCGGTGAACGCATCCACGCTCTGCTGCTTGATCCAGGCAGTCACATCGGGCGGCATCATCAGCGGTGCAGTCAGCGTGCTGGGGACTAATTCGCTGAAGCGTTGTGTTGCGAACGCCGGCACCCAGGTCGTGATGGCGACCGGAAACGCGGCTTGCACGAAGGCACGGCCCACCAGCGCCGGGTTGAACACGTTGTAGCCCAGGCCACCGAAGAGCGCCTTGCCGATCGCGATGGCGACAAACCCGGACACGACACCCATCCACAGCGGGAAAGCAGGCGGCAGCGTGAGCGCCAGCAGTATGCCGGTGATGGCGGCGCTCCAGTCGTTCAGCGTGTTCGGTTGAGCCGATGCGCGGTTGAGCAGGCGTTCGGTGAGCAGGCAGGCTGCCGTCACCGTGAGCAGCAAGGCCAGTGCCGACAGGCCGTATTGCCACACCGAGAAGGCGCATATCGGCAGCATGGAGTACACCACATTGCGCATGATGACGGGAACACTGCGCCCGCTGTGCTGGTGGGGAGCGGCACGCAGCTCGATGGGCTGGCTCATGCCGCCTTCCGATCACGAAGAAAAGCCTTGGCGACCCGGAATTGCTGCACGAGAGGGATATGTGCGGGGCACACATAAGTGCAGCAACCACACTCAAAACACTCGCCAAGGAAAAACTGATCCGCCATGACGTCATATTCACGCTTGGCGGCAAGCAATCCCAGTTGCGTGGGATTCAA